>VYFX01000002.1 GCA_009842205.1 Paracoccaceae bacterium | reverse complement strand
TCTGTTTGAAGGACGTATATATAGCTAAAGGAAAAAATTGGCGGGAATCACTGATCAAAAAGGGAATGATTCGTTTGTAATGTACAGTGAATCACAACGGAAACAATAATGCAACATGAAGGCCCTTTTGAAAAAAAATGCTGGGAATGAGTGGCAAAACTATTTAATAGAGGTTCCCTTAATGACATGGCAAAAAAAATTGAACCGGAGCAGAAAATTGTCGCAAAAAAAGGGGGGGGGATAAGATTTTTGAAACCCTTACACCAAAGGGTGGTTTGCTGGTCGTCATCCATTGTAAAGATCACAATATTGTAGTTGAAGTATCCATATGGATGAAACGGATACTTCATAGGTTTTTGGTCTTTCCTGTCCTTGCGTTACATCTAATTGCTAATTTGGAGGTGTCGGCCGAAATAATAGACCCTTCAAGCTGTGATCCCCCGGGGCCATCCGAAACAAGAATCCATCATGAGGAGGGTGTCCTGTCCATGCATGATGTAACCATCATCCTGGAGGGGGCCGATATCACCCATGTAACCAGTGAAATCGGCAGTTGCGCTGCCATATATGTCCATCACGAAGGCGAGGGCAAAATCAGCATTGACATCTCCGGCCATGACAATTCCGGTACTGTCAAAAAAGGTACGATCAACAGATCGGGGGACTATACTGCGGCCATTTATGTTTACCACAAGGGGGAAAACGATATCGACGTCATTATCGAGGATACCACGATCACGACATCCAGCCCCGGTGCACTCCGAAACCATCCGGTTTATATCTGGCATGTCAACGAGGGTGATATCGATGTTTCCCTGAAGGGTACGGAGATTGCAACATCCGGGGGTGGCACTTACAATCATGCCGTTCTTGTCTATCATGGCGGGGAAGGTGATATCGACTTCTCCGTCGAGGACTCCCGGATCACGACACCGGAAGTCAGTTATAACAGAGGCATTAATCTTGTTCGCGGTAATGATAGCATTGGTACGATCAACATTACGATCAGGAATACCGAAATCGAAACTGCCGGAACAGGATCCGGGGGATTAAGAACCACCCATCATGGCGAGGGAGGCATAAATCTGGTACTTGACGGATCAACCATTTCCACAAGGGGGGATACCAGTTCAGCCGTTTTGATTGAAATGGATTTATCCGAAACCGATGCAACGGTTTTCATGAGGGCCACCTCAAACACGATCACGACCGTGGGGCACAGTTCCCGGGGCCTGTTTGGCCGAAATGATGTAACGGGTGATGTCAGGATTGTTTCAAAATCCAACCGCATCACGACCAGGGGAGAATTATCAAGGGGCATTGAGGGGTTCAATGCGAGCACAAAGGGTGACATCGAAATATCCTCTACGGATGATGCAATCGTCACTGAGGGCACTCGCCAGGCCATGGGGATTTTGGCCCTGCATCAGGGAAACGACGGAAGGATCAATCTTGAAGTCAGGAGAGCCGACATCACTACGGAAGGTGAAACCTCCCTGGGAATGTATGCATTGCATCTAGGAAATGGAAACATTGATCTGAATATCAGCGATTCCACCATCTCCACATCAGGTGAAACCAGCATGGGTGTTCAGGCCCGGCGTGGAGCCGAAAGCGATTTGGGCATTAATGGTGACATATCCATAAGGGCTTCTTCAAACACGATAACGACTGAAGGCGACAGTTCCCGGGGAATTGTGGGTGTAAACCTTGGAACGGGGGATATCAGGATTGATACGACATCCAACCATATTTCGACCAGGGGAGAGGGCGCCCATGGAATCTTCGGCGATCATGCCGGAAAGGGGAACATTGAAATATCCTCCATGGATGATGCAATCGTCACCGAAGGTTCCATGGCCCACGGGATTTTTGCCCGTCATGACGGAACTTCGCAGGATCAGGGCATCACGATCCATGTGGGTGGCAACATCAAGGTGTTGCATGAAGATTCATATGGCGTCGGGATTGGTTACCTGGATTCCGGTACTGTCCATCGAGGAGGTTCATACGATGAAAGCGGCCATCGCAGGCAAATGGTCAATCTAACCGGTAGCATCGATAGTGCAGGGACCAGCCTTTTTCTTGCCGGGGGTGGCAGGGTGTTCATCGGGCCGGAGGGATTCATGAGGACCGGTACGGGAAGAGCGATCCTTGTACATGGGGATACACCCGGGGAAAATGAGGGCGATCCTGTTATCAAGCCGAAACTCCATCTTGATATCAACCTAGGTGAAAGGAGCATTGCCGAGGTCATCGGCGATGGTTGGATACTCAATGACGGTGGTGGCACGACGATCATAATCAACGGTGTCAAACTACACGATAGTTCGACCGGTGTTATCCTTGGAGCCTATGCACCAGTCGGGATCAGGGATATCCGGATCAGGCCGGAAGGTGTACTGGTTGATCATGAACAGGATCCCTGGGTCATTTCCGAGCCAGCATTGGGCATCATCACCGACCGTGATTTTTCGGCCGCGGATTTCATTTTCACCTATGCGCCGAGAGGAGCCCTCTACGAGGTTGTACCAAATTTCCTGCTGGGTTTGAATAGGCCTGTATCGCCGGGAAGTAGAATGGTTTCTTCCGGTTCACCCTTCTGGACAAACCTTTCAATGGAAAACATGTCCTACCAGCCTTCGGCCTCGACCCTGGGTGCGGAATACGGTTCACGAATAAATGGCATCGAGGCAGGTGTGGATTTCCGGCTTGGGGATGACCTGGCAGTCTCGGCCTCCATTCGCAGTACACAGGCTTCTGCCGATGTTTCTGCGATTACCATGGTGGGGGGGGGTAAAATCCTTGCCGAGGGTCATGGCCTGGCCTTAGGTCTATCCCTTGACAGGGATGATGGCTGGTATGCCCGAAGCGGTTTGTTCCTTTCAGACTACAAGCTGGCATTTCACTCGGCGAATCGGGGAACAGTTGCCGACGGCATTGGATCCAGGGGTTTGTCACTTGATTTTGAAATCGGGAGAAACATCAAGCTGGGTAGGGGGATTGCACTGGTTCCCCGGATAGGGGCCATGAGGACATCCGTCTCCATGCAGGACTTCACGGACAGGGTTGGTTCCAATGTCAGGATGCCCAAGACATTCCATCGTGCTTTCAATGTCGGCCTGGTCATCAAATTTAAAAATTCCACACCTGAAATGGGTGGTGATTTATCTTTGAAGGCTTCGATTGATTTTGAAAAAAGCCATGATGGGGAGTCAACACGCATCAATGTGTCAGGTGAGGATTTGATTTCCATGGCTCCGGGTGAACGGTTTGTTCTGGGACTGGAGGGACATTGGCAGCGGGACAGTTCATTCGTTTCGGTTGGAGCAAGGGCATCGGTATCGAATTCCGACAATAGACGCTTTTCCGGTTACATAACCTTCGGCATGACATTCTGACTTGTGCGCGATCAAAAAATTAAAAATTCGACAAGCCCATTAACAATCTGGTTGAAGGGAAATTGCAAAGAGCTTGTTCCATAAGTCTGTAAAGTTGTAAGCGACACTCCATTCAAACCACTTTACACGGAGGAAAGCCATGAAACAGAACAAGACCGCCTGGCAGAAATATATGTGAGCGAATAACCATATGCAATAGGATCTGACTGACATGGAATGGGCCGTGATCGAACCTCTTCTTCCTCGACAGGAACGAATGGGAAGGCCTCGCTGGACCAGCTTGCAAAGGATCGTTGATGCCATCCAATATCTGCCTAGCACCGGTTGCCACTGGCGGACTCTTCCCAGTACCTATCCGCCTTTTTCCACGGTCCAGAACTATTTTTATACCTGGGTGAAGACCGGTACCTCATGCTGAAGCATTTGCAGGAAGTTGTCCGCATTCTTGCCGGCCATTCTGGAAGTCCCACTGCCGGCATCATCGACAGCCAGAGTGTCAAGACCACTGAAAGCGGGGGATCGAGGGGATATGTTGGCACTCCTTTTTTGAGTGCCAAAATGGTTTCTTTTTCGACCGTAATTGTGGAGTAATTTTATACCGCTACTGACACCTGTCACTAACGGTTATATATTCCCCCATTGGTAACGGTTGAATAAAGGGCAATTATCCCCAGGGAGGCCTGACATCGCCAAAGGTTCACGCTGGCCTATGAAATTGCCCAATTCCTGTTGTGTCGGGACCTGATCGACGGGGCAAGGGCATCAGGAATAATATATTGTACCGCTCGGTACTTGTTTCCGAATCTTTGGCAGTGGAGTTACTGCATCTGGCCATGGAATTGCTTATGCCAAAGGAACTGTTTCAACAGGAGACATGATCCGACGGGAACATAGCCAGTAAATACCAGGTCAGTGAAGCATTGGTTACCAGTTGCCGGAAATTACTGCAGGATGATAAAATTTCTTTATGAAAACCCGAAGCAACTTTTGATGCCCAAAGGGGAATTTAAACCAGCAGGCTGATGATTGTTCCACCAATACCTAGGATCACGATAACGATTCCGAACGCCACGGCATAAATCTGGATGGATATGTTCTTGTCACGTTTGGCCAATTCAGCATCTCGTTTTGCGTAATCTTCCCTTAGTTTGGCAAATTCTGTATCTCGTTTGGCATTATCTTCCCCCATCTTTGCTTCAAGGAGTTTCCAACCCCGGTCATAACTCTCGGTTATCGTATTCATGCGTTCCTCCAATACGGCCACCTGTCGGGCCAAATCCACACGACCATTTTGCTCTGACATGTTTTGCCTGCCTTGATGAAATTTTTCCTGTTGGCAACAATATAATCATTCTGAGAAGTCTGGGCAAGGAGAATTCCTATGCATATGGCTTTTTTTGGCTTGACTTATCCTTGGAAGAGTCTATTATTTTCAATTGAGGTTCTATCAGGTGAAATCTTTTCTGGTATAGATACCTCATTTTTGAACCTGCTGCCAAACTACTTTGTAAGGATTTGGAACGAAAGTGTAGCCAAATGATTCGAAGTCAGGGGTATGGTGTTGAAGGTTAAAATATTTGGATACGAGAGTAAAATTCTACTTCTGAATATTTTTTTGTGATCCCAGAAAATCGGGACTTTTCCAGACGGATTTACGACCTCAGAAGGGGATCAACACCCATCTGGCAAATTATCTTTTCAAAACAGCCAGAAAGGAGACAGTATCATGTTTCGTTTTCACTTCAAAACCGACCGCTTAAGAGAGATAGGCCTAATCTTGGCATTGGGGCTTATATTTGTTACCTTAGCTTTGGTGGCACTGGCCCCTATGATCAGGCACATCTTGTGATGCATCGGGGCTGCCGCCGACTCCGGTTCAGCCATTGCCTTGCTTATTGTCGGATTGATCATTCCGCCTATAGGCTGGATACACGGCGTCAGCCTCCTCTTGGGATTTGGTGGTTGGATTTTCTGATCATCACCAAATTGCAATAACCATTATCATCTAATTGATATTCTGCAGGCTTAACCAATCTCTTTTTTGACCGTATATGTGGGGTAATTTTATACCACAATTGACATCGTTCAGGCCTATAGACTGGATCCAGCCCTGAGAACAGCAATCATTGCCAATGAGGACAATCACCATGACAAGGAAAAACCCTTGGAATACCTTGGACAACATGCTTAACCAACTTGGAGGTAATGATGCTGGCACCATTCCCAAAATCTGTCATCATTACCCCGATCGGTACCGTCTTTTACCAGCGAAAGGTTCGGAAGGGGATATGGAGGCTTTTCATGCAAGAAGCTATGATGACCGTATTTTGACTGGTATCTATATCGTGGGTGACCTGTCCCGTGAACAGGTCCTCGGGGACCATCCAGAAATCCGCTTCCTGGCTTACATCAATATGGAACTGGATGACGAGGTCCGCTCGGCCATCCGCAGCATTCGTGCCGATAATACCCTGATGTCTCGGGGTTTTTTCATCCGTGACTGGGATCGGCGGGCACCAAACCAGTCGCCTCGCGGACCGGGTCTTCCGTCAGTGGAGAATATCCTCCCCCTGGTTGACTATCTTCGGGAATGGAAAGAGGCAGGGGCTCCATCCCTTATGACCTGTTGTTCCGCAGGTATATACCGGTCGGGAGTGACCGCTCTGACAGCCCACAGCATGCTGACCAGGGATCCTATGGTTTCGGCCATCCGCTTGGTACTTGCCGGAAAAGATGCCTTGGACAGCAACTGGGAGATCGCCCGCATTGCCGATCCCATGTTGGGCTTTGATGGTCAACTTCATGCAGCTGCAGTTAATGTCACACGTGCCAGAAGAGAAATGAGGAAAATGGTGATGAAGGGTACGACCCCTGGGGAGTTGCTTGATCAGTTGCTGAACATTTTCCGGTATCCCCTAGACGAGGATCAGGCCCTTGAGGATATCAAAAGCAAAGGGTATTGACTGGATTCTCTTGGCATAAGCACCCATCCTTTTTGCAACATGACGACCGTGAAATTTTTCAAGTTTTGGTGGTATTCTACACTGGATACCGCTCCAGAGCCCCAGACCACCACTATATTCAAGGTAGGAAACTGCTGTGAGCCTTTTCCAAAAAGCTATTAACCTCGCCACTTCGCTACACTCCAGGGCTGAAGGGCAACCCTTTTTGCAAAAAATTGTACCTGGACTGGAAGGGGGTAGTCTTCCCCTGCCTGATAATTCAATCCCAATAGACAAGATCGCCCCCTGGCTTGCCCTTGAGGTTGAAGCCCTTCTTGACTGGATCAACCCTCTGGATGTCGGGGTTATTCCCAAATTCTGCCATCATGTGTCGGGATATAATTTTGAATGTGTAAGATCCGACCAGCAAGCGGTCCAGAAGATCCTTCTTCCTTTCCATGAAAAACTGTATGGTGACCCGGACAAAACCAGGTATCTATGTTGCCGGTGGTGGATCATGGGAATATATCCTCAAGGCCCATCCGGAAATCCGTTTCTTTGCCTTAGTCGATTGGCATTTATCCGGCGAGGAATTGGAAGCCGTTCATGCACTTCAGGGAAAGAAACCCCTGACAGTACGCACTTTTGAGATTGATGATTGGGATAACCGGGAAGCACAAAAACGATACCATGCCCCTTCAGAGGAGAATGTCCGTCCTTTGGTTGATTTTCTCAACGAATGGCATGCAGCAGGATCTCCCTCATTCCTGATTCGGTGTGCGGCCGGCCAATACCGTTCGGCAGCAACTGCCTTGGCAGCTCACAGCATGATGACCGGTGATCCCAAGATTTCGGCCATCCATCTGGTCATGGCAGGAAACGCCGGTATCAATGACATTGACAGTAATTGGGAGATTGCCCGCATTGCCGATTCCATGCTGGGTTTTGATGGTCGGCTCCATTTGGCGGCACTGAATGTCCAGCGTGCCGTCAGGGAACGTAATTGCCTCTTGCTGGATGGAACGACCTCTGGGGAACAGCTGGATCGACTGCAGGATATTTTTGAAAATCCCTGGAATGAGGAGGAGACCCTTGCTTATGACAAAGGTTGAAGGTAACAGGGTCAGAACATCTGGGGAGGTGATACGGGATTCCCAGGTACGATAGCATCTTCATGAAGTGCAGTGTACCAGAAAAGGATATTGTGTCCTGGTCAGTGGAACATTCGATCTTGATTGGAAAGGATATTTCAACTATCATAACGCTGACCCGTTAGGTTATTTTGGTTATGGTGTGATGATCGCATGAAAGTGCTGTAGTCACAATAATCTAACGGTTTTTTTTGATTTATTTTAATTCCCAATCAAGGATAAAGTGAACGTTCAGAAACTGTGTCATTGTTTTTACCAACACTTGAATTGGGTGATTTCAGTAAATTTCGTCCATAAGGGTATATGGTTTAAATCAATGGTAAAATTGGGAAGAGGGTATAATGGAATATTATTGGACTTAAGCATTATGAAGTTTATTGATTCACTGGATAAGTGGTTTAAAACATTGATTAACTTGTTGTTTTGGACCGCAGGCATTTTGACTGTCGTCATTTTGGGCTTATTGTATATTTTGGGCGTTCCCCTATTTGATTGGGAAACCTCCAATGGGAAAAATTGCGAAAACATTCCAGCCGATACAATCTTCCTTGTTCAAAGTCACTTTGACGATCAGTTATTAAGTTCAAAGGTTTACCCAAGAGAAGACCATTGCGAGATGATAATCATTGAATTGGTTGTTGACCATTATATTCCCCCAGATACAGCCAAGGAAACCGCAGAGAATTTCATACGTCTTTTGAAGGCAATCGGGCCTGATGATCCACCAGGAATGGATGTTGGGCGTGGTCGTTATTTCTACAACTTGTATATGATGACACCTGATGACAATTTGTATTTAAACGCTACAAAAAGCCAATTATCCAAACACGTGGAATTTAATTAGGGAATTAGAAGGATTGGGAGAAGAAACATGAATAGAAAGCAACTAGTCCGCCAAGGTGAATCTAATTTAGAGAAGGTTGTATTGGATGTTTTGCTCGAGGCGAAACAAGAGGAAAATTGCCTTGGGCCAGCTGCCATCAGCAAGCGTAGTGGAATATTCCAGGGAAGTGTCAAGGTTAAATCAATGATGCATGATGCCATTGTAACCGGTATATTGATAAAACTGTTTGATAAAGGCAAGGTTGAAAGATGTACACAACCGAATGGAAGAGGCTGTTGGAAACTAACAGACGCTGAATTACAAAGGCTTCGGGAAGAGGAATAGGGGAATGGCCAGAGGAATACCAATGATTGATCCGAAGGTGGACCTGAAGGGAGCAACCCCCGAGTTGCTCGCCAAGGCCCTTTTGAAGAACTCCCTTTTACCGAGCGGAGTTGTCAAGCCCGTTGCAGGCTGTAAGGTTCCTGTGAAGAAGATTCCTGCCGACCATTCGGGCGACCGTGGTTCTCATCTGGTCAAGGGCATCAAGTGATCTGATATTATGCTTGCAGGAAAACTCATTGATATATCATTGAAGATGCTTGGAAGACATCTTGTGGAATGTTCCCTTGTGCAATCTTTTCAACATGGACCAAAAGGACTCAATGCCATTGGTGTGTGCCATTCCATCGACAAACTGCGATACGCTGTGCTTGACGGTCTGGTGAGGATTCGGGATACCCTCATAGGCCTTGGCATCATCGGTATAGACAACCGTATCGGGATCTGTCACATCATCAACGAATTCCTGCAATGTTTCCTTCTTCGTATCTGGAACAACCTTGGCGACAACCTCATTGGATTCACGGCACTTGGCACCGACTACCGCAGTCATGTCAACAGCACCCCTTCCGGTAAGTTCAGCCCGTTCGGAGTTGGACTTGTTCTTTCGTTTGCCGCCGAAAAATGTTTCATCAATCTCTACAGGTCCATCAAAAGGGTCATTGTCCCTGCATGCCCAGGCTTCCCTGATGCGGTGCATCATGAACCAGGCACTCGGTTGACTGATTCCCAGATCCCTGTGAAGCTTCATACTGGAAACCGACTTGAGGGAAGTAACGCAAAGATAGATCCCGATTGCCCACTTTCGCATGGGAATATTGGAACGGGCCATCGGTGTGCCAGTCCTTACACTGAAATACGATCTACAGGACTTGCACCAGTAAGGCATTGGCTTGGCATTGGGAACTTCCCTTGTTCGATCGCTACCTCACTTGGGACAGGTTCTATTTCCCAAAGGCCAGACACAATCCTCAAACCATTCAACTACGGATTCCTCGGTAGGAAACATGTCCATCATCTGAACAAGGGTAAGACCTTCTCAATAGGATTTTCCGGGGGCTTTTTGCATTTCAAATCTCCAATTCTTGCTATACCCCGTATATAGGATTTAAAATGAAAATGCCAAGTAATCTTTATAAGTCCCAAATATTGACCGAAGCTCAATTTTTAAAGTGATGTATGAAACCGGAAACCGAAACAACTATTTTGATTTCCTTCTCGTGGTTTGTATTGTTCTGAAAAATGATTAAAAGAAACCTGAGGTTTCATTTACGATGGGTTCAATATTTGGCATAATATTAAGAAGAATCGTACTTGGCATTCTCACCCTTTTTGTTGTTTCCCTTTTGATATTTGCTTCCGTCAACATGCTGCCAGGTGATTTTGCCCAGACAATTCTGGGGCAGGGTGCAACACCTGAAGCCGTAGAGTCTATCAGGGAGGATCTTGGTCTAAACAAACATCCTGTGCAAAGATACCTGGACTGGCTAGGCGGGATAATCCAGGGTGATTTTGGGGTCAGCTTTGCGCAAGCAAATTTTGCTGAATACGGTGGAACTTCAGTCGAATTGGGAGGTATAGCATCAGTTGCTGATCAACTTGCCCCGAGATTCAAGAATACCATGTTCCTCGCTGGTGTTTCAGCAGCGATTTCAGTACCCCTCTCGGTCATGCTGGGAATTCTTGCCGCCCTTTATTCCAATTCGATTTTTGACCGGGCCATAAATATATCCACATTGTCCTCGATTTCGTCGCCAGAGTTTTTCTTGGCCTATATATTGATTTTGTTTCTAGCCGTACTGAACCCTATATTCCCTTCATTGTCCAATGTTTACGAAGGAATGACTTTTTGGGAGAAACTTGACCGGACGATGTTGCCGGCTCTCACTCTGACCCTGATCGTTACTGCCCACATGATGAGGATGACAAGGGCGGCAATTATCAACCTGATGGTATCTCCCTATATCGAAATGGCACGATTGAAGGGGACTGCACCCCTGATGATAATCGTTCGTCATGCCTTGCCGAACTCACTGGCCCCCATAATTAACGTCATTGCCCTCAATCTAGCCTATCTGATTACGGGTGTTGTAGTGGTAGAGGTCGTCTTTGTTTATCCTGGAATCGGTCAATTGTTCGTTGATAGCGTAAAAGTTCGGGATATACCGATTGTACAGGCCTGCTGTCTGATTTTTGCAGCTTCCTATATCCTTCTCAATCTTCTGGCCGATATAATGACAATCCTGTCAAACCCTCGCTTAAGGCATCCGAAATAAGGCAATGAAATGATATTGGTTTACCTTATCATCAGTATTGCCGGCATATTTGCCTTGGGGTGGTTATTCAGGTGGACCGGTCAAAAAATCAATTGGCCAAAAGATGAATGGAACATTTATTTCCGCGATATGTCCTATCTTGTCGGGGTGGGTTTCATATTTGCAGTTGCCCTGATTCTATTTACCCTTTATGTATATTTCATCCTCCAGATAAAATTCTTTGTCTGGGGCGTTCAGCTGTTGGTAATTTGTGGATTGTCCGGTTATATTTTCCGTTTTCTTGGACGCAGGATTGGGACTGAAGGATCCAGGAAACTGTTTCGATCCATGCCTGTAACGGCTGCTTTCGGAATTCTAACAGTGATCCTCTATGCCCTTCTCGCCATTTTTGCCGATTTTATTGCTCCCTACGAGCAGGATGAAATTTTTGAGGTCATTAATGCCTTGCCGGGAGGAAATCCTGATCTGGGTGGTGATCCCAGATTTCTTCTTGGTACCGATCAGTTGGGAAGAGACCTTTTATCCAGATTGATTTACGGAGCACAGAATACTGTCGGTATTGCCTTTGCCACAACAGTTTTTTCTTTTCTGATTGGTATTACCGGCGGATTTCTTGCAGCAACATTGGGAGGATGGGTTGATCAGGTATTATCCCGGGCGGTAGATGCCCTGATGGCCATACCCCAATTGATTTTTGCCTTGTTGCTGATGACTATTGCCACTGCCTGGGCCGGGTCAAACAAGGTAATGATAATGGTGTACATGGTGTTGATCATTGCGGTGCTGGACAGTACTAGGGTATACCGGCTTTCCAGGGCCGTGGGGTTGAACATCGTGGTGATGGATTTTATTGAAGCCGCCAAGGTGAGAGGTGAAACCCTGAGATACCTGTTGTTCAGGGAAATTCTACCAAATGCCACGGCACCCTTACTTGCCGAATTTGGTTTGCGGTTCTGTTTTGTCTTTCTGACTATTTCTGCCTTGTCATTTCTTGGCATAGGAATACAGCCTCCACTCGCCGACTGGGGGACAATGGTTCGAGATTTGGCCCAGTTCATCAATTTTGCAGCATTTAGTCCCCTAACTGCTACATTGCCTTTATTGGCAGCAGGAGCAATTGCCCTGCTGACGGTAGCAGTTAATTTTATTGTCGACTGGGTTTTGCACAAGAGTTCAGGACTAAAGAGTTAGATATGGACGATCAGAATCTGGTTCTTGTCAAGAATCTTAAAATCGAAGGACTGGCAGATGAAAAATGGATCCAGATTGTCAATGGCATAGATTTGCATCTGAAAAAGGGTGAAGTCCTGGGTCTTATCGGGGAATCCGGGGCCGGGAAATCAACCATTGGTCTGGCGGCAATGGGATTTACCAGAGAGGGATGCAGAATATCAGGAGGAGAGATTTACTTTGATGGAATTGATCTGGTCAATGCGGATGCAAAAACCAAGCGATCGCTTCTTGGAAAAAGAATCGCCTATGTAGCGCAATCGGCTGCAGCTGGCTTCAATCCGGCCCACAGGATTATTGATCAGCATACCGAGGGACCTGTCCAACACAGGGTAATGTCTGTTCAGGAATCCCGAAATGATGCCATTGAACTCTACCGTAAACTACAACTCCCGAACCCCGAGGAAATAGGGTTCAGGTATCCGCACCAGGTATCGGGTGGGCAATTGCAAAGGGCTATGACGGCAATGGCCATGTCCTGTCGACCGGATTTAATAGTGTTTGATGAACCGACGACTGCCTTGGATGTAACAACTCAAATCGAGGTGCTATCCGCAATCAGGGATATTGTGGAACAGTTTGATACTGCTGCGATTTATATCACCCATGACCTGGCTGTGGTTGCCCAGATGGCCGATAGGGTAAAGGTACTGTTGAAAGGTGACCAGATTGAAGAAGCAGATACTGAATCAATGTTGTCTGACCCCCAGGAAGAATATACCAAATCGCTTTGGGCAGTCAGAACCTTCAAGCGGCCAACCAAACCGATGGTTTCCTCAACGACCACCCCCATAGTTTCATTGAAAGGGGTTAATGCCAGCTATGGCAAGACGCCGGTCCTGGAAAATGTCAATTTCGATATACATCCGGGCAGGACAGTGGCAGTAGTTGGTGAATCAGGATCGGGAAAATCCACTGCAGCAAGATGCATAGTGGGATTATTGCCGCCGACTGCTGGTGAGGTATTGTTTAACGGTATTCCCTTACCTGCACACTACAAAAAACGCACCAAGCAGGACCTGCAAAAAATCCAGATGATTTATCAGATGGCCGATACAGCCTTGAACCCACGTAAAACCATTTTTGAAATAATTGGTCGACCGGTGGAATTCTTCCTTGGCTTGCGAGGCAAGGAAAAAAGAAGACGGGTTGAAGAGCTGATGGAACAGATAGAGATGGATCCGATGATCTATATTGATCGTTTGCCATCTGAATTGTCAGGAGGCCAAAAGCAACGAATTGGTATTGCAAGGGCCCTGGCTTCCGAACCCTCATTCATAATTTGTGATGAGGTCACTTCTGCCCTTGATCAATTGGTTGCGGAAGGAATCCTTAAACTGCTGGCCAACCTTCAGGATAGTTTCAACCTTTCCTACATGTTCATTACCCATGATTTGGCGACAGTTAGGGCTATTGCTGATGAAGTTGTGGTAATGAAGAATGGCGAAGTCATTGAACAGGGGTTGAAGGATGACATGTTCCATCCTCCCCACCATCCCTATACTGAATTGTTGCTCAGCTCAGTACCAGAGATGGACACCACCTGGTTGGATACTCTTTTGGAGTCCCGCAAAGTTGACAAAACGGTGTAAAACCAGTAATCAAGAGTTACCTACCTACCCGTAAGGGTAGGATTATTTTTCCAGAGAAGTTAAGAATTGGAGGCTTTATGAAATATGATATCAGTCGTCGAGGGGCATTGAAGGCAGGAGGCGCACTGGTAGCTGCCTCTGCCATTGCTCCTCAGCTTTTACAAGCACAACCCTCAAGAGGGGGTGACCTCAGGGTTGGTGCTGGTGGAGCCAATACATCTGACAGTTGGGATGCCAGAACACATTCGGATTTGTTCATGCAAATGGCCTGTATGGGGTCAGTATTTGATAACCTGACTGAAATTGCTGCTGACGGTACCCTCGTTGGTGAACTTGCCGAAAGCTGGGAGCCCGGTTCTTCGGAAGGGGATGTCTGGATATTCAATCTAAGACAAGATGTAACCTTCCATAATGGCAAGGATTTTGGACCGGAAGACGTAATTGAATCGCTACAACTGCATGTTGCTGAAGGTGCCAAATCGGCTGCTCAACCTATTGTTGAACAGATTTCCAAGATGGAAATTACCGGACCCAATCAGGTAACTTTGACCCTCAAGGGAGGTAATGCCGGATTCCCGACCTTGTTGGCTGATTACCATATTGTAATGTATCCCGCTGGGATGGTCGAGGATGCCATGTTGAATGGTATTGGAACTGGTATTTTCAAGGTTGAAACCTTTGATCCTGGAGTGAGATTCCTCGGTTCAAGGGTTGAAAGTCATTACAAGGATGGCAGGGCCGGGTGGTTCAACAGTATCGAAATGATTGCCATCAATGATGGTACGGCCAGGATGAATGCCCTCTTGACAGGCCAGGTTGATGCCATCAACAGGATTGATGTCAAAACCGAATCGCTGTTGAAGGCCAATCCCAACATCGAGATTTTCGAAGTGACCGGCAACCAGCACTATACATTCCCCATGCTGACGAATATTGCACCCTTTGATGACATCAATGTCAGGAAAGCCCTGAAATATTCAATTGATCGTCAGGAAATGGTTGACAAAATCCTGCGTGGACATGGACGTGTTTCCTATGACAATCCGATTGGGCCGGCAAATACCCATTTCCATGAAGGATTGGAACCGTTGACCTACGATCCTGACAAGGCCAAGTTCCATCTGAAACAGGCCGGAATGGATTCACTTGATATTGATTTGAGTGCTTCTGACGCTGCCTTTGTTGGTGCTGTCGATGCCGCCCAGCTGTATCAAGCCACGGCCAAGGCTGCCAACATCAATATCAATGTTGTACAGGAAGCTGCCGATGGTTATTGGTCAAATGTCTGGCTCAAGAAACCTTGGTGCGCTTGTTACTGGTCTGGCAGGTCAACCGAAGATTGGACCTTCTCCACTGCTTATGAGCTAGGCGTTCCATGGAATGATACCCATTGGGATAATGCCAGGTTCCAGGAACTGTTGTTGTTGGGTAGAAAGGAAGTTGATCCCGACAAGAGCAGGGAAATCTATTATGAAATGCAGACCCTGATTTCACAGGAAGGTGGAACCATAGTTCCAATGTATGCAAATTATGTTGATGCCGCATCGACAAAATTGGCACACGGACCGGATCTCGGTAACGTCTACCAAATGGATACGGCCAGAATTGGTGAAAGATGGTGGATGGCTTAA
>VYFX01000048.1 GCA_009842205.1 Paracoccaceae bacterium | reverse complement strand
GACAATCTAACCCTTGCAAGAAATCCAAAGGATGGTAAATGATTGGTAAAAATCGCTACTAATCCTATATTTCAAACCAATCATCAAAATAAATACTTCATGATCGAAAATACCCATCAGGATAATACAAGTTTTGGATACCGAACGGTAACCGAGCAAGAAAAAACTGGACTGGTCAAAGAGGTCTTTTCCAGTGTTTCATCAAAATATGATATCATGAATGATACCATGTCCTTCGGCATTCACCGGGTGTGGAAAGATGCTTTGGTCGACTGGATGGCACCACAGGATAAAACCAGTTGTCTTGATCTGGCCGGGGGTACAGGTGATATAGCGAAGAGGATTCTTAAACGCAATGCTGGAGTGGATGTCCATATTGTTGACCTGACACCGAACATGATTTTTGAGGGAAGAAATAAAATTGGTCATGGCAGTACCAACCAGCCTGTTTCATGGATTGTTGGTGACGGGTTGCAACTTCCCTTCAAGGACAACCAGTTTGATTATTGCACCATCGGTTTCGGGTTACGCAATTTTCGCAATTACACCAATGCCTTGAAGGAAATCTACCGGGTATTGAAGTTGGGCGGCAGACTGCTCGTTCTCGAATTCAGCAATGTGCCCAATGAAAATCTAAGACAACTTTATGACAGCTATTCCTTCAAGGTAATTCCCAAGTTGGGGGGAATTATTGCAAGCGACGTGGACAGTTATCAGTATTTGGTCGAAAGCATCAGAAAGTTTCCGGGACAGGAAGAATTGAAGGAATTGATGGCAGAAACCGGATTTGAAAATATCCGTTATCGCAATCTATCCTTTGGGGTCGTAGCCATTCACTCGGGATGGAAAATCTAGTCCATGCGTGGTCCGCATAAGATATTTCGCCTCATAAGGACAGGTGCGACTTTCCAGAGAACGGGTGCAATGACAATTGCTTTGAATTTTCTGGACATCCATCCAAACTTAAGATTCCTGGCACGCTTCCTGGGAATTCCTTTCCTGCCGTTCGGGTTGAAAGGGAACAAGGATCTCCCTCCGGTAGCCAGAGCCCTGACAGCGTTAGGACCTGCATATATCAAGTTTGGTCAAACTCTTTCGACCAGACCCGATATTGTGGGTGTTGAATTGGCAGCGGAACTTCAGGTTCTGCTTGATGGATTACCACCTTTTCCCACAAAAATTGCCATCAAATCAATTGAATCCGAACTTGGTGTCAAGGTAGATGAGGTCTTTTCCGATTTCAGTGAACCCATTGCTGCAGCATCCATTGCCCAGGTACACAAGGCTATACTGCGGGATTCGGGTAAACCGGTAGCAGTCAAGGTTCTGAGACCCAAAGTCGAGAGGGCTTTTCAACGGGATGTGGATGCATTTTACCTTGCTGCCTGGTTGATTAAATCACTTTCGCCAGCTTCCCGAAGGTTAAGACCTCATGCGGTTGTTGAACATTTTGAAGGGGTTGTATTAAGAGAATTGGATTTGCGCTTGGAAGCTTCTGCCGCTGATGAATTTGCTTCCACCACCAAAGAAGATGAAGGAATTATCGTCCCCAAGATTCATTGGGAATTTTCAAGCAAGCATGTCCTTACTATGGACTGGGCCGAGGGGATAAATATCAACGATATTGAAGAACTGAGAAATGCCGGCCATGACCTTGAATCATTATCGACAAGGTTAATTCAGCTTTTCCTCCAGCAGGCACTGAGAGATGGTTTTTTCCATGCCGATCAGCATCCTGGAAACCTTAAGGTTAACGAGTTGGGTGAAATCATTACCCTTGATTTTGGTATCATGGGTAGAATCAATACCTATACCAGAAGAGTCTATGCCGAAATACTCTATGGTTTCATCAATCAGGATTATCACAGGGTTGCCGAAGTGCATTTTGAAGCAGGTTATGTGCCACCCGATCAGGATTTGGATGATTTTGCCCAGGCCCTGAGATCTGTAACCGAACCCATTCTGGGCATGGATGCCAGCCATATTTCCATGGGTCGATTATTGAGTCACCTGTTTGAGGTAACCGAGCGATTTGGAATGGAAACACGTACCGAGTTGATCTTGCTGCAAAGAACAATGGTTGTCATCGAAGGCGTTGCCCGAAGCTTGAATCCAAAACTCAATATGTGGGACGCATCAAAGCCTGTTGTTGAAGACTACATCCGCAAACATGTCGGGCCGGTAGCAGTATTCAAAGATACCATGAAAACAATCAAGATACTGTCAAATGTACCCCCACAGCTTCCTGAACTACTGAATAAAATCTCAAACAATCTTGAATCCGTTGAACCTAATTCATCATTTTTTGAAACAAAAAGTGTGTTCGTAGGCATTCTAATCGGTATTCTTGCTTCAATCCTAGGTGTTTACATACTTACAAATTGATGGCAAAATTACGGTTAAATCAATTAATCGATGATCAACAATTCAGAAAGGGTAGATTTTGACCGAAATTAACAAAAC
This sequence comes from Paracoccaceae bacterium, assembly GCA_009842205.1. Lineage (GTDB taxonomy): Bacteria > Pseudomonadota > Alphaproteobacteria > Rhodobacterales > Rhodobacteraceae > MPNP01. Next base: position 577 of record VYFX01000048.1, on the reverse strand, counting down.
CGTTTTGCTAACTGGTGCAGCAGGTGATATCGGAACACGGCTCCGCCCTCTCCTCTTATCACGTTATTCGCGTATTATTCTTAGCGATTTGCAGGAAATTACCGATCTTGCAGATAGAGAATCATTTCAAAAAGCTGATCTTGAGGACAAGAATGCCATGGATGATATCTGCAAGGGTGTGGATGCCATTGTTCATTTGGGGGGACAATCTGTTGAGGGTGATTGGGATACGGTAAATCACTGCAACATACAGGGTATGTTTACCCTGATGGAAGCAGCACACCAGGCTGGTGTAAAGCGTGTGGTCTTTGCCTCTTCCAACCATGCCATCGGAATGTATTCTCGTAATCGACGTATTTGTGTTGATTCCAAAGTCAGGCCGGATTCCCGTTATGGACTTTCCAAGGCCTTTGGTGAGGCCTTATGTTCCCTTTATGCTGACAAGCATGGAATGAGGTGTTTATCAATCAGGATCGGTAATGTAGCAGATAAACCCTTGGATTTACGACGCCTTTCCATGTGGATACATATCGAGGATCTGTTTCAGTTGATACGAATTGGGTTGGAACACCCCGAC
>VYFX01000056.1 GCA_009842205.1 Paracoccaceae bacterium | reverse complement strand
GGTATTTTTCAGGTAAAATTCTGGTAATCGTTTATTGTTAATTTATATGTTCAGTAAAGTTATAAGAAATTGTCGGTAATTTACCGGTTTTGATATAGGACTAAGAAAGTTGGGACAGACCTCCGTTTTTTGGGAAATGTACTTGTAAATGGATAAGCATTCAGACCTCACGAATGAGGAGTACATCAAATATGCCGAAGCAAAGTTTTCCATTGGCCAGGTTGTAAAGCACAGAAGGTTCCCCTTCAGGGGAGTCATTTTCGACATAGACCCAGAGTTTGCCAACACCGAGGAATGGTGGCAATCAATTCCTGAAAACATTCGCCCCAAGAAAGAGCAGCCTTATTATTCCCTTTTGGCTGAAAATGATCATACTTATTACATAGCGTATGTTTCCGAACAAAATCTTGTTCTTGACAAAACGGGTAAGCCAGTCGGTCACCCCGGCGTGGAAACCCTTTTCGGAGATCTGAACGACGGCCGCTATGAATCGGGATTTACAGTAAATTAGCAGTAATTCCCGCTAGAACCCACTTCTCTAAAATGGTGATTGTGTGTAGTTATTTTGGACAAAGAGCCAAATTACTTGAAGGATTAATACGAAGATTGCCGAACTTGAAATATCATGCGATATCAAGCGGTTAACAGATGTATAGATAATCTTGAAATTGGAAAGACATGTTGAAAATTCCGTAGAACAAGGGTATATTCAATATCAATAACGGTATATATGGAGTTTGCCGTGGGCGATGCTGTAAAAAGAGTCGATTTGAAGCAATTCTCTCCTGCAAGGGAAGGGATTGTGGGCAATAGTGTCGAATCCGTTATTAGCCTTTTGAGGTACCTTTCACCCGGCCGGCAGATATCCCTTGAAGAAGCAGCTCTGATCCTGAATGAATCTGAATCCTATCTTGAAACCCTGTTGGAGGAGGAAAAGATTCCACATGTCCGGACCGGTTCAACAAGACGGATAAAATACCGGGATTTGATGGAGTACAAGTCGTTACGTGACAAAGATCGTGTACAAGGCCTGGCCCAATTGGTTGCAATGGGCCAAGAATGCGACAAATCGTAAATTTACCCGGTGAAAATCTTCCCAGGGTTGTCCAAATCCCCCAAGCCCATCCCTGTCACGATTGTCCTTGACGCAGACGTACTGTACTCCTATCACAGGAGAAACATCATTTTGTTTTTCTTTCAGGAAGGCTTGTTTCGTGTCAGATGGACCGACATAATCCTGGATGAATGGACAAGAAACCTAGTGAAAAACAGGCCTGAAAAAAGGGATAGTATCCAGAACCAGGAAGCAAAAATGAGGGAAACGTTTCCAGGTGCATTGGTGACGGGGTTTGAGCAACATATTGCTGACCTCGAACTTCCGGACCCCGGGATGATCGCCATGTACTGGCAGCAGCTATCCAATGTGGTGCTCAATACATAGTCACAGAAAACCAAAGGGACTTCCCAAGGGAATACCTTGCCCAATTCAGCATAGAACCCATGAGACTTGATGACTTCCTTGGCATGATTTGCGATCTGTACCCCAAAAGGGCACGCAAGGTGTTGCTGCAGGTAAAAGGGAATTACAGGAACACATCCTTCAATATTCCCGGTTTATCAAGCTTCTGGATAAAAACAACATGGGAAGTGCTGCTGACCGGCTCCGTACTAGCAAATGGCTATCGGTCAAGGTATTTTTTGAGAAAGTAAAAAGCAGTTGGGGGAGGTAATATGGAATATTTGGCTGTCTGGCTTATGATCCAGCCCCTTGGGTGAATGGAAGGAGTTCATCATAAATCCACTGGATGTCCTTTGCCGAGAATACAACTCCATCAGTAGCCTTGATCAGTTTGGCAACCAGTGGCCTGAGTTCATGCAGTTGAACGACTTTATACCGTGCATTCCGTGAAACGGAGACATCCTTCAATGTGCATTCATCAGAGAAAACGATCACCGACCACATGGGAATTCTTTCAGACAACAAGCGTTTGAGATGCTTTATATGACCACTGTTCTGTCGAATGGGACTGTAGAACCTCACTTTATTGCTCTTGCCACGACCCTTCGGCAATGTTTGTGTCCAGTAATGGTTTTTTTCATTGCCGAATATCCATCCGTTGTAGTTTTTGCTTTCAATTACAAAAAACCCCTTGGGATGGATTAGGATCAAGTCGATTTCGGTCGTTTCGCCATTTCTTTTGGGGATATTGAGATTGAAGAGAAACCGTCCGCCCTCATTCTCAAAACCTTCCAATTTTTTGAATGCCTGGTATTCACCAAAACCCCCTTTATCCAATTCCCAATAGGATTTCCCGGTGACTTGGTAATAGGAAGTCTGTTTGTATTTGTTGGGACGTATAAGGCGAAACAACAGGTACATACCAACAATGATAATCAGTCCGGAAACCAACATTTTTTAATTAACCATGCCTACAAATTGATTATAAATTCAGGGTGTGAAAGTTTTTGGCTACCCAAGAGCAACACAAAGTGCCATTGGCTACCCTGACCCAGACAAATATTTTCAGATGAAAAGGACGAAGACCCAATTAGAATTCCAGCTTAATTGCAACCCTATCTGAAATCCTTCTTCTTCAATACCCGATGGCACATCCATCCTTTCTGGGATCGGACGCCCCCACCAATGAACCCTTGTCAAAATCAATCAGGATTGCCTGACCTCCTCCATGAGGTGACGGTGGGATTTCCACTTGATGGCCTAATGCCTCCAAGGCCCTGATCGTAGCATCGGAATAACCCCTTTCAAGCAAGGAGATATTTTCTTCAAAAAAACTTCTAGGTCCATCCAAGGCGGTTTGTGGATCAAAACCGTAATCCACCATGTTGGTCAGGAATCTTGCATGGCCTACCGACTGATATTGTCCCCCCATAACACCAAAGGGCATGATCATCTTGCCATTGAGCTTTAACATAGCTGGAATAATGGTATGCATGGGTCTTTTCCCTGGCCCTATTTCGTTGGGATGTCCCTCGGTCAGGTTGAATCCTGCACCACGGTTATGAAGGAGTATGCCGAATTTCT
>VYFX01000053.1 GCA_009842205.1 Paracoccaceae bacterium | reverse complement strand
CCAATTGAAATCAATCGTTAATAGAAGTATGTTAGGGAAGCCCAGAGCAAATAACATTTACTGCAAAAGAGGTATTTGGAGATACCAATGGAATCATTGACCCTGACTAATGAAATGGTTGTGGTTTTAGTACTGCTTGGGTTCACTATATTTCTATTTGTATCGGAAGTTGTAAGGGTTGACTTTGCTGCCATCCTGGTGATGATTATCCTAGGTGGAATAAGTTATATTCCCGGTCTGGAAGGGGTTTCGGACATAAACCTACTTTTCCAGGGTTTTTCGTCCAATGCAGTTCTTTCAATAATAGCAGTAATGATTATAGGTGCAGGGCTGGACAAGACTGGCTTGCTTAACAGCCTGGCGGGGGTAATTCTCAAGTTCGGCAGCTCTTCGGAAAACCGTATCATACCGATAGTATCCGGAACAGTTGGCGTGATTTCCAGTTTTTTGCAAAATGTAGGTGCAGCTGCCCTGTTCATACCGGTCGTGAGTAGAATCTCCGCAAGAACCAATGTACCCCTCAGCCGCTTGTTGATGCCGATGGGGTTTTGTGCCATTCTGGGTGGAACCATGACCATGGTGGGTTCCTCCCCTCTCATTTTGCTGAATGACCTGATCATAAATACCAACAGCTTGATTGCCGAGGAACACCAGATGGAAACATTCGGTTTGTTTTCCGTAACCCCGATAGGTGCAACCCTGGTTGTCGCTGGTATTGCCTATTTTGTAATATTGGGGAAATGGTTTCTACCTACTGGTGGTGTAAGGGAAGATGCCACGACTGCCCAGTCAATGAAAGAGTATGTCAAGCAGTTATATGGTGTTGATGCTGATGTTTTTGAAATAGTTATTCCCGATAACCATCCCCTTTACGGTGAGACCTTTGCCGATATCATGGGAGCTTTCAAGTTTTATGTCATTGCTTCCTATCATCAGGGACAAAAATGGCTCGCACCATCGGTCGATACCGAAATATTGACTCCCTGTCGACTGGCCCTGCTGGGAGAAAGTCAAAGAATCAGGGAATTTGCTACCACGTTCAATCTGGATATAGATCCTGAAATGACAGTGTTCGGTCATGATTTTGAAGTGGATAAATCTGGAATTGCCGAAATCGTTATTCCGCCCAATTCGAGGCTGATAGGGAAATGTGCCCGCGAAATAAGCCTGCGCAAAACGTATGGCTTGAATTTACTGGCGATTCATCGGGGTGAAGAAAATCTAAGTTATGCCGAGGGGAAGGATGATCTGGCCAGCCAGTTGGGGTTGATCAAGTTTCAGGCCGGAGATTCACTGGTTGTCCAGACCCAGTGGACCTCACTTTCAAGACTTACGAAAGACAGGGATTTCGTTGTCATTACCACTGAATTTCCCCAGGATGAATGGCGAACGAAGAAAGTCGGTTGGGCACTTCTCTTTTGTTCCATTTCACTTTTCCTCATTCTCTTTACAGATATACGCCTGTCCTGGTGTCTGTTTGTCGGTGCCTGTGGAATGATAACTACAAAAGTTCTTTCGATTGATGAAGCTTACCACGCCATTGGCTGGAATACCGTATTCCTGCTGGCCAGTTTAATTCCGTTGGGACAGGCTGTTCAAAACACTGGAACGGCAGAATGGATAGCCTTTCAGGTTTTGCAGTTACTTGATGGATGGCCGATATGGGGGATTCAGGCCGGAGTAGCCATAATGGCAACTTTCTTTACCCTGGTTATGTCCAATGTGGGGGCTACGGTATTATTGGTTCCTTTGGCTGTATCCATTGCCATACCAATCGGTGCAAATCCTGCCATATTCGCATTGACCGTTGCCATCTCGACATCCAATTCGTTTTTGATTCCCACACATCAGGTTAATGCTCTGATCATGGGTCCCGGGGGGTACAAAGTTATTGATTTTGTCCGTACAGGTGGTGCCATGACCATACTGTTTCTTGTCGTATCCCTTGTGATGCTGAACCTGGTGTTTTAATCTGCAGGTATTGGCAACAGGAACGGAGATCAATCATTCAACAAACCAGTTTTTTCAAAATCGAGAACCTGTCCAAGGAATACCCGGGGATAAAGGCCAATGACCGCATAAACATGTCCCTTGAGGAGGGTGAAATTTGTGCCCTGCTCGGAGAAAACGGATCCGGCAAGTCCACCTTGGTAAAAATGATGTATGGTTTGGTCAAGCCGGATGAAGGGGAAATGATTTTCCAATCAAGGACCTATTTACCCTCCAACCCCAATGAAGCCCGGTCAGCTGGTATTGCCATGGTGTTTCAGCATTTCTCGCTATTTGATGCCCTGACCGTAGCCGAGAACATTGCATTGGGAATGGTTGATCCGCCTCCCTTCAACAAACTTTCTAGGGAAATCGAAGAAAAAGGCAAGGCCTACGGGTTGTCACTGAACCCCGACAGCATGGTTGGAACCCTTTCTGCAGGCGAAAGGCAAAGGGTGGAGATAATCAGGTGCTTGCTCCAAAATCCCAAAATCCTCATCATGGACGAACCGACTTCGGTACTTACTCCCCAAGAAGCAAATGTATTGTTTGAAGCACTCAGGAACCTAGCTGCCGAAGGGACGACAATACTGTATATTTCCCATAAACTTGAGGAAATCAAAACCCTTTGTTCCAGAGCAACCATCTTGAGGGCCGGAAAAGTGGTTGCAACCTGTAATCCTGAAGAAAAATCTGCCCGCCAGCTGGCTGAAATGATGGTGGGGACCTCAATCGTTACTCCGAAACGAACGGAATCACAAGGAAACCGCAATGGCCAGCCATTATTCAGAGTAGAGAATATCGAGAAGGAATCATCTTCCAATTTTGGAACCAGCCTCAGGGAAGTCTCCTTTGAAGTTTGGCAGGGAGAAGTGTTTGGAATTGGCGGGATTGCCGGCAATGGTCAGGATGAATTGATGGAGGTACTTTCAGGAGAGAATCTGCCAAAAGGGGGAACAATCATGCTGAATGGTCATGATTTGGCCAGGTTGAATCCCAATGAAAGACGCAAACGGGGACTTCTGTTTGCACCCGAACAAAGGGTTGGGCATTCAGCCGCCGGTGAAATGAGTCTGACTGAAAACGCCTATCTGACGGCAGCAGACCGAAAAGAACTTTCTCAAGCCGGCATTATCAATTGGTCAAGAACGGCAGAATTTTCCCAGACAATCATCAAGCAATTTGATGTCCGCACACCAGGTACGGACAATTTTGCCCAATCGCTTTCAGGTGGAAACCTCCAGAAATTTGTCATTGGTAGGGAGATACTCCAGAATCCTGAATTGTTGATTGTCAATCAGCCAACCTGGGGAGTTGATGCGGCTGCAGCGGCCAGTATTCGTCAGAAGCTGATTGATTTGGCCGATAGTGGAGCAGCCGTTGTCGTCATTAGCCAGGATATTGACGAGTTGCTTGAAATTTCCGATTACATCTCGGTTCTTTCAGGTGGATGCCTCAGCAAGGCAAGACCGGTACAGGAGTTGAGCAGGGAAGATATTGGCTTGATGATGGGGGCCTCTCGGGAATCACTTCCGGAGGCTGTTGCATAGATGTTGGTTTTTGAAAGGCGCAGGGAGCCCTCCAAATTCTGGACTGCCATTACACCGGTATTGGCTGTGCTGGTAACCCTGATTGCCGGGGGAATACTATTTGCGATCCTGGGGAAAAACCCCGTGGAAGCAATCAAGACAATATTCTGGGCTCCGATTTTTGACCCCAACCTGTCGGCTTACGCCCGACCACAAATTTTGGTAAAGGCAGCCCCCCTGGTTCTTATCGCCATAGGCCTTTCAATTGGATTTAAAGCCAATATCTGGAATATCGGTGCCGAGGGGCAGTACATTATGGGAGCAATTCTTGGAGGAGGTGTTGCCTTGGCCTTCTATCCTCTTGAAGCGTGGTGGATCTTCCCTTTGATGATTGTTTCCGGTATTGTTGGTGGTATTGCCTGGGCCATGATACCGGCCTTGTTGAAAATAAAATTCAAAACCAATGAAATCTTGGTCTCCCTGATGCTGGTTTATGTCAGCGAGCATTTTCTTGCTTCCGTTTCCTTGGGCTTGCTTCGTAATCCGGATGGGGTTGGTTTTCCCGGATCAAGAAACCTGCAACATTATGTCAGTGCCTCAAATGGAGAACTGTTTGCCGGTACGGGTATTCATTTGGGAGTGATTGTTGCTTTTGTATCCATTTTTGCACTGTATGGTTTGATACGGTTTCACAGGCTTGGATTTCAGGTCAGGGTAACGGGACAATCCGTAAGAATCTCACGATTTGCCGGCGTCAATCCCAACCTGATGATAATTTTCTGTTTGGCAGCTGGTGGCGGATTGGCCGGTCTCGCAGGCATATTCGAACTCTCAGGTCCAGCTGGACTTTTATCCATTGACTTCAATGTGGGTTATGGCTTTACGGCCATTATTGTCGCCTTTCTGGGACGATTGAACCCTTTCGGAATAGCTTTGGCAGCACTTCTCATGTCGCTCACTTATATTGGAGGCGATCTTGCCCAGTTCATGTTGAATTTGCCGGCAGCAGCCATTCAGGCCTTGCAGGGGATGTTGCTGTTCTTTTTACTTTCAATGGATTTTCTTTCACAATATCGAATAAGCATCAAGCATTGGGCACGTGGTTAAATGGATTTTGCAGCTATCAATCCCCTGATTTTCTTTTCCACCATGGTGGCAGCATCGATTCCGGTTCTATTAGCCGCCTTGGGTGAGTTGGTCGTGGAAAAGTCCGGCGTGCTCAACCTTGGTGTCGAGGGGATGATGATTATCGGTGCCGTTTGTGGGTTCATCACCATTTACAATACCGGTTCACCACTTTTCGGAGTATTGGCTTCCATTGTTGCCGGTGGGCTTCTGGCTCTGATTTTCGGTATTCTGACCCAGGTACTACATTCCAATCAGGTTGCTACGGGGCTGGCCCTAACCCTGTTTGGATTGGGGTTGTCAGCCCTCATTGGACAGCCATTTGCAGGAATCAAACCGCCGACCTTTCCCAAACCGGATTTTGGTTTTCTTAGTGATTTGCCGGTTTTAGGACAATTGCTTTTCAAATACGATTATCTGGTATACTTGGCATTCATACTTGTGGTTGGTGTCAGCTATTTTCTGAATCGAACTCGTGCCGGTCTTATCCTCAGGTCAATCGGTGAAAATCATGATGCTGCCCATGCTCTTGGCTATAATGTTGTAAGGGTGCGGCTGGCGGCAATCATGTTTGGCGGTGGTTGTGCCGGTTTGGGTGGAGGTTACCTGGCCATGATAAGAGTACCCCAATGGACTGAAGGAATGACGGCAGGGGTTGGTTGGATTGCCCTTGCCTTGGTGGTTTTTGCCTCATGGCGACCATACCGTGTGATTCTCGGTGCCTTTTTATTTGGGGGAGTGACATTATTACAGTTGAATTTGCAGGCTGTTGGTATTAAAATCAATCCGGCATACCTATCCATGGCACCATATATCATAACGATTGTTGCACTAGTGGTCATTTCAGGTTCAAGTAACAGACTATCAACCCTGGCGCCTGGTTCCCTGGGCAGGTTATTCTACAAAACCATGTAGAATCAACTTTTACTGCTGTTAAAGAAAGGATACGAAATGACAAGGAAAATATTCAAAGGGTTTGCCATACTGACATCCCTGCTGTTCACATTCAGTTTGGCCCAAGCCGAACCTAAAAAGGTGGGGTTTATTTATGTTGGTCCTGTTGGTGATTTTGGCTGGTCATACGAGCATGATCAGGGACGGTTGGCCGTTGAAGAAGCTTTTGGAGATCAGGTAGAAACCTCCTATGTCGAAAGTGTTCCCGAAGGGGCCGATGCAGAAAGGGTACTTACCCAGATGGCTCTGGCCGGCAATGAACTGATTTTCACCACTTCTTTCGGTTACATGGATCCAACGATCAATGTTGCCGCCAAGTTTCCAAACGTGAAATTTGAGCACGCCACGGGTTATAAGCGGGCAGACAATGTTTCTACCTACAGTGCTCGCTTCTATGAAGGCCGTGCGGTTATTGGCCACATAGCCGGTAAAATGACCAAAACCAATCAGATTGGATATATTGCATCATTTCCAATTCCAGAGGTAATCCGGGGCATAAACTCTGCCTATCTTCATGCCAAGAAAGCCAATCCGGACGTAGAATTCAAAATCGTCTGGGTCTTTACCTGGTTTGATCCGGCCAAGGAAGCCGATGCTGCCCAGACCCTGATTGAACAGGGTGTGGATGTCATAATGCAGCATACTGATTCAACTGCACCAATGACGATTGCCGAAGAAAAGGGAATATTCGCCTTTGGTCAGGCCTCCGACATGATGGAATTTGGCCCGACTGCCAGGTTGTCATCGATCATCGACAATTGGGCACCTTACTATGTCGCTCGTGCCCAGGCCCTGCTAGACGGTACCTGGGAAAGTGTAGACGTCTGGGACGGCATCTCGACCGGCATGGTTGAAATCGGTGAATTTTCTGACAGGATTCCCGAAGATGTGCGTGCTGAAGCCCAGGCCATGGCTGATTCAATATCCGATGGTTCCTACCATCCATTCACCGGTCCGATCAATAGACAGGACGGCTCAGCCTGGTTGGGAGATGGTGAAGTTGCCGACGATGGAACCCTGCTCGGTATGAATTTCTATATCGAGGGTCTGTCGGGTTCAATACCCAATTAATTCAAGAGAAACGGGTCCTCCTTTGGGGGACCCATTTTCCGGAATGCAAAAGCAGCCGGGTTTTGTTATATTCCGAAGACATTTTTTCAGTCAGGATAAAGTGACTTGTCCTTGATTGTGTTTGAGTGTTTTGAATTTGGAGAATAACATGAAACCACCTTTTCATGCTGATCATGTTGGAAGTCTTTTGCGACCCGCTGAAGTTGCAGAAGGCAGAACCAGGTTCAGTGAAGGGAAAATTTCGGCAGAAAACCTCCGTGAAATAGAAAATGAGCATATTCAAAACGCCATAAGGCAGCAGGAGAATGTGGGTCTTAAGGCAGTCACGGATGGTGAGTTCAGAAGATCCTTCTGGCATTATGATTTCATGGGGATGCTTACCGGATTGGATCTGGAGGAAAGAGACGAGGGAATAGCCTTTGCTGGTGCTACCCTCAGACCGATCTTCCCCGTTATCAATGACAAGCTGGATTTTCCGGACGATCACCCCATGCTTGAGCATTATCGTTTTGTTGCCGAAAATACATCCGTACATCCAAAAATATCAATTCCAGGACCCAGCTGTTGCCATTTCCGGGTAGCCATCGAGGATATTCACCCACCCGAATATCATGATCCCGAGGTATTGATGAATGATATCATGATGACCTACAGGAAGGCGGTCAAAGTCTTCTATGAACATGGTTGTCGATATCTGCAAATGGATGATATCTTTTTCGCCTATCTCTGTGATCCCGTACACCGCAAGGCAAAAAGTGACATCGGTCAGGATCCGGATTGGTTGATCCGTAAATATGCTTGGATGATGGAACAGGCCATTAAGGAACGTCCTGACGACATGGTGATCGGCATGCATTTGTGTCGGGGTAATTTCAAGTCAACCCATGCAGCCGAGGGAGCATACGACCCTATTGCCGACATCTTGTTCAATCAAACCGGCGTGGACATTTTCTTCATGGAATACGATACCAACCGAGCCGGTAGCCTTGAACCGCTGAAATACCTTCCCAAGGGAAACCAAAGGGTATTGCCCGGGTTTGTAACCACAAAATCGGGTGAACTTGAATCCAGAGACGAAATCCTGCGAAAGTTCGATCAGGTTGCCCAAATCACCAATATCGAACAGTTCGGACTGGCACCTCAGTGTGGATTTGCCTCAACCGAAGAGGGGAATACATTATCCGACCTGGAACAATGGAAAAAACTGGAGTTCATTGTCAGTGTGGCCGAGGAAATTTGGGGAGAAGTCTAGGATTACTTCCTAGATGGTAATTTCATGAACAATTCTACAGCTCTGGTATTTAGCGCTCATGCAGCAGATTTTGTCTGGCGGTGCGGGGGAGCAATAGCCCTTCACCAAGCCAAGGGATATGAGATTACCATAATTTGTCTTTCCTATGGGGAACGGGGAGAAAGTGCCAAGCTTTGGAAACAGGGCAATACCACTCTTGCAAAGGTCAAGCAGGCAAGAAAGGCAGAAGCAGAAAACGCTGCAGCAGAATTGGGAGCCCATGACATCATTTTTCTTGATCTGGGTGATTATCCTCTGGATCTGGATAGGGAATCCAAGTACAAAATTGTGGATATCATCAGAAAGGTCCAGCCCGATTTCATGTTGTCACATTCCAGATTTGACCCTTACAATACAGACCATATGTACACTACCGAGATAGCCCTTGAGACACGAATGATTGCCCAGGCATGGGGACATAATCCCGGTGAAAAGGTTCTGGGAGCACCTCAACTATATCTGTTTGAACCACATCAGACTGAACAAATGGGCTGGGTTCCAAACGTCTTCTTGGACATAACCGAGGTTTGGGATAAAAAGCGCAAGGCCATAGAATGCATGGAGGGACAGGTCCACCTTTGGAATTATTATACCAATCTGGCCGAAAACCGGGCCAACCACTTCCGCCGAAATTCGGGAGGGCAGGCCGGTGGAAGACCTGCAAAATATGCCGAAGGATTCCAAGCAGTATTCCCACGCTGTGTGGATGAATTGTGATGAATAATATCGTTGTCCAAAATATCTCAAGGGTTGACCAATCAATAATTGCCGGGCTTGGGAATTGTGGGGTGTCAACGGTTCATGAGGCTCAAAATCGCACAGGCTTGCTGCCTCACAATATTAGACCGATTTACAGTGGTTCACGCCTTGCCGGATCGGCCCTTACCATCCTTGCACCCCCTGATGACAACTGGATGTTGCACGTCGCCATGGAACAGGTTGTGGCAGGCGATATTTTGATTTTGGGCACAACTTCACCCTCTGATGCCGGTTATTTTGGCGAATTGCTGGCTGTTTCGGCCAAGGCAAGAGGAGCCATTGGTCTGGTAATTGATGCCGGGGTTCGTGATGTGTGGGAACTCAGGGAGCTGGGTTTTCCGGTTTGGTCACGGGTTATATGTTCTCAGGGGACGGTCAAGGAGACATTGGGTTCTGTCAATGTACCCATTGTGATTGGTTCAATTACAATCAATCCGGGTGACGTAATCGTTGCTGATGATGACGGTGTATGCATAGTGAATCGAGCTGCTGCAAAACAAACCCTTGAGAAATCCCTAGACAGACTGTCTGCCGAGGAGGAAAAGAGAAAGCGTTTGGCATCCGGTGAATTGGGTATTGACATGTATGGTATGAGAAAGGCACTCAAGGAAAAAGGGCTAGAATATGAGTGATGGGAATTCGAATGTTGCCCATCTGGGACATGTTGAGATCTATTCGAACAAGATCGGGGATAGTTTAAAATTCTTTACCGAAATTTACGGTCTGACCGAAAGTGGCCGGGAAGGAAACAGCTATTATCTCAGGGCATATGATGACTATGAGTTTCACACGCTAAAACTGACAGAGCATCATCAAACCGGGGTTGGACACATTGGATACAGAACCTCTTCACAAGAGGCCTTGGAAAACAGGGTAAATTCCATTGTTGCAAGTGGTATTCAAGGTGAATGGGTTGAGGGAGACCTGGGACATGGCCAGGCATTCAGGTTTCAAAGCCCCTATGGACATTGGTTTGAGCTTTATTGGGAAACCAATAAGTATCAACCACCTCCTTCCGAGAAACCCGCCTTAAAAAATATCCACCAAAAGTTTCATGCCCGGGGATGCTGCCCCAGAAGGTTGGACCACGTCAACCTGTTGGCTGATGATGTGTCCGTTTTTCGGGATTTCATGATCACCTGTTTTGGCAGCAGGGTTACCGAACAGATCCTGTTGGACAACGGACGCTTGGGAGGCTGTTGGTTTTCAGTCAATAATAAAAGTTACGATCTTGCCTGTACCGAGGAACATGCAGGAGGTTGGGGACGGTTTCACCATGTTACCTATGTTACCGATCAACGTGATGAAATTATCAGGGCAGCAGATATTTTTCTGGATAATGGTGTTCACATTGAAACCGGTCCACACAAGCATGCGATACAGGGAACCTTTTTCCTTTATGTCATGGAACCTGCAGGAAACAGGGTAGAGATTGCCAACCAGGGATCAAGACTGATCCTGCAACCCGATTGGGAAACCATAGTCTGGACTGAAGCAGAAAGAAAGAAGGGTCAGGCTTGGGGTCTAAAGACAGTCGAATCCTTTCATACCTATGGAACTCCTCCGGTAAATCGAGAATGAAATTACAATATCTGCTGAAACCCGTCTTACAATCACAAGAAAATCCCCTTGGCAGGATGGAATCGACCATCAATTACGTCTTGCAGGGCTATCGGTTTGCCACCGGTTTGTTCCACTGAAGCATTGATATATCTCACATCAGGTTCATTCCCGATCCTGACCAGTTTCTCATGTATATGTCCATGAATGACACCATCAGCCCAATGTGGTATGGAATCCGGATGGATCGGTATATGGGTGAGGAAAAATTTGCCCACTTTCAAAGATCCCTTGATATCATCAAAATAGGGTATAAGATCTTTCGCTTTCCAGCGGTCATGATTACCGCTGATCAGAACCTTCCTTCCGGGCAGCATTTCAAGCACCTCCAGTGATTTTCGCCCCATGGTAACATCACCAAGGTGATAAACCTTGTCTTGGGGTTTTATCAAGGTCTTCCACCAATGGATCATCAATTCATCCCCTTTTTCGGCATTATCCGCATACCAGGGATCGGTAAATCTCCTTATGGGATTACCATCCTGATCAACAAATTTGTAGATGTTTTGGTGACCAAAATGCGTATCCGAAATCAACCATGTTTTGACCATGTTTTTTCCTTTGAGTTTAGTCCGAAGTATGAACTGTTATTTATCTGGTTTACGTAACCATTGATCTATGGAATGAACCATATGAATCACCGATATGATGATTAATGAGGATTCCCCCAAGCCATCAAGTTCCGGTAGTTTTATCATCACCGGATTAATCGACACCTGTTCAGTTGAGTAATCCCAAATGCTTAGGATAATATCAAGCAGACTGATAATGGTAGCCGTTATTCTTGTATAGTGATTTAAATCAGTTTTGGCTGTACTGATCAACATCCAATGGGGTTTCGTGCCAAAAAGGTATGTTAACCATGAAGAAATTGAAATAAAATCAAAATGGTGCGCTGAGGAAGATTCGAACTCCCGACCTCATGATTCGTAGTCACGCGCTCTATCCTGCTGAGCTATCAGCGCTCCAATTCAAGATAATACAGAGTAAATGAACTTCAAGAAGTCTTAGATTAAGTACTGGCAAATTTGCTCATTGACTCAGTTGGAATGTTTTCTATAGACAACCAACTTCGGGTTGAATTGTTCAAAGGGGTAACCACCGAGAATTTCTTGGTAGTTCAAACTGAGTAAAATCTAATTTCAGATATTGTTCGTTACACAAAAATTATTTTTTAAAGTGTATCTCAATTTTCAAAGTTAAAAAATCTATATAAATCACAACTTACCCAATTTATTTGATAGCCAAGGTTAGTAATAATGGATTCTGAAAAGCTGAACATATTTCGAAGTCGAAAAGGGTTTATTTCCGCATTGGACCAGTCGGGTGGCTCTACCCCCAAGGCCTTGCAAGCCTATGGCATAAATGAAGATCAATACTCGGGTGAGGCAGAAATGTATGACCTGATCCATGAAATGAGACTTCGTATCATCACCTCCGACTGTTTCACGAGTGACAGGATTCTTGGAACCATACTGTATGAGGGTACGGTCAACAGGAAGATTGGTGATGAAAAAGTACCGGCTTATCTTTGGAACAAAAAGAAAATACTGGCCATTCAGAAGATTGATGTCGGATTGGATGAAATTGGGAATGGTATTCAATTAATGAAACCCATCCCGAATATCGAAGAGAGTTTGACACAATCTGTGGCCAACGGCGTTTTTGGCACCAAGATGCGTTCGGTTATCTGGGAGGCAACCTCCGGTGGTATAAATGAAATCGTTGTACAGCAGTTTGAAATTGCAAAGATCATAATGGGATTTGGACTTGTTCCGATTGTCGAACCGGAGGTCTCAATCGGTATTTCAGACAAGGTCCAGAGCGAGGAAATACTATTGGCCGAAGTGATGGAAAACTTGGATTCGCTTGACGAAAACCAGAATGTAGCTCTCAAGTTGACCATACCTAGTCATGACAACTTTTATTCAGGCTTGGTTGAGCATCCGAGAGTAGTAAGGGTTACTGCATTGTCGGGCGGATACACCCATGAGGAGGCTTGTGGTAAACTTGCCCGAAATCCAGGTATGATCGCAAGTTTTTCACGAGCACTGACCGAAAGGCTGAAGGTAGATCAGACAGCATCAGAATTTTCAGATGCCCTGAATGGCTCCATAGAAAGTATTTTTCAGGCCTCGATTACCTGATTAAATCTTGGGGGCATTGTTCAAAAAGGCAATCTGGTGAAACTCCGATTGCTTGGGGTTTCGCTGGTATCTTTGACTAACAGGGCATATCCTTCTGACATTACACCCCAAGGTCAGGCAATCAAGCCCTTCTTCTGAACCGATATATGTTCGGCAACCGTCTGCGTCATAGTGATCGGGAGTTAAGACACCAACCGGACAGGCTGGAATACAGGGTTTATCACTACAGGTATCGCAGGGGCTGTGGTCAGGTGTTTTTGGCAAGGTTATGTGGTCCTTGTAGGCCAAAGCACCTCGATAGGAAACCATAAGGCCGGCTGTATCATGAACTAGAAACTGAACCGGGGATTGCCAGCTGCGTTCCGTTTTCAGAGCCCAGGTCAAAAAGGGATGATAGGGAGGACCTCCAAAGGGATAATAGGGCTTCCCGCCGGTATTTTCCCCAATTAGGTCAATCACCCTTTTGGACCATTGATCCATGGGGTTTGGCAAGCCGTTCTTGAATTCGTCCTGTGTATTCAGATATTCCCAAAATCCCGGTTCCTTGGGACCCAGCATTAGCAGGGTCTTGGTATCTGCCGGCCCATTGTCGTCCTCTTCGGGATGAAAACCGCCATAAATGTCCAGTTGGTACTGGCCTGCGATGTCCAGGATTTGACTATAGTCCATCGGAAGCTTGTAAAAAAGAGCTGGTTATTGTGGTGAATGAGATATCAGGGTTCCAATTCCATGAGGAGTAAAGAGTTCAAGCAGTACTGAATTAGGTGTTTTGCCATTTAAGATGACAACCGCCCTGACGCCGTCCCTGACGGCATTCAAGGCTGTTTCGGTTTTTGGAATCATTCCTCCTTGGATAATACCTGATTGTATGTGTGACTCTACTTCCTCGGGGGTAAGCCTGGAGATTAGAGTGTCTTTTTTGTCAAGCACACCGTCAACATCCGTCAGCAACAATAACCTGTCGGCATTGAGTGCTGAAGCAATGGCTCCTGCTGCGGTATCGCCATTGACATTCAGTGTTGTACCATCCTCACTAACTCCAATTGGAGCAATGACCGGAATCAATCCGTTCTTGAAAAGGTCCTGCAAGACAGTTGCGTTGACCTTCTTGGGAATACCTACCAATCCGAGTTCCGGTTCGGCCATTTCACAAACCATGATATTGGCATCTTTACCTGAAATCCCAATGGCCTGACCACCTTCCGTGTTTATGGCTTGAACTATTTGCTTGTTAACGTGTCCCGAAAGTACCATCTCGGCAATTTCCACGATTTCGGGGCTGGAAACCCTTTTGCCCTTGATGAAGCTGGATTCTATACCCAGACGATCCAGGGTAAGATTTATTTTTTGGCCGCCACCATGAACAACTACAGCATTGATCCCGATTTGTCTCATCAAGACAATATCCTTGGCAAAACTGACCAAGGATTCTCCAATGGCATTCCCGCCAATTTTTACAACGACAACGGAATTGTCATAGCGTTGCATGTAGGGCAAGGCCTCTGAGAGGGTTTTCGCCGTTGTCAACCAATTCCTCGTGGTAACCATTTCAATTTTCCCGACAATCCAATAAGTTTCCAGCTACATCCCTTTTGATATACAAGTACTTGTATAAAAACCAAAATACTGGTCTTTGCAGCAAATTACACCAATTCGGCAATAGCAGTTTGCAAATTGCTAATACCTGATTTAGTTTTTGAACTTGTAAATATAACCTCAGGCAATCCGACAGGATAATTTGATATGGCTTTACCTGCCATGTCAAGGAGTTTGGATTTTTGTTCCTGCTTGACCTTGTCAAGCTTGGTATAGATCATCTGAAAGGATACGGCATTGTCGTTAAGCAATTGCAGAAATTCATGATCGATCTGTTTGGGACCGATCCTTGCATCCACCAGCACAAATACCCTGCGCAATGAGGCACGGCCTCGAAGATAGACTGACAAGAGCTTTTGCCTTCTTTCCTTGATCGATTTCGGCATTTTGGCAAAACCATAACCGGGCAGGTCCACAAGATAGTGACTCTCGCCAATGCAAAAATAATTTATCTCCTGTGTTCTTCCCGGCGTATTCGAGGTTCGCGCCAGATTTTTCCGGCGGGTCAGGGAATTGATCAAGGAAGACTTGCCAACGTTGGAGCGTCCACAAAAACAGACCTCAACCCTGTCCGGTTCCGGCAGATCCGAAGTATGTACCACTCCCTTCAGAAAGGTTATTTCCCCAGAAAACAGTTTTCTGCCAGCAGTGTTTTGTTCGAAGGAAAGCTCCGGTGGACTTGTGATGCTTAATTCAAAGGGTTTATCCATTATCAAATCTCGGCATTTTTCCAAAACCTGAGGGATCTCAGGTTGATATGTCAAATTTGCAAACCAGGTTTACTTCTTCTTTTTGCTTTTCCTAGTTGCCCCCTTGGTCTTTGGGGGTGGATGTTCATCCTTTTTCTTGGGAGTGCCGATTATGGGTAAATTGGTTTTGGCAAAACCACTCCTGATATTCCCGAGTATATCCGGTTTTACCCCCTGACTTCTCATGATTATGTATTGCTGGGCAAAGGTTATCAGGTTGTTGGCAATCCAGTAAATGATCAATCCGCTGGCGAATTGGCCCAGCATGAACATGAAAACCCACGGCAACCAAGCAAAAACCATGGCCTGGGTTGGATCAGTTGGAGCGGGGTTGAGTTTTTGTTGCAACCACATGGAGACACCAAGCATGATCGGCAGGACTCCAAGGGAAATCAGTGCCAGCAGACTACCGGTTTCTGGTGCTGACCAAGGTAATGCACCAAACAGATTCAGAATGGATGTCGGATCAGGTGCCGATAAATCCCTTACCCAAAGAATAAAGGGGGCATGCCTCATTTCGATGGTAACAAAGATAACCTTGTAGAGGGAAAAGAAAATTGGAATCTGTGGCAGAATCGGCAAACAACCGGCAGCAGGATTGATTTTCCTTTCACGGTACATCGCCATCATTTCCTGCTGCATTCTCTTGCGGTCATCCCCAACCCTTTCCTTGATCTTTTCCATCTCGGGTTGTAGTTCCTTCATGCGGGCCATGGATACGTAAGACTTGTAGGCAAGGGGAAATAGAAGGGCCTTGATGATCAAGGTCAGACAAAGGATGGACCATCCCATGTTTCCGACTTTACCGTTAATCCAGTACAGGAGCTGGAATATAGGTTTGGTCAGAAAGAAGAACCATCCCCAGTCGATCGAGTCTTCAAAGCGGTCGATGCCATAATAATCCTGATAGTTCTTGATGGGTGTCCATTGCTTAGCACCTGCAAACAGATAGGTAACCGTTTCAACGGTGGAATTGGGATAAACTTCAACCGCATGATATCTGGACTCTGCCTGATAGATATCCGATCTGTCCGAATATTTGGCAACTGAGGTAAAGGGGGTGCCCGATTGGGGAGCCAGAGTCGTCATCCAATATTTATCGGTAAATCCAACCCAACCATTCGACTGCACGGTTTGTTTTTCCAGATTGGCACGCTCAACCGTGTCATAATCCAGATCCGGGACATTGTCATAATCAATTTCCTGTAATTCCCCGTCCGTCATTCGTACCACCCCTTCGTGGAGAATGAAGAAATTCTGCAGGTTCTGCGGTTCGCCATGGCGTGCAATGATTCCATAAGGAGCCATGCGTAATGTGGAATCCCCATTGTTGGTAACACTTTGGGTTACCGTGAAGAGATAATCCTCGTCGACTTCAATGACCCTGCGGAAGGTCACCCCTTTGTCATTGGTCCAGGCCAATACCAAGGGAGTTTCAGGTGTTATGTCCCGGCCACTTTCAATCGTCCATGGTGTTGAACTGCCTGGAACATCAGCAAATTCAAGATTGCCTGCGGGCGACCATCCGAACAGTACATAGTAGGCACTATTGACACCTGCCGGTGAAAGCAGCCTGACAATGTCGGAATCCTCCTTCAGGGTCTCATTGTATCTCTTGAGTGACAAATCGTCAATTCTCCCACCGGTAAGGGAAATTGAACCAGTCAAACTCGGTGTGTTGATGGTAATACGATCGGAGTTCTCCAAAGCCTGGTCCAGCGGCACCTCACCGAGTGAATTGGAAGCTACAGAGACAGCGGAACCTGTCGTGGGGGGAGTAACGGCCACTCCATCTTCAGAGATACCTTCCTGTTGGACCTGTTGACTCTCAACGGGTACCTGGGGTTCATCGGGTGCAAATAGCAAAACCCAAAGCAGAATTACCACAAAGCTCAGCCCAACGGCCATGAGCATGTTTTTGTTTTGTTCATCCATAGACTTATTCTTCCACCAACAGAAAGTATTTCCGCTATTTCAACCTATTCTCAGCCTGTCAACAAATAGTTGTATTGAAAAAATCTTCAATTAAGTGCCGTCCAGGAAAAAAGTGGAATATGAAACGGGTAATTTGTTGAAAAACTAGTCAGGTACGTTATCAATACCGGATTGCCCCCAGGGATGACACTTCCCCAGACGCTTGATGGTAAGCCATGTACCTTTTATGGCTCCATGCTTTTCCAAGGCTTCGAGAGCATAGGCGGAACAGGTCGGTTGAAATCGGCAATGCATTCCAACGAAAGGACTGCCAATCAAACGGTATAACCTTATTGGAAGGGAAAAAACATAAGCAAGAGGTGTCATGGATAAAACTTTTCCTGATCGCTAATTACCGTCTTTGACCTTAACACCGCGATGTATTTTGTCCAGGGCCCATTTGAGGTCCTGCTTCATCTTTTCGAAATTCATATTTACAGTCGTGTTCCTGAATCCAATCAATACATAGTCCCAGCCAGGTTCACCAAATTGTGGAAGAATATCATGGGCAAGGTGCCTAAGTCTTCGTTTGGCCCGGTTTCGGGTTACGGCATTTCCCAATTTCCTTGAACATGTAATCCCCAATCTGATTGTTGGGTCGGTTTCTGCCGCTTCTCTCGGAAGGCCCTGAATCAGGAAACCCCTGGTATGCCATTTAAGTCCAGTGGCTAATTTGAGGAATTCTTTTCTCTTTTTAAGGGATATGATTTTCCTGCGATTTTCTTCCCGGCCTTCAAATGTCATCTCCCTAACTCAATTTTCATCAGGGTGTATTCACAGAAAAGTGAAGCCTAGGCAGAAAGTACCTTGCGCCCTTTAGCTCTTCGTCGATTGAGTATGGTTCTACCGGCCTTCGTTGCCATTCTGGCACGAAAACCATGGCGTCGCTTGCGAACAAGGTTACTCGGCTGAAACGTCCGTTTCATGTCTTCCTCATTTTCTGTCCAAAAAATCAAGGTTTTGATAATAGACCCAAGATTTAAGATAGAATTCCCTTAAATCAAGTTATTTTATAAGTCAGAGTTGCCAATTTATTATTTCACATGGAGTTAACCAGAGGCATTCATTAAATTGAGCCACTGATTATTTTAGGTAAAATGGATTATGGATAAGAAAGGGATTGAAAGTGGAAAGCAAAAAAAATGAGGGTCTGAATCTGAAAAAACTATTGCCACTGGCAATTATCGTGATTGTTGCCGTGATAGGCTTTGTTACACTCAGAGACTACCTGACTTTCGAGACGCTTCGGGATAACCGGGAAACACTGATTCAGTTCAGGGACAACAATTACCTTGTCACTTCCCTCATCTTCCTTGCCATATACATAATCATCGTAGCTTTTTCCCTTCCGGGTGCAGCCATTGCTTCCCTGACCGGTGGTTTTTTGTTCGCACTGTTTCCAGGAACACTTTATAATGTACTGGCTGCGACAATTGGTGCCACCATTATTTTCGTAGCCGCGAGGATGGGACTTGGAGATTTCCTTTCCAGGAAAATGGACACCAGTACCGGAACAGTTCAAAAGCTCAGGGACGGATTGCGCGAAAATGAAATCAGTGTGCTTTTTCTATTGCGTCTGGTACCCGCGGTCCCCTTCTTTGTTGCCAATCTGCTACCGGCACTGGTCGGGGTTAAATTCAGGAATTTTGTCTTTACGACCTTCTTCGGAATAATTCCCGGTGCTTTGGTATATACCTGGGTTGGGGTTGGCTTGGGAGAAGTTTTTGCCCGCGGGGAAGCACCCAATCTGGGCATTATCTTTGAATGGTACATCCTTGGTCCAATCCTCGGACTTTGTGCCTTGGCATTGCTGCCGATTTTGATCAACGTCCTGAGAAAAAACAAAAAGGGTCATGTGTAATCCATTGTCAAAGGACAGGAACCGATCGTGCAGTTTACCATCAGGTTATTTAACCTTTGTTGCCATTGGATGGTTTAGGAGGTCGGTCTGAAAACATCTAAAGAAGAGGGAATTTCTTTTTCCAAACTTATAATCCTCTATTCAAGTTTCCTTCTATTGTTCCTGGAAGTGGTTTTTCTGACGATTTCTGTGGCTTCATTTGAACGAGGGCAATTGGAATCACTTGCCAATCAGATTTCGCTTTTCAAAAACATCTATCTGGAAGAGTTGGATTCATGCGAGGAACCTGTAGCTTATGTCAACACTTCACAGGATTCATATTACAACATTATCGGCCCTTTGGAATCATCACCAAACTTCATACCAACCGAGAGGCCTATATCCCGGAATGAGGCAGCGGATGAATTCCTCTATACCATGGGGTATTCTTCCTTGGGGTTTCGATATGAGCAATACGAGAATGGAGAAATAAATTGTCGCCAAAAATATGATTTCAATATTGATGCAAGCAATCTCGAAGACAAGGAAATTCTGATGGTTGACCTTCGGGAGGAAAACATTTTTGCCAGCCTCAGGTCAGGATTTGTTTCTCTTTACAACAAGATATTCAACAAGGATTTTGTCTATACGGTTTTTTTTGACCGGGAAATAGAAAACAACAGGGAGGTTTACGAATTCAAAATCCAGAGTGAAAAGGTCTTGATCTCCTTTGAAGCACTTTTCAGGGTAATCCTAATACCGTCAATCATAATCCTGATAGTCAATACGGTTTTGATAACCCTTGGATCAGTCATGTTTTTCTCCCGACCGATTGATAGAATAGCCAGGAAAATCCAGGGCATTCACTCCATGCTGTATGAATCTGGAAAAAAAGAAAAACAGAAAACCAACAAGAAGAGTATTTTTCTGGAAATCAACAGGATCGAAAGGGAAATAGCCCTTGCCACTGATAGGCTGCGACCGATAAATACACTGGAAGGAGAAGGAGCGGCCTTTCGACACGAAATCCAAAACTACTTGTCCACCATCAATTCATCCATCCACAACATGGTTACTTCCCTGGAAGAAAAAGGAAAACCATATCATGAAAAGATAAAGAGCATCGAAACCATCGGGCAGATGATAAGTGCCAAGGTGGAACATCTGGTCAATTATGTAACTACTGATCCCCGAAATCTTCCAAAGGAGGAAGTTTCATTGGGCAAGTTGCTTACATTGATAAAACAAATGGGAGATGAAGTTGCAAAACACCATGGGGTAGATGGACCAAAGGAGCAGGGTGAGGGCGACGACGGCAACTCGATTTTTGACATAAACTGGATTAACAACAAGCAACAGGAAGTGAAAGTCAATGCCAACTGGGAATCCTTGTATGGCGTGATACACAATCTCATTCTCAATGCCATTGTTGCCATCAAGTACAGGATGCAATACGAAAAGGAAATTGGGATTGAAAATGTTGAATACGGCAAAATCCTTATAACCGTCAAGGAATCAGGGGATGGTCAATTCATAAACATTTTTGTAAAGGACAACGGGACTGGAGTTGAGGCAACAATTCGGCAAACCCTTTTTGATTATGGCGTACAGGGTACATCGAACATTTCTAAGAATACTGGCAGCAGCCCCCTCGGAGGTGTCGGTCTTCACTATGCATTTCAACAGATAAATTATCAGGGGGGCGAGTTGAAGCTTGATTGGACAAGTCATTTTCTTGACAAGCCAACTCCCCGAAAAACAGGAACCAGATTTAAAATTACTTTACCAAAATGGCCATCACAGAAAATCTGATTACTCGCAAGGTTGTAGATGGTGATACCGCAAGCGAAGCCATATACTCTGCCTGTGAATCCTACCGCTATGAGTTGACCAGGGTTTGGGATTCCAGCGGGCCCCGAATTTTGTTTATCATGCTGAATCCATCAACAGCGACAGAGTATAAAAACGATCCGACAGTTGCCCGATGTGAGGGCCGGGCGAGGTACCTTCACTTCGGTTCCTACAGGGTATGCAATATATTTGCCTTGAGAAGTACCAATCCAAAAGAATTGTACAAAAGTGACTTTCCCATAGGAAAGGATAATAACGAAGCAATCAAACAGGGTTGTGTCTGGGCTGACAAGATTGTATGTGCCTGGGGAAATCATGGCGAGTTGCATGATCGTGGACGAGCGGTTGAAAATCTAATTCGGGATATTGTTCAAAATGTATTCCACTTGGGTTTGACCAAAAGGAACATGCCAAAACATCCCCTTTACATACCACATTCACAACCTTTGGTTCGCTGGATTTGATATATGAAAACATTAATGGGACAAGAACATTAAGTAATCAGGTATGAGACAATGAAATTCATTTTGGTTCGTCATGGCAAGTCCAATTGGGATACCAACCACACCGATCATGATAGGCCCCTTGCTCCAAGGGGGATAAGGGCCGCGGAGAAAATTGGCCACTGGCTGGTTTCAAAAGGACATTTGCCCCAAACGGTACTTTGTTCAACTGCCACGAGAACAAGGCAAACCTGGGAGGTTATAAGGAAGCTTGTGCCAACACCAGAGGAGGAAGTATTTGTTCCTGCACTTTATGGTGCTTCACCGGGCATGATGTTGAAACATTTACAAAATGCTAAAAGCGGTACGGTTTTAATGGTTGGACATAATCCCGGGAGTGCCGAACTTGCCAACATTGTTTTACGGAAGCCACCTCAATCTTTGCAATTCTTCCGCTTTCCGACCTGTGCAACTATGGTTTGCGAGTTTCCAAACAACGAGTGGAACGACATCAATCCAGAAGAAGCACATTTGCTGGATTTTGTTGTTCCAAGAGAACTTTAGGTTCTGCCCTACAACCGCACCCCAGATCCATCGGTAAGCAATCATTTATTCCTGCAGTAAGGCACCTTGCTCTAGCGTAGGAACGAAACCGCCTGGACCAGAATATGGGAATTTTAGTGTCCGAGAATCTGGCTCAGGAAAAGTTTTGTTCTATCGCTTTGAGGATTGTTGAAGAATTCCTCTGGTTCATTCGACTCAACGATTTGTCCCTCATCCATGAAGATTACCCTGTTGGCAACCTGCCGGGCAAATCCCATCTCATGGGTAACACAAAGCATAGTCATCCCATCCTCGGCCAGCTCGATCATGGTGTCGAGAACTTCCTTGATCATTTCTGGGTCAAGGGCTGATGTTGGTTCATCAAACAACATGATACGGGGTCTCATGCACAAGGAACGGGCTATGGCAACCCTTTGCTGTTGTCCACCTGACAATTGTCCGGGGTACTTATAGGCCTGTTCGGGTATCTTGACCTTTTCAAGAAAATGCATTGCCGTTTTTTCTGCTTCATGTCTCGGTACCTTGCGAACCCATACCGGGGCAAGAGTACAGTTCTCCATGACTGACAGATGGGGAAACAGATTGAAATGCTGAAAACACATGCCAACCTCGGATCTGATCAGGTCAATGTTCTTGAGATCGGAGGAAAGTTCCGTTCCTTCCACGATGATGGAACCCGATTGATGTTCCTCAAGTCTGTTGATACACCGGATCAAGGTTGATTTGCCTGAACCTGAGGGACCACAAATGACAATTCTCTCACCATTGTTGACAGTAAGGTTAATATCTCGCAGCACGTGAAACTTGCCAAACCATTTGTTCATGTTGGTAATGACAACAGCTGGTTGGGAATCCTGTTCAGGATTTGACTTTTTTTCCAAAACTTCTTGTTGCACTGGTTTTTCCTAGTTAACGGTGACCTGTTTCAAGTTTTTTCTCAAGATAGATTGAGTAGCGGGACATGGCGAAACAGAAGACAAAAAATACAGCTGCCACAAAGGCATAAAGTTCCCACACAATACCATTCCAGGCAGTATCAGACCTGATTGCTCTGGATAAGCCAATCGGGTCCAGCAAGCCAATGATGGATACCAGGGTGGTATCCTTGAACAATCCAATAAAAGTGGAAACTATTCCCGGTATGGAGATTTTCAGTGCTTGGGGCAACACAATCAAACGCATGGATTTCCAATAATCCAGACCTAAAGCATCACCGGCTTCATACTGGCCTTTGGGAAGTGCTGCCAATCCACCTCTTATTACCTCGGCCATATAAGCTGAAGCAAACAATGTAACCATTATCACGACCCGAAGGATTATATCGAAATTGGTTCCCGGGGGCAGGAAGTAATTCAGGAGTGTTGAGGCCACAAACAACAGGGTAATCAGCGGAACCCCCCTAATGAATTCGATAAATCCGACACAAAGCGATTTCACAATCAATAGATCCGATTTTCTACCCAAGGCAAGCAAAATACCGATTGGCAGTGAGGCAGCTATGCCAGTAGCACCAATTATTACAGAAAGGGTGAATCCACCAAATTGTTCACTTTCAACAATTTCAATTGCAAGGGGAGTAACATTTTCGGACAAAAAGACCGCTACAGGGATTACACCAAGCAGGAACCAGAAAATTATCAAAAGGGTTCCGACAATTGTTCCGATCAGTAGCCCCCTTCTCTCGTTGAGAAAATTAAATACAAGATAACCGACAATCAAACCTGCCAAGGTGAGGAAGGGTGTCCAGATTGTTCCTCCCCACAGCAACCAATAACCAAGGAAGGGATAGACACCTGAAAAATAAAGCATTTGTCTGGGCAGTTTGGGGAACAGTATTGGAGCCAAGGCAATCAGCATTAGGACAAAAGTCAAGTTGACCCGCCAGTAAAGTTCCTTGGGGTAAAACCCATAGAATAGTTGCAGGTACCTTTCCCGAATGACCGCCCAACAAGCTCCGGTTGTCCCTTCGCCATAGGTAAGAGGAATGACTTCACGGCATTCCCTCAGGGATGTTGCGGTCCATGAAGATAAAAAGACCCAGGGTAGTATTGATGCCAGAAGATAAACCACCAGGAGTCCAGAAAGTATCGTCAGCAGTGAATTCAATGGTCCACTGAAAAGATTGTATCGAATCCAACCCAGAACACTTCCTTCCATCATGGGGGGTGCTTGGGAATCCAACATCTCGGTGCGAACGAAGGAATGATCACTCATGTGCTATCTCTCCTTGATCTTCACGGTTGAGTTGTACCAGTTCATCACGGCCGAAATACCGAGCGATATACCCAGGAAGACAAGCATCAGCAAAAGTATGCTTTCCAATTCCCGTCCAGTCTGATTGAGGGTAATGCCTCCGAGAGTACCTGTAATGTCCATATAACCAACGGAGATTGCCAGAGAAGAGTTTTTCGTCAGGTTCAGAAATTGGGAAATCAGGGGTGGTATGATTACCCGCAGGGCTTGGGGAAGTATAATGAGGTTCATGGTCAAGCCAGGCCGCAAACCCAGTGAATAGGCTGCTTCGGTCTGTCCCTTCGAGACAGCCAGAATTCCGGCACGAACAATTTCGGCAATGAACGCCGAAGTATAGCAGGACAGGGCAATCCAGAGAGCGATAAGAGAATTTCTGAGATAGATGCCACCCTGGAAATTGAAACCCTTGAGTTCCGGTTTGCCAAGATAAAACCCGAGAATATACAGGAGAATGATAGGCGGAATTACGACAACCGCAATCCTGTATGGCCAAACCAATGGTCTGTGTCCTGTAGTTTGCTGTGTCTTGTCAGCTCTTTTCTTGAGTATGTTTGATACGAAAATACCGGCAAAAAGGACAATCAGAAAAGCAACCAGATCAAGGCTAACCTCAAAAATTCCAAATATGCTGATGTCACCAAGGCCATTACTAAAAAACGGTTCCGGTAGGTAGGTTCCCCGGTTGGTAATGGCGACGCTATCCCAAAACAGCAGGGAAGATTCAGGATTTTCACCCCGGAAAGTGGCTGGTCTCGGAAGTGATTCAATCAAAACCGCCATGGTGAAAACAATCCACAGCAGCACTGGTACATTACGGAATATTTCTACCCAGCAAGTCATGATTTTGGCAACAATCCAGTTATTGGACAGTCTGAGTATGCCGATTGCTATGCCCAATACAGTTGCTGTTATACACCCCAATACTGCAACAATCAGGGTATTGATCAGCCCAACAAAGGCTGCCCTCAGGTGGGTTGATCGGGATGAGTACTCAATGAGTTTCTGGTTGATGTCATAGCTGGAAGGTTCAAACAGAAACCAGAGTTCCACTCCTTTTCCCAAAGTTTCAAGATTTTGAATCGTATTACTGATCAACCATGAAATCAATAACATGAATCCTGCAAGGGCAACTATCTGAATGGTCATTGATCTGTACCTGGTATCGTACAGAAGCATGCCAAGGGTAAAGGTCTTTTTGGGTGGAACTGTTTGCACCGAGATCTTCGTTATTTTATGAATGATAAAAAAAGCCGTGAGTTTGTGGCTCACGGCTTTAGGTGTTTAAGGAATTGTTTCGAACAATTCAAGTACGAATTATGTACCTTCGAAAATTAACGATATGGAGGTGCGTAAATCAATCCGCCATTTGTCCAGAGATCGTTTACACCGCGGGTCAGTCCGATTGGAGTGTTGACCCCGATGTTTCGCTCGAAGATTTCACCGTAGTTACCAACCTGTTCGATCAAGTTTACGGCCCAATCATTGGGAAGTCCTACCATGTCGGCATAGGTTCCTTCGGTACCCAGAAGACGGTTGATTTCCGGATCATTGGTTGGAGCACTTGCCATTTCACGAACATTGGCTGAAGTAAGACCTTTTTCCTCGGCAATAATCAAGGCATTAAGTACCCAACGTCCGATGTCAGCCCACTGATCATCACCATGTCGTACCAACGGTCCCAGCGGTTCCTTGGAAACCACTTCGGGAAGAACGACATAATCATCAGGATTTTCGGCAGCCGCCCTAGTGGAAGCCAAACCTGATCGGTCAGTTGTGTAAGCATCACAAGCCTGGGCAAAGAATTGCTCCTTGGCTTCGGCATTATCTTCGATTGGAACTGGCTCGTAAGACATTCCGTTTACACGGAAAAAGTCGGCCAGGTTCAACTCTGTGGTGGTACCGGTCTGAATACAAACACTTGCACCGTCCAGTTCAGAGGCAGAAGATACACCTAGATCGGCACGAACCATGAAACCCTGTCCATCATAGAAGTTGATGCCCAGGAAGGTTTGCTTGAGATCGGTATCTCTGGAAAAGGTCCATGTGGTGTTTCTTGCAAGGATATCAAATTCACCTGCTGCGAGAGCTGTAAATCTGTTCTTGGTAGAAACGGGTGTAAATTCGACGGCATTGCTGTCACCAAAAATGGCTGCGGCCAGAGCACGACAGTAATCTACGTCAAACCCTTCCCACTCACCTTCGGCATCGGGGCTGGCAAAACCAACCAAGCCAGTCGAAACGCCACATTCTAGATTGCCCCGGGCCATGACATCATCCAAAGTGGCTGAATAAGCAGAACCTGTGACAAAAACTGCTGCAATAGCAGCGATTAAAAATCTAATTTTCATTAAATATTTCCTCATCAATAAGCAAATTAGAGATGGTACGAGTCTAGTCAATTCAGCAATGACTTGCAACAATTTTCCAAACCCAAATACCACATTCCGAAATTAGCCCGAAAATATAGGACTTCAATTACTATATATAAGTAAGCAGAATATAATTCTTGTTACGTTGAAAAAATAGGAATTAATCTTACAAAAATTCTTATTCATAGCAAAATAAAGGAAATAATTTCATTATATACAAATTATTTACCAATGCATTTTATTCTGTCATGGGTTATTAAACTAAGGAATAATGTATGTCCAAATCCAATCCTTAGCCAAAAATTTCCTTATTACCTGACTGAAGACAGCAGGGTGTCTGTAAAAATCAAATTATGTTTTGCATAATAAAGGCATAACGATTATGTAAGCACTGATGCGATGATAGATATATTTAACAGCATTCTCCCCTTCTTTATCGTAGTCGCTTGCGGGTATGGGTCGGCAAAAATTAATTTTTTGTCAATGGAAGCCATTGCAAGCATTACAAAATTTGTCTTCTACATAGCCCTGCCCTGCATGTTGTTTCGCTTCTCCTCGGGAATATCCATTGGAGAAATGTTCGATAACCAGTTTTTCCTTGCTTATATCTGTGCAACTCTCGGAGTATATCTGTTTACTTTCGGTCAGGGGTTGATCAGGGGTGTGGGTACTGCGGAAGCTGCTGTCGAGGCTCAATGTTCATCCATTGGTAACGTGGGTTTTCTGGGTATTCCGATGCTTGTTCTGCTCATCGGAGAAGAATCCGTCGGACCGATCATATTTTTCCTGGCATTGGATTTGATCATTTTTGGGACATTGATTGTCATGACCATAAAGATATCCCAGGAAGGCAGGCTAACCAGGGAATCAATGATCAAGGTTGTGTTGGGAATAGTTGGCAATCCCATGGTATTGTCGATTTCCCTTGGTTTGATCTGGGGTGAATTTGATATTGTAATGCCCACTGCCATTGAGGAGTGTTATATCCTGCTGAGTGGTGCAGCTACCCCCTGTGCACTTTTTGTCATCGGGGCTTCGCTAGCTGACAAGTCGGCAGAAAAATATGTTGTTGCCGGATGGCTTTCTACCTTGAAACTCATTGTACACCCCTTGTTGATGGCCTTTTTTGCCCTCAAGGTATTCAGGGTTGATCCATTTTCAGCCAGTATAATGATAATGGCTGCAGCCATGCCTACGGCCGGTAATATTTACATTTTGGCTCAGCATTTTGGCGTCGCACCCAAAAGGGTTTCGGCAACGATATTGATATCCACAGCCGTAAGTGTAATCACTTTATCAATCGTAATTGCCATGATAAACGGTGTGGATTGAAAAAAGTCAGGAAAGGATTCCAAGTATGGAAATTGTTAGCTTAAACAAATGTTTTGAAGGTACCCAGGGAGTATATAAACACCATTCCAAAGTTTGTCAGTGTGACATGACATTTGGTTTGTTTTTGCCTCCCGGCGAGAAGAAAAAACCATTCCCTATTCTGTGGTTCCTGTCAGGTTTGACCTGTACCCACGAAAATGCCATGACCAAGGCCGGAGCGCAACAAAAGGCAGCTGAGTTGGGTATGGCCATCGTATTCCCCGATACCTCGCCGAGAGGCAAGGATGTACCTGACCATGATGATAATTATTTGGGACAGGGGGCAGGGTTTTATGTTGATGCTACTGAAGAACCCTGGAATAGGAATTTCAAGATGTGGAGCTATATTGCCCACGAACTTCAGGAAGAGGTGATTTCAAATTTCCCCGTGGATGAAAACTTCCAGGGAATAACGGGCCATTCCATGGGTGGACATGGTGCCTTGACCCTTGCTCTTACAATGCCTGAAACATATCGATCTGTTTCTGCTTTCTCACCAATCGCAAATCCAACCAACTCAGATTGGGGGCAAAAACAGTTTACGGCCTATTTTGGGGCAAATTCAAAACTACCAGAACAACATGATGCCACTTTGCTGCTAGAACGGAATGGGTATCCGGGTGAAATCCTAATTGATCTGGGAACCGATGATCAGTTTATGGATTTATTGCGGCCCGATGCATTTGTCTCGGTAATGGAGAATACAGGCCAGAAGGGAACCTTCAACATGCGCGAAGGATATGACCATGGTTATTTTTTTGTGACCACATTTATCAATGATCATATCGAACATCATTTCCGAAACCTGCAAAAGTGATGATACCCCGGTCAATCCGAAACTACAGCTTGATATAACTCCCGGTCGGGAAAACCGTCCGGTATCCATCCTCTGGACTGTTGGTAGTGTTGAATGGATTTTATGGTTTTAGAGCCAGTAAGTCCGTCAATTCCACCTGTATCATACCCCCTATCTACCAAATATGATTGAATCTTCTTCAATTCGCTTCTAGTAAGATATGTTTCAGTAGAAGGCCAGCCGGAGACCAGCGTTTGTTTTCCAGTCAAACAGTTCGCAAGGTAGCCGACTGCGAGGGCATAAGATCTTGATGGATTATAGGCAAGTATGGATTTGAAATTACAAAAAAGAGCGAATTTGGGGCCATCCTTGCCTGCCGGAGAGATAATTTCCGCATTTGCATTCAAAGGCACCTCCTTGTTTACAAATTCTATTCCCTGCGTTTGCCAGTTGGAAACAGTAGATTCATGACCATTATTCAATTTCATGAAATCAAACCTCGGTGGCACCGACACTTCAGACAATACTGGCAGGTATTCCGCCCAGTCATGTTTGTGGAGATAGTTGGCAGTTGATGCCAAGGCATCCAGAGGGTCATCACCCCAAATATCAACCTTCCCTCTTTGACGAACATCAATCCCATATTCAAGATATATGGAGGGCATAAACTGTGTATGCCCCATGGCACCTGCCCAGGATCCCTTGAATTGATCTGGGCGAACTATTCCATCTTGCAGGATTTTCAGGGCCGAAATCAGGTTTTGTTCAAAAAAATCCCTTCGGCGGGTGTTGGTTGCTGCGAGTGTAGCCAAGGCATCCAGTACAGGATGTTCACCCTTGATTTCTCCATATCTTGTTTCAACTCCCCAAATTGCGGCCAGAACTTCCCGCGATACTGGCAAACCAAAATCCCCGATGGTTCCAAACGTTTTAGATTCTGAATTGAGTTTCTCGGTACCGTTAACAATTTGAGTGTCTGAGGTCAGAATTTCGAAGTATTTCTGAAGAGAAAATATTTCTTCGGGTTGGTTGTGTGCCTTATTCCAGACCTCTTCATCGAAGCAAACCGTTTCCAGAGTGTCCAAAAACTCCAAATCTTCATAGGAATTTCGTGTTTGAGTAAAAAATTCCTCACGCCATTCTTCGAAGCAGGATATGGGATATGAACTCATCAGGAATTTTTCACACAAACAATGTTAAATTGCCGGTTTCAAACCTCTTTATGAGTTTCCTGGAATTTCTTTTGCTGTTCAAGTGAAGCCTCTTTTTGATAAAGTTTCTTCCATTCCTCAAACGGCATTCCGTATATGATTTCTCTCGATTCCAACTTGTCAATCGAGATTCCTTTTTCTGCAGCCGCTTCGGCATACCATCTGGAAAGACAATTGCGGCAAAAACCAGCCAGATTCATCATGTCTATGTTTTGAACATCCGTTCTGTTGCGAAGATGATCGATCAATCGCCGTAAAACAGCCGACTCGATTTCTGTTTGAGTTTGATTATCCATGATCACACCTTTTTTCCCCCAATGGGTACCTCGATCAAATCAATTTGACACTTAACCAATTTTTCAGATTAACGCTAAATTACAGCTCTTTTGTTTTTTTGTAGAGATCCTCTGATATACAACAAATAATTTAATGGCATTCAATTGTAAATGAGAAGAAAGAAACCTAGAAAGCTGTCTGATGATGCATTCCAGCGTATTCTTCGGCAGAATTCGTTACCAATATTATTCGTGAATCATAGGGATTTGGTGGGACAAATGGGTCTGGAATACTGAACGGGCTATCATCCTTCACTCCATCATGGTTGGCTTGTGGTTCAATTGAACTAGTCGGCTAGATACCCTGTTTACCATATTCAGGGACACAAAACTGATCAAAAGAGTAATTTAAGGTGTTAAAGACTTAAGCCGCTGTGCAGTGAGGGGACATCAACTGGAAGAAAACCATAGTGGCGAAGCCACCTGATGTCTGATTCAAAAAACGACCGTAAATCCGGAATACCGTATTTTAGCATGGCGATTCGATCAAGCCCCATCCCAAAGGCAAACCCTTGATATTTGTCGGGATCAACATTGCTGGCAATCAGGACATTAGGATGAACCATGCCGCAACCCAAGATTTCGAGCCAATCGTTGCCTTCACCGATTTTCAGCTGGTCCTTTTCCCATGAACAACGAATATCCACTTCTGCCGAGGGTTCGGTGAAGGGGAAGTGTGAAGCACGAAATCTCAATTCCACGTTTTTCACTTCAAAAAAGGTTCGGCAAAACTCTTCCAAGGTCCATTTGAGATGGGCCATGTTCAAGTGTTCATCTATGGCCAGACCTTCAATCTGATGGAACATGGGGGTATGGGTTTGATCATAATCGCATCTGTATACGCGTCCTGGAGCTATGATCCTGATTGGTACCCCCTGATTGGTCATGGACCTTATTTGCACGGGAGAGGTATGCGTTCGCAATACGTTGGGATTCTTTGCTGTCTCGGAATCACTCTTGATGAAGAAGGTATCATGTTCCTGACGGGCAGGATGTTCCGGCGGCATATTCAGGGCATCAAAATTGTACCAGTCCGTTTCGATTTGGGGTCCTTCGGCATAACTGAAACCCATATCCGAAAAAATGGCAACAGCCTGCTCGATTGTTTGACTTACCGGATGAATGGACCCTTGCCTGCGAGACCTTCCCGGCAGTGTTACATCAAGCCATTCCTTTTGCAGCTGTTCCTCAAGTTCCTTGTCGACCAACGCTTCCTTTTTACTCGAAATGGCCTGGGAAATATCAACTTTCAGACCGTTTAACTGTGGAGCGATCTCTTTCCTTTGATCGGGATCCATAGAACCCAGCTTACGTAATTCCAGGGTAATGGTGCCCTTTTTGCCCAAAGCACTTACACGTACCTGTTCAAGCTCACTTTCCGAGGAGGCACGATCTACCTCCTCCAAATAGTTTTGTCTTAATTCCTCAAGTTTGGTCATAACCCGAATGTGCCTTGAGCACGCTTTTTGAGATTTATTTCAGGGCAGCCCTGGATTTTTCCACGATTGATCGAAAGGCATCAGGTTCGGTGACGGCAAGATGTGCCAATACCTTACGGTCAAGGTTGATTTGAGCTTCCTTCAAACCATGGATAAACCGTGAATAGGTCAGCGTTTGATCAACTTCTCTTACCGCAGCATTGATTCTCTGGATCCACAGGGCCCTGAAGTTCCGCTTGCGAACCTTGCGGTCCCTGGTAGCATACTGTTGGGCCTTGTCCAAAGCCAGACGGGCTGACCGGTAAGTATTTTTCCTGCGACCATAATAGCCTTTGGTTGCTTTGGTTACCTTTTTGTGTCGGGCATGGGTAACCGTACCGCTTTTTACTCGTGCCATTGATTTAGATCCCTAACGAGAGTAAGGCATGAAAGCCTTGACAATTTTTTCATCTTGTGCGGAAAGGGTGGTTGTTCCCCTCGCATTTCTAATAAACTTGTTTGATCTTTTGATCATCCCGTGCCGCTTACCAGCCTGTTGGACCTTGATACGGCCTTTGGCAGTAACCTTGAATCTTTTCTTAGCACTAGACTTCGTCTTCATTTTGGGCATTTCAAACTCCTTGAGTCGAGAAAGTGACATGATGCCCGGCATGCCTCTTTTGGCCGGCATCATGAGAAGGTAATCAGATAGGGGATTTCGGACAAATATCAATAATCAGTTGAACACACTTCCAAAAAAAATCTTCCCAAGGTCTGAATTCAAGGACAATTATGGTCAGAATAACCACACCCAAAACCCTATGGTCGTCTGTTTCTCAAATTCAACAATTTCAGTCTGAGGGCATTGAGCTTGATAAAGCCACTGGCATCATTCTGGTCGTATGCCCCGGCATCATCCTCAAAGGTTACATGTTTTTCGGAGTATAGTGAATAGGGAGATTCCCTGCCAACTGTTTGAACATTCCCCTTGTACAGCTTCAGATTTACTTTGCCGGTTACAAATTCTTGACTCTTGTCAATCAAGGCCTGAAGCATTTCTCTTTCGGGGCTGAACCAATACCCATTGTAGATCATTTCAGCATAGCGGGGCATGATTTCATCCTTCAGATGTGCTGCTCCACGATCAAGAGTGATTTGTTCCATCCCCCTGTGTGCTTCCAGCAAAATTGTTCCTCCAGGAGTTTCATAGATGCCTCTTGATTTCATCCCGATATAGCGATTTTCTACCAAATCAAGGCGTCCAACTCCATGGGCACCACCAATCCTGTTGAGTTCAGTCAGCAGTTGTGCCGGTGACAGGGATATACCATTTATTGCCACCGGATCCCCTTTCTCGAAGGAAACCTCAAGGTATTCGGGTGTATCAGGTGCCTTCTCGGGATCGGTAGTTCGCTGGTAAACAAAAGGAGGAGCTTCAGCCGCAGGATCCTCTAAAACCTTTCCCTCAGAGGAGGTATGGAGTAAATTGGCATCAACTGAAAAGGGAGCCTCTCCCCTTTTGTCCTTGGCAATGGGAATTTGATATTTTTCAGCAAAATCAATCAGCTTTGTTCTACTCGTCAGGTCCCACTCACGCCAGGGTGCTATGACCTTTATGTCTGGATTTAGGGAGTAGGCCGAAAGCTCGAACCTGATCTGGTCGTTGCCTTTGCCGGTTGCCCCGTGTGCTATGGCATCGGCATTTGTTTCCGCGGCGATTTCAACCAGCCTTTTGGCAATCAAGGGACGTGCGATCGAAGTACCCAGGAGATACAATCCCTCGTAAAGGGTATTGGCCCTGAACATAGGGAATACATAATCCCTTACAAAGTCTTCGCGAAGATCTTCAATGTAGATTTCCTTGATTCCCAGCAATTCGGCCTTTTTCCTAGCGGCGTCCAGCTCCTCCTCCTGACCCAGATCAGCCGTGAAGGTAACAACTTCAGCCTCATATTGTGTTTGCAACCATTTCAGGATTATGGAAGTATCCAATCCACCTGAATAAGCCAATACAACCTTGTTTACCTTGCTCATAACGATTCCCAGAATTGATCAATCCACAAATGCAATTACCTGCTCCATATCATACTGACTGGGGGAAAATATACACTGAAAGGTAAAATATAAGGGGATTGAGTTCTTGGAATACGAATTTTTCCCCTTTCCAATCCCCCATAAACATACCCTTCACAAGAGCCTTTGACCCTTATGAGAAGCCATTCTGGAACTGGAAGGTTTTCTTTATCTTCCTGCTAGCAGGGTTGATTGCAGGCAAGACACAACTTTTTAACGGTAATACAAGGATTTTCCCTGGTGGAAAACCTGTACCTTGTTGGTTGTAGCCGTTAGCCTTACGGTCTTACCACGAAGGCCACTGTGAATTCCTGTCAATTTGCCAATAATTGGCTCGCTCCCTTTTTGTGCTTTGAAATAGAGCTGTGTAACTTCACCAAGTGCTTCGACAATGTCGACTTCACCTTCAAAGATGTAGTCCTCTCCGCTGGTCTCAGTAAAGTCCTCCGGGCGAACGCCAACGTTCACTTGCAAATTTTCATCTGAACTCTTGGAAGGAGCATCAGATACGGCAACTCCTCCACCTGCAATTCGAACGGTTGTCTGCTCTCCAGTTGCTATGATCCTTCCAGGCAACAAATTCATCGCGGGTGAACCGATAAACTGTGCAACAAACTCATTCTCCGGACGTTCATAAAGTTGAAGTGGACTCCCTACCTGTCCTATACCTTCACCAACTGTCAGAACGACAATGCGATCTGCAAGTGTCATCGCTTCGACTTGGTCATGCGTAACATATATCATAGTCGAATTCGGCATCTGCTCCTTTAATTGGGCAATCTCAATTCGGGTAGCAACCCTTAATGCAGCATCCAAATTTGAAAGTGGTTCATCAAATAAATAAACTTTGGGATCTCGCACAATTGAACGACCAATTGCAACTCGTTGCCTTTGCCCACCTGACAACGCTTTGGGTAACCGGTCCAGATAAGGTTCAAGCTGTAGAATCTGTGCCGCTCGATCGATGGATTCATTAATTTCTTGTGGGCTTTTCTTGGCCAGTTTGAGCGCGAAACTCATATTATCGCGAACAGTCATATGTGGATATAGAGCATAAGATTGAAAAACCATTGCAATCCCACGTTGTGCTGGAGGAACGTCGTTTACCTGTTCGTTATCAATATGTAGGGTACCACTAGTGATCGTTTCCAGCCCGGCAATCATTCTCAAGAGTGTTGACTTGCCACACCCCGAAGGACCGACAAAGACAATCAATTCACCTTTCTTTATTTCAAGATTGATGTCTTTGAGTACATGAACGGTGCCTCCATACTTCTTGTTAACATCAGTTAATTTGATATCAGCCATTTACTTCTCCTTTTTTCCTGAAACCATTAGGGTCTAAAGGTTGTCAGGTGCCAAGTGAACATGAATATTGGCAAGGTGCGGCAGAGCACCACCATCTTCATCTGTTGGTTGCCGGATATATTCCGGTTTTATGATTACTGTGTCATATTCTGCAAGATGAACATCACAATAGTTGGGGTTTTCACCAGTCACCCTGGCTTTGACTGAACAGGATTGAACTACTGAGCTATTGTCCTTGGAACTTCGAATGCCTGGCCAAATGATTTGATTGTGAGAATCCCCGAAGCAAAGACCTTGGTTTTTCTCTTGATAAGTTATCAACATTTCCGGTTGAATACTTGTCATGGTCTTACTTCACTGAGCCAGCGAGCAAGCCGCGGACCAGATATCTTTGCATCGTAAAAAACACGATCAGTGGTACGGCTATTGATACAAAAGCAGCTGTAGCAAGTATTTCCCAGTTACCACCTCTTGTCCCAAGTATTTCTACAATCTGGTTTGTCATGACTGTTGTTTCACCAGTGGCATCAATGAGGAATACACGGGCAACAAGCAGATCGTTCCAGGTCCAAAGGAACTGAAAGATCGCAAAGGACGCCATAGCAGGGAAACTGAGTGGTACAATTATTTTTGTAAAGATCTGAAAATCTGTCGCTCCATCCACTTTGGCATTCTCGATGATATCACGAGGTAGACCTACCATGTAGTTTCGTAAAAGATAGACTGCTAACGGAAGCCCGAAGCCGGTATGGGCCATCCAGGTACCAAGATATCCCTTACCGATTCCAATGTTGTTGTGAAATTGAAGAAGGGGAATAAGTGCCAGTTGTAGTGGAACCACAAGAAGTCCAACCACACTTGCAATCAAAATTGCACGTCCCGGAAATTGCATCCAGGCAAGTGCATAAGCGGCAAATGCTGCTATAACAATGGGAATGATTGTTGCAGGAATTGTTACGGTCAAGGTATTAAAAAAAGCCTTGGTCATTCCGTCTGTCCTGTCACCGCTTAACAAGACCCGTTCATAGTTTTCAAGCGTGAAATCCGGTGGTGAAAGAACCGTTGCAAATATGCGCTTTCCGCGCCCCGACAATTGTTCTTCATTGCCCTGCCAGCTGTACGTTCCATTTGTGTCAACCGTAATACTCTCACCTTCCCCAAGGTCGACAACATCACCTGGTGTGTAAGCTTCAATATCACGGGATGATGTCCCCCAAGCCATGACTTCTTTGCCACTGGCTTCAGAGAAAAGGTTGCCAGACACTACAAACGCGTCATTATCTTCCACCCTAAAGTCATCTGGGTCGGCAGAACGGATAACAACGCGCTGTTCTGATGAGAACATTGAAGCCCACCAACCTGAAGTGGAAATCTGATCTGCTGTTCTGAAAGATGATACCAAAAGGCCAACTGTTGGAAACAGCCAAAGTGCAACAAGCAAAACCGTTGATATATGAACGGCCCAAGTTAGCCGGGAACTTTTACCTGCTATTCCGTCCATTATCGCATTTCCTTCCTTGCGTTATATACATTCCAAATCAAAATTGGTGAAACGAGTACCATTATGACAATTGCGCTCGCGGAGCCGACTCCCCAGTCATTGGCCCTAAAGAGCTTGTCAAACATGTAATTTGCTAGAACCTGTGTTTCCCACTGGCCGTTAGTCATTGCAAAAACGATATCAAAGATCTTCAAAACAACAAGAGTAATCGTGGTCCAGACAACGACAATCGTACCTGTAATCTGTGGTACCTTAATTCCAAAGAACACCTGAAGGGGATTGGCACCATCAACAATGGCCGCTTCAACTGTTTCTTCAGGAATACCGCGCAAAGCAGCAGAAAGTATAACCATGGCAAACCCTGTTTGAATCCATATCAAGACAATCATCAGGAAGAAATTGTTCCAGAAAGGGAGGGTAAGCCATTGCTGAGGTTCACCATAAGGGAGAGTAGAACTCATGATTCCTACAACCAAAAGAAGTGAACGGACAAGTATATATGCAGCTATGACAACCGCAATGAGCCGTGCTATGGCCATCAACCCACCTCCTTGGCTTGTTTCGCCAGGCAGTAGGGGTTTTAACGTCATCCATCCAATATAAGAAACAATTCCGGCAAAACTAAGAACAATAATCCCAGGTAGGAACTTGAGGAACAAAAATGACCCGATACCCCCTTCGAACTGAAGCCAGACAGCATTTAAAACACCGATTTGCGATTGATCAATCGGACGTGAATCATAAATGAGTTTAAATATGACAGCAGCACCAACGAAAGAGATGGCCATAGGCATAAATATAATGGATTTGGCAATGTTTCCCCATGCAATACGATCAGTCAACTGGGCTGACAACAGGCCAAATGCTGTGGACGCAGCTGGCACGACGATCAACCAAAGCATGTTGTTAACCATCGCTTCCCAGAATTTGGCTTCACTAAACATTTGATTATAGTTGGTAAGACCAACAAAGGCGCCATCCTGTGACCGGTCAGTCAAACTTAGCCAAAGGGTTGAAAATACTGGATAAGCGAGATATAAACCAAGTGCAATAATAGCAGGTAGCAGAAATAACCATGGGCGTACGGCATTTGCCCGGTTTATATTACGTCCTGCGTCATTCTTTTTTGGTGGAAAAATTACTTTATCCAGTATTTGATTCGAAAAATAGAAGTAGCCGAGGCATCCTCCAACGCCAATAATTATTGTAATCAGACCTTGTAATGCAGGATGCATATCAACTCTCCCAATTTCAAATTTAAATTATGTGCAGCCAGGTATGATGCCTGGCAACACTTAAAGATCACTATTTATTTCAATGCTTCCCATGAAGACTGGATTTCGGATGCTACGTCCGGAGCAGATTTGCCTCCAGAATAATCAACCATACCTGTCCAAAAGGTACCGGCTCCAACACCTCCTGGCATAAGATCCGAACCATCAAACCGGAAAGTCGTCGCACCAAGAAGTATTTCATTCATTTTTGCAACGGTGGAGTCAGCGAAGACAGCTTTATTTACCCCCGTATGAGGAGTCATAAATCCTCCCAATGCCATCCAGACTTCGTTAGCAATCGGGGTTTGAAGGAATTTCATCAAGCCACGGGTAACAGTGCTGTCGTTGGTAATTGACCACAATGTACCACCGCCCAAAACCGGATTACCAAGATTCTTGGATTCAAATCCAGGAAAGTAGAAGAAATCGGCATCAAGCCCAACCTCTACATTCTCTGGAAAGAAAGCTGGAATAAATGAAGCCTGACGATGCATGTAACATTGTGGGGGTGAAGAAAACAACCCCTTGGGAGAATCACGGAAATCAGTCGCAGCTACAGTAGCGGAGCCACCTGCGACATAATCGTCATTACGGGCGAAATATCCAAACTCCTCAATCGCAGCAATAACCCGCGGATCATCAAAAGGTATTTCGTTGGTAACCCACTGATCGTAGACCCCAACATCAAATAGCCGCAGCATCATGTCTTCTACCCAGTCAGTGGCTGGCCATCCCGTCGCTCCACCAGAACCCAGGCCAATGCACCAAGGGGTTTCCCCATCGGCAACGATCAGATCAGTCAGAGCTTTCAATTCTTCCATTGAAGAGGGGACTTCATAACCGGCATCTTCGAAATTCTCGGGTACGTACCATACCAAGGATTTCACGTCGGTCTTGAAGATAAACCCATACAATTGCTTGTTTCCGTCCGGATCATCAAAACTTCCCAGATCAACCCAAGACTGGCCAGCAGCATGGTTATTTAATATCCACTCAGATGTTCCTTCCTCAAGAGGAGACAAGAAACCTCTACTTGCCATGTTTGCAGCCAATCCTGGTTGGGGGAATACTGCGACATTTGGCGCAGATCCTGCCTCGATATCAACTAGGATTTGTTGTTCAAAACTGTCCGACCCCACATAACGAACATCAGCACCGGTCGCAGCACCAAAATAAGCCAACATCGTTTCTACATTAGCTTGGTCTGGTCCAAGCCATGGTCCAAAAATTGTTATTTGTTCACCACTGTAGTCATGCGCTTCAGCAAACGCATTATAACTACCCCAGTTGAAATCCCCTTCACCGATTGGAAATTTCAAGTCTTGCGCTCCCGCAGAAACTCCGAGCAGTAATCCTGCTGCCAAACCAGCAAGCTGAAGAATTTTGAGTTTCATTGTAACCCTCCTTAAATAAAAAACTTTACCATTAACAACCCGCCATCAAATAATTCTTTCGAAGCAGTTTCTTTTTTTTCACACATATTTCATTATCAAAAATTTAAATTCAAAGCGGTTTGAAATATTTAAATTATACTTTGGCTTAAAGTTACTTGTCAAGCACAATTTATTAATTCAATGCGTTTTAAATTTCTATATTTTCTTTTCACTTTAGTTGCTGACATGGTAAGTCCTTCCCTTCCACCATTCCTTTTGCAATCCAGGACTTTCTTCCATAGCTCCGTTTTGCTCCAATGGTCATAATATTTAATCCTCTTTCATGATTTCATGAATCGGGCAAACAAAGACAGGAAAGGAATATGTGTCTTGGTAAAACTATATGAGCCGGGGCTAATAGGGCAACAAATACTTGATGGTATTGTATGGTTTTGTACTATATTTCATCCTTGATATTCATAATCAATCAAAGCGTTTGAATATTTTTTAAAGCAGTTTAAATCAATATTATCATTTTCAATAAAATTTATCTGAAACCAATGACATTAAAAAAACTGGCTCAACATCTCGGGATTTCACAAAGCACTGTGAGTAGAGCTCTGAATGGTTTTCCTGAAGTAAATGAGAAGACCAGAAAAAAGGTATTGGCAGCTGCCAAGCAATTGAATTACCGTCCCAATCCGATTGCAACCAGATTAGCCACTGGAAAATCCCGGTCCATTGGACAT
Organism: Paracoccaceae bacterium; assembly: GCA_009842205.1. Classification (GTDB taxonomy): domain Bacteria; phylum Pseudomonadota; class Alphaproteobacteria; order Rhodobacterales; family Rhodobacteraceae; genus MPNP01. The sequence goes on along the minus strand of VYFX01000053.1, from coordinate 26,511 downwards.
GTCATTCCAATTTCTACAAACCAGGAGATGGTTAATCCAATCTTCTCAGATTTTTTGGCAGGAGCTGGCGAGGCCTATTCCAAAGCGGGATACCATTTGAATCTTTCAGTTGCAAATGATGAAAATGTCGTTTCTTCTTATAAGCAAATGGCAGAACTAGGCGTTGTAGATGGAATTCTGGTACAATTGCCAAGATTCAAGGATTTTCGTATTCCTATTCTCCAACAGCTAGGTATTCCCTTCTTGGTACATGGTCGTGTTTCAACAGCCAAGGAAGAATATTCATGGATGGACGTAGACAATTACCGGGCTTTTCAAAAAGCAACTCAATATCTTATTGATTTGGGACACACAGACATTGCACTCATCAACGGTCTTGAAACAATGGATTTTGCCTATCGACGCCGCGCGGGTTTTGAAAATGCCCTTGCCCGGAACGGATTGTTTCCACAAGCAGGTTACCTGAAATCCAACGAGATGACAATGTCTTATGGCTATCAATCAACTCATGAAATTATGAAATTGAAAAATCCTCCGACAGCATTTCTGGTATCTTCCATGATCATAGCTATCGGTGTCAGAAGGGCATTGCTTGAACTCGATCTGAAATTGGGTACTGATATCTCTGTGGTTATTTTCGATGATCAGCTCTCTTATTTGGCTAATGAGGGTGAAACACCCACCTTTACTGCCCTTACCTCTTCTGTCAGAAAAGCCGGTAGACGATGTGCTGAAATGCTAATTTCCATGGTTCAGGGCAAAAAGAACAGCCCATATCAGGAACTTTGGGAATCAGAATTGATAATAGGTGAAACCACAGGCCCTCCTAAGGGATACAGGGGGCTTGTTTCACCAAAAAAAATAAACCCTTATCCAACCCTGGGATTTTATCGTTCAGATTTTCCCAAAAAATTTGTCTTCGGCACAGCCTCTTCTAGTTATCAGATAGAGGGGCATGATTATGGTAATGCCGGCAAGACCCATTGGGATACCTTTGCTGCCACACCGGGAAATGTAAGTAATATGGAAAATGGTGCCATCGCGTGTGATCATTTCCACCGTTATAAGGATGACTTCAAGTTGGTATCCACGCTAGGTCTGGATGCTTGGCGATTTTCTACATCATGGGCCAGAATTTTTCCAGAGAACATGTCAATCCCAAATCAAGAAGGTTTGGATTTCTATGATCGACTAGTGGATGAAATGTTGTCTTGCGGGTTGAAGCCTTTCCTTACACTTTATCATTGGGAATTACCAGCTTACCTTTCCGACCAGGGTGGATGGACCAATCGGGATATAGCCTCCTGGTTCGGTCAATTCGCGACAACCGTAGGGAAATTACTTGGTGACAGGTTATATTCGGTAGCCCCCATTAATGAACCATGGTGCGTTGCTTGGCTAGGACACTTTACAGGAGATCATGCGCCGGGATTAAGAGATATCAGGGCAACGGCAAGAGCCATGCACCATGTACTCTTGGCACATGGTACAGCTATACAGTCTCTGAGGGCTATAAACGTTGATAACCTCGGATTGGTAGTAAATTTAGAATATTCCCGGCCTGCAGACAACTCGGAAGCAGCTAAATCCAAGGCTGATTTGTACGATGCCATATATAACAGGTGGTTTCTCGGTGGTGTACAAAAACGGGAATATCCTAAGGAATCTCTCTACTATCTTGAGAAGCATTTACCAAAGAATTGGGAGGAAGATTTGGCCACAATCGGAGAACCGGTTGATTGGATCGGAATCAATTATTACACCCGCAAATTAATTGCCAAAGGCAAGGAAAAGTTCCCGGGCTGGTTAGAAACAGATGGAAACCTTCCCAAGACCGGAATGGGATGGGAGATATACCCGGAGGGTTTGGGGCACCTCCTACGATGGGTAGCAAGTGATTACGCAAATGGCTTGCCAATTTATGTTACCGAGAATGGCATGGCCGATCATTCAAACGAGTTTTCCAAAGTCATTAATGACGATATCAGAAAAAAATATCTTAAAGACCACATAAGGGTAGTCAAGGATGTGATTTCGGAAGGCGTGGATGTCAGGGGGTATTTTATCTGGTCGCTATTGGACAATTATGAGTGGACATTGGGGTATAGCAAAAGATTTGGTTTGGTTCATGTTGATTATAATACTATGGTAAGAACTCCAAAATCTTCATGTGAGGCCCTGCGGAACTCTCTTACAAGCCACAATAACGAGTTTAAATCCTAAAAGGTATTATTCCCTGTTGGTTTTCTACTGTTATCCACCTTCCATCCAGATCCTGGTTGTTTGTTGAAAGCCGTTGTAAAATTGTCCATGGTTATTCTTCATGTCAAAAGATCATGAAACATTAGCCAGCCAAATCCGAGACAAAAAGGCATAACAAACGTATATATTCAAGTATCCAATGTCCAAATATAGCCCCAGTTTACCGTATTTGATCCGTATTACTACGGCCGCACTGCCATGCAATCACTACTGGAAATCAAGGTTGACTAGAAACAATTGTCCTCAGGTTTCTCCCATCAGGGCTTTGTCAAAGGGATAGGTTGTCAGATTGTCAGGACCATTTTCAGTGACCAGTACCTGATCCTCCAACTTGATGGAGAAGTCGCCTCCTTCCGGGCTGACCAAGGCCTCGACACAGAAAACCATACCCGGCTCAACACAATAATCAAACGAACCCTTCGTATAACCATCCGGATAGTTGATACCAGGCCACTCATCACAGAGACCAACGCCATGCATCAGAACACCATACTTTTGTTTTTGATAGATTGGATCAAGCCGATGACTCTTGAATGTCAAATCATCAAAATGGGTTCCTGGTTGCAGCAATTGCATGTTGTACTGGATATGCTCAACCCCATGTTTCATCGCATCAATCATGTCTTGTCGGGGCTTTTGATCGCCTATCCACCAGGTTCGTGAAATATCCGTACAGATGCCATAGCATCCAACCAGATCGGTATCAAATGCCAGGATTTCATTATTCTGCAACTTTCGGGGTCCACACTCCTGAAACCAGGGGTTGGTTCTGGGTCCGGTCGCCAACAGTCTCGTTTCGATCCATTCACCACCTCGCTTGATGTTTTCGGCATGCAATACCGACCATATCTCATCTTCCGACATGCCCGGCTTGGCGGCATCTTCCATGACCTTGACGGAAACTTCACAGGCATGGCTTGCACATCTCATGGCCAGAATTTCGTCAGGTCCCTTGATCGAACGAGATTTTTCCGTAATCTCTTCGCCGTTCATAATTTCAAAACCAACGTTATCAAGGGCCCGCAAGCCTGAAACCATTATTTTATCGACAGCCAGCCGGCGGTTGTTGCCACCATGTTCCTTGATCAATTCATCAATTTCACTGGCAAACGTTACGGCACGTTTCTCATCGCCATCACCAGCAGTGAAGTAAAAGAGCGAAGCTCCAGTTCTTACCTCCCGAACCAAGGGATTGAAATCGGCAAGAAACAGGGAGGATTTGTAATCCCAAATAACCATATAGCCATCGGCACATAACAGAACGGCCCGAAATGGATTGTGGGTGTTCCACAACTGCATGTTGGTTGAATCTGTGGCATAGCGAATGTTCAGGGGATCAAAAAGCAATAAACCGCCATAATCACGATCAATAATGTGCTGGATAAGCCTTTTCCACCTATGATTCCGCATCCTTTCCAGGTTTGGCAGTTCCAGGCCGGCTTCTTCCCATTCCCTGAAGGCAAGCAGGGTTGGCCCAATTTCAATTCGATCATGGTCATTAATTGTTCCATCCTTCAGGTGGGTGCCCTTTGAAGGATCTATTTTCCGTGTGGCTGAAAAATGTTCCTGGTCCATTAAATATTTCTCCCTAATTTGAATTCACTTATCATGTGGAATTTGGTACAAGCAGGTTTACAAATAAAATCTCCAATATTTCCTTGTTTATAAAACCGATGCTTCACGAGTTTCACGAAATTTGTCAAGAAAATCTTTCCTTTGAACCTTGGGTCAACGAAAAAACTAGAAGGTTGCCCGGAATCAACCCGCTCGAACCACGTGACTGGCTGTTTCGAGATGATGCCTTTGACAGGCAAATGAGGTACAGGGATCACCTGATCAAGACCAAACGAGATCTGGTTTTTGATTGTACCGGGGAGGGAGACCGCATCGCCGAGGAATTGCTTCGAACCATTTGTGAAACACTTCAGGATGTTGAGGATTATATTTGGGGGAAGGGTTATGTCACAAGACCAGACGGGCAAATCATTGAATTAAACGATGATCATCCCCTGATCGTTGCGGGCCGTTTGGTCCAGGAGGATTTGTGCTTGCTTCACAATGGTGGTGATCAACATGTCCTGGTTGGTGCCATATTGTGTTTTCCGGCAAGCTGGCTTCTATCTGAAAAAATGGGCTTGCCACTCACCTCAATTCATGACCCAGTACCCCAGTACAATGATCGTATTGCCATGGTGGTCCAGCGGATGTTTGATAATCTACAACCCGACAGGATTATATACCGAGGGAATTATCTTTCTTATACCAATCCCGATCTTCACCAGCCGAGAAGCATGAATCAGAGGCGAGACAAGGACAAGACAGGTAAAAAGTGGGCAAGGGTGGAGCGTCAAACCCTCAGGAAACTGAATGAAACCAAGGGGGTTGTATTTGGAATCCATACATCGGTATGTCCACAGGACAATTTATCCGATCCCGGCGAGTTCGAGAATTATCTGGCTGAAAAGGAAGACTGAAGACGCCAATGTTTGGAAATACGTTAGTTTTGCAAAATGCTGAAATCATTAATATTCAAATACAACTTTTCAGGTTGGGGAGTTAGGGCTTTACGTTGTCTCTTCAATTGACTTTTAATCAGATTAGTAAAGGTTTGGGAACCTACAGGGGCGGATCATCGGATTACATGCTCAATGAAGGGATGCTCGATCATATACCGCGGGCCAAAAGACCGGCCAGCGTACTGATACCTCTTGTCAGCAGGCCCGAAGGGGTAATGGTTATATTTACCAGGCGTTCAAGTCATCTCAAGTACCATGCCGGACAGATTTCCTTTCCGGGTGGAAAAGCCGAACACTGGGATCATGATGAGTTGGAGACTGCCTTGAGGGAAGCAAAAGAGGAAATTGGATTGGATCCCGCACAGGTTGAAATTCTTGGGGTATGTCCTCCCCATGAGACGGTAACCGGTTTCAGGATTACCCCGTTTGTTGGTAAGGTGGATCCCCTGTTTGACGCCGTAGCCCAAATCGAGGAGGTTGCAGAAATCTTTGAGGTTTCGCTGAACTTTCTGATGGATTTAACGAACTACCGTATTGAATCCATAATGAGGGACGGGAAAAAATACAGATACATTGGGCTCAATTACCATGAGTATCATATCTGGGGAGCAACGGCCAGAATACTCAATGGTCTTGCCAAACATCTCAACTAACGATGCGAATAAAACGATTTTGGCAAAATGATCAGTTTCTGGTAGGGTTGTTCAAGCTTTTCCGGGATGCAGGATTTCAACTGTATTTTGTTGGTGGGTGTGTCAGGGACTGTATCCTGCAAAGATTCCCTTCCGATCTTGACCTGGCAACTGATGCCACTCCGACCAAGATGAAGGAAATGTTCAACCGTGAGAAAATCGGTTTCAAACCGATAGGGATTGAATTTGGTTCTTTGATGGTAGGGCCAAACGGGGTATCAATTACAACCTTTCGCAAGGATACCAAGGCCTATGGCAGGAAGGTCGAGGTCTGTTTTGCGACAGATTTGGAGACGGATTCCTCCCGCAGGGATTTTACCATAAATGCTCTTTATGCCGACTATGAAGGCAAAGTACATGATCCCAGGGGAGGATTGAAGGATCTGGAGAAAAAACGGGTTAGATTCATAGGCAATCCGGTTAATCGAATCAATCAGGATTATCTGCGCATATTGCGATTTTTTCGGTTCAGTGCCCTTTATGGTGATTCCGAAAGGGGATGCGATTCCGAGGGTTTGGATGCCATTCGAAAGTTTCAGGCCGAAAAACTCGAGTTGCTATCCGGGTATAGAATCAGATCCGAAATATTCCGAATTCTATCCGTAAGACCTCTCTATTGGTGTCTCAAGGAATGGGAGAATACTCCCAGCTGGCACTGGCACTTCCCGGAGGGTCAGGCCCTGAAACACGAGAAATTGGAACAAATGGAGCAGGCATACCAGTTTGAACCCAATCCCATCACCAGTCTTGCGGTACTGAATATCAACACAAAGAATTGTAAATTGGATTTAACAAGGGTTGAACGTTTAAAACTTGACATATTGTTACAATATTCAAAGGATATCGAATGTTCACTCGAAGAGTTGGCTTATCGTTTTGGCAAGGTAACAACTGAGGCTATAATCCTGATCAGGGCCATAGTGGGCAATGAGGGAATCCCCTCAGATTTCAGGTCAAGGATTGATTTTGCAGCAAGTCAGGAATTTCCAGTCAAGGCAAAGGATTTGGGAACAAGATATGAGGGGAAAGAATTGGGTGACAAACTCAAGGAATTGCAAAGGGTATGGATTTCATCAGGTTTTGAGATATCCAAATCAGCCCTGCTGAAATTAGTATAGGGAAAGGCAAGGAAACTAATGGGAGTGGTTGAAATCATGGTAGGGTCTTGTTGCTCGGTAAGTTGATCAATCCATACCAGTATTCGGAGGGTGATCCCCCACAAACCCTGGGTCGATTTTACTTGTGGTGCTTGCAAGGGTCATTTCCACTGATTTTCATTGGTTGCGTGGTGTCCATGCTGGCGGGTTCGCTGGAGGTATTTTCTGCCTTGATACTGGGGTTGGTCATTGACAGTGCGGTATCAACGGACCTGAACAACATCTTTACCGACAATGTCCTGCTCCTTGGCGGTGCCGTTGTTTTCTTTGTGGTCGTCAGACCCTTTGCCTTTGGGGGAAGTTCCTATATCAACTCGGTCCTGATCAACCCGAATATCAATTCGCTGGTTCTTTCAAGACTCCATCGCCATACGATGGATCAGGCGATTTCATTTTTTGATGATGATTTTGCCGGTAGAATATCCCAGAAACAACTACAGGCTTCAAGGGCAATTTCGGACACGGTCAATGAATTTGTCAACGTGATTTCGTTTGCCATGGCCTCATTGGTGGGATCATTCCTGCTCCTTGTTTCAATTGATTACAGAATTGCCATATCGCTGATAGTCTGGCTTTTCTGTTATGTTTTTCTCATTCGCTGGTTCTTGCCCAGAATCAGAAAAAAATCTGCCAAAAGGGCAGGTGCCCGATCAATGCTTTCCGGCCAGATTGTCGACACGATAACGAACATAAGAACTGTCAAGCTCTTTGCCCATTACCAGCATGAGGATCGAGCGGCCTTGGATGCCTTGGAAAACTTTCGCGGAAAAGCCACGGAATTTGGCATGGTTGCTTCTTCCTTCAGATATTTCCTGATGTTGCTTTCGGGATTGCTTCCGGTCATTCTGGTTGGTGGTTCCCTTCTGCTCTGGTCGAATGGCATGACCACGACAGGAGATATTGCCGCAACGGGTTCGGTTGCCATCAGGATTGCTCAAATGTCAGGTTGGGTTAGCTTTGTACTGATGGCAATTTACTCCAATGTGGGTGAAGCAGAAGATGGTATGAGAACTCTGGCTCATCCACATCAGCTCGTTGATGCGCCTCAGGCCAAGGAAGTTGTCGGGCTGAAGGGGAGTATAGAATTCAGGAAAGTTTCTTTCCGATATGGGAAGGAAATCGGTGGCGTTACCAATATTGATCTTCAAATCAAACCTGGTGAACACATCGGACTTGTCGGGGAATCCGGTGCCGGGAAATCGACTCTGGTCACCCTGTTGATGAGATTATATGATCCTGAAGGGGGAGCCATCATGATTGATGGCACTGATATCCGCAATATCACTCAGGAAAGCCTGAGGAATCAAATCAGCATGGTAACCCAGGAAACAGCCATGTTCAATAGATCAGCTTGGGAAAACATTGCCTATGGCAATCCAAAAGCAACTCGGGATGAGGTTGTAGAGGCATCTATCAAGGCACAGGCCCATGAGTTCATCATCAACATGAAGGATCGTTTTGGCCGTAAGGGATATGATGCCCATTTGGGTGAAAGAGGGGTAAAATTGTCCGGGGGCCAAAGGCAAAGAATTGCTTTGGCAAGAGCGGTTTTGAAAGATGCCCCGATCATGGTTTTGGACGAGGCCACATCAGCATTGGATTCAACGGTTGAAGGATACATCCAGGATGCCTTGCGACAAATCATCGTGGGAAAAACGGTCATTGCCATAGCTCACAGGTTATCCACAATATTACGTATGGATCGTATTGTTGTCATGCATGAGGGGAATATTGTTGAGCAGGGTACTGTTGATGATCTGCTTGACAGAGGAGGAGTATTCAGCCAGCATTGGGAAAAGCAGGTCGGTGGGTTTATTGGCATTGATCCTGATGCAGATAGTCAAATAAGTTCAAATACAGGATGATGTATGAAATCGGTTGTTATACCATTTCTAATAAGTAACCATTAAGTAACCATTAATAGATAATTCAAAATCCCATTAATTTTCATACCCCAATTTCACCTGTAACCCCGAGGGGTTTTCCTGTCGTTTCGTAATACTCTATGGCCAACTTCCTTACTTCTTTCAGGATTTCCCTAACCGGTCAAGTCATTTTGTCACTTCGCTGCGTGCAATGTTGGAATTTCGGATACATCAACCGTCCTGGAAGCATGCCATTCGTCATGGGCACCCTGCATCCTGATCCAGAGGCCAGCCCCATTCCCGAAAAGCTTTCCGAGTCGAACGGCTACCACCGGACTGACCGGCTTCTGCTCTCCCAGAATGGCATGAAGGTGCTGACGGGAAATACCGAGCAGACAAGCTATTTCGGTCTTTGACTTCTTGACCGCCGGTAATACATCTTCACGAAGAAGAGCACCAGGGTGGGTTGGACAGCGATCGGGATTCCGCTTCATCATTTTTTACCTCCTAGTGGTATTGTTCATAGTTTACCATATGGGCATCCCCGTCTTCAAACTCGAAGGTAACACACCAAGGACCGTTTACATGAACCGTATATCTTGTTGGTGCATGACCCTTGAGTGCATGAAAGTCGAATCCCGGAAGATCCAAATCCCTTGGCTGCAATGCATTATCCAGTGCATCAAGCCTACGCAGGATGCGTGCGTGCATATGTCAACTGATAGAAGACATTTTGTGTTGTCAATGAACCGCAGGGAATGCGTAAAAAAACCGGAAATCAAGCCAAGCTAATTGGCCCGGGAACTAGACATCTCGACCAAAAGAAGGGGTCCTGATACAATTGTCATTTTCAAAAAGATACATGACAATAATGGCCTAAATCCAAAATGGGAACCAAACCGCCATGGGAAATTGATACCTGGCAAGTAATCGGGTATTATGCAATTGCCATCTTTGGGGTTCGGTTATTTGGTTCTCGTTATGGCAAATCTGGCAGCTTCGACAAGCATTTTGGCCTTGTTCCCATAGGGTTCAAGATATGAGACAGCTTCCTCCACCTGCTCCCTGGCCAGATTGCGGGCCCCCTCCTCCCCGAGCAGTGAGACAAAGGTATGTTTGCCTTGTGATGAATCCTTGTCAAGGGTTTTGCCAACATCCTCGACATTTCCTGTAATATCCAGCAAGTCATCGGCAATTTGAAAGGCCAATCCCAGTGCAGCTGCATAACCCAGAAGATTAGTCGGATCCGTTCGACTCAAAATTGCTCCTGCTTCACAGGAAAAGCCGATAAGTTTGCCAGTCTTGTTCTGCTGGAGTATGGTTATATCCTCTACTGTCGCAGCATGAGGGTTGGATTCGGCTTCCATATCAAGAATCTGGCCAAAAACCATTCCTGAAACTCCTGATGCACAGGCCAGGGAGTAAACAAGATCAGCCCTGATGTCAGGATCAGGAATCCTGTTCCGATCGGATAAAATCTCAAAGGCAAGTGTTTGCAGGGCATCACCCACCAGAACGGCAGTCATTTCATCCCATTTTGTATGTATCGTTGGTTTGCCCCTCCTCAGAGGATCATCGTCCATACAGGGAAGGTCATCATGGACAAGTGAGTATGCATGAAGACATTCGATGGCCGCCGCCACGTATTCTGGAATCTTGCCCGTAACACCATTTATTTTGGCACTTTCAACCACGAGAAAACCACGGAACCGTTTGCCACCGTCCAAGGTATGTTCCATGGGAGGAATCAGCGAATTACGGGGCAATTCAGAGCAAATTTCACCGAGGGTTGCACCGATTCTGTTTCCAACCTCTGCCAGATAACCAGTGAATTCAGCCATGACGGATTGAAACCCTCATCTAATCCTCGACAAGATCGAGGTTGCGCAGACCAACCGGTTTCCCGGATTTATCCAGTTCAATAACCTTGGGTGGACTGGTATCGGGAACCAAAAATGACTTGCAGTGATCGGCAAGGTGCCCTGAATATCTCAATAGCTGGGTTGTTTCATCAACGGAAATACCCGGATCGCCCAGAATCTGGGATATTTCCCTTAATCTGTCTTCGGCCTGGTGATAGCTCATATCAGGTATTTCCATTATCAGCTGGGTATATCGTTTCTCATGTTCATTTTGTTCCACGACCATGATTAGAACTGCAATCCTATTCCGATTCCTGTCAGGAAGTGCTGGCTTCCGGTTCTTCGAGGGAAATCTCGTCTATCTTTTTCTGAGCCTCTTTCAGTTTATAATCACAATGCTTTCGCAACGTGGTTCCCAAAACATAGAGTTTTATTGCTTCGTCCAGCGAAACACTGCCTTTTTCGAGTAAACTGACGACGTGTTCCAATTTTTCCAAAGCATCCTCAAAACTCAAGGCGTAGATTCCATCCTTGTCCAGTTTCAGCAATTCTTGTGTTTCTATCATATAAATTATTCCATCAAAGCTGTTAGATGAGCCCTCACCGATGTCGTGAGACCCAGAATACTGTATCCCCCCTCAAGTGAGGATACCAACCTGTCCTTGCAATGTGCATGGGCCAGGTCTTTCATTTCCCTGGTTGCCCAGTAAAAATCTTCTTCATCCAACCTGAGTGAGGCTAGTGGATCGTCATAATGGGCATCGAAACCTGCCGAAATGAAAATCAACTCCGGTTTGAATTTATCCATGCGATCAATGATGGAGTTCATGGCTGTCCTAAACTCTGCACTACCTGTCCCTGTCCCCAGCGGTTTGTTGATGATTTGATCGAATGACCCTCTTTCAGACTCATAACCCGAGCCGGGATATAAGGGCATTTCATGCGTGGAGGCAAACAGGACACGTTTCTCATTCCAAAGAATGTTACTCGTACCATTGCCGTGATGAACATCAAAATCCAGAATTGCCACCCGTTCAAGACCATGCTTTTGAATGGCATGCAAAGCCCCGATGGCGACAGTACCAAATAGGCAAAATCCCATACCTCGTGTTTTTTCGGCATGATGTCCCGGTGGTCGGACGGCACAAAAGACATTTTTGGCACTTCCCTCGAGAACCATGTCAGTTGCCTGAACGATTGCGCCAACTGCCCGTCGGGCTGCGTTCCAGGAACCTTTACTCATGCTTGTATCAGCATCAATATAGGCAAATCCGTGGACGGGCTCCAAATCTTGGATTTGATCTACATAGCTTTGAGGGTGGGCAAGGGTCAGGCGGTCCAATTCACACAAGGGAGCATCCAAGCGTTCAATGGATGCGAATTCAGGTTGATTAAAGACATCTTCCAGTCGTTCCAGACGCTCGACTCTTTCCGGGTGTCCCCTTGGCGTAATATGCCTGGTACAATCGCTATGTGAAAACAGGACGGTATTCATCTTTATAAATTCTTCCAATCAAAACTTTCAATAATTCTTGGTTCAAGGGTTACTTATCATCCAAATTCAGGTGTCAATTTCAACCTGGTCGGGAACCAATACATAACCCTTGCCTCTGGCGGTTTTAAGATATCTGGGATTTTGGGGATCATCGAGGAGTTTTCTCCGCAATCTCGAGATCCTCAAGTCAACTGTTCGATCGATTATATACTCCCCATTGGCCGAAGCCTTGCGGCAGATTACCTCACGGGAGGTTGTTTGATTGGATCTTGAAGCCAGAATGGTCAGAATGCTTTGCTCGGCATCACTCAAGAGAATGCCATCCCCATCATAAGTCAACTCGCCCCTAAAAAGATCAAATTCGAAACGGCCGAATGAAACCTTCCTGATTTTTTCATAGGGCGTTCTTCTAATTACTGCCTTGATCCGCAGCACGACCTCCTGGGGATCAAAAGGTTTCATGACATAATCGTCAGCTCCTGCTTCAAGACCTGTTATCCTGTTCTCTACCTCGGATTTGGCAGAAAGGATTATGACAGGTGTTTCCGTCGACTCCTTGATATGTTTGGTCAACGAAACTCCGTCCTCGCCGGGTAGCATGACATCGACAAGAGACAGGTCAAATCGAAAAGTGGACAGGAGTTCCCTGGCCTGCTGGGCATTACTTGCCAAAGAACAGTTGAAACCATGCTTGTTGAGGAAAAGTTTCAGGAGTTCACTGATTTTGTTGTCATCCTCGACAAATAGTATGTGGGGTGATCTTGAGTCTTCGAATATTGTACTATTCATAGTCCTGATCCTGATTTGAGTACTCAGGGTTTATCAGGTTTTCAAGAACCTTGCGGAACCCTAGGACCGCTTCATTGCCTGCTGCTCGATAGGCCATTCTGACACGATTGGTCTGGACCCTGGCGAGTTCATCAGCAAGTATTTTACCCGAAGGGGTAAGATAAAGTATTTTGGAACGCCTGTCTTTTGGATTGGGACGGGCTTCGACAAAGGAATCCTCAATCAACCTACGCAATACACGGTTGAGGGATTGTTTTGATATGGCCAGTATTTTCAAAAGATCGGATATATTTATATCGTCCCTGTTCTGGATGAAATGCAATGCCCTGTGATGGGCCCTGCCATAACCATATTTGGATAGGATTTCATCAGGGTCGGACGTAAAACCACGATAGGCAAACATCATGGCCTCAATACCCTTGGTAATTTCCTTGTCCGTCAGGTAAAGTAGTTTGTTGCCGCCGGAACGGTTCTCATTGTCGGTCATAAATAAAAAAAGTAAGTATTGTTGACATAAAATAGGTAAACTCTATTGACATTTATATTCAATAGTAAATACATAAGCAAATCGGAAAGACAAGAAATACAGAAAATTATTTTGATCATTTCTTTACGAAGAATTTTACAAGGGGGAAGGAAATGTCCACAGGTTCTGAAGATACTGGTTATGGCAACAGGGATGGATATATCTGGTTTAATGGGGAGTTCGTTCCCTGGAGATCTGCCAATGTCCACATTTTAACCCATGCAATGCATTACGGTTCCTCGGTGTTTGAAGGAGAACGGGCCTATGGTGGTAAAATATTTGCCAACCGCAAGCACACGCTCAGATTGATTGAATCCGCCCGACAACTGGACATAGATATACTCTATACTCCCGAGGAAATCGAAAAGGCCAAATCTGATGTAATGAATCTCAATGGATTGTCGGATGCTTATGTCCGACCCGTAGCATGGCGAGGAGTTGGTGAGGATATGGGAGTAGCTTCCCAAAAAAATCCCTGCAACCTGGCCATTGCCACATGGGAGTGGGGACGTTATTACGGCAGCGATGATTCCAGTGAAATCAAGGGTATCAAGCTGGATATTTCCGATTGGCAGAGACCAAGTGAAAAAACCATTCCGAGCCATGCCAAGGCTTCCGGACTTTACATGATCTGCACCGTTTCGAAACACAAGGCTCAAAAAAAAGGTTTTACGGATGCCTTGATGTTTGATTATCGCGGTTATGTAGCCGAAGCCACCGGGGCCAACATCTTTTTTGTAAAAAATGGCGAGGTCCATACCCCCCTGCCGGATTGCTTTCTAAATGGCATAACCCGGCAGACGGTTCTGGAATTGTTGAAAAAGAGAAACATCAAGGTTCACGAACGCCATATCATGCCATCAGAAATGGAAGATTTCGAGCAATGCTGGCTAACAGGTACTGCAGCAGAAGTTGAACCTGTCGGACAGATCAGGGAGTATAATTTTGAAGTAGGGGAACTCGCCAAGCAGATGGTTGCCGATTACAGCCAATTGGTCAGATCATGATTAACTGTTCTCAATTGTAATTCAAGGTGTGATATTATGAACCATTCTATCTATTATACCAAGCAGGTGGAAATGATCAGATCGCATTATTCTGACCCGGCTGATCTGAATAAGGTTGACAGTCATGGCTTGGTACCTCTGCATTGGTTTGCCATCATCAATACATCTCCGGATATTCTGAAATCCCTGATTGAACTTGGTGCCGATGTTCAGCAAAAATCCGGGAAAGGTTTAACAGCTCTGCATGGGGCTGCTGCCTATAATTCAAATCCCGAAATAATCAGTACACTTGTCGAGGCCAATGTACCAATCGATTCGGTTTCGAACAACGGTTTAACAGCCCTACACGGGGCTGTGGCCTATAATTCAAATCCGGAAGTAATCAAGGAATTGTTTAAATCAGGAGCTTCAATTGAACACAACACGCCGAGCGAATTAACCCCTCTTCATGTTGCAGCAGCAAATAGTACCAATCCCGAAATCATTCAGATACTTGTGGATAATGGTGTCAAGGTAAGCAGCAAGGATAAAAATGGTGACACACCACTTCATGCAGCAGCCTCGGCAAATGAAAAACCTGAAATAATCAAGGCACTTCTTGAATTGGAAGCAGAGGTTAATGCCACCAATTCAGAAGGGTTGTCTCCACTTCACCTTGCGGCCAGGAATAATTCCAATCCGGAGGTAATACAAACCCTTCTTTCCAATGGGGCCAAGGCTGGATTGACCGACAAGAACGGGAATTTACCCTATGATCTTGCCAAGGAATCCAATCCCAATATTGCCGGCAACAGAATTTTCAAGAAACTGCAAACATTTCATTCGGACAATTGGGGATCCAAGGGTTTCTTCAGGGAGGCAGGTGTTGAAGATGTTGAAAGGTGTATAAATCAGGGAGTTAGTGTAGTAGATTCCAACAAGGGCTTTACACCCCTGCATTGGGCTGCCAGATGTACGAAACACAAGGAGGTCATCGAAATCCTGTTACAACATGGTGCCGAGATCAATGCTACCGAGAAAACCGGATTGACCCCTTTGCATTGGGCTGTCCAAAATCCATACATACCTGTTGAAATCGCCAGCCTGTTGATTCAACATGGAGGAGACATCCATGTCCGAACCAAAAATACGAATAATAACCTCGTCTATACTGCGGTAAGAAATGCCTGCAAGGGTGAGGTATTAAGCTATTTGCTTGGACTCGGAATCCCTGCCGAAGAAGAAAGCAAGGATGGCATTCCCCTGATACACAGGGCAGTAACCAATGCTCACTGCCCCTTGGAATTGTTGGAAGCCCTTTTGGATCATGGCAATGATCCAAATGTTGTGGATCGTTTGAAGAACACCGCTTTGCTGGCAATGTTGAAGACAAATAAAATCAATATGAAATTGTTGAGAAAGTTGATTTCGGTTGGTGTCGATCCAAACGCCCAAAACTCCTTGGGGAACACACCCTTGCACAGAATCGTGCGAATGAGCTCAAACCATTCTGCAGTTGAATTTCTGATCAATTCTGGTGCTGACCCTAACCTCCACAATTTCAAGGGTAAGTCACCTTTTGACTTGGCCTCGGAATCTTTGAAGAAGCACATTTCCAAAGTCATTCAAGGTAATATCGAAGGGGAACAAGCTGCCGTTGAGGGTCAAGATCAAGCTCCGGCAGAAATCGAAGAAAGCTCTTCGACAGAGAATGAGTAACTCAAATTATTTTGGTAGGTAGATTAAATGTTGTTCAAGCAAGAGGAATTGGTAGCAGCCAGCGAACTGATTTATCAATCCATGCCACCAACTCCCCTGATCCAATGGCCATGGTTGCACAATTTAACTGGTGTTGAGGTTTCGGTAAAGCATGAGAATCATACGCCCATAGGAGCCTTCAAGGTACGGGGTGGTATAACTTTTATTGACTGGCTGCGAAAAACGGAACCTGAAACAAAAGGCATTGTATCCGCAACCAGAGGTAATCATGGGCAAAGTCTGGCCAGAGCTGCCAAAGAACACGGGTTGGTTTGCAGAATTGTTATTCCCCATGGCAATTCATTTGAAAAAAACCAGGCCATGGATAGTTTTGGGGCCGACCTTGTAGAATACGGAAATGATTTTGATACAGCCAGGGTAGAGGCAATGCGAATTTCCGACGATGAAGGATTGTATTTTGTACCATCATATCACAAGGAAATAGTTCGCGGAGTAGCCACCTACGCATTGGAACTGTTTACCAGCAATCCGGATTTGCATACCGTCTATGTTCCCATCGGGTGCGGCTCAGGGATTTGTGGTGTCATATCAGTACGTGATGCCCTTGGGCTTAAGACAAATGTCGTCGGTGTTGTTTCCGAAAATGCTCAAACAGCCAAACTTTCTGTTGAGGCCGGAAAACTGGTCGAAACCAACTCGGCAAATACCTTCGCCGATGGCATGGCGGTAAGGGTTCCCGTCAAGGAGGCATTTGATATTTATTCAAGGGGTGTGGAAAGAATCGTGAGTGTAACGGATGAAGACATAGTAGAAGCGATTCGTGTCCTTTTTCGTACCACCCATAATGTTGCGGAGGGAGCTGGCGCTGCTTCATTGGCTGCATTGATTCAGGAAAGGGATCTGATGCAAGGCAAGTCTGTAGGTGTAGTTATTTCGGGTGGAAATATTGATATGGACAAGTTTCGAGATGTTCTGAAAGGAGAGGTTCCGTTTTTTTGATTTACCGAATCAACTTGATTGATGAAATCTCGATTCCATTTTATCACTTGCATTTTTCTAGTTACAGAAAATAAAATGGCAATATCAAAACAATTTGCCTGTTTTGTGAATTATTCTGGAATATTTTGTTGAAAGTTGGTTTTTTTGAATGAATCCAGTAGGACATTAAGGAGATTTATACGCTGACCCAAGAAAAAGAAGCGGATTTAGATAAATCCATCCTGTCAATCCCATCCCCAAGCACTGCCCCCCTAACCAGCTCAGAAAATCTTCTGGAACTTGTCTTGAAAGTTCTGGACGATAATTTGGCTCAGGAAACCGTTGAAATTGATCTTCGAGGGAAATCAACCATCGCCGATTACATGGTTGTTGCATCTGGCAGGTCCAAGCGCCAGGTCGTATCCCTATCGGAAAAATTGCTCGAGTCCCTGAAGCAGCAGTTCAGGATACAGACCACAATCGAAGGAAAAGAAGGAGGCGATTGGGTTTTGATTGATGCAGGAGACGTAATCATACATTTGTTCAGGCCAGAAGTGCGGAATTTCTACCAGATTGAAAAACTGTGGATGCCGACTGAGTCTCAGGCCAAAGATAATATATGAATATTACAATTTTGGCCGTCAACAGAATACGTTCAGGCCCTGAATTGGAATTAACGGAAAATTACCTAGACAGATTCACGAAGCTGGGACGAAACCAGGGGTTTGGAAACATTGAGGTTGTTGAAATCGAACCGGAAAAAACAGGAGGCAGGAAGCGTTCGCTCAAATGCCTCCAGAACCCTGTGTGCCTGCTTGATGAAAGGGGACAGCAATTGTCAAGCAGGGAATTTGCCATCAAGATAGCCTCATGGCGTGATGAGCAAATAGGTGATCTGACCTTTGCGATCGGTGGTGACCAGGGAAGAAACCAGTTACCGGAATTCACCCCATTCTTTACCCTATCCCTTGGTCCCATGGTATTTCCGCATCGGCTGGCAAGGGCAATGTTGGCTGAACAGCTATACCGGGCGGTCTCAATTCTTTCGGGATTGCCTTATCACAAATAATTGCTTGCAAATCGGGTCGAAAGTTATCCACAATTGCGTTGACGATATTGAACATTTCCCTTATATCTTTCATAGACTTGCGCATCACTACAAACACCTGCTGCAAAGATATTCAAGACACCGAAGATTTGCCTGCACTGCTTCATCAGCAAAGGTTCAGTGTTTTTAGAATCAGTCAAGGTCACTTGAAAGTTGTGCGCAATCAATGAAGTTCTAATTCACAATGAATTATTTCCTTGGAATTGAAAGCAAATGAAAAAACAGGTCGCCTTGTGTATCCTTGATGGCTGGGGTTTGAGATCGGAGGTTGAAGGAAATGCCGTAGCCCTGGCCAAAACCCCGAATTTTGATCGCCTGATGGCCCACTATCCCAATTCCAAACTGGTAACACATGGAGAAGCGGTTGGATTGCCACCGGGAAGCATTGGCAATTCCGAGGTTGGACATCTTCATATTGGCGCAGGTCGTGTCATACTAATGGAGGTTCAGAGAATCAATCAAGCCATCAAGACGGGAGAGTTCGGGTTGATGGAACCCTTGGTCAATCTGGCCAGGACCACAAGGGATACAGGCAATACGGTACATGTCGTCGGGATTGTATCCGATGTTGGGGTACATGGTTTGAACCGCCATCTGGTTGCTTCGGTCAAATCACTTGCTTCTTATGGTGTCAAAGTCAAGGTTCACGCCATCACAGATGGCCGGGATGCTCCACCAGGCAACGCCGGGCAGGACATCAAACGTCTGGTTGATGGCATTGAGGGTTTGGCCGAACTTGCAACCATCTCGGGACGGTATTTTGCCATGGACAGGGACCATCGCTGGGAAAGGATAAAGAAAGCCTGGGATGCCATTATGATGGGTCAGGGATTACGTTCCCCTTCCGGTCCGGAATGTGTTGAAGAATCCGTTGCCAGAGGTGAGACGGATGAATTCATCCAGCCTACCTGCATAGGGAATTTTATGGGAATGAAAGAGGGTGACGGGTTGTTTTTCGTCAATTTTCGTTCTGATCGTATGCGGGAATTGTCAGCTTCTTTGGCCGATCCGGATTTTGTGGATTTTGATGTCACAGGTAGGCCTGCCATCTTCCGGGCAGTTTCAATGGCTAACTATTTCACACCACCAAGGGATTGGATCCAACCACTTTTCAAGAAAACCGGGATCAAAAATACCCTGGGGGAATGGGTGGCAAGGCATGGCCTGACCCAGATGAGAATTGCCGAGACCGAAAAGTTTCCTCATGTCACCTTCTTTTTGAATGGTGGCAAGGAAGCCATGGAGGAAGGAGAAAACCGCTTCATGCCCAACAGTCCCAAGGTGGCAACTTATGATCTTGAACCGGAAATGTCAGTCAGGGAAGTTGCTAGGGGATTCAAGGAGGCAGTAAACAAGGGTTTTGACTTGATCGTAGTGAATATTGCGAATCCTGACATGGTTGGACATACGGGGAGTTTAGATGCTGCCATTAAGGCATGTGAAGCAACCGACGAAGCACTCGGCATCATAACAGAGGAAATCTTGGCGTTTGGTGGTAAACTCATTGTAACTGCCGATCACGGAAATTGTGAAATGATGGTCGATGAGGAAACCGGTGGCGTTCATACGGCACATACGACAAATCCTGTTCCGGTCATTCTGGTGTCATCCAACAAATCATTCAGATTGAGGGATGGAGGCAGTTTGATTGATCTTGCTCCAACCTTGCTTGATTTGCTGGGTTTGAACAAACCGGAGCAAATGACAGGCAATACCCTGATATACGATGTTCAAACGCATTGATGTAACGAGTTGCGCGTGTTGTTGTAAAAAATATTTTAATTGAACCTTATGAAATGAGAATTATATTTTTATTGGAAACAAATAGACCTGTATTCTCACCTAGTTTTCCGTATAGTTAGGACGATCATGATTAGATTGCGATTACCCAAATTCCCTTTAATGGCTGGAATTTTCCTTGTTTTGATGCCTCTCCAACCAATGTGGGCAGAGTCAAACGATGAAGAGGAATTCAATATTTACGAAAAAATTGGGCTTATTTCCGAAACGCTGAGCAGGATTGATAATTCTTATGTCGAAGAAGTGGATAAGTCCGAATTGATTCAGGCAGCGCTTGATGGCATGTTAAGTTCTCTTGATCCTCATTCGGGTTATATCAGTCCGGAAGAAATGATGGAAATGGAGGAGAGAACCACGGGGGAATTCGGAGGATTGGGTATACAGGTAACAACTGAAAGCGGTTATGTGAAGGTTATTTCTCCAATAGATGACACACCTGCCTTCGAAGCCGGTATACAGGCTGGTGATTATATAATAGAAATCGAAGGTAAGACCGTTTTGGAAATGGACCTGCAGGAAGCGGTTGACAGAATGAGAGGACCTCCCGGTGAGGATATAACCATTACAATCCTGAGGGAGAATGTAGATAACCCATTCGAGGTTACAATTACCCGTGATATCATCCAGATCGAAGCTGCTGAGGTCAGACGAATAGGGGATGTGATCATTGCAAGGGTCAAGACCTTCAGCAATCAGGCCATTCCAAATCTTGAGGAGGGTATTGAGGAAGTGGTTGCCGAATATGGAGATATCCATGATTTTGCAGGTATTGTAATTGATTTACGTAACAATCCAGGTGGGTTGCTTCAAAGCGCTGTAGGTGTTACCGATCTTTTTCTTGATGAAGGTGATATCGTTTCAATCAGAAGAAGGGACACTCAGGCCGATACCTTTAAAGCCGGGGATTACTATGATGGTGATATTTCACATGGCATCCCAATTGTTGTCCTAATCAACAGTGGGTCGGCCTCGGCCTCGGAAATTGTCGCAGGTGCATTGCAGGATAATGAAAGGGCTGCTGTAATCGGTACTCAAAGTTTCGGCAAGGGATCAGTTCAAACCCTGATTGACCTTGACAGCGAGAAGGGTGTGGACTCCTCAAGCGAACGGAAGTTTGGCGGCTTGAGGATGACTACTGCAAAATATTATACTCCATCAGGAAAATCCATACAGGGTAATGGCATAACTCCGGATATTTTGCTGGAATGGCAATATGTCGAAGTTGAAGAGGAAGAAGAAGATGCAAGGTATTTATTTTCGGAGTCCAAGTATGATAACAGCCTTGAAAATGACGGTATTCCTATCAACGAGGAAGAGCAGGAAGAGATGGCCAAACTGAATGAAGCTTTGGAAGAATTGAGAAGGACAGATAACCAGCTTGGTTATGCAATTGACCTTATTCATGGCTTCAAGGCCTTGGGATCAGGAAAATTATAAGTTCAAGGCTCGGAATAACCACAGTTTGAGAGGAACCTTGTACCTTGAGAGTAGACCTTCCCTATCGGAAATGTGTCGGTATCGTCTTGCTCAATTGCGATAATCTGGTATTTGCCGGTCAACGCCTTGATGGAATTGATGATGCGTGGCAAATGCCCCAGGGCGGTATAGACGAGGGGGAAGACAACCATTCGGCAGCACTCAGGGAATTGGAGGAAGAGACGGGAATTTCCTCCGATCTGGTTCAATTTGTTGCTGAAACCAAAGGCACCTATTTGTATGATTTACCCGTCGAGATGATTCCGCGTCTTTGGGGTGGAAAATATCGGGGTCAGGAACAAAAATGGTTTCTATTTGATTTTATTGGCAATGACAGCCAAATAAACATCAATACTCCCCATCCCGAGTTTTCGAATTGGCAATGGATGAAAACAGGCCAACTGGTTAAAAAAATAGTTCCATTTAAACGGTTGGTATATGAAAGCATTTTCAATGAGTTCCATGAGCACATGAATTATTGAAAACCTAATCCCTCAACCAGATATCAAGAACAATTTCAAAATAGATTTATAGATTTGTTTAAAACCGGCAAAAAAATCGATACCAAAACTCTCGGGCTGGATTTGGGTGTAAATTTTGTTCGTTTTCTGACGGGCAAGGAACATCTTCACTACGGAATTTGGAAAGAGGGTATTGAAGTTTGTGCCGGTAACCTTTTGCAGGCCCAGGAACTGTATACAGAAAGGCTCATTTCCCATTTACCGAAAGGTGAACATCTGAGCATACTTGATGTTGGAGGCGGAGCCGGCGAGACGGCCCTGACCCTGAGCAAACTCGGTCACGACCTCGAAATAGTTGTGCCAAGCCCTCCCCTGGCAAAAAGGTGTGAGGCCAAGATGGGTCAAGATACGCCGGTGCATAACCTCGGTTTCGAAGAGTTTGAAACAGATCGGCAATTTGATGTTTGCCTGTTTTCCGAAAGTTTTCAATACATCCCCCTTGAGGTTGCACTCAAGAAAGCCCGAAGGGTAACCCGGCAGGGAGGATTGATTTTGATTTCCGACTGCTTTCGAACGCCCGAGGGACAGCAAATGAAGCTAAATTACCGTCCAGTGGGTGGGGGACATGCCATTACAAGGTTTCATGAGGAAGTCGAGAAGGCCGGATTGGAGATATCATTCAGGGATGATATTACCGACGAGGTTGCACCTTCCATCGATTTGGAATCGGAATTATATAAATTTATTGACAGTTCGATTTTCAGGATTGATCGGGAGTTGGGGGACAAGAACCCACTTATCAGGGGTACATTGGCCACCATTTTCAGATTATTGACTAGGGATAAATCCCGCGACAAGCTGCAGGAAAGGCTTGAAGGAAATATGAGGAACAAGGTTGAGTTTTGCAAATACAATTGTTACCTGATGGTTGGTATGGTCAATACCCAATAATGCGGTTTGATGGTGATTAACCTTCCTGCCCATCAAATTTAGGAGACATCTTTGCAAATCAATCAAAATATCAGTTCGGTAAGGGTATCCGGGACCATTAAACTTGCCCAACGGGCAAGGGATATGATTGCCGAGGGGAAAAACGTAATCGATCTGACCGAGGGGCAACCGCATTACAATACTCCGGCTCATATAATCGAGGCTGCTTATGCAGGGGCCCTGGAGGGGAAGACCGGTTATACAGCTGTTGCCGGGACACCGCATTTGCGGAAGTTGATTGCCAATCACATCAACAAACAGAATGGAACCGACTACCGATTAAACAATATCGTCGTTGGTTGCGGTGGCAAGCAACTGATATTCAATGCCTTGATGGTTTCGCTTGAGCAAGGTGATGAAGTCATTATTCCTGCACCCTATTGGGTAAGTTATCCAGAGATTGTCAAGATAGCCCGGGGCGTCACCGTTCTGGTTCAATGTCCGGAAACAGCCGGTTTTAAAATAACGGCACAACAACTCGAATCCACCATTACAAACAATACCAGATGGTTGATTCTGAATTCACCGGGGAATCCGACGGGAGCGGTATATACCCGATCCGAACTGGAAGAAATCGCTATTATCCTGAGAAAACACCAACAAGTAGCGGTTTTATGTGATGATATTTATGAAGCCATAATTTATGATGGTGCGGAGTTTAACAGCCTGACCAAGGTTGCTCCCGACTTGATCCCCAGAACCCTGACCGTCAGTGGCTTGTCAAAATCCTATGCCATGACAGGTTGGCGGATTGGTTATTGTGCTGGAGAAAGTGACTTTATTGGACAAATGATCAAGCTTCAGGGACAATCCACGACTAACGCCTCATCGATAAGTCAGGTTGGAGCAGTTGCTGCCCTGGAAGGTTCTCAAGCGTTCCTCAAGGATTGGTTGCACGATTATACCAAGGCAAGAGACCTGGTTTGCAGTAAGTTGTCACAATCGCCATATCTGGATATTTATAAACCGGAGGGAGCCTTTTACCTTTTTGTAGGATGTCGGAAGCTGTTTGGAACTGGTAAATTGTCCAATGACCAAGATGTTTGCAATTATTTGTTGGAAAATGCCCATGTTGCTGTGATACCTGGAAGCGAATTCGGTAGTCAGGGTTATTTTCGCCTGTGTTTTGCCAAACAGGAAGAGTTGTTAAATGAGGCTATCGATAATATTCTGCAGGCCATTTCAGCTCTGTTCCACTGATGATTCCTTCCAATCCATCTTTCGGGTGAAGCCAAAAACAAAACGCCTATAAAACGGTCCAAACAATGAAAACCGAACTCCCAAATGTGATTATTGCCAATTTGCACAGGAGGCATACGGGCGTTTCCTCTACAGTCAAGGATCTTATTCCCCATCAGGAGAAAATGATGGATGTCGGAATTGCAGACTGGGGGGATTTGAATCGAGGGCAAAGTAAATTCTCAATCCTGTCCCTGATCATCAAGGGTTTTTCGAAACCCAACGGGATCGCCAGATATCGTGTCCTGCATGCCCGTAGGGCAATTGACATGGTGTTGGGAATCTTTCTGCGAGATATTCTAGGGCAAAAATGGAAAATTGTTTTCACATCGGCAACCAATCACCATCATAGCAGAATGTTCCTCAAGCTGCTTGGCAAGATGGATGCACTGATTGCCACTTCCAGCTTCATCTATAATTTTCTGGATCGGGACAAATTCTCGGCCGAAATCCATCATGGAATTGATACGACAAGGTATTTTCCTGACCCGAAACTATCCGAAAGCAAAAACTCCGGCGAAGGTGACTGGATCGGATGTGTAGGTAGGGTTCGCCACGCAAAGGGAGTTGATCTGTTTGTTGATACGATGCTGAAAGTCTTGCCTGAACAAGAGAATTATAAAGCAAAAATCATTGGGTTATGCAAACCAAGGGATGAAAAATTCAAGCAGCATTTACTCACCATTATCAAGCAGGCAGACCTACAGGACAAAATAGTTTTTTCAGGGGAGATCGGTACCGAAGGAATGGATGAACTCTACCGATCCATGGTCCTATGCATCGCCTGTTCCAGATCGGAGGGTTTTGGATTGGTACCCTTTGAGGCACTCGCTACCGGAACTCCGGTTGTTACATCAATGACCGGTGCATGGCCTATATTGATTGGCAAGGATATTGGCAGGGTTGTTGAGATTGACAATTCGGAGGAAATGATCAAAGCCACCAAAGAGTTGTTATCAAATGGGGAATTGCGGAAAACCATGTGCAAGAAAGCTCGTGAACAGGCGGTTTCAAAGTTTCACATCAGTAACGAAGCACGGGGGATAAACAGGGTATATACCTCTCTTTTGTATTAAGATACCATTAACGGTCCTGCATTCCCTTTCCCATGATAATCCTTGATCGGTACTTGGCAATTCTTCTGGCTCTGGTCGTTGATTGCTTGGCTTGTGAAAAATACAAAATGTATCCTCGTTGACGCCCTGGTGTCAAACGATCAAATGCCCCTTTCAATTCAGGATCACTCATAAAGCGTTCCAGTAATTCCCGAGGATAATCGAGGTGGGTTGACAGTTCCAACTTGCGACCAGCCTTTTCGTTTTCGATCGATTGTTCGACAAAGGACTTGATCCAGTGGGTCATAGCAAGGACCTCCCGGGGACTTGTAAACCTCATCCTGTAGTCTGACCGGGAATTGGGTCCCTGAACCTCAAGCAGTTTCTCGGGATCATTCAACAATACGCCCTTGAAGAACAGGAGAGCAAGGAAATCCCTCATATTTTGAATGATACAAATATTCCTACCTTGATGAGCAAAGCAGGGTTTGTTCCATTTGATTTCCTCCTCAAGCTCACATTCAAGAAGGATTTTTCTCAACAGTGCCGTTTCCTCCAACCAGGACATTTGCTCTTTCGGGAATACATCCTTTTGTTAGGCCAGCATTTCCTCTATGAGTTTCATTCCGGCACTCCAACCTTTACCCATGTCCTCCTTGACGTTCTCAAAACAGGTCAGTTCGGCCTCATTTGCATCATGGGGCACCCAGGTCAGGATTTGTGTTGTCACCCCATCGGATTCTTCAAGGGTCATGGTTGAATGCATTGTTCTTGGCCAATTATTGGGCATAGCCATGATGTTCCAGTTTGCATCCGTGGTTGAATGAAGCCAGACAAGTTTCTCGGGAGGAACGATTTCCAGATATTCACCACTTTGGTACATGGAATTGTCTCCCCATTTCATTTCACAATGCCATAACCCGCTTACCTTGAGATCAAGCTTGTGAATGATTGTTTCGACATTTGGTCCGAACCAGTGGGACAGCATTTCGGGTTGAGTCCAGGCCTTCCAAACCTGTTCACGTGGTTTGCTGAACTTATGTTCGAAAATATATGTTGGTAACTCGCTCATGGGCTTGGGTCCTTTCGTTCTAGAATTGTATCTGAATGATAATTCAATGGGTCAATACCTGAGGTAATTCACATAACCTATCGTATTTGTTTAGCTAAACCTTTACTGATCAATCCACTGAAAAACTCTGTATGTTGATCCATAATAATCTGAAAATTAAAATCGGTTCTGATCAATTCATTTTTTCGGAAGTATTTGGATTTCATCAATCCGATCCAGATCAATCCACCGTATCCTTCCTTCTGGGTTCCTGACCAATAACCACTCTTGGAAGGACCTTAGGAGAATAACATCTTCAGTTGATGTATTTGCAGTTTCCGATTGAGACGAATAATGTAGTGAATGCGTAGCATAATCAAAATTGTTTAGGGAAGTTACATATAATGAAGCAGCCAATATTTGAATTACAGTAACTATTCAGCACCCCTTTAATCAAGTTGTATTTTAGGTAAGTATTTCAATC
>VYFX01000023.1 GCA_009842205.1 Paracoccaceae bacterium | reverse complement strand
GGCAAAATGTCTAATGGTCACATGATTATCAACTATCTAAAGCTCATTTCATTATCTTAGAAATTTACAATTAATACCAATTAAATTTCCTCGAATTTGAGTATTAATTTTTGAACCTCATTTTATTAGTCAGGGTAAGAAATGAAAATTGAATCCGTACGTATTGAAAACTTTAGGTCCTTTAAGGACAAAACTGTTTATTTCAACAATTACACCTGTTTTGTTGGCCCTAACGGTGCAGGGAAATCAACTGTCCTTACTGCATTAAATGTTTTTTTTCGTGAATCTGATAGTTCCCAAACTGACTTGTTGAAATTGGTCGAAGAAGATTTTCACTGCAAGGAAACTGATAAACCCATAACAATCACTGTTACATTTAACGATTTGAGTCAGGATGCATTGGATGATTTTTCTAACTATGTAAGGCAAGGAAGATTGGTTGTTTCTGCCAAAGCCACATTTGACCCTGCTAACGGGAAAGCAGTTGTTAAACAATTCGGACAAAGAATTGGATTTAAAGCATTCGCTCCTTTCTTTGAAGCTGATAAATTAAATAAAAAAGTAGCTGAATTAAAAGAAATCTACCTCAGTCTAAAGGAAAGCCACAACGAACTTCCAACTCCGAAGTCAAAGCAACAAATGATAGATGCACTTCACGATTTTGAATCTAAACATGAAAATGATTGTGAGCTCATACCCAGTGAGGATGAATTTTATGGAGTTTCAAGAGGTAAAAATCTCCTTACGAAATATGTTCAGTGGGTATATGTCCCTGGTGTCAAGGATGCTACCACAGAACAAGTTGAAGAAAAAAACTCTGCTTTGGGTAAATTACTAGGTAGAGCAGTGAGATCCAAAATTAATTTTGATGAATCAATTGAAGAATTAAAAGAACAAATGAAGGACCAGTATCAAATCTTACTTGATAATAATCAAAATGCGCTTGACGAAATTTCCAATTCCCTCCAAACTCGATTATCTGTATGGGCACATCCAAATATTAGTTTAGAACTTAAATGGATTCAGGATTCAGATAAGTCTGTTCGAGTTGATCCTCCTTGGGCACATATCATTACTGGAGAAGGTGAATTTAAAGGTCATTTGGAGCGATTTGGACACGGTCTCCAAAGATCATATATTTTTGCTTTGTTACAAGAACTTTCTAACATGGAAGAGGCTCATAGCCCAATGTTGCTTTTAGCAATTGAAGAACCTGAATTGTATCAACATCCTCCGCAGGTACGTTATCTCTCAACTGTTTTACAAAATTTGATTGAGGAAAATTCACAAGTGATGGTTACTACTCATAACCCGGGTTTCGTTTCAGGTGAAGTTTTTGAAGATGTTCGAATGGTCAATAAAAGAAATCAAAACTCAGAATCTTCAGTTGAATCATTAACAATAGAGAAGTTTGCCTCAATTTGCAGCTCAGCAACTAGCGAAAATCTACCTAAACCCAAAGGGAATCTTGCAAAGATACATCAGGCCTTGCAGCCAAGTTTAAGTGAAATGTTTTTTACCCGAAAACTCGTATTGGTTGAGGGTCTTGAGGATGTTGCATATTTGCAGACATATATGAATTTACTTGATCTTACCGATGAATTTAGGAAACTGGGATGCCACATTGTCCCAGCCAATGGGAAGAGCGAACTTTATAAACCCCTTTTGATAAGTAAACTCATGAAAATTCCAACTTATCTCATATTCGATTCTGACGGTGAAGAAAAAAATCCTTCAAAGAGAATAATGCACGAAAAAGATAATAAATTACTCTTGAAACTTGTGGATGGGGAATATCAAACACCTTTCCCCGAAGACAATGTTTGGGGAAAGGGATTTACAGTATGGAAAACAGATATTGGTAAAATAGTTAAGAATGAACTTGGGAGTATTGAATGGGAAAAATACAGTAATAAGGTAAATGGTGAATATGATCACATAGGGGATTTAAACAAAAATTCACTATTTATTGGTTCTGTTCTTTATGAGGCTTGGTTAGAAAAAAATATTTCTGAATCCTTGAAGAAAATTTGTGAAATGATCCTTGAGGAAGATAATTTTGTCTGTTTTGATTGTAACTTTTAAGCACTCCAGTAAGCAAGTTATTTGGACAAGAATTACAGAACTATATTTCAGGGTCGGATTTTGGAATCAACTTTATACAAAAATCATGATTTTGAAATTTATCAGTAAATCCGTGAGACGAAATTGCCCATAATTCAGCATGCCAATTGGGGGTGATAACATCAATCGGTAAATCATTTCCATTTTCAGAAGTTGTTTCCAGGAATATTTTGAAGAATCTGTTGGGTGATTGCCAAAAGATTCCAGATAAACTCAAGTTTATTTGCTTCCATTAATTGGTCAGAATATTTTTACATTGGTTTTGTTATTTGGCTTGGATGAAAATCAACCCCCTCCCCATACCAGCTTTCCCATTTTCCCAAATGACCTCGTCATTCCTATTCAAAAGCTCTCATCTTCCGATATTCATTGATGGTATGTTTGATACCCTCCCTTAGCGGGATCTGGGGTTTCCATCCCATCTTGTTTATCTTTGAGGAATCCAAGAGTTTGCGGGGAGTTCCATCTGGTCTAGTGGTATCGAATTCATATCCCTTGGTATAACCACATAATTCGGCAATCAGATTGGCAAGTTCGGCAATGGACAACTCATCACCCGAGCCCAGATTGACATGCTCATGGCCATTGTAGTGTTTCATGAGAAACACTAGGCCATCGGCACAATCATCGACATGTAGAAACTCCCTGAGTGGAGTACCTGTTCCCCAGACATTGACAGTATCATAATCATATTCAACGGCTTCACAGAATTTTCTGATCAGGGAAGCCAAAACATGACTGTCTTCGGGATGGTAATTGTCACCGGGACCATAGAGATTGGTGGGCATGGCTGATATGAAATCCAACCCATATTGTTCCCTGTAGGCCTGACAGAGTTTGATACCTGCTATCTTGGCAATAGCATACCATTCGTTGGTGGCTTCAAGCTGTCCTTCGAGCAATTCGCTTTCCTGAATGGGTTGCTTGGCGAATTTCGGATAAATACAGGAAGAGCCCAGAAACAGGAGTTTCTTTACATCATTAGAGGCTGCACTCT
>VYFX01000077.1:67542-181397 GCA_009842205.1 Paracoccaceae bacterium | reverse complement strand
TGGTCAAAAAGCATAAATCGAAATATCCGAGAAAAATATTCCTGATCGCTGGCGAGCCCTCCGGAGATAGTTTGGGGGGCAACCTGATGGAAGGTTTGCTCAGGATTTATCCCGATGTCGAATTTATCGGTGTGGGTGGTCCGTCAATGATTGAAAAGGGTCTTGTCAGTATATTCCCATATGACGAGTTATCAGTCATGGGCATTACCGAGGTACTTTCAAATCTGCCCCGGCTGCTCAATAGAAAAAACCAGCTTGTAGCCAGCATATTAAGTGATTCTTTTGATGCGGTAGTTACCATTGACAGCCCGGATTTAAACCTCAGGGTTGCCAAGGGCATTAAGCGAGGTGGGTATAGGAACCCGGTAATTCATTATGTTTCACCCACCGTATGGGCTTGGAGACAGGGCAGGTTAAAAAAGATCAGGGAATGTGTAGACCACATACTTACCCTATTTCCCTTTGAAAACGAAATTTTGGAAAAATCAGGAATAAGTTCAACCTTCGTTGGGCATCCAATCGCAAACATTAAACCGCCGGATAAACAGGAAATAGCCCAGGTTTCTTCACACCTTGGGCTAGAACCAGGTAAACCAACTCTCCTCATATTACCCGGTTCCAGAAAATCGGAAATAACCAAAATGGGACCGGTGTTTGCCAAGGCTGCAGGTTTGTTTCAAACAGAATTTCCAGACTATCAAATTGTAGTCGCACCTACTCCTCAATTTACTGGCATATTGAAAGACAGGAATGAATTTGGATGGCCTGAAGGAACCAGGTTTTTTGAATCTGCTGATTGGGATACTGAACAAAGGGAAAGGATGAAGTTATCTTTGTTTTCGGTTTCCAACCTTGCCTTGGCCAGTTCTGGTACAGTTTCCCTTGAATTGGCTGCAGCCTCCACTCCAATGGTAATTGGTTATGATCTAAGCTGGTTGTCTCGCCAAATCATTGGTTCCATGCTACTGGTTGATACGGTAACCCTCATCAACCTGATAACATCAACACGAGAAGTACCAGAATTATTGGGTAAAAATTTAACACCGGAAAATTTGTTTGTGGAACTGGAAAGAATTGCTTCTGCCCCCTCAGAGCAGAATGCTCAAATCGACATTTTAAACCAGACGATGATTAGTTTAGGAAAAAATACTCAAAACCTGAACGACCTGCCTGCTCAAGCAATGGTAGAAATTTTTGACTCACATAAAGGATAAACATACGGAAAATGATTTCGATTGGAACTTGTATACAATAGTTATATTCCCACATATCATAACCCTTGAAGATCGAAAAAAAAATCAAGTTGGGTATGACCGAATTGATAAAGGATCTATCAAAACTTGCGCTTATAATTCTTTTTCAATGCCAAGGAACAAATATAAATTTTCTACAAAAATTAATATCCCATTCATAGAATTTAACTTGATTACGCTTTTGGTCATTTACCAGTTGTAGATCTCCAGAAGAATTTCGATCCTAATTCCTTAAATTCATTTAAGGAGAACATACAGCTTGGATGTAATGAGAAACCTGCAAAACTGGATACAAAAAACTTTAGATCATAATTTAAGGAGTTGGCAAACCTATCTATCTCTTGATTTTTCAGTATTTGATCTCGAAGAATTGGGCTACGGGGGTTATGATTGGCTAAAATACAAATTACTTCAGGTTTTTCATCTTTTGTAATTTTGATATCTGCCCTATCAGAGTCTTCTTCCATTAAACCAAGTTCTTTCAATTGGCAAAACTGACTTTCCATAGTTTCCAGTAAAGCATTATATTTCTTTTCATTTTTTATAAATTTATCAAGATCCTCAAGGTGTTTAATTATACCTGAATCATTGTTCAAAGAATCGTCGCCATATTTCATTTCAATTAAGGCAGGTCGGAATTTCCTTTGTTTCACTAGACGTTGAACAGCAAGGATATCAAATCTTGCACTCAGTGTCTTATCTTCGAACTCTATACCTGTATTAAACTCTATGTCTGCAATATAATATCCATACCCGCTTTTCCTCTTTTTTGATGAGAAATTGTTTTCGCGAGCGATTAACTGCTGGAACTCTCGTTCTAATTCAGATTTTACTGTCGAAAAGTAACTATCCATTATTAATTTCAAATTCTGGAGTGCTCCCACCCACTTTTCAGAATCTTTTTGATTCCTGATTATATTTGGTAATTGTGGAATAGGAGAATTTATTGACTGGTTGTATTTCTCGTCAAAAAAAGCGGAATATGAACCATCACTTTTTGCTTTTACTCTGAGTATATTTCCACCACGATAGTAGATATTGATGCAATTCTTTCTTATCGCAAGCATAAGTGTGTGATCTTGTTGTACTCTCTCAAGCAAGGGATATAAAACAGACTTCTTTAAATCATTCATGAAGCCATCAGACAAAGATCTCGTTATATCAGGCACAATTTTCTCCATTAGCTTTATTCTTCTGGCAATAAACTAAAATTACTGCCATTAGAGAACGCACCTCACTTACCAAACCGTTGAAATATTACAAGCCTATATTCTGAAAGGTGTATTGGGCATTTTGGGGGATTTAATTTTCCATCTAATTTAAAGTGGTAGGTGTGGTAAAAGGGTATAATTTGTATAAGACAACACACTCTCTTTGGGTATGTAACCCTTTTCAATTGGTAATCACCAATTCCAATGCTCAATATGATAATTCAATCACAAACCCTTGCTATAAATTGTTTATCTCCCTTTCGTGAAGTGCAGGAATTTTGCTTTGGTCGTGGCAAGTAAGACATCAGATTTAATACTGAATACATGAAAGGGAGTACCTGCAGCTGCCCAAAGTACTGGATGGTTTAACAATTCGGGGTCCATGTATACCGACAATTCTTCCTTGTGGGCAAATGGTGGCACACCTCCTATGACAAAACCCGTTCGGGATCGTATTGTTTGGGCATCAGCCTTTTGGAGGGAAAAACCGAGAAGGTTTTCTGCTTTATGGGTATCAACGAAATTACCTCCAGCTGTCAGAAACAAAACCAGGCTATCTGATGATGGTACCAAAAATATTATCGATTTGACGATTTGATTCAGGTGGCATTCAATTCTATCTGCTGCCTCCTGCGCTGTACGGGCAATTTGATCAGTCTTCCTGACTTCATGTTCAATTTTTTTTGAAAGTAAATAATGGGTGACCCTGTTTAAACTCTTGCTCAAGATTTCTTCCTCAAATTGTATTTTCAAATTTTGAATTCTTGTTTATTCAATTTTGGGGTATTCTTGTTTAGACCTCCGGTATAAGTATTTTCGAATTTGCAGAAAATAATGCCTTGGTTGCAAAATTCAGTCAATTAAACCCAGCCTTAATTGTTGACCTGCAAATTTGTCTCCGTTGGTCATTAAGAAATTCGCTATAACGACTTGATCGGAATAATACTTTGGACATGACAGAATTCAACAAACAATTACTCAAAGATTCTTCCCTGGAAGACAGGTATGACCTATCAAAAGATGAAGTTCTATTGAATGGTACACAAGCTCTGATCAGATTTCTGCTTATCCAAAAGCAAAGGGATTTGAAGGCAGGATTGAACACGGCTGGTTATGTTTCCGGATACAGGGGTGCGCCTCTTGGAAATCTTGACTTTCTATTGGGTCGGGAAAAATCAAGACTGGATCAATCGGATATAGTGTTCAACCCTGGATTGAATGAAGATATAGCGGCTACGGCGTTATGGGGAACTCAACAAGCCGAGCTACGGGGCGAGGGCAAGTTTGATGGTGTATATGGCCTTTGGTATGGTAAGGGTCCTGGAGTAGATCGATCATGTGATGTATTGAGACATGCCAACATGGCGGGTACATCCAAATATGGGGGTGTTATGATGGCCCTCGGAGATGATCATACCGGGGAAAGTTCAACAACTTTGCATCAATCGGATATGGCACTTCTGGATCTCTATATGCCGATCTTTTCCCCCGCAGGAGTACAGGAAGTCCTTGATTATGGTGTTTATGGCATAGCCCTGTCCAGGTTTTCCGGCAACTGGGTTGGCTTGAAATGCATGAAGGAAACCATTGAATCAACGGCTGTGGTTGATGGGAATCCATTTAGAATTGATTATGAAATTCCCCATTTTGACATACCCGAGGGTGGCCTCAATATCAGGATATGGGATACACCCGGTGAACGTGAGGCTCGAATTTTGGATTATCGAAGGTATGCCGCCGAAGCCTTTGCCTACCAAAACAATATCAACCACAGGGTGGCTGGTAAACCCGGAGCAAAAATCGGTATTGCTGCTGCAGGAAAAAACTGGTTTGATCTGATCCATGCGCTGAGTTTATTGGGATTGGATGATCAGGAACTTGAACGGCTTGGGATAACGACCTACAAGATTGGCTTGACCTGGCCACTGGATCAAAAGGGCATGCTCGAATGGGCAGAAGGATTGGATACAATCATTGTTGTCGAGGAAAAACGCAAGCTCATTGAGGCACAAATAAAGGAATTGCTCTTCAACCAGCGAAAATCCTATCAGGTATTTGGTCACAGGGATCATAAGGGAGAAATATTGTTCACGGCAAAATATGGGCTTAGTCCCATACAGGTAGCAATAGGGATCGGTGAGGTACTGGGATACAAGGAACTACAAACTGAAAGGCTTTTGGCTAATTTACAGATATTGAAGGATTCAACCAGAGAGGAAAATGCCCCCGATATTCTGAAAAGAAGCCCCTATTTTTGTTCAGGTTGTCCTCATAACACTTCTACCAAAATCCCTGAAGGATCAAGAGCATATGCCGGAATCGGCTGCCATTACATGGTGCAATGGATGGACCGAGAAACCCTTGGTTTCACACATATGGGTGGAGAAGGTGCAAACTGGATAGGTGAGGCACCATTTTCCAATACGCCCCATATCTTTCAGAATATGGGTGATGGAACCTATAACCACTCGGGGGTTCAAACCATAAGGGCTGCGGTAGTTTCCGGAGTCAATATGACCTACAAGATTCTCTACAATGATGCAGTTGCGATGACGGGTGGCCAACTCAATGATGGGGATTTAACACCCCAAAAGGTCATCAGGGAACTGGTTGCAATAGGAGTAGGCAATGTTGCCGTTGTATATGATGAAAAGGAAGACTTTGATAAAAGGGGATTGCCTGACCAGGTAAAATTATATCCTAGGGAAAAGCTTGATGAGGTCCAAAGGCAGTTCAGGGAACTTCCGGGTGTCAGTGCCATTGTATATATCCAAACATGTGCCGCAGAAAAGAGACGACGAAGAAAAAGGGGTTCTTTCCCGAAAATCAGTGAAAGGGTTTACATCAATACCGATGTTTGTGAGGGTTGTGGCGATTGCGGGGTGCAATCCAACTGCGTGTCATTGGTACCAGTGGAAACCAAACTCGGAAGGAAAAGGGCTGTCGATCAATCAAGTTGCAATATGGATTTGAGCTGTGTGAAAGGTTTTTGTCCATCTTTTGTAACCCTGGAAGGAGCAGAACCCAGAAGGGAAAAGACCAGGCATATCGACATACCTGATCTGATTGAGCCAGAAATACCTTCCATCGACAAGACATATAACATTGTGATTACCGGTGTTGGCGGTACTGGTGTAGTAACCATTGGTGCCCTTCTGGCCCAAGCTTCATATCTTGAGAACAAGGGCGTTGGAGTTATAGAAATGGCTGGTTTGGCCCAGAAGGGAGGGGCAGTTACCATTCATTGCAGGATTGCCAACAAAAAGGAGGATATTTCAGCGATCAGGGTCGCCAACAATGAGGCTGATTGCGTCATTGGAGGAGATCTGGTCGTCACTGCCGTGTCCGATATTCTCCGAGTCATGAAACCGGACAAGACTAGGGTTGCCCTCAACTCATTTGAAATCATAACCGGAGATTTTACCAGGGACACCAATTTTACCATACCAAGTGAAAGCCTTGTACAAAGGATTGTGGCCAAGTTAGGCCCTTCATCCGTTCAGATTGTCAATGCCAATACCTTGGCTACTGCACTGTTGGGGAATTCAATCTATTCCAATATCATTTTGTTGGGAATCGCCTGGCAGAACGGGACCATCCCCCTTGGCAAAGAAGCTATTTTACGGGCAATCGAGTTGAATGGTGTCAACATCAAGGAAAATATCCAGGCATTTGAAATAGGCCGGTGGGCTTCAACCGAAAACGATCTGCTCAACAAGCTTGGTTCAAATAATTCAAACACCGGTGAATCCGTCAAAATCGACCCCATTGAATTCAGACGCAAACACTTGATCGAATTCCAGGGAAGCTCTTTGGCCAATGACTATATTAGTGTAATAAATGAATTTCAGAATCCCTTGCTCAAGGAGGCAGTGGCAAAGAGTTACCATAAATTGCTGGCTGTAAAGGACGAATACGAAGTTGCCCGACTTCACCTGAAGACCGCTGATAAGGTAAGCAAGGAATTTACAGGGGATTTCAAAATCAAGTTTCATTTGGCCCCACCCTTGATAAGCAAGGCGGTGAATGGAGCTCGACCCCCCAAATATCAATTTGGCAGCTGGATGATCCATTTTTTCAGGTTATTGGCAGCAGTGAAGGGGGTTAGGGGTACTATTTTTGATCCGTTTCGTTTTGGTGAAGAAAGAAAGTTGCAGGGGAAACTCAAACAGGACTATCTAGATGATCTTGACAAAATCAGAAAGCTGGATTCTCCAGACATGGATCCTGAAGTTTTGGAACTCGCTGAAATTCCCCAACAGGTTGGTGGATATGGCCCAGTCTGGAAGGCAAATTATATTTCGGCAATGAAAAGGCGAGAAGAGTTGCACGCCTTGATTGAATCACTTTTAGTTGAGGGGATTACCAACTCAAAGAATAGCTAAATACCGACTTTATCTAGTTTTTTTTGTATCAGAAATTTGCTATTCCCGTTAGCTATTTCCTTGAGGAGTTTATGACCTGATTCCCTACAGTAATTCGGAATATCTACTGTGGCTACAGGATCATCAGATATAACTTCTAGTAAATCCCCCTGTTTCAATCCTTTAATGGCTTTTTGAATTTTGAGAACCGGAAGGGGACAGAGCAATCCTGTTGTGTCCAGTCTTTCAATTTTATTTTTAATGGGATTTGTCACGAATTGAATTGATTCTTAAGGTAAAAGGTAATTTGAAGTTATAAATCTAAGGTACTTAACTTGAACCAAATGGACATTAGAAATTAACAGTTAGTATAAATGTGTTATGGATTCACCAATTTAGAATTTGCCTCATTGATATAATTTGTCCATACTCAGAGGAAATAAAAATACACTAACGTTCAGGTGGCTTGGGTTGGTTTAATGGCAAGTAAAAAACCACATTTTGAATTTAAGCATAGAAAAACAATTTCAATTTACTGACAACAGTATGCCATGATTACAAAAATAATTGACAATCATATAGTTGGTCCTTTGGATTCAGATTTCTGGTAAATAAGGGCTCCAACCGAACTGGTACCCTTGTTGGCCCGTGAAATTTACTGGGATCTTATGCTAGACGTGTGAAGATTGATTTCAGGGAAGATATTACTTCCTAGATAAATCCATCAGGACAGCATGAGGTACTTGGTGATGTATCAGACAAGGTTATTGAGTGTGGTTGAGGCATTTGAAGCACTAACACCCACTCCATTGGTTCTGGAAGGAAAAGTCCTTTTACATGTGTGGTTGAGTACGGCGGGAACGAAGCAATCTGTCGTAGAATGAGGCAATTTTTCCTTGATTAATCCAACCCAAATACCTACACTGGTACTGTTCAACATATTTCGAGGTTTCAATGCCCGCAATAGACACCACAGACATGAAGCTGCAAACCAGAGCATCCCTTCCCCAGGCCAAGAAAATCCCTGATCACCGGGCCAAGGGACCAAACAAGGATACCCTGAAAGCGATGGTTGAACTTGACGACGGCAAGGGTGAAAAGCACAATTCCATTTCCTCCCTGATGGCCAGCCTGAATGCGGACGACTAGGCATACAAAGACGATTTCAAACGCTGCAAGGCCAATCCAAACCATGAAGAAGATCTTGATGGTTTGTTGGAGACTG
Organism: Paracoccaceae bacterium; assembly: GCA_009842205.1. Lineage (GTDB taxonomy): Bacteria > Pseudomonadota > Alphaproteobacteria > Rhodobacterales > Rhodobacteraceae > MPNP01. The sequence continues at coordinate 173,344 of VYFX01000077.1, read as the reverse complement.
TTCTGGAATTGCTTGAGAATGATCGACAGTTGCCTGTAACCAATCGAGATCATCGGCTGAGTGGCAAATGGAAGGGTTACAGGGGGCGTTGGAAAAAAGGATTGAAGTTCAGGGAGTGCCACCTGAAACCCGACCTGCTCCTAATCTATCGTCTTACAGCCGATGGGAAGGAATTGGAGCTGGTTCGTCTGGGTTCCCACAGTGAGCTTTTTTAGTTAGGGCAAAATCCAGATTCCACATTTCTAGAAGGTCTCTTGTTGAACCCTATCACGGCCTGCAAAAAAACTAGCTCCTGCTTCGATCATGGAATTTCTCATGCAATTAATTTGGTTTAACTGAACCTGGATATCAGTTATTTGATTGGTAATTATTCAAAATAATGGTGCCGGAAAGTAAATGAATAAAATTAATTCAAAAAGGTGTTATTGCGAAAAAAATTATCCCATCCTTTTTAAAATAAAATGGTCTAGATCTGGGTTGGTCAACGATATTGCAAGAATCATAAAGCAAGGATTATTCAATGATTATTACAAATTGTTTTATAACGCACCAATTCGAGGTAAAGTGAAATCTAGAAAGATTTTTGAAGATGATCACCTTGGAACAGTCGGAAAGGGTCCCATAAGCAATAAGGGTGATGGTCCAATTTCATTGACTGAAAAACGGCTCGCAATAGCCATCTGGAACTATGAGAAACTAACCCTTCCATGTGAGCATGGATTTATTAGATTGCCTGATTATGAATTTCCTCTTAGAGCCACAGGTTATGACAAAGCCATCGGAGAGGTAGATCTGCTCGGTTTGACTGACTGTGGAGTACTTTCAGTTATTGAGTTAAAGTACATGAAAGATAATGACCCTGGTGACTCCCCATTATTTGCCTTGGTGGAAGCCCTTCGCTATTCCGCCATCATTGAGGCAAATCTGGATTATATCAAGACTGCAATGGACAGAAAAAGAGCTGATAATGAGGTTAAAGGAAGATGGGATGGTGAAATCAAGTTTGATAAACCTCGTATCATGTTGATTGCCAATAGACGATGGTGGGAATATTGGGATGACAGAAACACTAATAAAAAAGGAAAATGGAAGGATTTATTTTTTGATCTCTTGGTAGATATCAGGGAAGAATTGAGTATAAAAACCGAATGTTACACCATCTATGATTTTTCAGAGAAAGACATTAAGTGGGAAGGGGTACATGAAAATAAACCTGTATTGTTATCAGATCCCGATTTACAGCCTTGGAAATAAAATTTGGTATCAAACTTTTACCACTTGTTTATGACCAAGCCATTTAAACCTTGGAAATCAGAATGCCAATTCAAAAGCTCAGTTCAGGAAATACCATTTTGGTGCCTAAAGGATTGTTTTTCTTAACCTCGTATAAGGGATAATGAATAGCATTTGTTATACCTTGGAGTAATGGCTGTAACCCTAATTTGATTCCTTGCTTTGGTTACTTATGCAGGATACAATGACAATAACCACGTAATTCATAGCAGTCAAAATTCAGTTCAACCTAACATCATTGTTATTTTGAATAGGGAATATTTGAAATAGACTATTTCAAGCACTGATATAACCACAAATTGACATAAAGCAGGTATTAAAGGTGAGTAATGACTAAAATTATTCAAATCCCTCATTTCATAACAGCCTGTTGAGGAGTGAATTCTGAAATGTATTGCTTTACTGTTAGCACTCAAAGCAGAAATTAATGACCAACAAGTAAAGTCAAAGTTATGGAAATTCTGGATTCCGGCATGATGCTATCTATATTGATAGCCTTTTCCGCTGGTATATTGAGTTTTATTTCACCCTGCGTTCTTCCGGTGGTGCCTCCCTATCTCGCTTTTATCAGCGGGGTATCATTTTCTGAATTGAATTCCCAACAGGGCAACAGAAACCAGGTGGTATATTCGGCTCTCTTCTTTTTCCTGGGCCTTTCATTTGTCTTTCTTGTACTGGGTTTTACTGTTTCTACCCTAGGGAGGTTTTTCCTGCAAAACCAAGTTCTTTTTGGCCAGATTGCTGGGGGAATCATCATCATATTCGGGCTTCATTTTCTGGGACTATTCAGAATTCCCATTCTGGATCGCGAATTCAGATTCAATCTGGCAAACAAGGGGGGTAAATCAGTAAGTGCATTTGTCCTGGGATTGGCCTTTGCTTTTGGTTGGGTGCCATGCATCGGTCCACAACTCGGTGCTATCCTGTCCTTGGCAGCTCAGGAAAGTTCCGTGGTCAAGGGAACCTTTCTGTTAGGGGTGTATGCGATGGGGCTAGGGCTTCCCTTTGTCTTGGCTGCCTTTTTTATCAACAGATTCATTGATTTTTCAAACCGAATAAAAAAGCATTTCAGACTGATCGAAATAATTATCGGCACCATCCTCATTGCAGTTGGCGGTTTGTTGCTCACCAACCGATTTACGGTTATTTCATTTTGGTTGCTTGAAAACGTACCCTGGCTGGCAACGGTAGGTTAAAGCAAACAAGTCTTTAACAAAGGTACAAGATTACATTTTCATTCTGGAGTGTGTGGGATCAAACAACGGTTTGATACTTGCTTTGGCCTTAAATCTGGTACCTGCGACTTCAATATCATAATCGGAACTCAATAGATCCTCTGCAGTTTCTTCCTTCACAGGTACATAACCCATACCGATTGATGCTCCCAAATGATGACCGTAGCTGCCTGAAGATAGATATCCGACAATTTCCTGATTCCTGACGATGGGTTCATTGTGATAGAGAAGGGGGGCAGGATCTTCCAGAATGAATTGCATAATCATTTTATCCAAACCGGTTTCCTTCTTTCGGATTACTGCTTCCTTGCCAATAAAGTTTTCCTTGGCAGTCTTTACCGCAAAACCGAGACCAGCTTCCAAAACATGATCCTCGGCGGTAATGTCATGACCGAAATGGCGAAACCCCTTTTCCGATCTGCAACTGTCCATCATGTGAAGACCACATAATTTCAAATCCATGGAATTGCCTTGCTCAAGAATGACATCAAAGACGTGAGAGGCCATATCGGCGGAAATGTAAATTTCCCAACCTAATTCCCCAACATAGGAAACCCGGTGCGCACGCGCTTGCGCTAATCCAATTTCGATTTCCCGGGCGGTTCCGAATGGAAATGCATCATTGGAAAAGTCGTTGGGAGAAACCTGTTCAAGCAATTTGCGTGAATTTGGCCCCATTAATGCCAAGGTTCCTTCACCGGAGGTTACATCGGTAATCACGACATTGAAGTGTTTAGCAAAATTGGCAAGACGGGCCTGGTCGGCCAGCTTGGTTGCTGCAGGGGTAACAACCAGATATTTTTGTTCGGCAAGTCTAGTTATGGTTACATCGGCTTCAATGCCACCATTGGTGTTGAGAAATTGGGTATAAACTATTTTACCGTTTGGTACTGATAAATCAGCTCCACAAACATGGTTCAGAAAATTTTCGGCATCACTGCCCTGAACCAGTAATTTACCGAAAGAGGACATGTCATAAAGACCAATATTGTTTCGTATGGCCTTATGTTCCTCAGCCCAGTTATCGAACCAGTTTTGTCTTTTCCAGCCATATTCATAGGATGGAAGCTGATCCTTTCTGGCAAACCAGTTGGCTCTTTCCCACCCTGCCAGTTCACCCATCACGGCGCCGTTTTTTACCAGCCTGTCATGAAAGGGCGTTCTTCGAATACCCCTGGCTGTATCCTTTTGGCGAAATGGGAAATGATCGGCGAACAACAGTCCCAAGGCCTCGGATACCCTATGATAAAGATAGGTTTTGTTTCCCTGAAAGGGTTCAACCCTGGAAATATCAACATCGCCGAGATCAAAGGGCTTTTCATTGTCCTGCATCCATTGGGCTAGGGCAAATCCCGCTCCCCCGGCAGAAGCTATACCTACGGAATTAAAACCACAGGCAACAAAATAGTTTTCGATTTCGGGGGCCTTCCCCAAATAATAGGCATTGTCTGGAGTGAAGCTTTCCGGCCCATTGAAAAAGGTATGAATGCCAGCACTTTCCAAAATGGGCATCCTGTTTATGGCCATTTCCAATACAGGCTCAAAATGGTCAAAATCCTCAGGGAGCTGATCGAACTCAAAATCTTCTGGGATTCCGTCCATACCCCAGGGCTTGGCAATTGGTTCAAAAGCACCTACCAGAAGTTTGCCGGCATCTTCCTTGTAGTAGGCATGTTCATCAGGGACTCTAAGTACCGGCAGGCGGGTTAATCCCTCAATCGGTTCAGTTACAATATAAAAGTGTTCACAGGCATGTAAGGGAACATTGACACCTGCCATCAAACCGATTTCCCTTCCCCACATGCCACCGCAATTAACTACATAATCACAATTGATGGTTCCACTTTCCTTGCCGTTGTCCCAGGAAACCGAGGAAACTCGTCCATTCTTATTGATACAGCTAGTAACCTTGGTGCCCTCAATTATTTTCGCACCAAATTGTCTGGCTCCCTTGGCCAGTGCCTGACAAATATTTGCAGGATCACCCTGACCATCAAGGGGTAGGTAAACGCCTCCAATTACATCCTTGTGGTTGATATGGGGGTATCTTGCCTTGACCTCATCCGGCGAAATTTCCTCTATTTCCACTCCAAACGCCCGGGCCATTGAGGCTGAACGATAGATTTCCTCCTTGCGGTCCTCGGTCAAGGCAACAGTAATGGACCCCGTTCTGACAAACCCCGTTGCGACACCAGTTTCCTCTTCCAATGTACCATAAAGTTCCTGGGAATACCTCGCTAGCTTGGTCATGTTGGCTGTTGCGCGCAACTGGCCAATTAAACCCGCTGCATGCCAGGTTGTACCACAAGCCAGTTTTTTCCGTTCAAGAAGAACAATATCTTGCCATCCGAGTTTTCCAAGGTGATAAGCTACCGAGCAACCTACGACACCTCCACCAATAATTACCACTCTGGCATTTTGGGGTATTGACGAGTTATTCATTTTTCTCTCCAGCTTAGAGCAAGATGGGGATACGATCAGGATCTCAAGCGGCTATGAGTTGGGTCGAACAAGCCATTGTCACCTTGTACCAGTGCGGGATACATTTCACCGAATATATCTATCTGAAGTTCAATTCCGGGTTTGACCAGATCAGTTCTCAGAATTCCCAATGCAATGTTTTTGTTTACCCTGTAGCCCCAGGAACCAGAAGTAGTTTCTCCCACTATCTCTCCTTCATGCCACAATGTTGACATGTAGGGTGTATCATATTCCTCTTGTTCTATTGTTAGTACTGCAAAGCGTTTTTTGCTACCAGCCTGTTTTTCAATTTGAAGGGCCTGCTTTCCGGGGAAATCCTGGGACTTGTCAAACTTGACAAATCGATCAAGGGAACTTTCGAGAATTGAATAATCCGTTGAGAGGTCTCCTTTCCACGCTCTAAAGCCCTTTTCAATCCTGAGAGAGTTCAATGCATACATTCCAAAGGGTTTTACCTTTTCTTCACACAAGGCATCATAGATTTCGGGCACATGATCATTTCGAGCATGGATCTCCCACCCCAATTCACCTGCAAAGCTGACCCGAACCAATTTAACGGATTTCCCAACAACTTCGGCAGATTGATGGCTCAACCATGGTAGATTTAAATCCGCATTCGAAATTTTACCAAACAGTTCTCTTGATTTGGGGCCGGAAACTATCAAGGTGGAAAATTGATCTGTAACATCTGCAAGATTTAGGTTTGAGGGCAAATCTCGTTTAAGAACCTCATAATCATGCCATTGTGCCGTAGCAGCAGTAATGAGGGTAAAGGTGTTTTCGTCATGCCTCAAGATTGACATTTCAGTCAAAACCCGACCCTTGTCCGTAGGAAAATATCCCAGATTCATTCGCCCAATTTTCGGTAAACTTCCAGCAATTCTGGATGCCAACCATTCGGAAGCACCATCTCCGGTCAGATTGAATCTGGCAAACCCTGGCAGGTCCAAAACTCCCACAGATTCATGAACAGCTTCGCATTCCTGCCTAATTCTTGGCTCCCAGGGTCCTTTTCTACCCCAGGTCAAGGTTGCTTCTTCAGTTGTATCATCTCCGGGATGGGCAAACCAATTGGCACGTTCCCAACCATTGTATACACCCATCTGACCACCAAGGGACAGGATTTTGTCATGAATGGGTGATAATTTTTTGTTTCTGGAAGCAGGCCATTCATGGTATGGAAAATGCATGGCATACTCATGGCCATAAACTTCCTTGGCCTTGGCTTCACAGTAGCCCTGATCTGTATAATCCGTGTATCTGCGGGGATCACAGGACCACATATCCCATTCGGTTTGTCCTTCTGTAATCCATTCTGCCAACACTTTTCCAGCACCTCCAGCCTGTGCAATTCCGAAGGTAAATACACAACATTCGAAAGCATTGCGAACACCGGGCATTGGGCCAATCAATGGATTGCCGTCAGGGGCATAGGGAATGGGGCCATTGATTACGTTTTGTATTCCGGCTGTACCAAGTAATGGAACCCTGTCGCACGCATCCTCGATATAGAATTCCAAGCGCTCGGTATCACTTTCAAATAACTGAAAGGAAAAATCATCAGGCATGGGATCACTTTCCGAATCCCAATGTGCAAAACAATTCATTTCATATGGTCCGAGATTCAATCCATTTTTTTCTTGGCGAAGGTAATAGGAAATATCGACATCTCGTAACAATGGCAGTTTTTTCCCTTCCTGTTGTGTCCATTCTTTTAACTCTGGAATTTCCTCAGTCAGGATATACTGATGGCTCATGGTTGCCATTGGAACCTTGCGTCCTCCATAGGGAAGAAAATAGTCACCAACCCTTTCTGAATAATACCCGGCCGAATTTACGACAATTTCACACCTGATATTCCCCTTTGGGGTATGGACAATCCACTCATTGTTTTCTCTGGAAATACCTGTCACCTCAGTATTCTGGAATATCTTTGCACCAAGGTTTCTTGATCCCTTGGCCAGTGCCTGGGTCAATTGAGCCGGATCAATATCCCCGTCATTGGGATCGTACAAGGCTCCAATCAGGTCATGGGTTTCAATAAACGGATATAGTTCCTTGATTTCATCAAGATCAAGAATTGAGAGGTCCATACCCTGGTATTTCCCCATCCCTATGGCCCGATGAAATTCCTTCAGACGATTTTCGGTATGAGCCAGCCTGATTGAACCTGTGACGTGGTAATTCATGGGGTAATCTACTTCGGTACCCAGAGTCCTGTAGAGTTCAGCGGAATAGCGCTGAATATTCATGATTGACCAACTTCCTGAAAAGGTGGGTACATTACCTGCTGCATGCCAGGTTGAACCGGCCGTCAGTTGATTTTTCTCGAGGAGAAGCGCATCATTCCAGCCACTTTTACACAAATGGAACAATGCCGATGTACCAACGGCACCTCCACCAATAATTATTACCCTTGCTGCGGTAGGTAGTTCAGCCATTTTCCTTCCTTCAAAAAATCAACAAATAATATGATTATATTTTTGGATTGAATAGCAATTAGTTTTTGTAACTCCAAAAGAAATCTCTACATTTTCATTATCTTCAACAAGTGATTGCTTCATTAAGGGGACATCGATCTATTTCCAAGACAAATCACTTAAATCCTATTTGCAGGCAAACGCTGAAAGGGGAATTGACTCCAAGGAGATAAGGAAGAGATTAAAGGCAACAGGATTCTCAAGAAAAGGAAGAATATCTCCAATGGAGAACATGAATTAATTTGTGGTGTAAACCTATACCTGAAAGTTAATCAAAGTAGCGATTTTGCCCTTTGGGCAAGTACTAAGTTGCTTTCAAAGTTCCAAAGTTTAATGTATCATACAATTTATTTTTGATCACCAATAAAGGTAGATTACTATTTTACTGATTTTGGTCAGGGCAAAAATAAAGGATTACGGGGCCATGAATGGGAACTGTTTTCCATTTTGGCTCCTTCGTCAGTTTGCCTGAAACCTCTGAGGTTTTGGGTAATGTCAACTATGATCTGATAAGATCAATAAATAATGATTTTCGGGTCATTCATTCCCAAGGTTTGCAACCGCGGGAGAGGAGGAGATAATAATGAGAAAATTTGTTGCTGCGGCGTTTGCCGTTTTAATGTTGGCACCAGGGTCCCTATGGGCTGCCTGTGCCTATGACAATCAAACTGAAATCAAATCGTTCAGTGCTGGTTTTCAGGCTTGGAAATCAGTAACTGATGCCATGGCGGAATGCGGAAACTTCCAGGCCGTTCTTGATCAGGAATTCGATCAAAAGCATGTGGAAGCTTTTTCGGCTAATCCATCACTTTACCATATAGGGGGAGTAGCCAATTCATCCCTGGTACCACTATTGAATAATGACTTGATTAGGCCACTAGACGATTTGGTAGCTAAATATGGAAGCCATTTGTCCGATGCCCAATTGATTCGAAAGGATGGCAAGATCGTAGCCATAGCCATGATGGTCAACGCCAAGCACCTCATGTATCGTCAGGATATTTTTGAGGAATTGGGAATAGCTGAACCGAAAAATTATGATGATGTTCTGGCTGTGGCAGAAGCTCTCAAGCAGGCAGGTGTGGTGGAATATCCCATGGGTGCTACCTGGAAAGCAGGATCAAATATCGGACTTTCGTTCATTGATTATTTTCTTGGAGAAGGTGGGACATTCATCAATGATGACAACACCCCGAATATAAACAATGAAATGGGAATGGCTGTGCTGGAGAGAATGGGTAAACTCAAGGAATACATGGATCCTGAAATCCTGGTTTCCGATTCCACCTATGTCCAGCAGCAATTCCAGCAGGGCAAGATTGCCATGGCCAACCTTTGGGCAACCCGGGCTGGTGCCATGGATAATCCCGATGAAAGCACGGTCGTCGGTAAAGTTGCAATGGCTTCGGCAGCAAAAGGTGCAGTTCGACCTGCCTCCACTTTGTGGTGGGATGGCATCGTTATTGCAGCCAACATCAGTGATGAAGAAGCAGAAGCCGCTTTCCAAGTTGCAATGGAAGGCATGGATACCGAAATGGTTCAAGCCAACAATAGTGATGCCATTTGGCTGATTGAAGGCTATGCCCCGGGTCGGTTCTCTGCAGGTGCTTCTGCAACCGCAGCAAATGGTGCCCTACCATATCCGGCCAGTGTTCCAATGGGAATTCTGTTCAATGTTCTGGGAAGTGGTTTGCCAGCCTTCATTACCGGTGAAAAAGATGCTGCAACCACTTTGGCTGATATTGAAACCGAATATTTGGTAGCAGCCAGAGAAGAAGGATTGATACAATAATCCATGATCTAGGGGGTGAAATCATTCACCCCCTAACTCTTTTAGTTCTGGGAAAGAACAGTGAAATTCAGGGTATTTCTGGGCTTTATTGCTCCCTCAATGTTTTTGATGTTGGTGTTTATTGCCTTTCCACTGGTCAGTGTTTTTATTCAGAGCTTTTACACCACAACTACAGTTTATGAAAACGTAGAGGTTGAATCCTGTACACCAGGATTCGGAACCACCACCTGTATAACCGAAACCGTTGCCCAACCCCTGAAAGATGAAAACGGAGATTTAGTAACCGAAACCAGCTTTGTAGGTTTGGAATCCTATAAAAACATATTGCGGTTGGAGGAAGCATTCTCGGATTTCAGTTGGTCCTCGCTTATGGCCATAGATTTCTGGAAAGCACTTAGATTTACATTGGTATTTACCCTTGTAACCTTGCCCTTGGCCATAGGTTTGGGTTTGTTGATTGCCTTGGCCGTTAATAATTTTACTCAAAGGCTCCGAGGCCAAATTATTTTCATCTCTCTCCTTCCATTCATAATTACGCCAGTCATTGGAGCTCTCTCCATAAGGTGGCTGTTTATTGGTGATGGGATTTTGACCGCCTTCCTTGAATGGTGGCTGGAAATGGATATTGCCATGTTCGCCCAGGCCTGGACAATTGAATTGATGATGATGTTCTACCGGGTATGGCATGTCGCCCCATTTGCCTTTGTGGTATTTTATGCCGGTTTGCAGACAGTAAATAATGACACCCTGGAAAGTGCTGTCATTGATGGTGCAAACCGATTTGAAAGGCTGAGGTATGTCATTATTCCTCATTTGATGCCGCTGATTGTGTTTATCTCCCTTATTCATCTGATGGACAGTTACCGGGTTTTTGAAGAAATAGTGGGATTTTCTTCACAATCATATGTGATTTCCCTTCAATGGTTAACTTACGAATTTTTAACCCTTGATGAATCAGGAACCAGATCAATTGAACGGGCTTCGGCCAATTCAATGATGACAATGATAGGCATCGTAATTATCCTGATTCCCCTGTTGCAAAAAACCTGGCGGGATCACAAGGCAAGGATTCTATAATGGCTGCCCCCAAAGCTCTGCAGATGTCGGGTTCCCTGAGGGCAGGAGTTGTTTCTCTCATAGCGGTATGGAGTATCATTGCAGCATTTCCAATTTTCTGGATAGCTGTCATGAGCGTCAAGGAACCGGTTGACTCCTTTTCACCTCATCCCCTGAAAGTTATTTTTGGGCCAGAAACTCTGGCTAGCGGGAAAGGTCTTTCAACAATCGATTTATTGATAGGGGCAGGTTTCATTTATCTGATAGCTTGGTTTTCGGTAAAAAAACTGCCCCGTCTGGTTAACGACTATTCCCCTTTCAATCTGGTTTTCTTGGGCTGGATTGTCGGTGCACTCCTGACGGGTTTTATCGGGTTTTTTGGGTTGGGGTTTGTGTTACCTCCCCTACTGGGTATGTTCAATAGCTTTCTGGGTTTCTTGGGTTCTCCCATCGTGGGGTTTACCTTTGAACATTATCTGGCAGTTTGGATAGAAAATGAATTTTACCGAAACTTCAACAATTCTCTGATTGTAACTACCGGTGTTGTCACCATTTCTTTGACTGTAGGAACCTTGGCCGGTTATGGATTAGCCCGATCGGGTTCAAATCTGGCCTTTTGGATATTGATTGCAGCCTTGATATTCCGGGCCTTACCTCATTCAGTTCTGGTATCTGGTTATATGCCAGTCTTCATTAATTCGGCTGAAATCCTCGAACCCATCCTGGGTTCCAATGCACCGACCCTTTATGGGCAACCTTTGGCCGTGATAGCGGTATTGGTTTCCATCAATCAACCCTTTACCATATGGATGTTAAGGGCATTTTTCCAGAATATACCTTCGGAGCTTGATGAGGCAGCGAGGGTAGATGGATGTACCCATTTGAAGGCCTTTTGGTGGGTAATTATGCCAGTGATGTGGCCAGGAGTAATTACTACGGGCCTATTCAGTTTTCTTTTGGGTTACAATGATTATCTGGTAACATCGCTCCTTCTTGACAGCCAGAACCAGACCATGGTTCCAGCCATTACAGGTTATTTCAACCGCGAAACCACCATGACTGATCAGGTTGAAGCCGTGGCTGCCGCTGTATCAATTACGGCACCACTCTTTCTATTGGTAATGGTTTTCCAGCGTCAGATTGTCAGTGGCTTGACTGCTGGTGCTGTAAAGGGATAAGAACCATATTTTCCCCAATAGAAAGACCAATTGTTACAACCTCCTTTTCCCAGCTTAGATTATGCAAGCAAAATCATTCACCTTACTATGTCATATTCAATATTTCCCTCTGTATTTCATCGAAGAGTTGCTTATTTTAACTCTTTAATCGGTAGTGATAATTTTTGACATTTCATCAATGGGCACAAATGGGCACAAATGGGTAAAGGTTTTGACTTAATTTGCCTGGGAGAACCTTTGGTTGAGTTTAATCAACAGCCCGGAGGCATGTTTCGAATCGGGATAGGTGGTGATGTCTCCAATGCAGCCATATCTGCAGTGAGACATGGAATTAATGCAGGGTTTATAAGCAAAGTTGGTGCCGATATTTTTGGTTCGGAAATCATCAATAAATGGAAGTTGGAAGGTGTTGATTATAAAAACGTTGAAGTTTCTCCCGATGAGGAAACAGGGATATATTTTGTAACCCACGATGAAAGTGGGCATAAATTCAGTTATCGAAGATCCAATTCCGCAGCCAGCAATTACCCAGCATCAAATTTACCCCAAAGTGAAATTTCCAAAAGTAAGGTATTTTATGCCTCGGGTATTAATCTGGCGATTAGCGAGTCGATGAAAGAAGCAACACTAGAGGCCATGAAAATTGCCAGGGATGGTTCGACTTCTGTTGCTTTTGACCCCAACCTGAGACCTGCTCTGTGGCCGATTGAAATTGCAAAAGGGGTCATACATGAAACCATGCGATATTGTGACATAGCTTTACCTAGTTTGGAAGATGCTCAACATCTGACGGGGTTGAATTCACCTGAAAAAATTTGTGGTTTCTATCATGACCTTGGACCAAAAACAGTTGTTCTGACACTTGGTAAGAATGGGGTTTATCTGTCGGAAGAGGGGAGTGAAACTCAACTTCCAGGACATCAGGTTGAGGCGGTGGATGCGACAGGGGCTGGGGATTGTTTTAATGGGGCATTTTTAGCAACGTGGATTCAAACCAGATGTTTCAAGAGAGCAGCAAAGAAGGCGAATTTTGCCGCAGCTCAATCCACCACCCACTATGGTGCCTTGAGATAACAGAATTTGTTCGATTATCGGGTAAATAATGAACTATTATTCCAAAGGAAAAACAAGAAAATTGTTATCGGTTCAAAATCTTCAGACTGGCAAAAACAAGTAATCAAACCCGTTGATTAAAAACAAAATTATCTTGAATCTGGTCCCACCATTTGAGCTGGATCGACAATCCTGTCAAATTCCTCGGAAGTAACATAACCCAATTCCAAGGCAGCTTCTTTCAATGTTGAGCCTTTTGAATGCGCAAGCTTGGCTACCTTTGTGGATTTGTCATAACCGATTACAGGAGATAACGCTGTTACCAGCATAAGCGATTCTTCCATGAGGAAATTAATCCTTGCCTCATTGGCTTTTATGCCTGAAACGCATCTTTCCACAAAGGATTTGGTACTGTCCGAGAGCAATTGGATTGATTGGATAACATTATGTGCAATCATGGGTTTGAAGACATTGAGTTCAAAATGTCCCTGACTGCCAGCAAAGCCTACACCAGTATCGTTCCCCATAACCTGGGCACATACCATGGTCAATGCCTCGGTCTGGGTCGGATTTACCTTGCCTGGCATAATTGAGGAACCTGGTTCATTTTCGGGAAGCAGAAGTTCTCCTAGCCCGCTTCTTGGTCCAGAGGCCAGAAACCGTATGTCATTGGCAATTTTAAATAGGGAAACAGCAGTACTTCTCAATGCACTAGACATCCCAACCATGGCATCATGGCTCGCAAGAGCCTCGAATTTGTTCTCCGCAGTGACAAATGGTAGTGAGGTTAATTCGGAAATGTTTCTAGCGACTTCCCTGTCCCATCCCTCTATTGTATTCAAGCCCGTACCAACCGCAGTACCACCCTGAGCCAATTCATAAATACTATCCAGAGCCTTCCGAACCCTGACCTCAGATAGTTCTATCTGCCTCAAGTAACCGGAGAATTCCTGTGCTAGGGTAAGTGGCGTGGCATCTTGGGTATGGGTTCTTCCAATTTTTATTATACCCTCAAATTCGGAACATTTTTCCCTGAGTGCATTAATCAGGAGGTTGAGAGAGGGCAGCAATTCAGTATTGACCAGAAGGGCAGTGGCAACATGCATTGCTGTTGGAAATGTATCGTTTGAAGATTGACTCATGTTTACATGGTCATTGGGGTGAACAGGTGATTTGGAGCCTACCTTACCATCAAGCGATTTGATGGCCAGATTGGCAATAACCTCATTGGCGTTCATGTTTGTTTGGGTTCCAGAACCCGTTTGCCATACAACCAATGGAAAATTGTCGTCCATTTGTCCGGAACTGACCAGTTCTGCAGCTTCACAGATTGCATTGCCAAATTTGGGATCAAGCAGATTGAATTTCATGTTGGCGAGGGCACAGGATTTTTTGATGATCCCGAATGCCCTTATGATTGAGGCCGGTTGTGTTTCCTTTCCTATGGGAAAATTCATCAGCGAGCGTTGGGTTTGAGCACCCCAGTATTTATCTGCTGGGACGTTCAATTCCCCGAAACTGTCGGATTCAATACGGAAGTCAGTCATTCGTCAAACCTTTTTGGAATTAATTTGATTTTTGGAGAATTACTTGGTTCTAAAATCATCCAGACTAACCACCTTGTCGGTCGCTTGGTTAGGTGTTTCTTTAGATAGTTCTACGATCGGGTTTACATCACTGGGTTGGCCATATCTGGGGATTTGAAATCCGATATTGGCATTTTGATCAAAAAAGTAGATTATTGAAAGATATGGTACAAAAAGACGTTCAGGGATGTCATTGAAATTGAGCGTTACCCAAAAACCTTCCTCTTTTACTTCCAAATCCTCGAACCAGTGCTCAAGGACAATCGTCATTTCTTTCTGATACAAATCCTGCAATCTCGGCGAAATATCCACGTCGGGATTCGTTAAATCAAAATCAACGACTATACCCGGCACTCTGGGCATGCCATCCATTTGAACAATATCCAATGCCTCCCTAAAGACACCAAACAAGGCATTTTGCATCAATTCCTGGTAGGGGATATCTTTCAAGACAATTATCGTTTCCGTTTTACCAAGTTGAATGGTGAGTTGACAACTTAAGTGGCAGGTTTCTGTTGCCAGGTACCCGCCAAACCCCGCTGGGACTGTGCTATTGAATCCCAGAGTCAGACCCGAAGGTCTTACTGCCTACGCAGCAAGAGCGATCGGAGCACGATTGTCATTGGCAATTGTGCAATTTGGACCGATAACAGCGGTACCCCACCGGGCGAAAGTTAACCCCTTTACGCGTTCGTCGATCCTATTTCGGCCCCCTATCATCATGGTGGAGCCGCCGGGTACCGCCCCCGGGTCCGATCCGTTTATTTCGAGCACGTTTATCGCCATAGTTCCAAAGGAACAATTAAAGAATTATACCTGTTGATCAAATTGTCAATATCACCCTAATTTAATGATACAATTCTACAACACTTGAACCTTGTATCTACCAATGGCCGATATTTGGTCTGCTTGTCCATGGTTCTTCTGGGGGCAGGGAAGGTCCCTTTTGCAGCAATTCGATGGAAATATTGTCCGGAGACCTGACAAATGCCATGTGGCCGTCTCTCGGAGGCCGGTTGATTGTAACCCCAGCTTCTTCCAATTTGCTGCACATTTCATAAATGTTGTCCACTTCGTAGGCCAAGTGCCCGAAATGACGACTGTCGGAGGGCATTCCCTCATCACCATCCCAATTGTAGGTGAGTTCTACCGGACATCCCGGTTGATCTGGCGGTGCCAGGAAAACCAATGTGAAGCGACCCGATTCATTGACATTGCGACGTGTTTCAACCAAACCAAGAAGGTTGAAAAAACTTATCGTTTTGTCCAAATCCAATACCCTGACCATGGTGTGTAAATATTTTACCATCTTTAAATTCCTAAAGTTTGAATTTCCATTATGGTTGGTTATCCTAAAACTTTAGGACAAATTTCCAACAAATTACAGAAAACAAATAAATGACGATTACTCCCGAAATACTGAAACAAATAGAAGAACAAAGAAATTCTCCCCAGACATCTCTCAGGGAAACAAGCCCAGGCATGGAAAAAAACCTGTACACCCTTTTCCCTATTCTCGATCACGGGTTTATCCGGATTGTCGATTATATGGGAAATGATTCCTCGGTAGTACAGGCGGCCAGGGTTTCCTATGGGAAGGGAACCAAGAAGGCCCGTTCCGATGAGGGGTTAATTCGCTATTTGATGCGTCACAAGCATACAACCCCCTTTGAGATGTGCGAGATAAAGCTTCATGTAAAATTGCCAATTTTTGTCGCTCGTCAATGGATTCGGCACCGAACAGCTTCGGTCAACGAATATTCAGCCCGCTACTCGAAACTTGAAGATGAATTCTATATCCCCGAATTTGAAAATCTTTCTGCCCAGTCAGGTGTAAATCGTCAGGGTCGGGGAGAAATTCTTCCCAGGGAAGAAGGAAAGAGGGTTCGAGATATTCTTATGCAAGATAGTCAAACATCCTATGAAAATTATGAAAGAATGCTGTCACAGGAAAACCAGGAAGGTCTTTCACGTGAACTTGCCCGCATTAATTTACCTACCAATGTTTATACCCAATGGTACTGGAAGGTCAATTTGCTCAATCTCCTGAAATTCATTCATCTCAGAATTGATCCCCATGCACAATATGAAATTAGGGTTTATGCTGAAAAGCTGGCTGAAATTGTTGCAGATTGGGTTCCAATGACCCACCAGGCCTTTGTTGATTACTGGCTGGAAGGGATTTCTCTTTCCAAGCAGCAAATTGAATTGTTAAAGCGGAAAATGAATGGCGAGGAAATTACCTTTGAAGCAGCGGGATTATCCAAACGGGAGTGGAATGAGTTCATGCAAGCCCTGGATATGGAAATCTCCTGATAGGAAATCAGTGAAAGGCTGGAAGGAAAACTAATGGACAGAATTGATTTGGTTGATCGCATGATCCTGATGGAACTTCAAAAGAATTCTAATCAGCCACTAGATCAAATTGCCGAAGCAGTCGGTAAATCAAAAACACCAGTTTGGTTAAGAATGAAAAGGTTGGCAGAAAAGGGGGTCATCAAAAAATTCACCGTAGATGTTGATTTCGAAAAAATCGGTTTTGAAGCCTGCTTTTTTGTTTTCATCAAAACGTCCGAACATGAGGCTGGATGGCAAAAACAATTTCTCAAGGCCATCAGGGACAGGCCGGAGGTATTGGAAGCCCATCGGCTGGCGGGTGATATTGATTATATACTCAAGGTAAGGGTGGAAAACGCGAAAGCCTACGACAAGTTCTATCAGGAATTGATCAAGCAGGTCAAGATATACAATGTTACGGCACTTATTTCGATGGAGGAAATCAAATCCACCAACGAATTGAATTTAACTTCGGTTGCAGTTCTGGAAAAATCCCAGGAAGATGAGTGATCATCAGGCAAGAATCAAAAAATTGCAGGTTAGGTCACACCTGAGGGGTACCAAGGAAATTTGTGAATTGCTGGGTACTTTCGCCAAAATCCATCTGATCAATTTGGATGAAAAAGGGGTAAGGGATTTTGAAAATTTGTTGGAATTTTCAGATCCGGAAATCACCGATTGGTTATTTGGTTATGCAAGCCCACCTTGCCATTTAAGCCAAATTATCGAATCAATCATTGAAAACTATAAATAGGATTATACAGGGATTTACAGTGTTTTATTCTGCAACACACGGTATTTAAACAATAAAATAATATTATTTTCGTTCTTTAAAAATGATGCATAATCAAATATAATAATTAAGCGCTGTATTGTCCTCATTACTTGTATTCGCTCAAAATGCATGAGTGAACGAAGCCATGGTTAATTTGAAAAAACGAAAAATAAGATTCTTCTCCCGAGGGAGAATTGGAGTTACTGTTGAGGAAAATTCACTGAAGGAATCTTCTCAACAGAGTAACTTTGGTGATTATAATGCATCCCTTGGTGATTTAATGCGAGGACAAAGAGCCAGTCTGGGTAAATCGCTTTTGGATGTACAAAAGGAATTGGGTCTGGCGCCATATATTATCTTTGCCATTGAAAATGGTGATCTGGAGGCATTTCCCAACAAGTCCCTTGTGGGTAGTTATGTACTGCAATATTCCAGATACCTTGGTTGGGATCCCAAAAAAACTTATGACAAGTTTTGTAAGGAATCCGGACATGTCGGTAGAATAAATGATGATTCAGGGCACTCCTATCCGTCCACCCTTTATACCACCAACGAATTGTCAAGCAGAAAGGCCTTTAAAAACAGGATAAGTTTGCTCGAGTATATCGTTGGAGGGTTAGTTCAAAAATCGACCTTGATTGGTCTGGCTGCAATTTCGTTTGTTTCATTGTTGCTTGCCAGCGGTGGATATCTGGTTTGGACCTTTTATTTCCAGGTATATGAAAATCCAGATCAAATCACCTCTACCGCTACAGTTGGAGCAAATATTTTTGGAAATGACAATGGATCGGATACGATAAATACCGAAGGCACCCAAATTGCCTTTGCCATAGAACCCAATAACACATTTCAAATCGGATTGGATAAAATTGGTGATTTGATACCCCAGGAAGCCGGAGCAAGCACAATTTCCACTCCTGACTGGCAGAACCACAGTTCGATTGTTTCAAAATATAAACCCGGAAACCTGCATGAAGTACCAGTCTTTCTGCCAGAAGAGGATACCGGTCTGGCTGGTATCTCTGATATCACAAACGAAAACTCAAGTAAAATTTACCTCCTGACTACTTCCGAATCCTGGATTCGAGTCAAGGGTGAAAGTGGTAGAGTGCTCTTTGAAAGGGTCTTGGTTGCCGGGGAAAAATATGAAGTTCCAAATATCGGGGAACGGCTGATATTACGGGCTGGAAATTCTGGAAGCCTATATTTTACCATTGGCGGGATTGGTTATGGACCATTCGGTTCTGGAACAAGTGTAGTTGATAACATATATCTGGATTCTACGGTATTGAAACAAAATTATGCCGTGGTGGACACTGGAATTGATTTGACGGGTGCTCAGGATCCGGCGGAGTATACCAGTGTTGATTCGAATCTGGCCAACAACAATTAATCGGTTTTTCAAAGATCATGTTTCAAAATGACATAAGACCCTGGCGAAATATAGCTCGCAGGAAGTCCAGGCAAATCCATGTTGGCAATGTACCGGTTGGAGGCGGGGCGGATATATCTGTCCAGACCATGACCAACACATCCACGATAGATGTCAAGGCAACGGTTGACCAAATCCACCGTTGTACTGAGGCAGGTGCAGATATTGTCAGAGTTTCCGTACCTGATGAAGCCTCATCAAAAGCCTTTTCCGAAATAGTAAGAAACGTTGAAGTTCCCCTGGTTGCAGATATTCATTTCCACTACAAAAGGGCTTTGGAAGCAGCTGATGCCGGTGCTGCCTGCTTACGGATCAATCCAGGGAATATAGGTTCGGAGGATAGGGTCGCGGAGGTTGTCAATGCGGCCAAGCACAATTCCTGTTCCATTCGCATAGGAGTAAATGCTGGTAGTCTGGAGAGGAATCTCCTGGAGAAATACAGGGAACCCTGTCCCGAAGCCATGATTGAATCGGGACTTAACAATATCAGATTGCTGGAGGATCTGGGCTTTACCAACTATAAAATAAGTTGCAAGGCTTCAGATGTGTTTCTTGCCATTGCAGCATACAAGGGGCTGGCTAAGGAAACGGATGCTCCGATCCATCTTGGTATAACGGAAGCTGGGAGTTTTCTTCCAGGCACAATCAAATCCACTTTGGGGGTCGGAAGCCTGTTGCTCGATGGCATAGGGGATACCATCCGAATAAGTTTGGCCGATGATCCGGAAAAGGAAGTGAAGGTTGGTTTTGAAATCCTGAAATCGCTTGGACTGAGGACCCGGGGTGTAAATATAATTGCTTGCCCAAGCTGTGCCCGGCAAGGGTTTGATGTGATAAAGACCGTTAAAATCCTTGAAGAAAGGCTTGCACATATCAGTACACCGCTGAATCTGTCGATTATCGGCTGTGTGGTCAATGGTCCCGGCGAAGCTCTGATGACCGATGTTGGTTATACGGGTGGGGGTAAAGGTTCGGGTATGGTTTATTTGGCAGGAAAAACCATGGAAAAGATTTCCAACGAAGAAATGATTGACCAAATAGTAGAATTGGTATCTGCCCGTGCCGAAGAAATACAAAACGGTCAAAACCAGGTAAACTAACGATCTGACAAATTATTCCATTTTGTATATTCCAAAATCTGGTATCAGATCAATATATCGTAGAACCCTTCATACACTCTAAATTCCATACACTTAATTTAGGAGCTTGGTAGATTTGCAAACCTCATCTGATTTCAAGACACGAGTACCCTTGGAAAAACTTGAAAGCATTGAGAGTAAATTCAACAAAATCCAGGATCAGTTGACCACAGAAAAAAACGTTGATGAATTGATCGAACTTACCCGGGAATTCAACAATCTAAAGCCGATTGTCGAAAAGGCCACAAGGTTCAGGGATTTATTGCATGAAATTCAGGAAACCTCTGATATGGTTTCAGATCCCGAGATGAAGGATCTGGCACTGGAAGAATTGGAAAATTTGCACCAGCAGCTGGTATCTACCGAACAGGACCTTCTTATCGAACTCATTCCAAAGGATGCTGATGATGAGAAATCCGTCGTGTTGGAAATCAGGGCCGGAACAGGCGGTGAAGAGGCAGCTCTATTTTGTGGTGTTCTGTACAGGATGTACGAGAAGTATGCCGAAATCATGAAATGGAAATTTGAACCCCTTGATGCCAGTGAATCCGATTTGGGAGGGTTCAAGGAAATAACTGTTACCATTGAAGGTAAAGGGGTTTATGCCAGATTAAAGTACGAATCCGGGGTTCATAGGGTACAAAGGGTTCCACAAACTGAATCAAGTGGAAGAATCCATACCTCGGCAGCAACCGTGGCAGTGCTTCCCGAAGCAGAAGAAGTCGATATAGTTATTGCACCGGAAGACCTCAGGATAGATACCATGAGAGCAAGTGGAGCAGGGGGGCAACATGTCAACAAGACGGATTCTGCAGTCAGGATTACTCATATTCCCACCGGCATTGCCGTCATTTCTGCTGAAAAATCCCAACATGTCAATCGTGTCAAGGCAATGACAGTCCTGCGTTCAAGGCTCTATAACATTGAAGCGGAAAAGGCCCGAAGCGAAAGAGCGGCTGATCGTAAATCCCAAGTGGGCAGCGGGGACAGGTCCGAACGAATCCGTACCTACAACTTTCCCCAGGGAAGAGTGACCGATCACAGGGTCAACCTGACCCTTTACAGTCTTGAGAAAGTCATTGAAGGCGAAATGGATGAAATCATTGACTACCTCATAACAGATGATCAGGCCAATAAGCTTGCCGAGTTTGTCTCTTAATGGATACCTGGTCATCAGATACATTAAGAAGTGCGACCCTAAGGTTGCATAAAGCCGGCGTGGAAAACCCGGGGCATGATACAGCCAAGTTGTTTGAGAGTTGTCTTGGGAAACGGATTTATTCCCTGAACAAGGAAGAAATCGATACCATTCCCGGGAAAATTTGGTCCGGCTTTGAAAATTTGATCAGGCTCAGGGAACAAAGAATGCCGGTTGCTAAAATCATGAATGAAAAAGAATTTTGGGGAAGGTCATTTTATGTCAATACTGAAGTCCTGGATCCTCGCCCTGATACGGAGGTTCTCATAGAGGCGGCGATATCTGAGGAATTTGGGCAATTTCTGGATTTGGGAGTGGGAAGCGGTTGCCTGCTGGTTACACTTCTGGCAGAAAAACCGACTGCTTACGGGGTCGGTTCTGATATTTCGCCATCATGCATAAGTGTTGCCGGAATAAATATCGAACGATTTGGTCTCAAGGATAGGTGCAAATTGATTACATCTGATTGGTTTTCAGAAATAAATTGCAATTTTGACTTGATTATTTCTAATCCTCCGTATATCAGTAAAGACGAATACGAAACACTACAGCCCGAAATTAGGTATTTTGAACCCAGGATTGCATTAACCCTTGAGGATGACGGCTTAGAGTCCTATCGTAAGATAGCTTCAGAAGTTAGCAAATATTTAAATCACAACGGGCGATTGATAATCGAAATTGGCTTTGGAAAATATCATCAAGTAAAAAGGATATTTGAGCGAACTGATCTTTCTCTGGAAAATGAAATCCCGGATTTGTGTGGGATAACGAGAGTTCTGGTTTTTCGAAAAGTATAGATCAAAACAAAGTGGTCAAAACAAAACTCAAGTAGAAATAGAAAGTAAAATACTTGCTTCATTACAATATCGGTTACCCATCCAGAAAGGGTGAAGCACCTGATGATGAAGTGAAACCGACACGATAATGGTTTAACTGGTTTTAGGAGGACGAAATGGATAAAAATGCGAAATTCTAGAGGTTCCCGGCCCCGGGGAAAAGGGCGCAAGGGGAACACCGGCAACGGTACCAACAGGGTATTTGAGAGTTCTGGTCCTGACGGAAAAGTCAGAGGGAACTCACTTCAAATCATTGAAAAGTATCAGGCACACGCAAGAGATGCCTTGCTAAGTGGTGACCGAATTGTAGCAGAAAACTTCACGCAACATGCAGAACATTATATTCGACTGCTTGAATCGCAGAAGGAATTTGAAATACAACGGTCATCCCATAATGTTCACCGTATGGTAAACGGCAAGAAAAATCTGAACAAGGAAAAGAAGGAAGTGGAATCCCAAGCGGATGCTTCCCAACAAGCTTCAATCAATTAATTCTTCAAGTCCAGACACTCAACTCTGAGATTGGATAACCGAAACAAATTCGACGTACTTGGAAACGGGAATTTGTTCAGGTCTGCTATTGGGGTCAATTTCGGCCTCCAACAGGCAGTCGATGATATTTCCTGTCAATTGTCTTAAACTGGATTTGATCATCTTTCGCCTTTGATTGAAAGCCATTGCTACAACCTTTTCAAAGAGTGGTATTGCATCCTGTGGAAGTTCGGATTGTTTCGGCAGGATTTGAACCACAACCGAATCTATCTTCGGTATAGGGGTAAAGGCCTGGGCAGGAATATTCATCAGAATCCTGGCATCCGAACGAAGCTGGGAAAGTATGGATAAACGTCCATAGGTTCTGGAATTGGCTTGGGCAATTATTCTCTCTCCCACCTCCTTTTGCAACAGTAGGGTAATCCCGGACCAGAAGGGTGGCCACTGTTCAGTCAACAACCAGTCCACCAGAAATTTGGTAGCCGAATTATACGGTAAATTGGCCACAATCTTGAGCGGTGTGTTGGGCAGGGTTGAATAATCAAATTTCAAACCATCCATGCAATGATATTCAAAACTATCAGGATAGGTATTCCTGATCTGTTCCAGCGCCGGGACAAATCGAGAATCAATTTCAATGGAAATGACTTTGGCAGGGTTTCTTGCAAGCAAACTTCTGGTCAATCCCCCCGGACCCGGTCCTATCTCAATGACTGTTGTACCCGCCAAATCCCCGGCCAGTGACGCAATTTTGCCGGTGAGGTTCAAATCCAGCAAATAGTTTTGACCAAGGGCTTTATTTGCAGAAAGTCCAAATTCCTTGATGACCTCACGAAGTGGGGGAAGGGTGTCTGTCATTCTTTATTCTGTTTCGCTGGATTGTACCGGCAAGTTTGATTGCCTCAATCAAACTATCAGCCCGGGCCTTGCCTTTGCCTGCCATATCCAGGGCTGTACCATGGTCTGGGGAAGTACGAACAATTGGTAATCCAAGCGTTACATTCACTGACTTGTAGAAGTCCAGTGTCTTGATTGGGATCAAGGCTTGATCATGATACATTGAGACTGCCAGATCATAGGTCTTTCTAAATTTCTTGTGGAACATGGTATCTGCCGAAAAGGGACCTTGGACATTTTCCCCCTTGGTTTGGAAATCCCTGATTACAGGTTCTATAATTTCCTTTTCCTCAAGGCCAAGCAAACCTCCTTCACCAGCATGGGGGTTCAATCCTGAAACTGCTATCCTAGGTTGCTGGAGGCCAAAATCCTTGCGCAATGATTGCAGGCTTATTTCAAGGGCTTGCTTAAGGAGTTCCTTGGAAATACCTTGATGTACCGATCTGAGTGGTATATGCCTTGTCAGTGGAACAACCTTCAACTTCCTGCCAGCCAGCATCATTACAGGACAATCTTTCCCACAAAGGTGGGCGATGAATTCAGTATGCCCAGAGTAATCCTTTCTGCCGGCATGGTGGAATACCTCCTTGGTGATTGGATTAGTGCAGATTCCGGCAATTTTTTTATCCAGGGCAAATTGTACGGCGGTCTCAATTGAGCCAACAACACCTGAAGCATTTTCCGGATTATAATGCCCCGGTGTGCTTGAGGTAGGAAACTGGTAGTGCAGGAAGGGAAGTGCTTGATCAAAAGCTCCCAGACAGTACTCAGGTGATTGTATTTCAATGACCGGGCAGGTTTGTTCCAGAGAATTTATGTGGCTGCGGTCGGCAATGAGAAAAAAAGGGTTTGACCCTTTCAGTTTTTGCCAGGCCTTGAGGGCAAGTTCTAATCCAACACCTGAAGGTTCACCCGAAGTTAAGGCAATTACCGAACTATTTCCTTCTGACAATAGCAACCGCCCTGAGCTTGGAATAGTGGTTTCTGGACATATCATCTAATTTCCTGTTTCTCAGGTTATTCAAAATCCGTTCACGAACTTCCTCATCAACCACCAGATTACGGTTGCACAACATTACAAGATAACTTGATCCATCATCTAGTTCCACCCTGGTAACCTCATTATTATCCAACCCTGACAATGGATCAGCTAATGCTCCCAAATTGGCCCTTTCCACCGTTTGTCTGGCAAAATTTTCAGCATTGAACTGGGTGGAAAATTCAGAGAACTCTTCACAGTTTTGACTACGATTGACTACTGTGGCTTGAAGACTTGAAACCTGATCAGCCCCAAGCCCATCAACTCTCAAGGTCGCATAGTCAATCGAAACGAAGTTGACAGAAGAGGATTCGGTTCTTTTGCCCAGGACAAAAAATACATAGTAAAGATTATCAACCTTGACAGGTTCGGTGACCCTACCGGATGAAGTCCTGTTGATAGCATTCCGGAATGAACTGCTGACATTGTCAATGTTCAACCATCCAACTGCTCCCCCCTCATTCCTCGTCGAGGAGGCTGAATAATTCCTTGCAGTAAGTGAGAAATCTTCCGGGGTTCTAATGCTTCGATAAATTTCCTGGGCTATCTGCTCAGCCTGATCGGGATTGTTTTCATCAATAAGAATAACAATCTCCAGCAGATTGACCAAATTTGTTGTGGTCCGGTACTCAAGCAAAAGTTTTTCATCTACATCCGGAAGCGGCAAATCTCTGATTCTGGGACCGAAAACAGATCTGGCAAACTCGGTCCAGGCCAATTGAGCTTCGATGTAACCAAAGAAGGTTTCCTTGTTCACTCCAGAACGTCCAAGTTGATTCAGGAGTCCGTTGAGTGAATTGTTACTATTTTCTGCAAAATCCGTAGCAGCCGCGTGTATTTGTTTTGCAGTAAGATCAATTCCTACACGCTCTGTTTCCTGTATGTAGATTTTTTCTTTTATCAGTTCCTCTTCAGCTTTGCTTTTTATGTTTCCTCCTTCACCTAAAAAACGCAGATAACGTACTTTCTGGTCAATTTCAAAATTGCTGACAGCTGCCCCATTAACCGTGAAGGCGGTAGCAAAAAGGTTGGTCTGTCCGTATGCAAAATTGATCTTTGCAACAAAGACGAAAAGAAGAATTACAAAGGTGAAAAGTCTGGTTGTCATAATATACTGATTTAATTACATTTTCTTGTAGATAAAGTACTTGCTGAAGTAAATCCAATCAAAGAAATTCCAATTGAATAATGAGGACTTGAGAGTTCTGTGTTTGATGTCTTGTAGGTTCTTTCACCGGATATTTCAAATGTCAGGCATTGATGGTGGTAAATTGCACCGATTTCCAACTCCCTTTTGGACATTCCCCGAAAGTCATATTCAACATTGGTGTATCCCGACCATTGATCAGAAAATGGCATGCTGAGTTTGGCACTAGCCGACTCGGATTTCACCTCATTTTCCTTACCTCTGATCCAGCCATAGGAAATATCTGCTTGATAATCATCATTTGCAATTGACAGACGTGAATAATTGCTGACCACTCTTAAATCATTATCACCCACAAACAACGAACTTACCTCAACATTTTCTCCCACCTCCAGAATACTCTCGGCAAAATAATGTGTTTCCAGGTTTCCAGCATGAACATATTCAAGTTGAGGTTTTTCCTCAGCATCCATTATGGTTTTCCCAAATATCAAATCGAGTTGGTTGTCCTGGAAAGTGGTATAGTATTTCAATCCCAAGCTTACTTCCCGACCATCCCTTACAAATGATTCTGCGATATCCTGCTGGTTGGATAAGAATTTGCTATGGTCAATCACCTGTTTTGCCTCGGGTCTTTTAGGCGGTTCTGCACCGTTATCCTGAGAATAAACCGTTTGTATGAAGGGGGTAATTGTTTGATGTTCTGAGCCTCCGGAATTAACCAGGGGGAATGACAGGTTATTGACAATCATTGCCCGACCATAGTTTACATTCTTTTTTCCTTCAGTCTTATCATGATCATAGATTTCACCATGCAGGAAAACCGTTGTTGAGTTTTTAAATCCCCCACCGAAAATTCTGGTGTCTGAATATTTACCCAGCAATGATGCATTTTTGAAATCATAAAGTTTATCATCAGAATCAGTTTCAGTATTTTGTAAAGTGGAATTGAATTCCAGATCAAAGGTAAGCCTAGGTCTGGCATTGGGCAAAAGATCCCTGGTTTCCAATCCCAAACTGACAATCCTTTCCATATTGTTTATGTTATTCTCCATACTGTTTATGTTTTTCGCCGGATCAAGAGGGCTGATATCGATGGTTCGGAACTTCAACTCCCCAATGGGGACTGTTTTGGTGGCCTCCAGAAAAATCAACTTGTTTTTTTCAGGAAACAAACCAGCCGGATAGGACATGTTTTCCGAACTGGTATCAGTTATCAGGAAACTGACTTGAGAGGTTTCATCCGGTTTTTGGACACCTTTCAGTACCAGATCCTTTTGAAACAGTCCAAGGTCATTTTCATCCCTGAACGGATATGCTCCTTCAAAATGGATCCAGCCCGATTTCGAATTATTGCGAAACTCCAAATTAAATCCTGCCTCTTTCTGGGGTGTTCGGCCAAACGAGAGTGTAATATCAGTCTGATCGTTAAGAACCTGATAGTATGGTACCTTCACCTCTATACCCACATCACTCGAATATCTAACTTCGGGAGCTAAAAAGCCGCTTTGCCTGCCAGACGTTGGAATACCCAGGGAAAACCATGGCAAATAGATAATGGGAACATCCCAAATCTTGAAACTGACATTCTTGAGATGAATTCTGCCGTTATCTTCCCTAACCGTCATCGATTCAGCTTGGAAATACCAAAGGGGTTTTTCTCCTGCCGTACAAACCTCGCATGTTGTAATCAAATTATTGAAAAAAACCAAATTGCCGTTGGATCTTTTCGCTGTTCCCGATGTAATCTGCAGCCTGTTGCGGTAAAGAATTCTCAACCCTTCGACTATGCCACTTTGATCTTCACTGGAAAGCGAAGCAAAATCTGCTACGGCTTTGGTTCCAGAAGTGTCTGAAATGTAAAGGGGACCATGAAATTCATAAGTATTGGCATCAAATTCAACCCTGGATGCCTGTAGCAGAATATTTTCAGTTGAGATCTTAACATTCCCTTCAGCCGAAAACTGGCCATCTCGGTAAAGGATGATTTCATCAGCAATCAAGTTTACTTTTGGTTCTTCCTGTGCCCGTCCCGGATTGATTGTCCAACAGAACATCAGGGACACAATCAAAATATTTTTAACAAAAGAACGAATAATCACATATATTCTTTTAACAAATACTGACAGTTATCAGTAGTGCAGTTGGCAAGATATTGAAATTTTGCACATGAACCAACCCGAATTCTTTATTTTTTTCTTGGTCTCATACATCAGAAAAATCCAGTTTCCGAATTTTGTTGAATCATAAATATTACTAACACCTGTTTTAAAACTCAAACAGGAAATGACTACCTAGGGTAAGAATTTAAGATTGGAAATATTATTTCCCTGTTTTTCGAAATAAGGCATCAAAACAAAGAGCAAAAGGGATGAAACCAGGGAGAAATTGAGTGCTGCATATTCAGATGTCAAAAATTGGCGTATGACAAAGTCATTCGCAATGAAGTTAAACAGGAAACAGGCAGCAAATATCACCATTGATGGCAAGAATTTACGATCAAACTTGGGTAATTGAAAATTGGGAAAGATGGTTATGCCAACAAAAACACAAAATGCCATCAATATCGGAACTGGAAAAAACAAGGATGCAATGAGGGAAGGAAAATTCTGGTTCACGACAAAGGAATACAGAATCTTGTCAATGAAGAAAACCCCAAGCCCGAAAAGAAAAATCAAAAATGCTCCTACATAAAGGCCATTCAATTCATAAAAGGGCAGAATTCCAACCCCAAGTCCAACCATGAAAGCTAGTAAAAAGGGCAGGGCAATCAGGGAGAAAAAGTAAACATTTTGTTCATGGGCACTTGCCAGAAGCCCTAGTTTTTCCAGAGTTTTAGATATTTTGAAACTCATCCATACATTTGTCTGCTCCGGAGGGATTAGAGCTACAAAATCCTCTGGTGAAATATCTGTTTTTATCAACACCCTCAAGGCATTTTCACCAATATCCGTGGCCCTGACAAGTTCAGTGTCTAAATCACATTGATCCTCCGGGAAAATTTCGAGGTAAAGGTCACGAATATAGATTTCCGAGGCCTTGCAATAACTCTCCACCGGAGAGCCTTCACTATTCATGATCAAAATTTCAACATCATCAAGATGGATCTGATTTTCCAGATCGGTATCAAGGTGTGCTGCCCTGATTATGGCGTCCTTTTCCGCAACTTCGACCTGAAACCAAAACCTGTCCTGATTAATTTCAACCTTGGTATCCTCGTTCTTGGCAGTAAGCAACTGACGTGATTCAATATTGGTCCAGGCCACGAGGGGATTAAGAAGTGTGAGGCACAACAAGCCCAATACAAAAGACAATGTCATGACCAGACGGGTTACATTTTGACCTTTTTTGCCAAAGGTAACAATTGCCAAATATTCCCTGCTTCTGAGCATGAATATACAAAAGTGAAGTGCTGAAAGAAGGAAAACCATTGGCAGGTTTTCAAAAATGAATTGGGGTACAAAAAGGAGAACAAGGAGTAATTTTTTCCCCAAGATAGAGCCCTCGCCTCCTACGGATGCAACTGTACCGGTTGCCAATTCCTGGATATAACCCATGCATATAAAGATGATTAGAACAATCAAAAGCGATCTAATGAACTTTTTTGTTATATACCAATATATGATCACGGATAATCTTTCCTGGCTGCCGGTAAAAGTGAATGTTTTCTATCCGCAAATATCATTCTAACAAAGGGCCGGTTTTTTTCTCCCACTTTATTATAGTCCAACCAAGAAAAAAAAGAATCATGGGAATTGTAGAAATATACTGAATTTGTGGAAATGATTGACTAAGCTGTACGGCTGATTCCAGCTGTTTTCCCAAGACATAGCTCCCCAATACCAAAGATGATGCAATAAAAATGGTCATCACACTGTTCCAATTTTTTTTGTATCCTAGGATCAGGAGAATCCCACCGCATAATACGGTAAAAAACGAAAAGAAAATTCTGTTAACCCTTTCATGAATATCTAGTTTCAGCCTGGTACTCAGCCCCTCCTTGCTCGTAACCCTTTCTATTATGTCAGTTGTACTTAATTTCTTGTTAAATGCCTTGGTTATTCTTTCTTCGGTAAAAGTAAGCGACTCCCTGAATTTAATTACAACCATCGTTTCATCTTCTTTTTCCATCTGTACCTGTGACAATACCTGTCCATCTGAAAGTACAAACTCCTTTTCATCCGGTGAATAATTGATTTCACCCGTTTTGGCTGTAACCCATAGCCTGGCATTCTCATTCCCTTGGGATTCAAAGTGAATGACCAGATTATTCAATTCCCCATCTTCACCTACTCCCTCGGTAATAATGGTTCGTCCATCCTGAAAATCCAGAAATCTACCCGGTTTGATTCTGTATTTGTCCAATGTCCATTCAAGTTCGGAAACCAATTCAACGATTTTGTTATCGCTATGTGGGCGAAATTCGAATTTCAACGTAAACTCAATCAATGCAACTGTCATGGCGAAAGCTATGATCGGGAATGATATACCCAGTTTGCCAAGCCCCATTGATTGTTGAATGGTAAATTCATGATTGTTACGCATTTTTATGACAACGTATACCGTTGCAAGAAAGGCAGAGATTGGTATGACCCGGTCCAGGGCAACGACAAAAACCAAAATCATATGTTGCAGGAGATAGGATGGATATTGGATTTCGGCCAACAGCAGGTCAATACTTCTGACCAGCAGATTAACCCAATTCAAGCTGGCAAAAATGACCGTAAAAAAAACAAATCCGATACAAAGCCGAATGTAAGTGTATCTAAATAAAGTTATTGGCATTGATCGAATTAATTTTAATTTAAATGGAATAAATAAGATGATGACCTGCGAAAAGCCACCAGGAAACCATTTAATGACAAAACTTGATATATTTTTGAGGTACTGATGGAGAACCCGATTCCAATTGATTTTTCAGATTTAAACCCTGAAACCCTGCAACAAATGTCCTCATTCGAGGATGTGATTGTTATTTTAGCTTCACGAGAGGGAGAAATTTGTGAATTGATCAACACGGCAGATTTCCCACTAAAGGATAGATATCTCCAATCGGATGATTTCCAAAAATTATCTGAAAATGATTTCATAACAATTGATTTTCCTGCTGATTATAAAGCCAAAAAACTTGTCATTCAAAAAGTTCCCCGTAAGGCCGATGAAAAAAACTTGAGAAAAGCAGGTGCCAAATTGGGAAGTTTGGCCATCAGCAACAACATCTTGGTTTTATACGACCGTCCCAAACCAGAATACTATGCCGAGGGCATAGCACTCAAGGCATATAAATTTGATAAATTCAAATCAAAAAAGGCAGATGAAAAGGAAAATTCGAGCACTTGTGTCATTCTGTGCGATAAATCTGATCGAGCCAGGAGTAAATTCGAACCATTAAATAATTCTGTCTCAGGCACTTTCTTTACCAGAAATCTGGTTAACGAACCTGCAAATTCATTGACGACCGAAAGTTTTGCAGAGCAGCTTAGCGCTTTGGATGCATTGGGTGTAAATGTTCAGGTGTTGGAAGAGGAAGAATTAAAACAGTTGGGCATGAATACACTTCTTGCTGTTGGTGAGGGTTCAGCCAGCCCTTCCAAGGTGGTCATCATGGAATGGAAGGGAAGTGATAACAATCCAGTTGCAGTGGTTGGCAAGGGGGTTTGCTTTGATACGGGGGGAATTTCATTAAAGCCAGCCAAGGGCATGGAACAAATGACAATGGATATGGCCGGGGCAGGAGTTGTCTCGGGTGTCATGAAATCCCTGGCCCTGAAAAAAGCCAAGGCCAATGTCGTTGGAATAGTAGGTTTGGTTGAGAATATGCCCGGAAGTGCTGCCCAGCGTCCTGGTGATATTGTCAAATCAATGAAAGGTGATACCGTAGAGGTGTTGAACACGGACGCTGAGGGAAGGTTGGTCCTTGCCGATATTTTATGGTATGTGCAAGAAAAATATAACCCGTCATGGATGATTAACCTGGCAACTCTCACAGGTGCCATTGTAGTTAGCCTTGGTCATGAATATGCCGGTCTGTTTTCCAACGATGACAAATTCTGCAAAAGGTTTCTCAAGTCAGCTGATTTTGAAGGTGAAAAGGCTTGGCGTCAGCCACTTGATGTAAATTATGACAAGCA
This sequence comes from Paracoccaceae bacterium, assembly GCA_009842205.1. GTDB lineage: Bacteria > Pseudomonadota > Alphaproteobacteria > Rhodobacterales > Rhodobacteraceae > MPNP01. Next base: position 141,767 of record VYFX01000077.1, on the reverse strand, counting down.
GCTTGATTCACGACTTGCGGACATGAAAAACATTGGAGGGCCATATGCCGGGGCAATTACAGCTGCTCAGTTCCTGCAGCGTTTTGTCAAGAAGGATACACCATGGATTCATTTGGACATAGCTGGCGTTGCCTTTCCGGCGAAGGAGGGTGACTTTGCTCCCAAAGGACCATCTGGGTGGGGAGTAAGGACAATCCTTAATTTGATTGGCAAATCCTTTTGAGAGAATGGTTAAGGTCTTTTTTTATCAATCGGATGGTCCCACGACTAAACTGCTGTTTACACTTTTGGAAAAATCACGCAGTCAGGACTGGAACATACTCCTGAGTTGTTCGGATCAGAATGAAGTGGAATTTTTGCATGAACAACTGTGGGTTCAACCTGACAACCGCTTTGTTGGAATAGGTGTTGCCGGTTCTGAATTTGACCAATTCCAGCCGGTTTTGTTATCTGATAAGTTCCTTTTAGCCAACGATCCCCAAGTTATGATTGCCACTGGTAACAGTACGATTGAACCTGATATTGTCGATAAATTCACCAGGATCATGGTTGTCTTCAATCAGAACGACCAGAAGGAACTTGAGGCCTCCAGGGAAAAATGGAAATTGCTGTCAGGATTGGGGCATCATATGCAATTGTATTGCCAGGATAGAAACGGGTGGGCCCTTAAGGCCGAAGCCAACCAGGAGAAAAAGGAAGTGAATTAGGATCATTTTGATTATCTTTTTCCTGGTGTGGAAAAATTTATTCCGAAACCTATTTCACTCCAAACGAAGATTACCAAATCAAAACTGGTAATTTCTTGATCATTTAAAATTCAGGAGAAAAGGGGCTCAAAGTGGTAGAAAGAACGCTGTCCATCATTAAACCCGATGCTACAAGAAGGAACATCTGTGGGAAGATTATTGCCATGTTTGAAGCTGCCGGGTTAACGGTTGTGGCTCAAAAGAGGTTACATTTGTCACGCAGCCAGGCTGAGCAATTCTATGCGGTTCATAAAGAGCGACCATTTTTTGGTGAGCTTTGCGATTTCATGTGTTCAGGACCCGTTGTTGTACAGGTTTTGGAAGGCGAGAATGCAATTGCCTTGAATCGGGAAATCATGGGGGCAACCAATCCGGCGGAAGCTAAACCCGGGACCATAAGAAAGGAGCTAGCAGTTTCCTTTACGGAGAATTCCGTTCATGGTTCAGATGGCCCTGATACCGCCAGGGAAGAAATTGCCTTCTTTTTCAGTGGCACGGAAATAGTTGGATAATTTTGTTACGGTACTTTGGAATTTCATAGTATTGTCGCTTGAAGACAAATCCGAGTTGATTAAATATTTATAACGGTAAAGGCCTGTAGCTCAACGGTTAGAGCTGAGCGCTCATAACGCTTAGGTTGGGGGTTCGAATCCCTCCAGGCCTACCATCCAGATTGGGAACTGAAAGGATGGCTTTCAATCCGCCCATCTTTTCGCTTTTCTCCAGAATGAGTTCTCCCCCGTGGTCCCTTGCAATATTTGACACTATTGCCAGCCCCAAACCGACTCCCTTGAAGTAATTAAGGTTACGTGCCTCATCAAATTTGACAAAAGCGGTTTTTGCCATTTCCTGTTTTGAAAGATCAATACCAGGACCATTATCCTCAATGATGAATTGGATTGACTCATGATTGACGTGTACAGAAAACAGACATGCGGTTGAAAATTTCTCGGCATTTTGGATGAGGTTTTCTATTGATCTCCTGATGCCGGAGGGTTTACCACGAAAAGAGGGAGGTTCATTTATTTCCGAATTCAATTCCAACTCAATTTTAACCCCAAATCTGCTTGCATCGGCATGGATTGATTTGGCGAGTTCAAAAGCATCGACACTCTCAAAGGGTTCGGATTTACCTGTACGGGAAAATTCCAGAAGTTCGGTAAGCATATTGTCCATCACTTCGATATCATCAATGATCAAATCCTTGTACTTGCCATCCTCAAGAAATTCTACACCAAGACGCAATCTCGTTAAGGGTGTTCTTAAATCATGACTTATACTGGCCAGCATATGTGATCTTTGGCTTATTTGCTTCTCCAGACTGTCTTGCATGGTCAGAAAGGCACGAATTGCACTTTTAACCTCAGTTGCTCCTGAAACCCGCAGGGGAAAATACTGACCCTTGCCAAATGCCTCAGCTGCATCTGACAATTGCTTGATTGGCCGGAGTTGGTTTTTGAGAAATAGTACGGCAATCAATGTTGTTAAAATGGCTGTCAAGGCAATGAGGATAAGAAACTGGTGGGGATTGGAAGGGGACAGTGCCCGGCGGGGTACCATGATTCTGGCATTGCCAAAATTGGTACTGATGTAGATTTCGAGAATCTTGCCATCGTTGGCCAACAAATCAATGGCCTTAATATCGGGAAATTTGTCCTTAAAGGAAGCTATGATGATTCTACCCGAAAAATCATAGACTAGTTTCCGATCTGGTGGAACTGATTCACCCTTGTCGAGAAATTCAAAATTCAGGGACAAGCTTTTTGAAAGAGGCAGTACATTAACCAGGGTTTCCCCTTTGGTTTCGGCTTCGTTAATTTCGGTGATTATCAAGCTGAAATGAGGATTGATATTGGCAATCATCTGTTTGGTAACATAATCGAAATGCCTTTGGATAAAGACAAATGACCCAACCAATAGTACCAACACCACAGGGAAGAAAAGGATCAGGTAAACCCTGCCATAAATCCCCAAAGGCAAAAAGGATTTGATAAATTTCTTGACCGAAAAAGTATTGTTCATGACCACTAAAAGTTATATCCGAGTCTGCCAGAGTGTATCAAATTGTATTTACTCCACTACAATTTCAATTGGAAGTTAGGTGTTCACCATTTACCCAATTTGTTCCAGCTATTATAAACCAATTCAACTCCAATAAAATTAATGCCCAATTACCAGTGTTGGAAATTTTACTATTGAATTAATCAAAACAGTTTCTAATTTTCCCTGATAATCCTCGGCTTATTATTCCGGCGTAGCTCAGTGGTAGAGCAGTTGACTGTTAATCAATTGGCCGCAGGTTCGAATCCTGCCGCCGGAGCCATTTCCAAGCCAGCTATTGATTTATTTCAGCCCAAATTGTTACAGGTCCATCATTTACCAGAGACACTTCCATTTCTGCACCAAACACTCCTGTTTCAACATTAAATCCCATATCTCTCAATACTTCTATGAAATACAGATATAGCTCTTCTGCGAGGGGATTTCTTGCAGCATTCGAGAACCCAGGCCGGTTACCCCGAGAAAGATCAGCAGCCAGGGTAAACTGGCTTACAACCAGGATTTCACCCTGAACATCAGCAATGGAATGGTTCATTTTCCCGTCACTATCTGAAAAAATTCGGAGGTTTGCTACTTTTTTCGCAATTTTAGTGGTAATTTGTTCGTTGTCATGAGTAGTCGCACAAACAAAGACAAGAATGCCTGGTCCAATATTGCCAATCGTCTTGCCATCAATGATAACTGAGGCAGATTTCACTCTTTGGATCAAGCATCTCATTTTTTTCTCCTGATTATTTTCTGCGGATAACAAAAGATAAACATGAAAGTTATTTCAACCAATCAAGAATTAGCTGAGCTATGTAAAAAGGCCAATAACAAGCCTTATATTGCCTTGGATACTGAGTTTGTATCAGAAAAAACCTACTTTCCCAAATTGTGCCTTATTCAGGTGGCTTTACCGGAATGTGACGAGTCGGATGGTTCGGAATTTATCATTGATACCTTAAATCCAAAACTGAAACTGGATAATTTGATTCCAATATTCCAAAACCAAAAGATCACAAAAGTCTTGCATTCTGCGAAGCAGGATCTGGAAATCTTCCACCATGAATTCGGCTTGATTCCCGAACCCCTGTTTGATACGCAAATAGCAGCCATGCTCTGTGGTTATGGTAGTCAAATTTCCTATTCAAACTTGGTAAGTGAAATTTGCAAAGTTAAGCTCGATAAGTCCCAGCAATATTCCAATTGGTCAACCCGACCATTAACAGGGAAACAGATGGAATATGCAATTTCCGATGTCACCTATCTTCGAGACATTTATCTAGCTATGAATGAAAAATTGTTGGAAACCGGAAGGTTAGGTTGGGTCGAGGAATTGTTTGATGAATTGAAAAGTACATGTAAAAATAGTTACAATCCGGCAGACGCTTGGAAAAAAATCAAAATGAGGGATGTATCGGGTAAGAGATGGTCAATTGTTCATGCATTGGCAGAATTCCGAGAAATTCGGGCTCAAAGCAAAAACATTAATAGGAGGTGGGTACTTTCCGATCAGGCCTTATTGGAACTTGCTTCCATGAAACCCAGAACCATTGAAGATTTGAAGAGGTGCAGATTTTTCAAGGCAGGTAAAGATGCACAAAAGCGTTTCAACTTGAGTTTGCTGGAGGTCATCAGCAAAGCACAATCCAACCCCCGACAACCTCCTCATACTGTTGGAACAAATAAGCCTGTCAATAAAAACAAGGAGGTAACTGATCTTTTGAAAGTATATCTCAAATACTCCTCTGAACAATCCGGGGTAGCAGAGGAAATAATTTCAACCGCGGATGAACTGCGGGAAATTTCCCAAGGCAATATCAATGTAAGACCCTTGCATGGGTGGCGAATGGAATTGTTTGGAAACAATGCCTTGAAGTTATGTCAGGGTAAAATTGCACTGACTTTGGAGAATTCAAAATTAACAGTCATAGAATTGGAAAACCAATAGGCTGAGTAATGAAGATAGTGGCTTGACCAACTATTTCAGTATTTGTTGATATTCATTCAACTGCACTCACTTTGATTACCGAAGAACTCATTTCGGAAGGTTCCTTTTGTAATTAAATGAATTGTTTTCAAGAAATTTTGTTTGTGTTGATTGCAGTGCAGATTTCAATTGAAAATCAGGTATTTTTCACCTAGTTGTTTACTTGATTGTTAGTGCATTATATCACTTTTGGTAGAAGGAAATTGACGACTGAAGCGTTTGAAGAAATAATCCAGGACTTTGAGTTTCTGGAAACCTGGGAAGATCGGTATGGGTATATTATTGATCTGGGTAAATCCATGCCAGGGTTGGAAAAGAAATTCAAGACACCTGCCACCAAGGTTGAAGGCTGTGCTAGCCAGGTTTGGTTTGTCATGGATTTTGTCCCGTCGGATTCAGGTGTGGTGTTTTACTTCAAAGGTGATAGTGATGCCATAATTGTGCGTGGTCTCATCGCCATCCTGACAAGATTATTCAATGGCTTGACCATTGAGCAGGTTTCCAAAACAGATGCTCATTCAGAGCTTCAAAAACTTGACTTGAGGAATCATTTGTCCCAACAGAGATCAAATGGTTTGGTTGCAATGATTACAAAAATCAAAAATGTATCGGCTAAAGTCCTCGAATCAAGAGCTGCTTGTGCCAATTAATAGCCATGAATCTACTCATTAAACTTTAAATTGATTGGTTAAATGTGTCTGGTATCATTCATGATTTATTGAAGGAAAAAGGTTGGCTCTTGGCTGATGGTGCAACCGGGACCAATTTGTTCAATATGGGATTGACGGCAGGTGAAGCTCCCGAGTTATGGAACAGAGATCAGCCAGAAAAAATCCTTGCCCTTTATGAGTCTTTCCTGAGGGCAGGAGTGGATATGTTCCTGACAAATTCCTTTGGTTGTAATCGAGCAAGATTAAATCTCCACGAATCAGCAGATGATTGCTTTGAACTGGCTGAAATGTCAGCTTCCTTGGCCGGGGAGGCTATTGCACGACAAAACTGTACGGCAATTGTTGCTGGTTCAATCGGACCAACAGGTGAAATAATGGAACCACTTGGAACCCTTACCTATGCCCGGGCAGTTGAATATTTTCACGAACAGGCTGAAGGCTTGAAATCCGGCGGTGCAGATGTTCTCTGGATAGAAACAATTTCATCAAGGGAAGAGTTTCTGGCGGCTCAGGAAGCCTGCCAATTGGCCGGTATGCCCTGGTGCGGTACAATGAGTTTCGATACCGTCGGATATACGATGATGGGAATCACACCTCGAGATCTCGTTGAGTTGGTTTCAGAAATGGACAATAAACCGGAGGGTTTTGGAGCAAATTGCGGGGCAGGGGCCTCCGATATGATTTTAACACTTCTGGCAATTTCAGAATTGAATCCGGAATTACCAGTGATTGCCAAGGGCAATGCTGGAATACCCCAAATAAAAGAGGGAAAAATCCATTACAGCGGGTCTCCTGAAATTATGGCCATATATGCCGAATTGGCTCGTAATGCCGGTGCAAGGATAATTGGAGGATGTTGTGGTACAACTCCCCAGCATCTGGAACAAATGAAAACCAGACTGGAAAGGACTCCCATGGGACCCAAACCCACACATGAAGAAGTAAGGGAATTGTTGGGAGAACCCAGTTTTACCCCGGGAGGAAAAAAAAGGGCCAAAGCGGGTAACAGGAGAAGAAGACAGAAAAAATAATGCTTTCGATTTAAAATCAGTTAAATTTGATTGCTTGGTTATTGTTTACATTGGATTTAATTGTTTTATGTAGTTGTGGTGTTTTCAATATTTTCGATTGGCTAAAATCAATCTCATAGGGAGAAATCAAGGTGACAGATGAAGAAGATGATATAATTCTCTCGGAATTGCCCGATGATGAACTCGTACCCCAAATGCACGATGATTTGTATGATGGGTTGAATGAGGAAATCGTTGAAGGTGTCAACATTCTGTTGGAACGTGGTTGGATGCCTTACAAAATCCTCACTGAGGCTTTGGTTGAAGGAATGCGGATTGTCGGGATAGACTTTCGAGACGGAATATTGTTTGTTCCGGAAGTTTTGCTTTCGGCCAATGCCATGAAGGCTGGCATGAAAATCCTCAAACCTTTGCTGGCTGAAACCGGTGCTCCCAGGATGGGCAAAATGGTTATCGGTACCGTCAAGGGTGATATTCATGATATTGGTAAGAATCTTGTCTCCATGATGTTGGAAGGTGCGGGGTTTGAAGTCATAGATTTGGGAATCAACAACCCTGTTGAAAACTATCTTGAAGCTATGGATGCCGAACAACCCGATATACTTGGAATGTCAGCCCTCTTGACCACGACGATGCCTTATATGAAGGTGGTGATTGATCGCTTGAAGGAATTGGGTTTACGTGACGATATCATTGTCTTGGTTGGTGGAGCTCCATTGAATGAAGAGTTTGGTAAGGCAATCGGTGCTGATGCCTATTGTCGGGACGCAGCAGTAGCAGTAGAGACAGCCAAGGAATTCATGGCTCGAAAACATAACCAGATGATGGCTACAGCTTAAATTCCAATTGGACCTGAGGTTCAATTTCGAAACATATTTACCCACCTTTTTGTTGAGAATGGGGTATAATATGTGCAATTGCTTCAATTAGGTATCCAAAGATTATCATGGTAGATCGCAATTCCCAGTTTGTTTATGAAGGCAAGGGAGACATACTTCTTTTGGCATGCGGTGCACTAGCTGCCGAAATCATTGCCCTGATCAGAATGAATGGCTGGGATCATTTTCACCTGCACTGTTTACCCGCTAAACTTCATCTATATCCTGACAAGATTCCCCACGAAGTGGAAAAGGCCGTCAATAAATTCCAATCCGAGTTCAAACATATTTTCGTTGTTTATGCTGATTGTGGAACCGGCGGCCTGCTCAGGAAGAAATGCGATGAAATGGGTATAGAAATGGTACCCGGACCCCATTGTTATGCCTTCTTTGAAGGGGTAGAAAAGTTCAACAAGATTGCAGAAAATGAAATTACCTCCTTCTATTTGACTGATTTCTTGGTTCGACAGTTCAACTCGTTCATAATCAAGCCTCTTGGTCTTGATAAGCATCCGAATTTAAAGGAAATGTATTTCGGTAATTACACGAAACTGGTTTATCTTGCGCAAACAGAAGATCAGGATTTAACCCGTCTTGCCAAGGATTATGCCGAACTGCTGGAATTGGAATATGAAAGAAGATTTACCGGTTATGGCGATCTGGCACAAACCTTGAACAATCTGCAACCAAACCGATAAAATGTCAAATTTGATTTGTTGGGTCTTTACCTTAACTGGCAGAAATACCAAATGCATGTTATAGATTTTGTGATTTAACTTTGTGAAAATTCAGCTTGGAGTACTAATTAAATGACTACATTCAAGGACAGGCAAAAAGCCTATGAGTCAAAATTTGCTTTTGATGAAGAGATGTCGTTCAAGGCTCATGCCAGAGCAAACAAACTGTTGGGCCAGTGGGCAGCTGAAAAATTGGGTTTGTCTGGAGAAAATGCCTCAACCTATGCCCTGGAAGTTGTCAAATCGGATTTGGATGAACCCGGTCAGGAAGATGTTTTCAGAAAAGTAGTCAAGGATTTGAATGGTATTGTCGGCGAAAATGAAATTCGTTCCAAGGCAGAAGAATTACTTCACGAGGCAAGGGAACAAATACAATCAGAGGCAAGTTAGATCAAAATCCACACTTTTTTAACCGGTATCTTGCTTTTCTGGCGCTAAAACCCGTTCATAAATACCATCAATTTCCTTTTGGAAATATTCCAGATCAAAAAGATCTGTCAATTCATCTTGAGATATCCAATCCAGGATAGTCTTGTCTCTGAGCAGGACCTCATGAAGTTTGTCACCGCTTTCGATCGCCTTAAAGGAAGCACTCTGAACCATTCGATACGCATCATCCTTGGGAACTCCCCTTTCGGTCAGGGTATTCATGATTCGATGTGAGTAGGCAATTCCTCCCAGTTTTTCCAGATTGCTGGCCATCTGTTGGGAATTGACAACCAAGCCTTTTAAAATTCCTGTCAAACGATGGATGGCAAAATCGAGGGTTATGGTAGTATCTGGACCCAAAGCCCTTTCAACCGAGGAATGACTCATGTCTCTTTCCTGCCATAGCGATACATTCCCCAAGGCTGCCGATACATGAGTCTGAATTAATCTTGATAATCCGGTTATATTTTCCAACAATATGGGGTTCTTTTTGTGGGGCATGGCTGAGGACCCTTTTTGTCTTGATGAGAAGGGTTCCTGGATTTCACCAATTTCCGTGATTTGCAATTGCCGCAACTCGGTCGACATCCTTTCGAGTGTGGCAGCCACGACCCCCAATGTCGTAAAGTATATAGCATGACGGTCTCTTGGAATAATCTGGGAGGAAATGCTTTCAGGCTCCAACCCCATTTGCTTGCAGACATGTTTTTCAACTTCGGGATTTATGGTGGAATAAGTCCCCATAGCACCTGAGATCATGCCTATCGAAATTTCCTTTTTGGCATGTTCCAACCTGGATATATTGCGTTGGGTTTCGGCATAGGCCCGAAGCATTTTCAAACCAAATGTGATCGGTTCACCATGAATACCATGGCTGCGTCCGATACAGGGGGTCAATTTATGCTCAAGGGCGAGCCGCTTAAATTCCGCTGCCAAATTTTGCAGTTTGGCGATGATCAAATCCGAGGCTTCCTTGAGTTGATAATTATAGCAGGTATCCAATACATCTGATGAGGTTAATCCCCGGTGAAAGATACCATGGCATTTATCACCGACCAATTCCTCAATGTACATCTGGAAAGCAACGGATTCATGATTAACCTCCGCTTCAATCTGCTTGATCCTTTGTTCATCAAATGTTTCGGGTTCAATGGCCCAAAATGCTTTGACAATATCGCCATCAAGTTCACCCAGTTTGGTCCGCCCCTCACAGGCAAGAACCTCAATGCGAAACCAGGTTTGCAACTTGAATTGCTCTGACCAAATTCTGGTCATTTCTGGCAGGGAATATCTTTCAAGCATAGCTCAAATCAGAAATAATTGTTTATCATCAAACTGAATTTTCACCCTTTAGTGAAGACTGTTTAAGTCTATTCAGACTAATCCCTAAGTTCCCGATAGGGTTGCTGGTAATGCAGCGCCATATCCCAGGGAAAATAAATCCACGTATCCTGACTTACCTCGGTTATGTAGACATCTACCAAAGGTTTACCTTCAGGTTTGGCATATACCGTAGAGTAGGTTGCATTAGGGTAGAGTTCCCTGACCACCTTCAAGGTTGTACCAGTGTCCACCAGATCATCAATGATCAATATATCCTTTGAATCCTTGGGTATGTCGGGATGTGGCATTTTCAGGATTTGAGGTTTTCCAATGTTTTTGTATTCATAGCACCTGATGGAAATGGTATCAACCGTTCTGATATCCAGTTCACGGGCTATTATCATGGCAGGGGTTAATCCCCCTCTGGTGATAGCGATTATAGCGTTCCAGCTTCTTTCGTCATCTTCAAAATTATCCAGTCGCCATGCAAGGGCCCGTGAATCCCTGTGGACTTGGTCCCAACTTACATGAAACCCTTTTTCGTGAGGTAATACGGTCATTGTTAATTTCTTCCTGTTACTTTGTCTATATCCGGTGCATCAACCCTTTTCATGCCAACAACATGGTATCCCGAATCCACATGCAAAACTTCACCAGTTACCGAACTGCCCAAATCGGAAAGCAGGTAGAGAGCAGAATTACCGACATCCTCTGTGGTTACATTCCTTTGCAGGGGTGAATTCAATTCATTCCACTTAAGTATATATCTGAAGTCCCCTATGCCTGATGCAGCCAGGGTCTTGATGGTTCCAGCAGAAATTGCATTTACCCTGATTTGCTTGCTTCCCAAATCAGCAGCCAGATAACGAACCGATGCTTCCAATGCTGCCTTGGCGACCCCCATCACGTTATAGTGAGGCATAACCTTTTCAGAACCGTAATAGGTCATTGTGAGCAATGAACCACCATTGGTCATCAGTTTTTCGGCTCTTTGGGCAACAGCTGTAAACGAATAGACTGAAATATCCATGGACATGGTGAAATTGTCTTGCGAAATATCGACATATCTTCCGCGTAATTCATTCTTGTCCGAGAACCCGATTGCATGAACAACAAAATCCAGATCACCCCAGGATTTGTTCAATTCGTCGAACAGTTTATCCAATGATTCGGGGTTGGTTACATCACACTGGATCATGTGCTGGGAACCGATTGATTCAACCAGTGGTGCAACCCGCTTGTGAAAAATTTCGTTCTGGTATGAAAATGCCAATTGCGCACCATGTTCATGACAAGCCTTGGCAATACCCCAGGCAATGGACTTGTCATTGGCCACACCCATGATAAGCCCGCGTTTACCTTCCATTAATTTCATAAAGAAAACCCCGATTAATGGTTATTATTCATAGTCGTTTATTCTAAAAATAAAAAACTTATATGCAATTTGCGTATTGCAAATAATTGTGGATATTTATGTCTTTGCCTAAGTGCAAAATAGGGAAGATTAAGCATGAAAACTAGCTTGGGAAAAGATAAAACACCCCTGTCAATGGTTCAGGAGTGGCTTGATTTTGCCAAATCAAAAAATATTCAGGATCATAATGCCATTGCCCTGGCAACTTCTGACCCGGAAGGAATACCGAATGTCAGAATGGTACTGCTGAAGGAAATTGATACCGAGGGATTTATTTTTTATACCAACTACACCAGTACAAAGGGGAATGAAATATCGCATCGTTCGAATGTTGCATTTTCCCTTCACTGGAGATCACTGAAGAGACAGATCAGGGTCAAGGGTAAGGCAGAAATTCTTGAGTCAGAGAAATCCGATGAATATTTTCACTCGCGTCCGCTTGACAGCCGATATGGTGCATGGGCTTCAAAACAATCAAGGGAACTTCCTTCAAAAAAGCACTTGGTCAACTCCGTAGCAAGGATCGCCATGAAATTTGGAAACTCACCGCCAAGACCTGAATTTTGGGGTGGTTATCGCATTATTCCATCAGAGATAGAATTTTGGAGTGAAGGGAAATTTCGAATACACGATCGTATAAGGTGGATAAGGAACCAGCAAAATTTGAAATGGGAATCAATCCGCTTGTATCCATAAAAGCAAAACAAAGTAGAATGAAAAAGGTATTTTTTGTCCTTGTGGTTGCCATGTTGGCAATATCGGAACCATCAGCATTACTGGCCAATTGCAAGGATAATCAGTTGGAAGTCAAGGGTGATTGGGGCATGGTTCGCTTCAGGGTCGAGATTGCCGATACCCCGGAAAGCCACAATAGGGGGCTGATGGGAAGAGAATCACTCGGTTTATCGCAAGGCATGTTTTTTGTCTTTGAAAAACCGGGACCAGCGAATTTCTGGATGAAAGATACCTTGATTCCCCTTGATATGATATTCATTGATGAAACTGGTCAAATTACCACTATAAATCATCAGGCAGAACCATTGACAACCACCACATTTTTTGGTGGAAATGCCATTTCCTTTGTCCTGGAAATAAATGGGGGATTGGCCAAAAAGTTGGGTATTTCAGAAGGTGATCTTGTTCGACACCCTAGAATTAATCACGATTTGGCTGCCTGGGCTTGTAAATCCTGATTGCCAATCCTTAATTAATCCAAGTGAAGACGGGGCGTAGCGCAGCCTGGTAGCGCAACAGTTTTGGGAACTGTAGGTCGTTGGTTCAAATCCAATCGCCCCGACCAATCCTGACGATATCCTTTTTTCTGATTCGTTTTTTGAGATTGCTGCAATCTTGTTTTAGGCATCAGACCTAAAAAAAACATTCATTGTTCTGATTCTCTAATTCAGTTTTCAACAACAAAAATCAATTTCCGCCAAAAAGTTGTGGATAAATAAATTTGAGTCCCAAGTCCCGAATTTATTTGAAAAAATATCCACTTCATCAAGCAAACAATACCAGTTTAGAATTTTTGTGTTTTACCCCTAAATTTTTTTTGAGAAAATATGCATTTGGTGTTAATTTTTACGGATTGTTCATTTCCATTTGAACACTATATCTTGTAGTATGGTTTGAAAAAACAACTAAATAAAGGATTTTTTTAATAAAAATACCTAAAGCAGGGGATTAGACAGGTGGTACAGATAAAGCGGTATTTTACTGAAAAAAACGAGAGCCCATATCAGGGAATAGAATTTACGGAAGTCAATTCGGTAATTTCGGATCCAAGTGGAAAAACGGTATTTAAAACCGAGGGCATTGAGGTTCCGAAAAACTGGAGTCAGACAGCTGTCGATGTATTGGCCCAAAAATATTTTCGAAAGGCAGGTGTTCCTCTTTGCGTGAAAAAGAGGGATGAGCCAGGGATACCAGATTTTCTTCAGTCAAGGGAACCCGATCTGGATGCATTGAAAAAAGTTCCGGAAAGTGAGCGGTTTGGACCGGAGAAATCAGCCAAGCAGGTTTTTGACCGGCTGGCGGGGGCGTGGACCTATTGGGGCTGGAAGGGCAACTATTTCACCACGGAGAATGACGCACGGGCGTTCTTTGATGAAATGAGATATATACTTGCAACCCAGAGGGGAGCACCCAATTCCCCCCAATGGTTCAACACGGGTATCCATTGGGCCTATGGCATCTCACGTGCAGGACAGGGCCATTATTATTATGATGAAACCACCCGTGAAATCAAAAAATCCGACAGTTCCTATTATCGACCGCAACCGCATGCTTGTTTTATCCAGTCTGTTGAGGATGACCTTGTCAATGAAGGCGGCATTATGGATTTATGGGCACGGGAAGCAAGGTTGTTCAAATTCGGTTCGGGAACCGGAACAAATTTCTCGAACCTGAGGGCTGCCGACGAACCACTGGAAAGTGGTGGCAAATCCAGCGGATTGATGAGTTTCCTGAATATCGGCGACAGTGCAGCCGGAGCCATCAAATCGGGAGGGACAACCCGCCGGGCAGCTAAAATGGTCATTTGTGACATTGATCATCCCGATATTGAGGAATTCATTAACTGGAAAGAAAAGGAAGAACACAAGGTTGCTTCGCTTGTTGCCGGTTCAAAGGTTATTTCCAAACACCTGAACAAACTCTTTGGGGCTGTCAATTCTTCTGATCTCCCTCTGGCAAAGGCAAGTGACCCACAGTCCAACAAGGATTTGAGGAAGGCCATAGTCGAAGCCAAGGAAGCAATGGTACCCGAAGGTTTCATCAACCGAATTCTACAGTTTGCCAAGCAGGGGTACACTTCGATTGATTTTGCCGAAATAGATTCCGGTTGGCAATCGGAGGGATATGCAACCGTATCCGGCCAGAATTCCAATAATTCCATCAGGGTTACCGACGGGTTTATGGAAGCCGCCAGAAACGATCAGGAATGGGAACTGAAATATCGAACCAGTAGAGAAGTTGCCAAAACGGTAAAGGCTGCAGACCTTTGGGATCAGGTCAGCCAAACTGCTTGGGCCTGTGCCGATCCAGGCGTACAATTTCATGATACGATCAATGCATGGCATACTTGCCCCAACAGTGGTCCAATCCGAGCTTCAAATCCATGCTCTGAATACATGTTTCTTGATGACACGGCATGTAACCTTGCATCCTTGAATTTGTTGAAATTCTATCATGACGGTCAATTTGAGACGAGGGAGTTCGAGCATGTAACCAGACTCTTTACGATTGTGCTGGAAATTTCAGTCCACATGGCTCAATTTCCATCCAAGATAATTGCCGATCTTTCATATAAATTCAGAACTCTCGGGTTGGGTTATGCGAATTTGGGTGGTCTGTTGATGCATATGGGCATACCCTATGATTCAATAAGGGGCAGGGCGACCTGTGGAGCCATTACGGCTCTCTTGACCGGCTTGAGTTATCGAACCTCGGCCGAAATGGCAAAAGAGTTGGGTGCATTCAAGGGATATGACGCCAATTCGGAAGCAATGTTGAGGGTAATTAGAAACCATCGACGTGCTGCTTACGGCCATACTTCAGGTTATGAAGGGCTGAAGATTAAGCCCATACCTTTGGTGATGGAGGAATGCCCGCACAAGGAAATTGTTGAAAAGGCTCAGGAAGCATGGGATTCATCACTTGAACTTGGTCAGGAGTATGGATTCAGAAATGCACAGGTATCAGTAATTGCACCAACAGGAACCATCGGGTTTGTAATGGATTGTGACACCAATGGTATCGAGCCTGAATTTGCCCTTGTCAAAATAAAGACGCTTGCTGGAGGTGGATATTTTCAAATAGTCAACCGATCGGTACCTCGTGCACTAGAGGCATTGGGTTATGCTGATTACCAAATTCAGGACATTGTTGATTATACCGTAGGTAAGGCCACTCTGGAAGGTGCTCCACATATCAATAGGGAATCCCTGAGCGAGAAGGGATTTCGCAAGGAGGATTTGAATAAAATCGAAGAGGATCTGCCTACCTTCGTGGATATTCGATTTGTCTTCACTCCTGAACGGTTTGGAACTGGATTTTGTGTCAAGGAACTCGGAATCAAACTCGAAAAAATCAATCAGATGGGTTTTGACTTGCTCTCGGAGTTAGGGTTTACTTCGGAACAAATTGAAGAGGCCAATGAGTACATTTGCGGTGCCAAGACTGTCGAGGGAGCACCCCACTTGGAAAACAAGGATCTTCCGGTGTTCGACTGTGCCAACCAGAATGGCAAGAAGGGAACCAGGAGTTTGAGTTCCAACAGTCACATAAAAATGGTTGCTGCGGCACAGAGTTTCATATCGGGTGCAATTTCAAAAACCATCAACATGCCTACAATGGCCACTGTGGAAGATTGTAAGTCCGCTTATGATCTTTCGTGGAATCTGGGATTGAAGGCCGTTGCACTTTATCGTGATGGTTCCAAACTCAGTCAACCTCTATCTACCATTCTGGTTGGTAGCGATGAAATCGTGCAGCTAGCCATGGAAGAGGATGTAGATCAAACCACTCGAGTCCTGAATATTTCCGAAAAACTGGTCGGAAAGAGAAGAAAACTCAGCAACAGGCGTAAGGGTTATACCCAAAAGGCCACCGTTGGTGGACACAAGGTTTACCTCAGAACCGGTGAATATGAAAATGGTGCCTTGGGCGAAATTTTCATAGATATGCATAAAGAGGGGGCAAGTTTCGGGGCGATGATGAATAACTTTGCCATTGCCGTGTCCCTTGGATTGCAATATGGCGTACCACTTGATGTGTTTGTCGAGGCTTTTGTAGGAACAAGATTTGAACCAGCCGGTATGGTTCAGGGTAATGGTACGATAAAAAACTCAAGTTCCATTCTGGATTATATTTTCAGGGAACTGGCCGTCAGTTATCTTGAGCGGGAAGATCTGGCCAATGTTAAAATCGTAATGCAGGAAACACTTAAAGATACTCTTGTTGTCAATGAAGGATCTCCCGGCTACGTGAGATCAATGATTGATACCGCGGAGATTGTTGCAAGTGAACCTCCAAGAGTATCAGGGGAAGTTATTTCCTTGACCGAAATGACAAGCACATCCGGTTCGAAGGGTAGCTCCTCACCCAATTATAGCGGTGATGTATGTGGTTCTTGTGGAAACTATTCCCTGGTCAGGAGTGGAACCTGCATGGTCTGTACAGTCTGTGGTACTACCACAGGATGCAGCTAATCTACTGAAAGAAATTCAATAGATAATAGATAGATGGGCGGTCTGATCAGGCCGCCCATTGCCTGAGTCTCAACCAATGGAGAAAGGTAGAGATTCAATAAAATTCAATTCCCTAGACCTTCGAACGTGATATCCATCAACAATTATCTTTCTTGTTAGAAGGTTATGTTGAATTGTGAAAGTATTTTCATTTGGAAATATCTTCTTCAATTTCCGATCAGTTTGGAAAGTATACGAGTATAACTCATCTGTCATAATCGTATCTCGAACAAACCGCTCTCACGGTGGGTCGATGATTGCAATATTTGATATGGCATTTATAAAAAATGATTTTTCGTAAGCCACAGAAAGTATGTAAACGAAGGGATATTTTTCCACATATTTAATTTTACAGATTGTACACCCGAAACGATTTCTACCACAACCCCATTCTCCAATCTGGGGTGGGAAAGAACAGGTAAAGAAAAAGTAGCTAGCTTACCAGCTGACACAAATTCCATTTAATTTGCTTTAAACTTGCAAGCATAATCAATTCTACTTGTAACTAACGAGAGTAAAAGAAAAATATATTCAATCAGGATACTTGATATCAGTTAATAGACCAATAATACTACTGGTTAATATTTTAGTCACTAGAGAAGGAAAGTTTATAACAGAATAGTGTATCACCCAATCTCAATAATGCAGATGATGATAATCTGAGGGTAATGAAGATATTGGTCAATAATCTTACTCGGATAAGATTAGTATACCGTTAGTATTCGCCTCTTGAAATACCTACCACACCAGTACGAGCAATTTCAATCAGTCCAAGCGGTTCCATCAGGCTGGCAAACTTGTCAATCTTTTCCGAAGGTCCGGTCAATTCAAATACAAAACTTTCAAGAGTTGAATCGACAACCCGTGCTCTGAATATATCGGCGAGTCGGAGGGCTTCGACTCTGTGATTGCCTTCACCCTTGACTTTCAACAGGGCCAACTCCCTTTCAACGGAAGGTCCTTCAATTGTCAGATCATGAACCTCATGCACTGGAACCAGGCGTTCCAACTGGGCCTTGATCTGTTCGATAACAGTGGGTTTACCCTTGGTCATGATGGTAATTCTGGATAGTTTTCCCTTGTGATCGACTTCGGATACAGTCAGGCTTTCAATGTTATAGCCCCGGCCGGAAAACAACCCGATTACCCTTGCCAGTACACCAGCTTCGTTATCTACCAGAACGGTTAAAGTATGGACTTCAAGAACATCTTCGGTCGGGTTCTTCAAATCGTAAGCTGATTTTCTGGAAACACCTTTTTTCAATCTTAAAGAATTCATTTTTCTTCTACCAAACTAAACTAGGACGGAGCCTTCCTTGCCAACCAATTGATCTTCCTGAACCTGAATATCCTCTTCAAAAATCATTTTGTTGTGAGGTTCACCAGATGGAATCATGGGGAAACAGTTTTCATGCTCTGTAACCTGGCAATCAACAATAACCGGACCATTAAAGGCCATCATTTCCATTATGGCCTCATCAAGGTCCGCGGGATTGGATATGACAATCCCCTTGCAACCGAAGGCTTCAGCCAATTTGACAAAATCCGGAAGAGCCTCTGACCATGAATGGCTATACCTTTCACCATGCAGGATTTGTTGCCATTGTCTAACCATGCCTAAACGCTTGTTGTTGACAATGAATTGCTTGATGGGGAGGTGGTATTGAACGGCGGTTCCCATTTCCTGCATATTCATCAACCACCCGGCATCACCGGAAACATTGATAACAAGTGAATCTGGATGCGCCACCTGTACTCCAATCGAAGCAGGGAGACCATAACCCATGGTACCAAGACCTCCCGAGGTCATCCATCGATTCGGTTCCTCCAATTTCATGAACTGAGCAGCCCACATCTGGTGTTGGCCAACATCAGTAATCAGAAACCGGTCATAACTTCGTGTGAGTTCTTCCAGTCTTTGAATTGCATATTGAGGCTTGATCCTGGTGTCTGAATTCTCGTAACTCAAGCAATCCCGAGTTTTCCAATGCTCGATCTTCCGCCACCACTTATCAACTTCAAGCGAGTTGGTTTTCTTACCCCTGGATTGCCACAGTTCAAGAATCTGTTGCAAGACAATTCCGGCATCCCCGACGATGGGTATTTCGGTTGGAATAACCTTGTTGATCGATGATCTGTCAATATCAATATGGGCTTTGGTTGAACCAGGACTGAAATCACTTACGCGACCCGTAATTCGGTCATCAAATCTTGCCCCGACATTGATCATCAGGTCACATTCGTACATTGCAATGTTTGCTTCATATGTGCCATGCATGCCAAGCATTCCAAGCCAATGGGAACCGGAAGCGGGATAGGCACCCAATCCCATGAGGGTGGATGTAATCGGAAATCCGGTCTCATCAACCAATTCCTGCAGGGTTCGGCATGCTTGTGTGCCGGAATTTATGACTCCGCCTCCCGTATAGAATATAGGCCTCTCGGCGGTTTCGATCAAACTGACCAGAAACTCTATTTCGTCAGTATCCCCCTTGGTTCTGGGATTATATTTGCTTTTCGGTGCGATATCGAGAGGGACATAATTACCTGTGGCAAATTGAACATCCTTTGGAATATCAATGAGTACGGGTCCTGGCCTGCCGTGCAAGGCAACATGAAAGGCCTCATGAAAGGCCGGCCCCAAGGCATCAGTTTCCTTGACCAGCCAATTATGCTTGGTGCAGGGACGGGTAATGCCAACCGTGTCAGCTTCCTGAAAAGCATCGTTGCCAATCATGAAGGTTGGAACCTGGCCGGAAATAACAACAATGGGAATTGAATCCATCAAGGCATCGGTTAATCCAGTAACTGCATTTGTAGCTCCGGGGCCTGAAGTAACCAGCACAACTCCGGGTTTTCCTGTTGACCTGGCGTAACCCTCGGCAGCATGAACAGCTCCCTGTTCATGCCGAACCAGAAAATGACGGATTTCATTTTGCTGGAATATTTCGTCATAAATTGGCAGGACAGCACCACCTGGATAACCGAATACCGTGTCCACACCATGGTCCTTGAGGGCTTGAACAACCATTTGTGCCCCTGTCATCCGGGGGTATTTCGTCTTGTTATTTTCAAGTTGATCCATGGTTTGATTTACCTTTCTGATTTCATCAGGATTGTAGATAATTTGGTGGAAGAAATTCTGACTTGCAAAACTAAATGGAGCAGAGAACTTAGAAGGTTAATAAAGGTAGCTTCAGCCGTTTTCCAAATGACTTGAAAGCTCATTGGCTCCCCCAACATAATTTCCCTCCAGCCATATTTGTGGTACGGTTATGGGTGTCTTGGGTCCCACGATGGGTTTCACCCTAGCCAGCATTTCATAGAGCGACAGGGGTTCTTTCACCACATCATGATAGGTGAAGTCAATATTGGACTCACTCAATCGTTGCTTGGCCTTGGTACAATGTGGGCAGGTAACCTTGCCGAACAATTTGTTGCCCTTGATGGATGTTCGCTTGACATAAGCATTGATTACGGCTTCGGTCAAAACCCCTCTGTTGAGGGCATTGCCTTGATTGACCACCTTGCCATCAACGATTACTATTGGTGCGTGCCATCCTCCGACCAGCAATGGTTTCCACCATTCGGACAACCATTCTCGAACCTCTAGCTTCACAGGTACATCGGTCAGTTCCGATTCCATGGTATCCTTGATGATATCAAGTGTCAAAGTGCATTCACCACATGGAATTTTTACCTTAAACGGTCCCCAGGCACCGGCCCATTTATACAATGTTATCGGAACAGCATTCAAGTCGTCGGTAGTTTCCATTTTTTCTCATCCCAAAATCAAGTACCAATCCCACACAAATATTTAAATTATTTCGGATTAATTTCAATCCGAACACAACCATAAGCAAAATTGGAAGCAATTTATTGGTAAACATAGAAAAAATGAATTATAAGAATTGCGACTTATAAAATTAACCACTTATGGAAGGAGAATTATATGTCAGACAAAATCAATCGCCGTGGTTTTATCAGAGGGGCTGCAGTAGCTGGTGCTGCTGCGGGTGCATTATCTGCGCCGTCGATTGCCAGGGCGGAAACCACAGTTCTCAAGCTTCAGAGTGCTTGGGGTGGGGGTATATTTTATGAAAATACCCAGAATTATGTGAAACGCGTCAATGAAATGGCCGGTGATGCACTTCAAATCGAGGTACTGCCTGTCAATTCAGTTGTCAAGACAAGCCAGATGCAAGATGCAGTTCATCGTGGAGTTCTGGATGCCGCCTTTTATGTACCTGCCTACTGGTATTCAAAATCACCAACGGCTTCACTGTTTGGTACAGGACCTTGCTTTGGCTGGTCCAGCCAGGAAGTTTTGGGTTGGGTCCATTACGGGGGAGGCCAGGAACTATTCAATGAGTTGATGGATACTCTTCAGTTGAATTTGGTTTCTTTCTTCTTTTCACCGATGCCTGCCCAGCCACTGGGGTGGTTCAAGGAACATATCACTGATGCCAGTCAAATGGAAGGTTTGAAGTATCGAACAGTCGGATTGGCTGCTGATGTTCTTCTTGAAATGGGCATGAGTGTTGTTCAGTTGCCAGGTGGAGAGATTCAGCCTGCCATGAAGTCCAACCTCATTGATGCCGCGGAGTTCAACAATCCGACTTCCGACAAGGATTTCGGCATGCAGGATGTTTCCAAGCATTATCACTTGGCTTCATTCCATCAGAGTCAGGAATTCTTTGAAGTTACCGTTAACAAGGGCAAGTATAACGCACTTTCTCCTGAGCTGCAGGCCATTTTGAAGTATGCCGCCGAAGCTGAGAATTCCAATTTCTATTGGCATAATACAACCCAGTATGCAGAAGATTTGGTTTCCTTGCAGAATGATTACGGTGTCAACGTGTACCGTACTCCCGATTCTGTCATGAAAGCCCAGTTGGTCGCATGGGATATCGTTATCGAAAGACTCAGCAATGAGGATCCCTTCTTTGCCAAGGTCATTGAAAGCCAGAAGGCCTACGCCGAGAGTGTAATGAATTACCTGAACTTGAATCAACCAGATTACAAGTTGGCCTACAACCATTACTTCGGTAGTTAAAACAAGCAAATAAAACACGGGGGAGGGTTTATCCCTCGTGTTTTTTTAGGAGGAAGTTTTGGAACGCATAATTCATGGCATGGAAGGAATAAGCCAGTGGATAGGTAGAGCCTTCGGCTGGTGTATTCTGATTCTGACCCTGTCGGTTTCTTATGAAGTCATCGTTCGGTATGTATTCAATAGCCCGACTGTTTGGGTTTTTGACATGATGGTTCAGATGTATGGAGCCTTGTTTTTGATGGCAGGTCCCTATGCCCTGGCCCAGGATTCCCATGTCAGGGGTGATGTATTTTATCGGTTGTTTCCGGTCAAATGGCAAGCCAGGATAGATTTTGTACTCTATATCCTGTTTTTCTTCCCGGGCATGTTGGCCCTCTTTTGGTTCGGTTGGGAAATTGCCCAAGACAGTTGGAGATACAAGGAGTTCAGTTGGAACAGTCCGGCCAGGATACAGATTTACTTCTTCAAGACCTTGATTCCCGTTGCCGGTTTTCTACTGATTCTGCAAGGAATTTCAGAGACAATTCGCTGTTGGAAGGCAATGTTTTCAGGTCAATGGCTTCCCCGAATTGAAGATGTTCACGAGACTGAAGAACTGTTGACAAAGTAGTTGATTCACAAACACGATTTTTTGAAAGTGGTATTTTGAAATGACTAACCCCGAAGTAGCAATTTTAATGCTATGCATGTTCATTGTCTTGGTACTTCTCGGATTTCCCATAGCCTTTACCTTGATTGCCATGGGGGTAGGTTTTGGGTTTTATGCTTATTACAGCGGATACGACAGCTTCCTTGATATTTTCAACAATCAAATCTTTTACCTTCTCAATCAAAATACCTATTCGGTAATGGAGAATGATACCCTGGTGGCAATTCCACTGTTCCTGATGATGGGGTATGTCGTCGAACGGGCAAATATCGTCAATCGCCTCTTTTATTCAATTCAAATGGCAGCAAGACATTTACCAGGCTCAATGGCGATTGCCGCCCTGATTACTTGTACGATATTTTCAACCGCATCCGGTATAGTTGGGGCAGTGGTCACCCTAATGGGATTGCTGGCCTTTCCAGCGATGGCCAAGGCTTCATATGACAAGACCTTTGCTTCGGGTGTAATTTGTGCAGGAGGAACCCTTGGCATTCTCATTCCCCCCTCGATCATGTTGATCGTATATGCAGCAATTGCCGAATTGTCACCCTTGCGTTTATATGCTGCAGCCGTGTTTCCAGGCTTATTGTTATCCGGTCTATATATTGTTTATGTTTTGACCAGGTCCTTGATTAACCCAAGTATAGCACCCAAACCAATCATGGAATCGGTACCACCCCAATGGGAAATAATCAAGGATCTTATTGTCTCCTTTGTACCACTAACCATCCTTATCCTGCTTGTACTCGGTTCAATCCTGGGTGGATTGGCTACACCTGCAGAAGCAGCTGCAATGGGAGCACTAGGTGGTTTGATACTGGCCATTTTCTATAAATCCCTGACTTGGTCAAGGTTGAAGGAGAGTGTCTTTTTGACAGCCAAGGCCACCGCCATGGTGTGCTGGTTGTTTGTGGGTTCCTGGACCTTTGCCTCGGTATTTTCCTATCTAGGGGGGCATGACGTTATTGAGAATTGGGTTCTGGCATTGAATCTGGAACCTTGGCAATTCCTGGTTCTTGTTCAGCTGATAATTTTCATATTGGGATGGCCCTTGGAGTGGTCGGAAATTTTGATCATCTTCGTACCGATCTTTCTTCCCATGCTGGACACGTTCAATGTCAATCCGTATTTTTTCGCAATGCTGGTGGCACTGAATTTACAAACCTCGTTCCTGACACCTCCGATGGCAATGTCAGCATATTACCTGAAGGGGGTACTCAAGACACAGATTGAACTGGTTGACATATTCAAGGGTATTCTACCTTATCTGGCGATCGTTATATTTGCCATGATACTCATGTATCAATTCCCGCAAATTGCCTTGTGGTTTCCCGACTATCTTTTCGGCGAATATATTCCCTAAAAACATGTCTGAACGTGAAGCAAGAAAATATCTAACGGTTAATACATTGCTTGCCTGTATCAAGGACCGACATACGACTTCGGAAGAATTGCTTGCTGATTTATCGGAAAGTTCAAGCAAAGATGAATTCATTGTTGACAGGGACCGTGCTCAAGTGCTTGATCTCATGACATTGCATGGCAAGCCTTTGGGTACTTTACATGGCATTCCTGTTGCCCTGGCCTTGAACAGACCTGAAGGTTTTACAGGTAATTCCACGGTGGAAGATCTGCTGAACACTCATGGAGCCTTGGCTGTCATATTGAATTCAGACAAGATAAAAGCCAGTTCAGGAGCCACTGATGTATCAACAAGAAATATTTTAATCTCATCCATCGGGCAGGCAGTATTGGAAAGCAGGCCAAGCCTTGGCTTGGGGATAGGAAGGGGATATGATTTTTGTTTGACCGCATCCGAGTTGGGTCTGTTCAGTTATGTACCTTCGTTTGGTAGTGTTCCAAGATATGGATTGACTGATAATCTCAATTCACTCAACAGGGTGGGTTTGCTTGCAAACTTCATTGAAGACATTGCCTACTTCGGTGATTTGGTTTCGTATTATGATTCAAGGGATGGCTTAAACCTATCATATCCACCACCGAATCTGTTGAAAACATTCAAAGATGAGCCACCAGTATCTCCTGCCTTATGTATATGTAACCTGGATGATATTCGATCGGATTATGTCGAGGATTTCAATGTGCTAATTGGTGAATTGGACACAACCAAGGAACAAGTCGATTTACCTGATTTTTCCGAGATGATATCCAAGTTCGAAACCGAATTAAAGGATAATCCCGACAACTGTTATGTCAGGAAATCATTGTATGAGGAAATATTTCGACCTGGTGACAAAAAATCCATGGAAGGACAAACACTGACAGGTATTGACGAGATGTTTCTTCATCTGGGAAGATATTTCGAGAGATTCTTTTTGGATTATGATGCCTTGATCCTCCCTGCTTCGCAAGGGGATATGAATGGCGATGGTTATATATCACCCATCACCAAGGTAGCAGAAATATGTGGACTTCCCATGATCACATTACCTGTCTTGAAGGATAAGAATGATGAACCTTTGGGGTTGCTGTTAATTGGTAAATATTGGGAGGATGATCGGTTGATGCGAACCACCAACTGGATTATAAATCAATTGTTTGATTTTGAAGATGAGTCGAAATGAGGAGGCTGTTCACAAATGAACTACATGACTAAACTCATAATCGGATTAGGGGCAACAGCCTTGTTTGCAGTTTTTGTTTTGGGGCTGGCCCATAGTATAATAACTGGATTTGCAGGCTTTACGGGCGGCCTTCCGTTCCTCGTGATTGTTCTGTTTGTCCTTGGACTGGCCTCGACCGACTATTATCTTGAATGTGTTAAGAAAGATAAAAGTAAACCCCAATCACATTGAAGTGATTGAGGTTATTCCTTCAAGTCAATATAACCCGAAGTAAAATTTAGTGATTTTAGGAACCTTGGGGTTTTCGCTGTTCCATAAAACTGTCAAATTCCCTTTGATCTTTCGCTGATTTGAGATTTTCCAGAAATTCCTCGAATTCCTTCTGCTCCTTTGCAAGACGGCTAAGGGTTTCTGCCTTGTATTTTTCGAATGCAGAATTTTTAGTCATTGGAAGAGAACCATTAAAATTTTTTTTGCATCCCTTGCCAAAACGATTGGTGACAAGAATGAAAAACAACACAGCCAACCCGAGCATCCAGTTTACAATAAACGAAACCACCATTACCGCAACCCAGGCCAAAACTCCCTGCTTATCCATCCATCCAATGAAATCGTACCAAGCTTGCTTTACCTTATCCATGTTTTTTCTTCCTTAACCCAAATTATGTTATCGGACAAACCAACTTCATCCTATAATGTAAATAACATTAACATTGATTGCTTTCAAGTATTATTTTGAAAATAATCCCAATCCCCTCAGATAATATCCAACTCCAGATTCCAGAATTTGTTCTGGCTCGATTGTGCTGGCCGCATCAAATGACTTTCGTCCATATAGTTCCACGACACCATGACTCATGGCCCAGATGTGGTCGCAAATCAAGGCTACCGGGGGTAGATCGGGTTTCATGTTAAGATCTGTAATACGGTTCAGGGCTTTTTGTATAACTTCCTTGGCATCTTTGGCTTGTATCGAAAGTTCCGGGTGATCCCTTAGGGATATGCCCGATTCAAACATGATGATGTAATGACCTGGAAATTTTTTGGCGAATTCCAAATATGCCTTTCCGGTGGCACGAAATGCTTCTCTCGGATTGCTTTTCTTTTTTTGGTACGCGTCATTCAACATCGCCCGAAAATTCTTGAAGCCCTCAATTGCCACCATCTGCAACAACTCTTCCTTGGATTTGAAGTGTCGGTAGGGAGCTGCCGGTGAAACTCCTACCCGTTTGGCCGCTGCGGCCAGTGTAAAGGCTTGTGGTCCATATTCTTCAACCAAATCCAGGGTTGCCTGTTTCAGGGCATTTTTCAAATCGCCATGATGGTAATCTTTTTTGGACATGTCTCAGTTCCAAGACTCAGGTCTTGATTCCTGTTTTCCTTTCACTTGCTATTTTTGCAAGTTCGTATTCGGTAGTTTGATAAATATGGTTTATCCAGTTGGAGTATAGCAAATGCCCGTTACTTCGCCATTTGTTTATTGGTTTCATTTCCGGATTTTCATTTGGGAAATAATATTTGGGCAGTTGAATCTCTATACCCTCGGCATTCAAGTCCCGGTTATACTCGTTCATCAAAGTATCTGTGCTGTATTCGAAATGATTCATGATATAAAGTGAATGATGTCTGGTATCCTCTATGAGGCAAGGACCCGTTTCCTGAGAACCCAGCAGGGTTTTCAATCCATCAGATTGATCAATATCGTTCTGATCCATACCAGCCCAACGGCTTACAGGTATGTGTATATTATCTGAAAAACCTCTAAGAAATGGTGAGTTGGTTTCATGATTTATCTGGGGATAACAGCCGAACAGCTTTCGATCAAATTGGATCTTTGGCAAATTATACCAATAATACATCATGGCCATCCCACCCCAACAGATACCAAAGGTGGAATGAACATTCGACTGTGTCCAATCAAACACGTCACATAGTTCCTGCCAGTAATATATTTCTTCATATTCCAAATGTTCAATCGGAGCGCCGGTTATGATCAGCCCGTCGAATTTCCTATCCTTGATTTCCTCATAGGTCACATAGAATTGATTCAGGTATTCCATGGAGGTTGACTTGGAAACATGTTCTGTCATCCGGATAAGGGTAAAATTGATCTGGAGCGGGGTAGAACCAATTAACCTTATGAATTGAGTTTCCGTATCAACCTTGTTTGGCATCAGATTGATCAATCCGATTTCCAGGGCTCTTATATCCTGACGCAAGGCCTTTTTTTCTGACATGACCTGTACACCTTCTTTCTCCATGACCGAGAAAGCGGGCAGATTGTCAGGTATTACGATGGGCATAACTTATTCTCAAAACTGGGGTAGGTTTAATTATAGTCTTTTGGCGATCAATATTTCAAATTGTTCCACATTAGATACTTCAGCCAAATCCTCGACGGAAACCTTGACTCCCCAATTCCTGGCCATTGCTTCGTATCGTGGAAGTCTTTCTTCAACCAAATCCTGATACATCGATCTGCTGAATTCATCAGGGTCCAGAGCTTCGATATCAAGTCCTTCAACCTGTTTGGCCAGAAAATCCGGTCGATAATACATCGGCTTGGGGGAATCAATAAATCTCCTCAGCAATTTTTCCTTCCAACCTTCTGTTGGTTCGATAAATACCGGTAACATCAGGCTAGATAAAAAAGCCATCAAGGAGTCCTCTGGATCAAAGGGATCAATGACCTCGCAAATGGATCCACCAGTATCACAGACAAAATGATTGTATCCATAAATCATTTTGGCTCTTTCAATGAAGTGTTCCGAATCCTCAAGTGAGTTGATCTCGGCCCGTCTATGAATGTTTTGTCTCCTTGAATATTCCTCAAGGGACAATCCGCCCATTTCCCTGCTTCCAAGTTTTCCAAGGAAAGTTGACAGTGGATCCAAGTTGTTAAAGGAAATATTCGAACAAATATATATCGAGTCGGACTTCAAAAGGTTTGCAAGAAAGGGGTTTTTCATTGCTTCCAGTTTAAAATTATCAACGATGTGTTCGCCCATATACCTTGTACCAATACGATAATCGATCGAGTAGTGATACCAATTCCCGGTATTGCGGAGAATGTTTGAAATATGGGTTTTTCCGACTCCCGACATGCCGAACAGCATTACCCTTTTGCTTTTTGCCTGAAGCCAGTCTTCACTTGATTTGTAAATCATTGTTTATTTACCGATGATAATTCATTTTTATTGTCAGTAGAATTTCGTTAAACATAATTGTAGGTATATTATTTGAAAGAATATACACCACGCATAAACATATAGTAGAAGATTGGGATATTTGTATTTTTTTTGTACTCAAATAATGATTACTTGATACCATTATTGCTTGTATATTATTGTTAAAATGCCGACCCTTAAGTTAATAAAGAATTAATTGTTTGGGATAAACCAAAAGGGTATAATTGAAACTTGATTTTCTCGGTGCTAACGAGATGTATTTTGAAGTTGGATTCCCTTTGAACTTGACTAATGCTGTACTCAGTATCATTATGTTATCCATTAGGTAATATCTAGGAGAAAGAAATGGAGGATTCTAATCTCACAGTAGGGGAAATTTCCTCCCTCGTAGGGGTTCCCAAAAAGGAAATAAACAAATACATAGAATCCAAAGTGGTAACAGCCCAGAAGCCCAATGGTCAATACCTCCTTCCCAAGCAAGCAGTTTTGTTTTTTGCGGTAATTTGCAAAGATGACATAAACATTTTGCCCCATAGTTCAAAAAAAGAAATTTGGAACAAATTACTCGATGTTATTGATACCTCTACAGGAGTTGAGGTACAAGGTAGGAGAATCCACTTTGACCCTAGGATAAAGGATCTCTGGAAAGCAGCAAAACGATATATAAATTTTCGCTCTCAATTTCTTGTGGAAAATCCAGAGATCCTTGGTGGAACCCCAGTAATCAAAGGAACACGTATTACAGCATATTCCGTACGTGGTTGGTTGAAGGGTGATGAAACAATTGATGATTTGAGTAAAGAATACCCGGATATTCCCCCAGAGGCATTTGAGGTAGCTGAATTTTATGCTAAATCGAACCCATTGTATTTATATGGTAGACGAAAAGGTCTACCTCGTTGAGACTATTTCTAGATGAATGCCTTTCTCCTAGAATTGCCCTGGAATTGGCAGAAGAGTATAATTATCTTATTGTTCATCCCAGAAATAACGGTGGATTAGGTGCTCCAGACTATCAAATTGTTAGAAGGTGCTTGGAAGAAGATTTAGTTATTGTTACTGAAGACTCAAAAGACTTTATAGCACTTTTGAATAGTGAAGAAATTCATCCAGGTTTGATTATCCTTCCAAACATTCCAATATTAACGAGTAAAGCCTTAATAAAATTGGCCATAGAATATCTGTGGAGATTAGAGTTAGGAAACCCAATGGATTTAATGGTGAATAATTTACTTATTGTAAGTAATGAGGGAGTTCCAAGCTTGAACCAGTTTCCTGACCAATGATTGTTTGAGAATTGAGATAGGGTTTGGTTAGTCAATGAATCAGCAAAAGAAAATTGCCTTGGTTACAGGTGCTAGCAGGGGAATTGGCAAGGAAATTGCCGTAACACTAAGTCAAAATGATTATTTGGTAATTTGCTGTGGACGAAATCAAGCTGTTGATAATTTTCCTTCAGAGTTGATCTGGAGAAAAATTGATGTTTCAAGAGCAAATCAAGTTGGTGAACTCAGCAGGTATATTGAATCAAATATCGGGGTAGTTTCTCTGGTTGTGAACAATGCAGGTATCCAGTTGGAAAAGACGGTTGTGGATACTACTGATGAGGAATGGGATCTGGTAATTGGTACCAATTGCAGGGGTGTATTCAATATTTGCCGGGAATTTATTCCCCATATGGAAAGAGCTGGTGGTGGATCAATTATCAATATTGGTTCGATTTCCGGTAAAAAGGCCGACCCGGGGTTGGCAATTTATGATGCATCCAAGGGATTTGTTCATTCCTTGTCCAAGGCTATTGCCGTTGATCATGGACCAGACATCCGTTGCAATTCAATCTGTCCTGGTTGGATAAGAACGGAAATGACTGAAACGGCATTTGAAACTGCCAAAAACCCGGAAATTGCCGAGAAAGATGCCATTGCCAGACATCCGGCAGGTAGATTGGGAAAACCCCGAGATATAGCAAACCTAGTCCTGTGGCTGGCTTCAGATCAAGCATCATTTGTTACAGGCCAATGTATAGATGTCGATGGCGGATTGAATTCAATTTCCACCATAAGACCTGATTTGTTTTAAATCTCCCTTGAACCCAAAATGAGTTCAATCTGATGATTGTGCCAGAATATTCGTTGGTAAATTTAAAGTTGTGAATTGTACCCAAAATGAATAGGTTAGGGCAGGTTCACTAGAAACAAATTCCTAACATAAATCAATAAATCATCATTGATTGGATGAGGGATTCTAATTTGTAAATAAGGTAAGCAATGTCGTTAAATGTATTAATTTTAGGTGCTTCTTACGGATCACTTCTTTCAACTAAACTTCTGATGGCGGGTCATAATACAACCCTGGTATGTCTGCGGGAAGAAGCGGATTTAATCAACAAGGAAGGAACA
The DNA here is from genome assembly GCA_009842205.1 of Paracoccaceae bacterium. GTDB lineage: Bacteria > Pseudomonadota > Alphaproteobacteria > Rhodobacterales > Rhodobacteraceae > MPNP01. The sequence goes on along the minus strand of VYFX01000077.1, from coordinate 111,379 downwards.
ATAGTTCGAATTACCCGTCGTGGAGCATCTGAACCAGACTTGATTCACTCCTCGGAACTCCCAGGAAGGGTAAAGGCAAATACACCCGAAAATATAAATCCAAGTGATTACGATATGATTGGTATGGCGATGCAGGAACCTCAATACGGAGCCCCACCGGTTTGGGATCTACTAAAGCGTATTGCTGCGTCTGGCAAGCCTTGTTTATCCATTATGAACATGCCTCCACTCGTATATCTGAAAAGGATTCCCGGACTGGATACCGAACCATTGAGATCATGCTATACTGAACCGAGGGTTTGGGATGATTTTGATCCAAACAATTTTACCTTGTGTAGTCCCGACCCACAGGCATTCCGGCCACCAGAGGAAAAACTGAATTTCCTGCATGTCGGTTTACCTACCAATTTCAAGGCTTCCAAGTTTGCCAAGCCCGAACACAACACAATTCTCAAAACTTTGGCCGATGATATTATGGCATCACGATATAAGGGTAATGAAATTCCGGTCAAACTTAAGGTTCATGAGTCACTCTTCATTCCAATGGCCAAATGGAGTATGTTGCTAACAGGTAACTACAGGGCAATTACCGAAGGAGATCCCAGGTCGATCAAAGAAGCAGTTCATAGTGATTTGTCCTTATCGGAGGAAATCTACAGCTGGGTTGACAGGATTGTTCAAACCATGGGTGCCGACAAGGAAGACCAGGTACCCTTCAAGAAATATGCAAATGCTGCAAATTCCCTCCTTAAACCATCATCAGCAGCAAGAGCGGTTTTTGCTGGAGCAAAGTCAATAGAACGAGTGGACAAGTTGGTTCAATCGATTGCCGGGAATTATAACATTTCTCTTCAATCAGTAGATGAAAATGTAAAGTTGGTAGACAGGAAATTGGCCCAAAATAATCAAGATTAATAATCCTCACCTGTTGTGCTTTTTCCTTGAGCCAAAATACCAAGTAAATTCTCTAAATTACAAGGCCGTTAAACCATCATTAGTAAAATACATTTTCGCAATTTAGGAAACAGTAGAATTATATTGTTATTGCAACGACATATGATTCAGAAATCTTGGGACTGTAATTCTTCAACAAGAACGTGAACTTTCGTAGAAGGATTGAACTCTTTTGTTTTTTCTGCATCCCTCAATGCCCTTATGGAATTAGTTTTAGCAGTGTCAAGCCTAGGGCTAAGTTCATTGAATAAATTCTTATTATTCTTTTCATATTCACTGAAACTATCCTTAAGAGATTTCATACAGTTTTGTGCTGGAGTCCTTCCACTGGAGCTGGCATATGGTCTTCGGGTAAATTTAAAGTGAAGTAAAATCCAATATTCAAAACAAGGCCAGGAAAAAATAGTTATGAATCCCACTTTTTTTGCTGCGTCCTTTGCTTCATTAAAATCTGGGTGTTCATCACGATCAAACACGCAGTAAACTTGATCATACCCATCCCCATATTCAGTTTTCTCGGTAGAATTTATATGTTTAGCTTCATTTACAATAGCCTTTGGAGTTGCCCCTTTACCAACGATTTTCACATTATTAAGTCGGTAAAAATTCGCTAAACCTCGAAAATAATTTGGTTCTGTACTTTTTCCTTCACAAACTACCAATATTCGATCCTTAGATGGATTTTGTGGTGGCGTATTACCAAAATTGTTTTTGGGCTTTGGAATAGCCATTTTTCAAAGATAAGTTTATCTTTAGGAATTATAGGGAAAAGGAAGGGCACCATAACGACCACCCAAATAGGAACGTGCTAAATTTTCATAATCTTTACGGGGACTGTATTTTATTAGGGGGAATAATTCAGTCGCTTGAATTTTATTCCGGTTACAAAACCAAATTTGATCTCTGCGGAAAATTTCCTGAGACAAAACCGAAGTGTCGTGAGTACTGAATATTAACTGTGCATTGTGTTTATTCGTATCCAGATCATGGAATTGTTCAATCAAAAATTTTAGTAGTAGAGGATGCAAATGTTCATGTAACTCGTCATAAACTATGATATGTCCACTCTCAAGAGTATGTTTCCAAGGGGCAGCAAATTCAAATATTTTTTGAGTACCATCAGACTCGTCATCTAAATTCAATTCTATTGAATGACCTTCAGATGTTTTGTGACTAACTAGCCATTCATTTATTTCCTTACCAGAATACTGCTCTATCAGCATATTTTTTATACCTGAAGGCATGTCACTTGGAAGTTCATCGGGTTTGAAATCATGTTTTAATATATGGATGTTTTCAACAGCAAAATCAGCTGAACGCAAAAAATTGACAATTTCATCCTTACGATTGTTTTCACACCATTCGGTAGTGTATTTTCTACCCCAACCACCAATTCCACCCACATGCAATTTTTCTTGGAACCAATTAAATATGGGATATAATTGTTTACTGTTGAGTGTTATTGCAGTGGATAAAAGCAGGGCATTTGGTCTTGTTGCTCGTCTCCAAACTTCTTTATCACCACTCAGCTTATCACTATATTTGCATTCAACTTCATTAGATTTGGAGGTCGTTCGTTCGAACCAACGCTGTTGACGTCCATGAGGCCAAGTATATAACCACTCATTTGTTACCATATCTTTAGTTACAGAAAACCCATATTGAAATCTCATTTGATCTACAATTCCAATGATTTCGAATGTTGTGGGTTTATTCTTGAAATCTGAGCAAAATTGGTAAGGAGTTACAGGAATATTTTCTAGGCGATCCCCAGAAAGCACAATAATTTTCCTCATGGTGTAAAGTGCCCTGATCAAATTGGATTTTCCTGCTGCGTTAGGACCAAAAATGGCAACTGAACGAAGTAGAGGAAAATTAAAATAATCATCACCTCTTGGAGGAATGAGATTTGTTTCTTTTTTTTCTTGGGCAGTATTAGCTACCAGACTAAGTTTCACCTCATCCTTAATTGATCTGTAATTTTTGACTGTAAATTCGATAAACATCTATTCTAACTATAAAAAATATCAAAAAATGTAAAATTAATAAAATAAAATGGGTACATTTCGTAAATAAAATGAAAACCAAATTGTACAACTGATCGCAGCTACCCATGCTCTCATTGAATTTGGGTGCAGTTCTCGAGCGAAATATTTTTCATAATGGTTTTCACGCTCGGATTTTAGCATTCCTGCGGTTTCATCCATAAACCTGTTTCTTTCTTCTCTTGTCCTGAATACCCAAATACATACGGTATCCTTGCTGTGATAGATCGCCTTAAGTTCATCATCTATTTCACAAATGTTTTGTGGTATTTCTACTTTTAAGCAATACATGTTTTTACTCCCATTCTATGGTTCCTGGCGGTTTGGAAGTGATGTCATATGTCACTCTGTTTACACCCTTGACCTCATTGACAATTCTGTTCGAGGTTTCTGTTAGGAAGGATGCTGAAAAGGGATAAAACTGGGCTGTCATACCATCAACGCTAGTAACTGCTCTTAGAGAACAGACATGATCATAGGTTCTGCCATCGCCCATCACTCCAACCGTCCTAACAGGAAGCAAGGTGGCAAATGCTTGCCAGATGCTGTCGTATAATCCGTGAATTTTAATTTGATCAATGAATATTGTGTCGATTTTCCGTAAAATCGATAATTTTTCGTGAGTAATATCTCCTAGGCACCTAATAGCCAAACCAGGACCGGGGAAGGGGTGTCTACCCAAAAATTCTTGGGGAATGCCCAACTCCCGGCCCAATTCCCTGACTTCATCCTTGAACAACTCCTTGAGTGGTTCTACCAATTTAAACTCAAGATTCTCAGGCAATCCTCCTACATTGTGGTGAGACTTGATCGTTTCACTTGGACCTCCGGTAAAACTTACCGATTCGATAATATCCGGATAAAGTGTTCCCTGAGCCAGAAACTCATGGCCTTGCAATTTTTGTGCTTCATTTTCAAATACCTCAATAAAGGTTCCACCGATGATTTTTCGCTTTTCCTCCGGGTCGGATACTCTCTTCAATTTTTCAAGAAACAGATTTGATGCTTCTACAAATACCAAGGGGATTTGAAAATTCTCCCTGAACATTGAGACCACCTGGGATGCCTCATTTTCGCGCAAGAGACCATGATCAACAAAAATGCATGTTAATTGTTCTGGAATTGTCCTGTGAAGCAAAACGGCGGTAACCGTTGAATCAACACCTCCGGAAATTGCACAAATTACCTTGCCCGAACCTACCTGTTCCCTGATAAGTTTGGTTATTTCATTCCTATAGGTGCCCATGGTCCAGTTAGGCTGGATTTCTGCGATATTCAGGAAGTTTTGCAGAAACCTTGAACCATTGACTGTATGGTAAACCTCCGGATGAAACTGAATTCCAAAGAACTTGCGTTCAAAATTAGCTATTATTGCATTGGGGCTGTTATTTGATTTGCCGATTTGAACAAATCCCTCAGGAAGACGTGAAACCTTGTCACCATGGGACATCCAGACAATCTCTTCACCGTCCTGAAACAAATTTTTGAAAATGGAACACTCCAGGAAATCCCTATTTGGATTAACCACCGCCTTGCCAAATTCGCGAACCTTGCCTTTCTCAACCATCCCCCCCAATTGACTAGCCATGATTTGCTGACCATAACATATTCCCAGGACCGGAATTCCCAACTCGTAAATCATTTTGGGAGGTGAAAAGGGATTCTCATCCACAACACTTCCAGGACTACCCGATAAAACAATTGCCTTCGGGTTTCTTCGGTTTATGAAGTCCTCAGAGACATTTTGACAGGGATGGATTTCACAATAGGCGTTTAATTCTCTGAATCTTCTGGCAATTAATTGGGTTACCTGACTACCAAAGTCGATAATAAGGATTAGATCATGTAGTTTTGGGTTCACTTTACACTCACGGTATAGTTCCGATTTGTAATCGGTATTGTCAAAAATTTATATGGAATTAATACCAAAAAATAGAATGGAATTGGTGTAAGTAAGTGGAATTGACTATCTTTCCAATTGATTTGGAATATATAGATTAGCAAAATTTAAACAGGATTGGATTTACTCCCCATGGACGATGTACATGCAAACAGAACTAGAAGAAGAGGGGGTGGGGGAGCCAGAAAAAGGGCCGAGCGAACCACTCTCAAAATAGAGACTGCCAGATTTATTGAAAGGAGTTTACCCAACCTGGAACTGTATTCGGACGAAGCATTGGAAATTATTGAAAACAATGCTGAACTTTTGCTTGAAGAAATTGGTGTGGATTTCAAGGATAATCCCAAGGCTCTTGAACTCTGGAAGGAAGCTGGAGCCGACGTGCAAGGCGAGCGGGTTCGATTACCGAGAGGACTGGCAAGGAAATTGTTGGAAACGGTGCCCTCAAGTTTTACCCAGCATGCCAGAAACCCTGCAAGGAGCGTTGAAATTTCCCCCAATACCCTTGTTTTTGCTCCTGTTTATGGACCACCATTTGTCAGGACACAAAGTGAGGGAAGACGCTATGCCACCATTGATGATTTCCAGAAATTTGTAAAACTGGGATACATGTCAAAATGGCTTCACCACTCTGGGGGAACGGTTTGTGAACCCACTGACCTGCCGGTCAACAAGCGTCATCTCGACATGGTTTTTGCCCATATTAAATATTCCGATAAACCTTTCATGGGGTCAGTTACAGAGCCGTCCAGAGCAGAAGATACCCTGGAAATGACCAGAATATTGTTCGGCAATGAATTTGTTGACCAGAATACAGTCCTGACTTCCTTGATCAATATCAATTCCCCATTGACCTTTGATGCCGTAATGATGGGTGCTCTGGAAGTATATGCACGCTCAAACCAGGCAACGATCGTTTCCCCGTTTATTGTTGGCGGTGCCATGGCACCGGTTTCCATCATCGGAACTCTAACCCAGGTATTGGCTGAAGTGTATGCCGGAATTGGATATAGTCAACTTGTCCGAAAAGGTGCACCGGTTATCTTTGGAACGTTTGTAACATCCATTGACATGAACTCGGGTGCTCCGACTTTCGGTACACCGGAGGCTTCAAAAATTCTATATGGTGCCGGCCAGTTGGCCCGAAGATTGAATATCCCCTTCAGGTCTGGGGGAGGATTATGTGGTTCAAAATTACCCGATGCCCAGGCAGCTTATGAATCAAATTCGACTCTCCAATCGAGTGTATTCGGTGGGGTGAATTTCATGTTGCATTCCTGTGGCTGGTTGGAGGGAGGTCTGGTTTCCTCCTTTGAAAAATTTGTCATGGATGCCGATCAATTGGGAGCTTTGCATACTCTGGCTTCACCAATTGACATTTCAACGAATGGGCAGGCATTGGATGCCATTCGTGAGGTCCAGCCAGGAGGACATTATCTGGGATGTCAGCATACCCAGGATAATTTCAAGACGGCTTTCTGGAAAACAGATCTTTTTGATTACAAACCCTTTGAAACCTGGTTCGAGGACGGTTCCAAGGATACCTATACCTTGGCCAACGAGAGGGTTGAATACCTGTTGAAGGAATACCAGGCACCACAACTTGATCCTGGGATTGAGGATGGATTGGGGGACTTTATCAACAAGCGTAAGGAATCAATGCCTGATTCCATGATATAAAAATCCCCCTGATTACCTGTTGGAAACCAGGGGGATTTGAGATTTATGAATTAAACTCGTAAGCACGCTCACCATGGGCAGACATGTCCAGACCGGTTATTTCGTCTTCCACAGAGGAACGCATCTGCATGAATATACCCAATACCTTTACGATTATTGCAGTAACTACAATGGTAAATACACCAACGATGATTACTGAACCAATTTGGGCAACCCAACTTGCTTCTGCAACGAAGAGGGCAATCATTATTGTGCCGAACATTCCGCCAACACCATGAACGGCAAAAACATCCAAAGTATCATCAATGTTAATGATATTCTTGACAAATCTGACGGCCTCCTGACATAAAACGCCAGCTATCGCACCGATGATCAAGGCTTCGATCGGGTTTACAAAACCGGAGGCAGGAGTGATGGATGCCAATCCGGCAATGGTACCGGTTACCAAACCAACCAGCGAAGCTTTGCCATATTTGATTTTCTCCAACAATACCCAAGTTAGGGAGGCCGATGCGGCAGATATGTGAGTAACTGTCAGAGCCATGGCAGCACCACCATCGGCTGCCAGTTGGGACCCGCCATTAAAGCCAAACCATCCGACCCACAGAAGGGCAGCGCCCATCATGACCATACCAGGTCCGTGTGGGGGTTTGCCTTTATCCTTGCGGGGGCCAAGGAAATAAGCAATGACAAGGGCGGCAAGACCAGCAGATTCATGAACGACCAATCCCCCTGCAAAATCGAATGTACCTACATCCTCACCATAGATGCCACCGGCAGATAGAAAACCACCACCCCAGATCCAATTAGCTATTGGTGCATAACAAAGCAGCATCCATAGACCGGAAAAAACCAATACAAACCCAAAATTTATTCGCTCAACATAAGCACCTACAATGAGTGCCGGAGTGATTACAGCGAAAGTCATTTGAAAGGCAAAAAACAATACTTCAGGAATAGTTCCTGAAAGTGTTTCTGAATCAACTCCCAAAAGGAGAACCCTGTCCAGGCCTCCCCAAAACATGGAATCTCCACCACCGAAAGCGATAGAATATCCTACGATCAACCATAGGACACTCATCAAACAGGCAATAGCGTAACATTGAGTAAACACACTCAATACATTTCTGGCTCTAACCAATCCCCCATAAAATAGGGCCAACCCTGGGAGGGTCATTAGTAGAACCAAGGCAGTTGCCACTATAATCCAGGCTGTATCTGCTCCAACCATTTCTAACTCCAATCTAACAATTTACAAATAGGGGCTTTACCCCAGTGACTATTTCGTTTTAGGTGAATAAATTGGTTTTTCTGGCTCCCGTTCAAAAATTTCCAACTAAGCGGTAAACCAAACTACCGAACATCCATTGAGATCAATCAAATTTGGATGTCATGTTTCATTTTTCCATGAGCCTGTCCGGAGTAAGGCCAAATGAAGTACCGAGAATTTACTCTGGGTAACTTCCTAGTCAGAATCTAACCAATGTATCCAAGATGCAAAAAATGCACCTGAATTGGAATTAATCAATAATTGCCAACCCGGAAAATAAAGATAGGACATAAAACAGAAAAATAAAAGTTAAAAATACCGCCCCGGCAAATAAACCTGCAACAATATCATCCAACATAATACTGTTGGTGGTTTTCTGTCTATCAATTCGTCCGACCCAAAAGGGCTTTTTGATATCAAAGAACCGAAATAGAAGGAACAAGGATAGCAGGGATAGAAATAAATATCTATTCAGCGGAATCAATTCGAAAATCAAGGGCTGAAATAACGGATTGCTGAGAAGGTTCTTGACAAGAAATAACAAAAATGTGTCATTTATTAATATACCTATTAATATACCACTTTCAATCGCAAACAGCCCAAGGGTCAGTGGCCAAAGTGCAACCAATTGACCAACCAACTCATCAATCACTACTTCTGAGGGATCATCGGATGCAAATGAACTCAAGGTTGCTTTCAGGCAAACCGTTCCAAGCCACCAAAATAAAAATGGAAGTATTATCAGGTAAAGATACCCATATTCCAGTGTTATCAGAAATCCCCCAATCAATATTCCTGCAAAGGATGCTACGGTGCCGGGAGCAATTGGAGAAAAACCGAGGCCAAAAAGGGTTAATACGCACTTCGAAAAAAAATTGATCATCTCGAAATAGACACAGTCGCCAAAGCTAGAATGCCCTCTTTCCTCCCTGTAAAACCCATCATTTCAGAAGTGGTTGCCTTTATGCTGACCCGATCCACATTGATTCCCAGCTGTTCAGCAACTCTCTTGCGCATATCCATAACATGTGGTTTGATCTTGGGTTCTTCACAAACAAATGTGCAATCGATCGAGGTAATGGAATAATGTTCTTCTTGGAGTAGCCCATTGGCATGATTTAGAAAATGGATAGAATCAGTACCTTTCCAAGCTGGGTCTTCGGGAGGGAACCAAGTGCCAATGTCTCCCTTGCCCAAGGAACCATAAATGGCATCAGTAATGGCATGTAATCCCACGTCTGCATCTGAATGACCCTCAAGTCTTTTGTCAAAGGGAATTTCAACTCCACATAGCACTATGGATTTACCAGGTACCAGCTTGTGAACATCAACCCCTTGTCCTACCCGAACATCATGCACATCATTTTTTGATATCATTCTTGCATACTCCAGATCCTCGGCAGTCGTTATCTTGTAATTTTCCTTTTCACCCTCGATGGTTGCCACCTTCAAATTACCCGCCAAGGCTATTTCGGCGCAATCTGCTGTATGACCAGTTCTTTTTTCGTAAGCCTGAAGGATTTGGGAATAATTGAATCCCTGTGGCGTTTGGGCAGCACTGAGATGCTCTCTTGAAACGGGATTAACCAAATGGTTGCCTTTGAATTTCCAAACCGCATCCGAAATTGCCACTACCGGTACGATACCTTCATGTGATTCCAGTAATGTTACCATGTCGGTAATCAACCTGGCCGAAACAAAGGGTCGGGCTCCGTCGTGAATCAAGACATGTGAAATATCCTGGTTTTTGAGATGTTGCAATCCACTGTAAACCGATTCTGTCCTGCTGTTTCCACCAAAGGCCAATTGATATTCGCCACGAATATTGGGGGAAACAGTTTCCTCAAATAGTTCCTTGTGCTCCCGGGATATAACAACCACACACGAATCAACATGGGGATGGGATACAAATTGGTTGATAGTTTTTTCCAAAACCGTTTCCAATCCAATTCTCTGATATTGCTTGGGAGGGAACAATCCTGCTCTGGTGCCCGTACCGCCTGCAACAATTATGGTAGCAACCTTCATATCCTTAACTGACTTATTTTCTATACCTTGGGTTTCAAACAATTGTATTATTATTGAAAATATTTATGCAAACAATGATCCGGAGATTTATCTTACCAAGAGGAAAACCTGGCCAACTAAAACCTGCAGAACTTCAAGCAAATCATTTATCGGGCAAAAAGATCATATCATAAGGAACTGAATTCAGATTGAAAATTCGGGATTAGGTGTTTTTAAATTCTGCAACCTTCATTATGATTTATAGTATTATTGAAAGTAATTTTTCGTAATTCAACTACGAAACCATGATTGTAAGTTCATAACTTAAACGATGTTCATATTCAAATATGGCTCTCATAAACTTCTCTTAGGGATTTTCTGAATTGTTGATGAATATCTGTACCTTGGCTTTATGGGTAATGTAATTTGCTGTCACTTGTGAGGGTTAAATCCGGGTTTGAATTACTCTTTGCTTTGATAAGCAAGTGGTTTTCGTACATATTGTTGGCAATATTCCCCTTGATCATCGGAGCCACGGTCCTTGTTTGGGAGGATATAGAACAGGGGATATCAACAAGGTTGGCAGTTATTGTATTAGTGGATTTTGTCTATGTAATTGCCGTAATTTCCGTACTTGGCTATCGAATTCTACGGTCTTTGGGTTACGAAAGGGACCCCGAGGTTGAAAACCCCCTTAATCTTACACTTGTCAAGGTATTCACCATTGTAGCTGTCATACCGACCGTACTGGTTGCCATTGTTGCCAGCCTTGGGTTGAATGTGGGAATAGGGGAACGAGTGTATGAAGAGTTGACAGACGAGCTTAACAGAGCCCTTCATGCTTCCAACTCCTATGTTGATGAAAAAGCTGACGAACTTGAAAATTACTCAGTTGAGCTTTCCTCCTTTTTGGAAAATCAGTTTTTAATATCACCTGGTCTTGATTTAGGTGGAACAAGGCAGGTAATGCAGAATTATCAGAGTGAAAAACTGGGGGTGCCCGGTTTTGCCTTCATTATTGACGGTAATTGCCAGGTAATCGTCAGGGGGGTACGAAGCTATCTTTTCGATTTTGATAATCCGCCCAGGGACTTGATGGAGGAAATTACGCCCGAAGGAACCGAAGTGGGGAATTTTGAGGGTTGTGGTCCGGAATTAAAATTACACAGGGATTTTTCCTATTTGAAAATTCAATACATTGAAGAAAACAACCAGAAATCCGGAGTGGTTTTTGAACGACCCAACTCCAATTTGCTTTATGCCTTGATCAAACTTGACCAAAAGGTTGATCAGTACCTCTATACAACCACGGATGTCAGTTCACCAATCCTTCAACTGCGCAAGTCCCTGACCATTCAACCGGAAAAGTCAAAGGATCTGGTTCAGGAATTGGGGTCAACGATATTTCAATATTCCCTGGTTTTTCTGATCTGTGCCGTATTTCTTGTCATCGCCATGATACAATTCGGATTTCTGCTGGCTGAAAGAATGAGTAGACCGGTCAAGTACCTGGCACAGGTCGCGCAAAGAATTGGGGATGGTCATCTCAAGGAAAAGATTGAGGTAAGGGGCAAGGACGAGATTGCAAAATTCGGTCGCGTTTTTCAGGACATGGTCAGAAAACTGGACAAGAGCATAAGTGAAGAGATTGCGATCAGAAACATAGCAGAAAGCAGGGAGAAGGAATTTCGTGGTGTATTGTCAAGTGTTTCGGCCGGTGTAATAGGCTTGAGTGATGATGAAACCATTGTATTTATGAACAGGGCAGCCGGACATCATTTGGGTTTGGATTACAACCTCTTCAATGCAAGTGATCAGACTTCCTTTTCTTCGGTAAAACTCAAGGAGGTAGTACCTGATTTTGCAGGCCTGCTCAGCGAGTTATCAAATTCCTCCAAGTCACTAGCTCAAAAAAATCTGCAAATCAGTGGTGATGATGGCATGGTCCATCTGTTCGTTCGAATTGCAAAGCGGACAGACCCAATGGAAAACCTTGAAGGATATGTGATCGCCTTTGATGACGTAACCGAGCTGGTTAATGCTGAGAGTAAGGCAGCATGGTCAAGTGTTGCACAACAGATTGCGCACGAAATAAAAAATGCCATGACCCCCATCAGCCTTGCCCTGACCCAGTTGGAATACAAAATTGGTGATGAGCTGGAAGAATCAAAAAGGGATCAGCTCAGTAAATATACAGTAACGATTCACGAGTGTATGAATGGCTTGATCCGGATTTCGGATGAATTTTCCCAATTTGCCAAACTGCCCGATCCCATTCTCATGCCGGAAGATCTTGTTGGTGTTTGCGAAGCAGCTTGTGAATTTGAACGTAACAGGGGAGAGGATGTGGAGATAAAAGTTGAATCTTCTCTAGAGCATTCAAATATAAATTTGGACAGGGAACTCTTTTATCAGATGCTTATAAACCTACTTAAGAATTCACGAGAGGGGATAGATTCCCGTAAAGAAAAATTTCCTGACCATAAATTTTATCCTCAGATAAGGATGATGCTTCAGGAACAGGATAGCTGGATTCTAATCAGCATATTGGATAATGGGGCCGGATTCCCATCAAATTTGGATTTGAGTGAGTTCAAGAAACCATTCATAACTTTCAGGGAAGGGGGAACCGGTTTGGGCTTGGCCTATGCCGAGAGAATTGTCGAGGGTCATGGTGGTGAATTGAAATTGGGTAAAGCTCCCTCATTCGATGATGACAATCACCAGGGTGCAATGGTTCAAATCCACTTACCAAAAATGGTATGACAGAACAGTAAAATTAAGAGGCAAACGAGCGAAAAAAATGGATGATATCTTAGTTGTCGATGATAATTCCAGAATTCGGAGCCTGATTGCCGAAATTTTGCATGACAAGGGCTATTCGATCCGACAGGCAAGCTCAGGTTCTGAATGTCTTGAGGAATTCAAAAAAACCAAACCGTGCATGATTTTATTGGATATTCGTTTGCAGGACCCTCAAATGGATGGCTTACAGGTACTTCAAACCATTCGCAAGGTTGATGCTGCGACCCCCATTATCATCATGTCGGCACATGGCAATATTGAAATTGCGGTCAAGGCAATGCGTCTGGGAGCGTTTGATTACATTGAAAAGCCGATAAGGGTTGATCGGTTGCTATCTGTGGTAAGGAATGCCATGGAATTGGTATCACTCCGAAGGCAGGTAAAGGTACTCAGGGTTTCGCAAAACAATCCCAAACTACTCATCGGTTCTTCAAGGGTTTTCAAGAAATACAAAAGCCTGCTGGATCAAATGTCCAAAAGCAATGCCCGGGTTCTTCTGTCTGGGCCTTCCGGAAGTGGCAAGGAAACCGCTGCAAGGTATATCCATGCACAATCACACCTTGCAAAGGGACCTTTCCTTACCGCAAACATACCAACGATGGATCCTGAAAAAATCGAATCCATACTGTTTGGTACGTCTTCAGATACCGGACAAAGGGTTTCAGGACTAATCGAATTGGCTCATGGTGGAACCCTGTATTTGAAGGAAGTTTGTGCCCTTCCGATTGATCTTCAGCAGAAACTTCTCAGTGTCATCGTGAAGAACCAAATCGTCAATGAGGGGGGCATTGAGACCCTAAAGGTAGAAGTCAGATTTCTCTCGGCTACCAGCAGAGATATAGAACAGGAAATTGAAAGTGGGCAATTATTGCCTTCCCTGTTGGAAAGATTGGCAACCTATCGGATTGAAGTGCCTCCTTTGGAAACAAACAGATCAGATATACCCGAATTGGCAGCGAGTTTTCTTTACCTTTTTCACAAGACCCGGGGTTGGCCATTGCGTGAATTATCCAAGGAAGCTGAATCGTTTCTTGTTTCTTCCGAGTGGCCAGGTAACATTCGCCAGTTGAAAAACATAATCGAGAGAATCCTGATAACGGGTAAATCCGAGGACCCGATAACCGTGGATGAGGTTGTATCTTCCTCGGCCGAGGTGAATACGGATACCATATCGGTAGTTTCGGGAAATTACCTGAATTTACCTTTACGTGAAGCCAGAGTGATATTTGAAAGGGAATATATTTCTGCCCAAATTAATCAGTTTGGTGGTAATATATCCAAGGCTGCACAATTCATAGGGATGGAAAGGGCTGCCTTGCATAGGAAACTCAAATCACTTGGCATTGTTACAAGAAACATTTCAGGAAGCAGGGTAGCTGGGTTTGAAGAAGACATGTAGCAATCGGGGTTTGGCCAATTAAGGTCTTACCAGGTTTCTACGCCAAAGGCATTATTGATATATGAAGATTCTAATCGTTGGAGCAGGTCAGGTAGGAAGCCAGATTTGCCGTTATCTGGTTCGGGAAATGGATTGTGAGATTACAGTCCTGGACAATAATTCGGATAATGTTGGCCTGATCACCGACAAACTGAACATTATTGGTGTCGTGGGTGAGGGGACCAGGGGTGAGGACTTGAAACGATCGGGTATAAAAAATACCAATCTCATCGTAGCTGTAACCCCATCGGATGAAGCCAATGTACTCAGTACATTTTTTGCCCGCAAGCTCAATCCTGATATTCAAACCATTGCCCGAATTCGCAATACCGATTATCATGAGTTTGTCAGTGAAAAAAACGATGGCTTCATTGATATTGTAATCAATCCCGAAGGTGCCGTTGCCGACGCAGCGCAAAGATTGCTCAGATCCAAGCAGTTGTTTTTCTACCAAAACCTGTTCAATGGCAAGGCACAGGTAATTGGATTGAACCTGAGTGAAAAAAGCAACGTTCTCAACACTTCTCTCCGCCAACTTTCCGAAACATTTGAAGGATTAAGAACTTTTGTCGTTGGGTATCGACGCAATAACGTACTCCAATTGGCCAATCCGGATGATCAACTGATTGAAGGTGACAAGGTTTATCTGATTGCTGCAAGCGATGATTTGGAAAGAACCCTGGAAATATTCGGTGTTGAAAAACCTCCATTCCACCGAGTCATTGTCATCGGTGGAGGCAAGATCGGATTGGATTTTACCAAACGTGTAGAAAAGAATTTTAACAACTACCAGCTGAAGCTAATCGAAAAGGACAAGGAGCGTGCTGAAGCCATTGCTGGGGAATTAACAAGGGCCATTGTCCTGCAGGGAGATGGAATGGAGGAAGATCTATTGAATGAAGCAGGTATACATACTGCCAATACAATCATTTCCTTCACTGAAAATGATAAATCAAACCTGCTTATGCTCTATAAGGCCAAAGAGCTTAACCCCAATATCACCACCATTGGATTGATCAAGGATTACGGGTTATCCAAATTGGGCGAATCAATGGGCATCGATATTGTATTGAATCCCCAGACTACTACCGTTTCTTCCATAATTCCGAATGTCAAGCCTTCAAGTTTCAAGCAGGTACAAATGATTGGGGAAGATGAGGGTGAGGTTTGTGAGGTGCTCATTGAACGAAATCATGAAATCGAGAGCAAGCAGCTGGGTGAAATCAAGATACCCGTTAAGTTCGGGGCAATTTTGAGAGATGGTGAGCCAATCAGCTTTAATACTCAAACCAGAATACAAGTTGGCGATCAAGTAGCTCTATTCATGCTTTCAAAAGACAGTAGGAAAGTAACAAAATACTTTAGTATAGATGCTTATTAAACCTAAAATAAGCTTTATTTCACTTTCCATCGTCGTTAGCGGAGTGACCATGTTTGCTCCGGCCTTTTTGGCTCTCCTTAACGATGATCACCCAACTTCTCAGACATTTTTCTACCAGGGTCTTTTAATTGCCCTGATAGGTTCTTTCCTGGGAATAGCAACCCTGGACCAGGGTTCAAAACCGTCTTTGCGAAGGGACATGATTGAATTGACCATCATATTCCTGATTTTGCCCATCCTTTTTGCCTTACCCTTATATACCCTGGTAAGCGAATTTGATGCTCTTGATTCGTATTTCGAGGCCATTTCATGCTTCACGACCACTGGCGCAACCCTGATTGAAAATTATCTTGGCGAAGTTTCACCCGCCATACACCTATGGCGGGCCTTGGTGGGATGGATGGGAGGGCTCGTCATGTGGGTAACTGCAGCTACAATCATTCAACACTTCGGCTTCAACTATTTTTATAGTGCTCAAGGCATTGATGTCGAAGACAACGATTCCGACCGGGGGGAATTGAGTTTTGAAGAGCAACCCCTTTACAGAAAGTTTTCAATTCTGCTCCCCTATTACCTTGTTCTAACACTAGTTTTTTGGTTTGGCTTGTACATTTTGGGTTCATCCGGATTAAATGCCCTTATTTTTGCGATGTCGACACTATCAACTAGTGGAATCGTTGGTGAGACGGCATTCTTTGAATCTGCATCAGGAATTTGGGGTGAAATGCTGGTGGTACTGTTGCTGCTTTTCGGAATTACCAGACTACTGATATTTTATTGGTGGTATAAACCGGTTTTCAGGGATTTCTATCAGGATTCTGAAATACGACTGGCTTCGAGAATTGTTTTCCTGGTTCTGATCGGAGCACTTTTGTACGATTGGCAGTTATTGATTCAGCAATATAACGAGGAGGGTATATTGTTGATTCTACAAAATTGCTGGGGCGTGATATTCACTGTAATTTCCTTTCTGACCACCACGGGTTTTGAAAGCACTTATTGGTTCGCTTCATCCGATACCTTGATAGATGGATTTCCACATCTTGTCCTTCTTACCCTGGTTATTATTGGAGGTGGAGTGGCAACGAATTCAGGCGGAATAAAACTTTTACGCCTGAAAATACTTTTTGAAAATGTCTCTAGGGAAATGTTTCATCTTTTGTACCCATCGGGAGTACAACGAAAAAAATCCTGGAGTTTGAGAAACATAGAATCAGGTTGGGATGAGGCTTGGCTCATATTCACCATGTTTTTCATAACCGTTGTTGTACTGTTGCTTTGTCTTGTGATTATCGGATTGGATTTTAATTCCGCCCTGACGGTTGCCTTGGCTGTAATTACAACGACAGGACCGTTGGTTGATACTGTCTTGGGAGAAACCTTCAGTTTCGACCAATTAGGAAATGTATCCAAGGTGGTTATATCATTGGGAATGATAGTGGGGCGTCTGGAAATTATCCTGATCATGTTTTTTTTAGGCAGGGATGCCTGGAGAAGTTATTAATCCGTATCCTTAAATCTGAGCACGATATTTTCCCGCTGGGTTAAATTTCTCTTGTTTTTTTGCAAATTTTTGTTTAAATTGCGTTATGGTTCAAAATAAAAAAATATTATAAGGAACAGGTTTGATGGCAAACCAACAGAACCGGCTTCAGGATGCCTTTATCAATACAGTTAGAAAAGAGAAGGTTGGGGTCACCATTTTTCTGGTTAATGGGGTTAAATTATCAGGTAGTGTTACCTGGTTTGACAGATACAGTTTATTATTGAAGCGAGATCATCAGGTACAACTGGTATACAAGCATGCTATCTCAACAATTATGCCTTCAGAGAGCATAGTGATTGAGGATGATTCTGATTTGCTTGATAATTCAATGTAAATGTTTCCGATTTCGAAATAATTCTCCCCAATTCTTATACCAACATGTAAGTGTAATGGATTGGTATTGTTTTGGTTCAAAAAGACCCTTGTCTAGAACTGTTCACAAGAATTTCCTGCTTTAAACAGGTAATTTTGACCAATTAGTTGGTTGAATCACCCAGCACGCATTTATTAAAAATCACTGAAAGTTAGAACACTCCAAAAAGTGTTCCTTTCGTAATAAATAAATTTTCTCAGGACAATCTAAGGGTTGGTTTTGAGAAATGAATATTAGTTTAGGAGAATTAATAGTGCGTAATTTCTTTAAATTTATGGCCCTTTCAGGTGTCTTGGTGTTGGGAACCATTGGACTATCCAAGGCCGAGGATTCCTCCGATCCCATCATTATTCCACTGCACAATTGGTCGAGCCAATTGGTTATGAGCTATGCCGTGGGACAAATGTTCGAGGAAATGGGAAATAATGTTGAATACATTACCACCGACAGTCAGGCAGTATATGAATCAATTCGACTTGGTGATGTAACCCTTGAATTGGAAGTCTGGGAAGGTGCATTCGGCAACTCGTTCCGTGCCGCGCTTGAAAAGGGTGGAATTCATGATGCAGGTGATCATGATGCCTATACTCGCGAGGACTGGTGGTATCCTTCGTGGACCAAGGACGCTTGTCCAGGTCTGCCCAGTTGGGAAGCCCTGAACGAATGTGCTGCAATTTTTGCCACCCCCGAGACTGGAGATAAAGGCAGATTTCTTGGTGGGCCAGTTGACTGGTTGAAGCATGATGCTGAAAGGGTCGAAGGACTTGGAATGAACTTCGTGGTTGTTAATGCAGGTTCGGCCACAGCTCTCTGGGCTGAACTTAAATCGGCCGAGCAAAACAATCGCCCAACAGTTATCTTTAACTGGACACCAAACTTTGTTGATGCCGTATGGCCCGGCGAGTTTGTGGAGTTTCCAGCTTGGGAAGAGGGTTGTGATGTTGATCCCTCCGTTGGGTACAATCCTGAAACAACCTATGATTGTGGTAACCCACCAAATGGTTATCTGAAAAAAGCTGCTTGGGATGGCATGCCAGAAAAATGGCCAGGCGCCTATGAGGTGTTGAAGCAGATCAATTTCACCAATAACCAGATTGCAGAAATGGCAAAACTGGTTGATGTTGACGGGTTGGATCCAGAGGATGCTGCAACCGAATGGTTGGCAGCAAATGAGGATCTTTGGAAACCTTGGTTGATGTAAATTAACAATTCCTATGCCCGTGTCCATGGATACGGGCATAGTCTTTTAAGTAAATTAACCCCAGACAACACTGAAGTTGCATTTTACCCTTTTCAATAATTTGATATTATTAACCAATCTTAAGGTTTGAAAATCTATTTCAAATTTTGATAGATAACTGGTTATCGGTTAACAATTACAGATTAACATGCGTTTTGATCGGAAATGAATAATGACAGAATCCAAAACAGTCATTTCGTGTAGTAATATCTGGAAACTCTTTGGGAGGAACCCGGAGGGCTATTTACAGGGTATTCCCGATGATACGCCCTATGAAAAAATTGCTGAAGATGGATACATTGCTGCCGTCAGGCAGGTTTCATTGGATATTACAGAAGGTGAAATGATTGTTATCATGGGGCTTTCCGGTTCAGGAAAATCAACGCTTGTCCGCTGCTTTGCCAGACTTTTGGATATCACCAGGGGGAACATTTGGGTTGATGGCGAGGACATCGGAAAAATGTCGGAAAACCAACTGATTCAATTGCGTCGCAAGAAAATGGGTATGGTTTTTCAGAATTTTGGATTATTACCCCATCGTACGGTATTGAACAACGTAGCCTTCCCATTGGAGATGCGAGGGCAGGGAGTTCATGAAAGACGAGAACGGGCCATGGAGATGATCGATTTGGTTGGTCTCGGTGGCAGGGAGGATTATTATCCCAGAGAATTATCAGGGGGACAGCAACAAAGAGTTGGTATCGCCAGAAGTCTGGCCATTGAACCTGACATCTGGTTTTTGGATGAACCATTTTCCGCCTTGGACCCGCTAATACGCCGTGAAATGCAAGATGAGTTTTTACGGCTTCAGGAAATGCTCAACAAAACGATTGTCTTCATTACCCATGATTTTGATGAAGCCTTGCGATTGGCCGATAGAATAGCAATCATGAAGGATGGTGCCATCGAGCAATGCGATACTCCTGATCAAATTGTGCTTAAACCTGCAACAGAATATGTCTCCAAATTTACCTTGGAAATTGAAAAGGCAAGGGTTGTCCATGCCAAGGGTATGCTTCAGGCAACCCGAAGTCCTGAAGGCAGTGTTGCAAATTTTTCAATATTGGGAGAAAAAACGATTCAGGAACTTGCCAGAACCCTTGTAAATGAGGAATTTGAATTTTATCCGGTTGAAGACAGCGATGGTCAGAACCTTGGATTCCTGAACCGACAAGAAGCTCTGGAGTTACTTATCGGGCCAAACAATGCTGGGTAATTCCAATTTATCTTCCAACGGATTCCTAGGGCTAAGCAATAAGCATTGGACCTTTGTATTTCTAGCCATAACGCTTGTATTGGCATTGTTTAAGGGAATCTTTCCCGAAGGTTTGACCAGACCTCCAGAATCCCTGGTATTTCCCTTCGCTGACTGGATCAATTTCTTTTTTGTCTTTATCAGGGATGATCTCGGTCTGATTCATGTATCAAGAGCCATCTCGGGGGGCGTTGAGTGGTTACTTGATATTACAGCCAACCTCCTATACGGCAAGCATCGATGGCCCCGCATCGGTCCCATTCCATGGTCTGCAATCGCGGCTACGGCTTTTGTGCTTGGATATAGCCTTGGTGGTTGGAGGCTTTCCCTAATTTCAGGCGGAACATTCATTTGGATAGCTGTCATGGGACAGTGGAAGTGGGCCATGGAAACACTTTCGGTCATCATTGTTGCAACTCCGATATCGGTTTTGATCGGTTTGATTTTCGGAACTCTCGCCTGGCGAAGCAAAATATTTGAAAGGATCCTGAATCCAATCCTTAACGTGGCCCAGACCATGCCTCATTTTGCCTACATGATTCCGGTGGTTGTCTTTATTGGGGTAGGCCCCAAGGCCGGAGCAATTGTAACAGTCATATTTGCCGTACCTCCGATGATTAGAATGACCCTCTTGGGATTGAAAAGTGTACCACCTGAAGTTATAGAAGGTGGTAAAATGGCAGGGTCAACCGGATGGCAGTTGTTGAGATTTGTCCGCGTTCCCTCGGCAAGAACAGAAATACTTATTGGTGTAAACCAGGTCATCATGCAGTGTTTGGCAATGGTCGTCTTGGCAAGTTTCATCGGCATGCCTGGATTGGGACAAAAACTGTTGCAACTCCTGCAATCCCTGAAAATTGGAAAATCGGTGGAAATCGGAATTTCCATCGTGCTCATTGCCATAACACTAGATCGGTGTACCCAAGCCTGGGCCAAGCGGCAACCGATTCATTTTCCAAAGGGAACTTCCATCTTCCTACGCCACAAATTCTTCTTTTCCTGGTTGGTCCTGTTCGTGCTTTTTGTGGTTTTAGGTAAATTCATTCCCATCCTGGAAGAGGTAAAAAGGAATCAGGCCCTTTCAATTTCTGCTCCCATTGAGGTCGGGGTTGATTGGCTGGTAATCACGCTTGATCCAGTAACACAATGGATCAGGTGGTTTCTCATCACCTGGATATTGATACCTTTGAGGAATTTTTACCTTTGGGTACCCTTTACAGCTGTTCTTGCTCTTCTGGCATGCATAGGTTTTAGAATAGGGGGAGTGAGATCGGCTCTAATATGTACAATCTTTTTTGCCCTGATTGCCATTTCCGGTTGGTGGGACCGTACCATGATTACGGTTTATACCGTTACCGTAGCAGTTATAATAGCAGCCATTATAGGATTTCCGATGGGTGTTTTTGCCAGCTTTGGCGATCGGTCTTCCAAGACGATCTTGCTTATATGCGATACCCTTCAAACCTTTCCGAGTTTTATCTACCTCATCCCGGTTGTCATGCTCTTCGGAGTTAATGATGTGGCTGTTATTGGGGCAGTAGTATTGTTTGCAGCAGTTCCCTTGACCCGATATACGATAGAAGGCTTGAGGAATGTGGACCCGCAAATCATTGAAGCTTCCCAGATGTCTGGTGCAACCAAGTATCAGACACTTTTCAAGGCTCGTCTCCCAATGGCTATCCCGACCATTATGGTAGGGGTAAACCAGTCAGTCATGTTTTCTCTTTTCATGGTAATCATAGCTGCATTTATTGGTACCCAGGATTTGGGACAGGAGATGCAACGCGCTCTCTCATTTACTGATGTGGGGAAAGGATTGGTATTGGGCTTGATCGTTTCATTTATCGGTTTGATGGTTGATCACCTGATAATGACCTGGTCTTATTCAAGAAAAAAGGCTCTTGGTATCAATTAACCCAGGACTATGGTTGCAGGGTGGTGGTTCCAATTGAATTGGATCTGGCCAAATCGGGATTGAGGGACATTCTGAGATATTTGTTTTGAGCAAAATGTCTGCTGAGATCATCATAATATTGCGACAGGGGATGGCCACTTTGTCCGGTCGCGATTATGAATTCTGATTCATCCAAATTGGAAAAGTCATAAACCCCTCTGTATCCGGCACCGTGATCGGATGAAAATATATTGGGAAATTCCCCACTGGGGGATGATCTGTTCAGGGTATCTATACTACCAGAACCCGGATATCTGATATTGAGCCACGACATTAATGGTGCAGAGCCCAGGGGGGTATGGTCATGGTTTATCTGATGGGCCAAACCCCATTTCCACAAGCTGATATCTTCGCCATAGGAAGTTACCAAGGCCCTGAGAGTATCATCCAGGGCCAATGAGGCTATCGTGTCACAATCTTCAACCCGTTCAGTCTGAATGAAATCACACCATGAGGAAGCACCGTCAATATCCCTGAACACCCGTTCTAGGAAATCTGCATCAGGATAGGAATAATCCTCATAAATGGTTCCAAGTTCATCCTGGGTTATCAAGCGGAATATTGAAACCAGCCACTGGGAATATATCAATGGTTGAGCCTTATCCTGATCCATATCTCCTACCCAGTCATTCAATAACCCCAAGGCATTGATTTTAAGAGCAGATTGTTCATCAGCAGGATTGGCTCCTATCAAATGTCCCATGCCACGGCTGAAAAGGGGAACCAAAGTCCTGGCTGTTTCTGATACAATATCAATTTGGGTCTGAATGGTGCTTTGCTTGGAATGGATCGGCCTTGTTGCAAGAATATTATTTAATCTTTTGTATCGTTTTGTGTCATTCCAGGAAAAACTCAAATGAAGTGGATACTCCTGATCTACGGGTTTGTTGTTGGTGTTTGCAAGGTATCCGGCACTAGGATTTATGATTCTTGGCATATCTTCATATGGTATCGATCCGTACCATCTGTTTCTGTATTTCCAACCTGCCGAGGGCAAACGCCCTTCGGTTTCATGGAACGAACTTCGCAGGGGAGATTTTCCAACCAATTGATAGGCGATATTATCACCATCCGATATGAAAAAATTCAAACCGGGTGTATGGGCCTTGCCCATGTGCCGGAGACCATCATCAATGGTGGCAGCCTTCATAAGTCCGATTGCGGCTGAGAGAGATGTGTTTTTGGGTTCAAATAGAGTCCACGCAAGTGATGCCACATGGCCATCGGGAACAATTGATTTCAAATTGTAGAATTTTTTCGGAATTACAGGACCATTTTCTGACCAGCTTAGTTGAATGGTGGTTGGCAAGGCCTGTCCCTTTACTTCAATGTCAGACAATCTGTTTCTGAAATTCCTGAAACCTGTAGGTGTCAAATATCTATTGTCGTTGGTTGGGTCCAACCTCTCGAAATAAAGATCCTGATCATCAATATTGGCAAAGGTAATACCCCAGGCCAGATCCGATGATCTGCCAGCAATAATTGCCGGAACACCCGGTATGGAAGCACCTATCACACCACCGTTGGACAACTCAAGGCGGGCAAGATACCAAATTGATGGAACGGACAATCCCAGATGTGGGTCGCTGGCCAAAATGGCTTTACCATTGACTGTTTTCTCGGGTGAAACAGCCCAAGCATTCGAACCACCTCCGAATCCGAGAACTTCACCAACATTCAACCCGACGACACCATCCTCGGATGAAACCTCACTTTCTCCAACATCAATTTCCAGAGTTGATGAACTGCCAAAAGGAATCAGGTTGGGGCTGTAGGCATCTGGCAATATGGTTTTGAGTTTTTCTGGTCCCAGTTTTGACAGAATTCTTTGTCCAAGGATTTCATTTTCCAGATGAGAAGCCAATCTTACAGCCTGCAGGTTCATGATGGCAAGACTGTCAATGGGAGTCCAGGGTTGAATGGGCGTTCTGAAAAGCAAAAATTCCGGTGCACCTCTACCCCTCCAGATTGAGTTGACCGAATTCAGGTGTGTATTTACTCCCCTGGCATATGCCTCAAGCGCTTCAATCGCTTGCTGGTCTTGGAAAGGCAGGGAGTTGGAAGCCAGATCGTAAAGGTCGAATCGACGCATCAACTCGTCGATTTCGATTGTTTCATTTCCATAGATTTCCGATAACCTTCCTTGCGCAACCCGTCGCAGGTTAGTCATTTGCCAAAGTCTATCCTGAGCATGAACATACCCCAATGCAAAAAACACATCGCTGTCAGAAGTTCCAAAGATATGGGGGATATTATGTTCGTTTCTTACGATCTCAACCGGGTTGGTGATGCCCTGAACCTTAAAGTTACCAGTATAATCTGGCAGTGATTTTGACGCAAAGTAATATAAAACACCCAGTGTCAGTATGATCAGAAATCCAAAGATCATTAATATCCTGAATATCCAGCGAAATAGAAAAAGCATACCTAAGTCTGTAGTAGTTCTTTATTTTTACATCTAATCAGTGGGGAGATTTCCACACATGTATATTCCAAATCGAAAATTATGGTAGTTTATCTGGGATACCAATCCAATGAACCAATAATTTTACGTTTTGAGACCGTCAAGTGAAAGGCGAAATTTATATGCTTGGATTTAGAGCCTAAGTGATTACTTTTCATCAGGTACTAAAATGGATTTACAAATTATCTACCGAGATAAGTCTGAAACCCAGCAGAAAAAGCTTAATCGGCAATCAAAGCTGGAGTTTTTGAGAAATGAAAGGATAAATAAATGGCTAAAGTCGCATTTGTTGGACTAGGGGTCATGGGCTTTCCCATGGCAGGTCACCTCAAGAATGCCGGGCATGAGGTTAGTGTCTATAACCGAACACAGGAAAAGGCTGATGAATGGGTTCGAAAATATTCAGGTGCCAAGGAGAATACACCTAGGGAAGCTGCCCTTAACAAGGAATTTGTATTTACCTGTGTCGGTAATGACAATGATTTGAGGGAAGTTTGTACTGGTGAAGATGGAATTTTTGCCGGTATGGAGAAGGGATCAATTTTCGTTGATCATACGACTGTCTCGGCAAAAGTGACCAGTGAATTGCGCGCAATACTTGATCCTAGGGGAATAGGTTTCATTGATGCACCCGTATCGGGGGGACAGGCTGGTGCAGAAAACGGTCTCCTTTCAATCATGTGTGGAGGAAACCAGGATGTATTTGATCGGGCCGAAAAAGTCATGGCCTGTTATGCTAAAGTTTGCAAATTGATGGGAACAAGCGGGGCTGGCCAACTTGCCAAGATGGTTAATCAAATTTGTATTGCCGGTATTTTGCAGGGGCTTTCCGAGGGTATGAATTTTGCGGACAGGGCTGGTTTGGATGGCCGGAAGGTCGTCGAGGTCATATCCAAGGGCGCTGCTGGCTCCTGGCAAATGGAAAACCGATACTCCACAATGATTGATGGTGAGTTTGATTTTGGTTTTGCCGTTGACTGGATGCGCAAGGATTTGGGCATCTGTCTTCAGACAGGAGATGAAATCGGTGCAAGTCTACCTTTGACTGCCCTTATTGATCAGTATTACAAGGATGTGCAAAAGTTGGGAGGTTCCCGGTGGGATACCTCCAGTTTGATTCAAAGGCTGAGGAAGTTGGACGGAAAAATTTAAGATTAATTAGCAATTATAATCTGGTATATTTTGTTCCGGAGAGGGAAGCACCCACAATCAATCCCTTTTGCCCAAAGACAATTCCGACGACATCAGAATTGACATTGATGGTATCAACACCGATAAAATCACTTTCCTTCAGGATAGCAGCTTCAGCGTTTGCCCCCAGTTTGAAGCCATCGGAATTATAGAATTTCGACAAAGCCTGATCTGTCATAAAGAACAAAATGTGGGAATATTGTTGTGCACCTAGCTGCAAGCCGTAATTGAATTGAGCCGAAGAATAGTATTCAAGGGTTTTCTCGCCAACTCTCAAAGCTCCTTCTCCGTAGGAACCACCAACTAGAAAACTGGCCTTGGTTACTACGGGTATAATCAGCATTCCCTTTGCCCTGACCATCAAGTCTTCGGTATTGGGAACCTCGTCCAGAAGGAAGAGCAATGAAGAATCCACTTTCCTCTCGATTTCAAGGAATTTATCCTTGGCTCCAAGCCCGTACGTACTAATGCTAAATATGAATCCAATTACCAATAATAACTTGGATACCTTACCAAATATATATGTCACGATTGCCTCCAAGATCTGCTCGTAAATTCTTGGTTAAGTTTATTCTTGAATTTATTACGTAAAATTTAAACAACAAAAGTGAATATTTCAACAAAGAAATGAAACAGTCCGAATAAAAAATGATACAAGTTGAAGTTTAGGGTATTTTACTTACACTCAGCGAGTGGTCATTGACACTGACAAAAAACGGCAGGTAATCCCATAAACACACAGTCAATTGAACAACATGTTGTTGACCCTCTTGATTCGGAATTCTGGATAAGGTTACCACCCGGAACAATCTTATCCAGCAATGGTTTCGGTTTATCGTTTTGAATTCTATTACTAGCGGTTAATTATTTTCAATTATGTGGTGTTTGATAATTGAAAACACACCTTTATGGACGAAGAGCCATAAAATTTATGGGAATTATGTATTTAGGTTGACAAACCCTTATAGTGGCAAAGGCCACCCCTTCACATTCGCTGTTTTTTTATGAGTTACTGCTTGATAATATAAATTACTGAATGGCAGTGCCATTGGCAACGGGGCAACAATTAGCATTTTTGGGGAGCAAAGGAAAGCATTTTTTAGATTTAATTTGGGGCAGTAACTCTTTTGCAACTGGCATGATTTCAGGACGCTCATGTCAGGCTGGACATTGACCGGAAGCATTTGCTTTTTGAATCAATCTTCCCAGACCCTTCATCGATTGTTGTGTGCTTAATTCCATCAGGGAATCGCATGGCAACCGGTCGAATGGTCCGGTCCGGAAGATATTGCACTATCGAGGGTTTCCTGCAGAAGCCATACCTCGAACATTGCCCTTTCCCTTCTGCCTGAAACAGCAATTGAATTGGTGGTGGATTTGAAGTGCTGCCAAGACCGGAATGGATTATTCCCCTTGGCTCGATGAATCGGAATCAAGCCAATGATTCTCCTGATTGACCCGCCCCCTGTTCCATCAGGACGGGATGTCTGAATTCGCCAAGGTCAAGGCCCTTTTGTCCTGAATTGCCTGGTCGTTCAGCCGCCCGAACAAACCTTGGTACTTTATATTATCAAGTGTAAAAAAGGGAGGGATAGATGAAAAGAATAGTCGTATTCGCTTCGGCCCTTGCGCTTTTCGGAAGCATGGTATTTGCCATGGAAGAGGATGCAATGGACGGGGAGATGATGATGGAAGCCCCGGCACCTTCAGTAAAAGTGGGTGGTTCGGGCAAGATCGGGATAAGGAACGTGGATGACGGAAATGAAGCGACAGAGGATTTCAGTCTGGTCCGGGCCTACAAGGTTACATTCGATTCCACTGGAACGACCGATGGCGGTTTGATGTTCGGAGCCGGGATGTCCATCAGGGATGATACCGGAGAGGAGAACAAACCCGTTGTCAAGGATTCCTATGTATTTGTCGGCGGGGGCGACGGTTCCTGGAAGCTTCAGTTCGGTGGCAATGATCCGGGCATCGACCTGGCCGGAGGATTCGGTGTTGCCGATGATCACTTCGGTGGCGGGAATGATGCAACCATTGCCCTGTCGGGCTCCTTCGGGGATACCAGTTTCAGGATCACTGCCGCAGATCCTGGAATTGAGATTCCTGCGCGACGAACAGTGAATGCAGTGAATTTCTTTTTAGAAGAAAATCATGCTTTACGCGATGCCTATGCAACTGCTGCGGACAGGGACAATGACTGGTCGATCGGCGTCAGCCATTCGATCGATACGATCAATGTCGGCATCGGCATGGATTCCGAGGACGGGCTTGCCATTGGCGTGGGTGCCGACCTTTCCGGTGTAAGTACCTTTGTCTATTGGTCCAGATCGGAGTACAGGAACAAGGTATTTGTTTATAACACCCCTAGCACTGACCGACGGGTAAACCAGGACAACATGGGATTGGGTGTCAAGGCTTCGATGTCAGCAGGTGAGGGTGCCACCTTCTCGGTTGGATATTCCACTTTCAAGGTTGAGCAGGTGACTGCGTTGGAAGTTACTCCTGATAATAATAGAGCAAATGGAAATGCAAGGACCAAGTTGATCGAGGTTGATTTCACCTACGATCTTGGTGGCGGTGCCACCCTTGAGGTCGGAATTGACAAGAAGGATGGTGAAACCCTGGAGCTGGGTCCCTCAAGTTCAGTGTCAGCAACTGTTGTTAAATCGGATGAGACAACGCTTCAAGCGGCAATTTCCTTTTCCTTCTAGTTCAAGGAAGTACAACGAATGCAAGGGGGCCGCCTCTTTGAATGTGGATGGTATTTGCCACAATAAGGGTTTGTCTATATAATTACCAAATTTATTGCTTGGTAAATGTAAACTCAATCTTTGAGATACTCGATAATTACTGGTGCAAAATAGGTCAAAACACCTGCACAACCTGCTCGTTTGAAAGATATCATGGTTTCAATGACAGTTTCCTCTTCGGGAATCAATCCGTAAATAATGGCATTTTGTATCATGCTGTACTCACCGGAAACCTGATAAGCAAAAACGGGAATATTGAAGGTATCCTTTACCCTTCGGCAAATATCCAGATAAGGTAGTCCAGGTTTTACCATAACCATATCTGCGCCTTCTTCCAGGTCCCTCTGTATCATTCTGAGGGCTTCATCGGAATTGGCAATGTCCAATTGATATGATTTCTTGTCACCAACCAGCAAGCTGCCCGCACCAACAGCATCCCTGAATCCACTGTAAAATGAAGAGGCGTATTTGGCCGAGTAGGATAATATGATCACATCCTTATAACCGTTTGCTTCCAGATTTTCCCGGATCAACCCGACTCTGCCATCCATCATATCAGAAGGACCAATAATATCCGCTCCAGATGCTGCATGACTCAGGGCCTGCTTGCCTAAACAATCAATGGTTTCGTCATTAAGGATTATACCATCACTGACCAATCCATCATGCCCATGTATATTGTATGGGTCCAAGGCAACATCCAGCATTACAAGCAAATCGGGATATTCCTTCTTGATGGCCTTGGTAGCCCTGTTTGCAAGATTATCAGGATTCCAGGCATTGCTGCAATCTGCACTCTTGTCTTCTTCTGGCACACAGGGAAAGAGTGCTACCGCTGGTAAACCGAGTTGGTAAAATTTACCTATTTCTTTTAATGCTTCATCAATTGATAGCCTGAAAACACCCGGCATGGATTTGACTTCCACCCTTTTTTTTGCTCCTTCGCATATGAATACGGGCCAAATAAGATCAGAAACCGAAAATGAGGTTTCCTGAACCAGACTCCTGATATTTTTTGATCTCCTCAATCTTCGAGGACGGGAGCTTGGAAACCGGGATGTAACTATTTTCATTGTAAAATGGTCAAATTTGGAGAAACCTTGAGGAAATGAAATAGTAAATTATTATGCACAATCAAAGATATGTTGGCGGCTTCTTTGTTTGCAAATTGTTGAAATCAGGTTGATTAAACCTCAAAAACCCACAATTAAAGACGAATTCTCGTATCAATCAGGTTAACAATTTACTCTTCGGGAACTTTCCAAAATTCGTATTGCCATGAAATTATTTTAGGTTGCAAGTTTTACTTTCAGTTAAGGTTGCATACATAATTTACCCAATGAAAGAACTACCTCCCAAAGCCCCAGCCATACTTTCTGAAACCCCAGAAGGTTTGGATGTGAGATTGATGTTGCAATTTATGGAGCAGACCGGGCGGCCGGTAATACATGTCGCACGCGATGAAAGAAGATTGGAGGAGGTAAAAAACTTATTCAGCTTTTTTTCGCCCGAAACCAGAATTGTTGAATTTCCTGCTTGGGACTGTCCACCATACAGCCGGATTTCACCCAATCCCCGCGTAAAATCGAAAAGAATTTATACTTTGGGTACTTCAAGGGGCTTAAGAAGAAAAGGGGGGTATGTGGTTCTTTGCACGGCAAACAGTGCAACCCAGAAAATTCCACCACAATACGTGTTTCATAATTCGCATTTCAGAATTGAGCTTCAACAGAATGTAAATCCAACAAAATTCCAAAACTACCTGACATTGATGGGTTTCAATAATGTTTCAAAGGTACTGGAGCCTGGAGAATTTGCCTTGAGAGGCGGGATAATCGATGTTTTTCCTCCAGGATATGGAAATCCCTTTAGAATTGATTTTTTTGGGGATACAGTTGATGGACTCAGACAATTTTCACCCGAAACACAAATTACTGTAGCACGTAGGAAGAGGGTAGATTTCTTCCCTGTATCGGAAGTGATTCTCGATGAAGGTTCAATAACCAGGTTTAGGAAAAACTTTCGTACCCAGTTTGGAATCAACCAGGATGACCTTTCAATCTATCAATCCATTTCAGCAGGAATTTTAATCCAGGGAATTGAGCATTGGTTGCCATTCTTTTACGACAAGATGGAATTGATCTTCGATTATTTTCCGGAAGCATTTGTTTTTGTAGAAGAAGAAGTAAAGCAAAGAATTTCATCAAGGCTGGAATTCATCAACGAACTTTATGAGTCCAGGCGGGCAAATGGCTCAAGGACCAATCATTTCGAACAGAATTACTACCCATGCCCACCAGGGAATTTCTTCGTGGATTACAAGAGTCTCCAAAAAACCATCAAAGCTGAAAACAGATGTATTATTACCCCCTACAAAGTCCCTGCCAGAACAAGGGTTCACTCTTGTGGTGGCAAACGTGTTTCATCAATCAAGCCCGAAAGGGGTTTAAGCAAAAGCAGTATTAACAATTTGCCAGAACTGATTCGAGAAGAACTCACCAAGCGAAATGTGCTGATTGCATGCTGGACTGAGGGATCTCTTGAAAGGATTGAAGAGTATCTCAGGGATGAAAACATTACTCACATACAAAAAGTAGATAATTTTACTAACCTTCGTGATTCAAACAATTTATTGATGATTGGAGTGTTAAAGTTAGCTTGGGGTTTCACCTGTGATGATTTAACGGTAATTTCCGAGCAAGATATTTTTGGTCCTCGCAAGAAAATCCATTATTCCAAAAAGAAATCAACAACAAATTTCCTCAAGGAATTCGGTGAGTTATTACCAGGGGATCTAATAGTTCATAGAGATCATGGAGTAGGTAAATTCCTGGAAATTGACAAAATTATCACCGCCGGACGAAACCAGGATTGTATTGCCTTGGAATATTCCGGTGGTACGAAGCTATACTTGCCCGTTGAAAACATGGATTTGTTATCGAAGCTAGGCAACAATGAGGCCAGGCTTGATGTTATTGGTGGCACAGCCTGGCAAGAACGCAAGGCAAAACTCAAAAAGGATTTGCTTGCCCTGGCAGGTGATTTGGTTGCTACTTCAGCCAAACGAAAACTTGAATCAGCACCAGTACTCAGATACGAATCAAAAGAATGGGATTTACTCCTATCAAAATTCCCATTCATGGAAACAGCTGACCAAGAGAAGGCCATTGCGGATGTCCTGTACGATCTTGAAAGCGGAAAACCCATGGATCGGTTGATTTGTGGAGATGTGGGATTTGGAAAAACCGAAGTGGCAATTCGGGCAGCCTTTATTACAGCCATGTCAGGTAAACAGGTTGCAGTAGTAGCTCCGACTACACTTCTTGTACGACAACATCTTACCAAGTTTCAGGAAAGGCTTCAAAGCTTTCCCCTGGAAATTTCCAATCTTTCCAGATTGGTACCGCAAAAATCTCATCCAGAGGTTCTTTCCCGATTGGAAAACGGAACTACGGACATTGTAATCGGTACTCATGCATTATTGGGTTCCAAGGTCAAATTCGAGAATTTGGGATTGCTGATTATTGATGAGGAACAAAATTTTGGCGTTGTTCAGAAAGAAAAGTTGAAAAAGCTGAAGGATGGTGTTCATGTTCTAACCTTAACTGCAACCCCCATACCAAGAACCCTCCAATTAACAATTTCTGGAGCTAGGGATATTTCTTTGATCGGTACTCCTCCATTGGACCGAATCGCCATAAAAACCTTTGTTACTGAATTTGATCCGATAATGGTCAGGCAAGCATTATTGAGAGAAAAACAAAGGGGAGGTCAAAGCTTTCTCATTACGCCAAGGATAAAAGATCTGGAACCATTGGAAAGATTTCTGGAGGAGCAGGTTCCGGAAATAACCTTCACCAAAGCACATGGTCAAATGAAACCGGATGAATTGGAAAAAAAGGTTGTTCACTTTTATTCGGGAAAAACCGATGCCATGCTTTCTACAACAATTGTTGCCTCGGGTCTGGATATTCCTTCAGCAAATACAATCATAATTTATGATGCCCAAAAATTCGGTTTGGCACAACTCTATCAAATCAGGGGCAGGGTGGGACGTTCCAGCGTTAGGGCTTATGCCTATATTACATATCCACCAAACAGAAAACTAACTGAGGGGGCTGTATCCAGATTAAGGGTATTTTCGTCCCTAAATTCTTTAGGTGCCGGGTTTTCACTGGCAGCACATGATCTCGATCACAGAGGTGCGGGCAATCTTCTTGGGGAACAGCAATCCGGTCACATCCAGGAAGTCGGATTCGAACTTTACCTGAAAATGCTTCAGGAAGCGGTAGAAAATCTGGAAAGGGAAAGAGGGGAACTGAAAAAGAAAAAATCAAAGAATGTCATTTCACCAAAACTGAATCTTGGCATGGAAGCAAGAATCCCTGAGGATTACATAAAGGATTTGAATACCAGATTGGGAATATACCGCCGATTATCAGATATGGAGGATGAGGATTTGAACTCCATAGCCGAAGAGATCACCGATAGATTTGGATCTATGCCTAAAGAAGTAAAAAATTTTTTCATTCTCCTGAACATTAAGGATCTTTGCATCAATGCTGGTATCAGCAATCTGGATTGCAGCGAGAAGGGTGCTTCCATCAAATTTTTCAACAATGAATTCAACAATCCAGACCAGTTAATGAGATTTCTGAACACCCAAGGTCCGGGTATAAGGATATTTCAGGACCGAATCTTTATTCCCAAGAAGTGGGTTGATGAAAAAACCAGAATTCGGGGAATACAGAAATTGCTTAAAGATCTTATCAGTCTGGGTGAAGAAAAACAGGCTAAGGTTGTTTCCTTACATTGAAGTCCATCCGCCATCAAGCGACAAGGTAGTTCCGGTTATCTGATCAGCGGCTTCTGAACAAAGAAACACTGTTGCATCGGCAATTTGTTCTGCAGAAACAAATTCTTTTGATGGCTGTCTGGCCAGCATCACATCCCTGATTATAGCTTCCCTGTCTTTATTATGTACGTTCATTTGATCGGGAATTTGTGATTCAACCAATGGCGTAAGGACATATCCAGGGCAAATTGCATTGCAAGTTATTGGCATTTCTGCCGTTTCCAAAGCTACAGTCTTGGTCAATCCGATAATTCCATGTTTTGCAGAAATATACGCCGATTTATAAGGTGAAGCACGCAATCCATGTACTGAACTTATGTTGATAATTCGCCCCCAGCCCTTTCTTTTCATTATCGGGAGTGCTTCGGCAATGGTATGAAATGCCGACGATAAATTCACGGCAATGATATCATTCCATTTTTCGGATGGAAAATCTTCAATAGGTGATACGTGCTGAATTCCTGCATTATTAACCAGGATATCGATATCTGGTGTATCTTTTACCAGTTTTCTTGCTTCATCGGGATAGATCAAATCGGCTTTCTTGAATACGGCATTTGTATCGTATTTTTCAGCAATTTGAGATGCCAGTTCATGGTTATCGGGGTTATTATCGAAGGAATTTAGGATAACATTAGCCCCAAATGAGGCAAATTTATTTACTATCCCCAGACCGATGCCCGTAGTGGAGCCGGTTACCAATACAGTTTTCTTTAAAAAATTCATGTACATCGATCCTGTCTTCAAATGACCCTGATGTAAGATTTATCATTTGGATTAACAGATACCATGTTTTCCACAAACCATTGACCTGCAAATTTTATACAATTAATAGCCATTTGATAATTAGAGATAGATCACTAGTTCCGCTAGAAATTTATAGCTTTTCTATCAAGCCCTATAGGTGAAAGTAATGTGTAAAATTAGCGATAGAATCCCAAGATATGAATTTTTCAGCAAAAAAAGCCCGCACTAGGGCGGGCAAGAAGTCATTGAGGCAGGTTTCGTACAGACAAGAAACCTGTCGAGCAGTGAGTAGATAATAGTACTATCTGTCAATAATTACAATTAGAAAATGTAGAATTAGTCCTTTTATAGATAAAATAATTTTGGTGTTGCTCATATGTTACAAGTTATACAGACGTTTTGGTTGAAGTTTGCCCTGGTTCTGGGAGTCGTTTTGATATCCTCAGCGGGACTGGTAAATAAGGGGTTTACCCAACAAGCAGCACATGGAATAGCCATGTATGGGCAACCGGCCTTGGATCCTGATTATTCACATCTGCCTTATGCCAACCCTGATGCACCAAAGGGGGGAACCATGGAATACGGCTTTGCAGGTTCCTTCGATTCCCTGAACCCGTGGATAGTCAAGGGAAGAGCTCCCTGGGCAATAAGGTCATTGGTTTATGAACCACTCATGGGGAGAAACTGGGATGAACCATTTTCCTTGTACGGATTGCTGGCTGAAACCATAGAAACCAGTGATGAAAGGGATTGGGTAGAGTTTACCTTGAGAGAAGAAGCTAGATTTTCGAATGGAAATCCAGTGACTGTCGAGGATGTAATATGGTCTTTTGAAATCTTGGGGACCAAAGGGCATCCAAGGTATCGTACAGCATGGAATAAAATTGAATCCATTACCCAAACAGGAGAGCGTTCGGTAAGAATAGACTTCAATGTTATCGATCGGGAAATACCCCTGATTGCTGGATTAAGACCCATTTTACCCAAATCCGAATGGGAAGGCAGGGAATTTGATGAAAGTTCGCTTGAACTCCCCATTGGATCAGGCCCCTACCTACTTTCAGAATACGAAACTGGCAGGTTTCTCAAGTTCACCAGAAACCCCGATTATTGGGGAAAGGATTTGGCCTTCAACAAGGGAAGACATAATTTTGATGAGATTGTATACGAATATTATGGTGACGGTGGAGTCGTGTTCGAGGCCTTCAAGGCAGGGGAATTTTCATCCTTCAGGGAATATAATTCCGAGAAATGGGATACACTTTATAATTTTCCGGCTGTTCAGGAAGGGGACGTCGTCAAGTCCGAAATTCCCAATGAAAGACCTTCGGGTATAAGAGGTTTCGTGCTTAATACTCGCAAGGATAAATTCAAGGATTGGCGGGTAAGGGATGCCTTGATACATGCTTTCAATTATGAGTTTATCAACCAGACACTGGAAGGTGGAAAACCACCTAGAATAACCTCCTATTTTTCCAATTCGGAACTGGGAATGCGACCAGGACCTGCTACCGGTAAAGTGAAAGCGTTGCTGGAACCATTCAATGATCAATTATTGCCTGGGGTAATGGAAGGATACGAATTACCAGTTTCTGATGGCAATGAACAGAACAGGAGGAATATCAGAAAAGCATCCCAATTGCTCACGGAAGTTGGATGGGAAGTTGACGATGAAGGTATTCTCCGCAACAGCGAAGGGTCCGCATTTGAAATTGATTTAATACTGGTCCAGGGAGCAAGCGAATCACTTGCCATAGCGAATATATATGAACAAGCCCTGCAGAGGTTGGGAATAAAACTCGTAATTACCGTAATTGACAGTGCACAATACCGTGAACGTACGAATGCCTATGATTTCGATATGGCCTTTTATGCAAGAGGAATGTCACTCAGCCCTGGTAATGAACAATACTTGTACTGGGGAAAGGACGGCATAAATACACCTGGCAGTAGAAATTGGATGGGAATGGATAATCCACCAGCTGAAGAAATGATCGCTAGTATGCTTCGAGCTCGGGAAAAGGAAGATTTTGTAGCTGCCGTGAGGGCTTTGGACAGAATCCTCATTGCTGGAAGATATGTAATACCCATCTGGTTTACAGATGTTTCCAGAATAGCCCATAAAAAAGAGTTGCACTACCCGGACGTGATCTCGATTTATGGAGACTGGATTGGATTTCAGCCTGATGTTTGGTGGTTTGAAGAGTGATCTTTTGGTTGATAATGCGGAGGGTACACCAAGCCCGCTGATATAACCAGTTTGACGGCATCTTCAATTGTCATTTCAAGGACGTGAACATCGGATTCAGGGACCATGAGAAAGAATCCTGAAGTAGGATTTGGTGTTGTTGGTACGAATAATCCTAGTAATCTGTCCTCACCCTGATATTTGTGCATGATTTCACCTTTGGCAGGTCGGGCAATAAAGGCTATTGCCCAGATGCCCTTTCTTGGATATTCAATCAAGCAGGCCTTTTCAAACGATTGTGATGATTGATTGATTACCGTTTCGGCTATATGCTTCAAACCATTGTAAACCGTTCTGACAACCGGGGTTCTATCAATGAGTTGCTCTCCCCATTTCAAGATGGTTCGACCGATAAACCCTTTCATGAAATAGCCAACCAACAGGGTGAAAATCAGGAATATGATTACTCCTATGCCCCGGATATCGAAACCGAGATGGGTTTGTGGAGAATATAATTCTATATATCTGTCCGGAATCAGTGGCAAGACCCAGGAATCTATTATCCCAATGGCAGTCCATATGATGTAAATTGTCAAGGCTGCCGGGGCAACAATTACCAAACCGGTCAGAAAATTTGCCCTTAAATGTCCCAAAAAGGTAGATCTTCGCTTTTTCAGCCCAAGCAAACTTTTTTTAGGTTTAGTCACTTCAATTTTCCTAAATATCCATAACAAATGAATATAGGATATTGTAATTACATACTAGATACTTGACAATTTCTTTGCAATTTGAGCAGCCAGGTTTGCATTATTTTTTATCAGCTCGATATTTGATTTTAAGCATTGACCCAAGGATAATTCGTTAAGGGAATTTAATAAATATGGTGTCAATTCTTTTCCTTTAATGTTTTGTGCCCGTGCCTTAGCAAGAGAAGCTTTGATAAATGGTTCAATTATATTCCGAGGAATTTCAAATTCTACTGGAATGGGATTTGCAACAAGGAAACCCTGTTCGCTGAATAGCTGCCTTGAAGTTCTGAAGATTGCAGAAATTTCCTCCACTGTATCCAATCTCAAGGGTGATTGATATCCTGAATTGCGGGACCAGAATGCAGGGAACTCCTCATTTTGATAAGTACCAACGATGACGCCGAGAGTTTCAAGCATTTCTAGAGTTTTGGGTATATCCAGAATGGCCTTAGCTCCTGAACAGACCGTTATTGCCGTGGTATTTGCAATTTGATGAAGATCGGCTGACATATCATGAGTTTCAGAAAATTCCCGATGTATGCCACCAATTCCCCCCGTAGCAAGTACCTCAATGGATGCAAGCCTTGCACAAGCGAGAGTCCCGGAAACCGTAGTAGCACCATTCCAACCCCGTTCCAAAGCCACAGGTATATCCCGGTTATTAATTTTCTTTACGTCCCCATCGGTAGAAAAATAATTCAATTCATCAGGTGATAAACCGACCTTGATTTTGCCTTCGACTATTCCGATCGTTGCCGGAGTACAGTCTTGTTGTCGTATTGTTTCTTCTAGTAATAGGGCTGTTTCATGGTTATAGGGATATGGCATACCTTGGGAGATGATTGAAGTTTCCAAGGCAACGATAGGTTTTTTTTCGACCAAGGCCATATGTACCGCAGGGCCAAATTCCAGATGTGGATTCAGATTCATCGGATCAAGCTATTTTATCACGAACAAAAAAACTGGCATTCTGCAAGGCATCCTCCCTGGAATAACCCAATAGTTCCAAGGCCATGTGTGCAGCCATGAAATAATCTCCCGCACCGGTTATTCGATGCGGTTTAATTGTTTGCGGGGTAAACCCGATGACATTTGAACCATCCGCATCAATAATCTTGTTCTCTCCATCTGTTAGAATGACTCTCTTGTATCTGCCAAGGAGATTTTGAATAATTTCAGCGGTATCAAAACTCTTATTCTTTTGCCCGGCCAAAAAACTAATTGCCTCCAACTTATTCAGATACAATGTCGTTTTCAAATTCACTTCAAAATAGTTTAATCGATCTAGTTTATGATTGGAAGCGGAAGCGATATTTATTGGAAAATTGTTAAAATAGCGGACGTTAAGTAGATTTTCTATAAAATGACCAGACAAGTTGCAATCAATCACCAATCCGGAAATATCCGTACTTCCAACTCTTGACTTAATCCATTCTGTCAACCTGAGAAGGAGCACATCTTCATTACTTTCAAGCGCATTGCAATCGGCAATAGCTGCAACCAATCCCTGTGGATCTTCAATTGCAACATATTTGCCCGTTTTTCCTGGTACCTTGCAAACCAATTCACAATTTATGCCCAAATTGCCTGCTATATTCAGCAATTCCTGACCTTCAGCGTCATCACCCACGACAGAACCCAATAAAACGGGAATATCAAATTCAGTCATCGTTTTCGCTAGGTTGAAAGCAACCCCACCAGGATTTTTGTGTACTGTTCCTGGTGAATCATCCCCTTTCTCCAGAAGGTTACTGGAAAGGGCGATTTCATCCCAATGGAAGGATCCTATACATATTACAGGTTTTGCTTCTCTGGGCATAATTGTACAAAGTTTGTTTCTTGAAATTAATATTTTCTTCAATATATGGTTTTCCCTGAAAATACACAGACGGGGTTGTTGGGTTCAAGAACTTAACACTTGGATCCACCGGTTGCTTCATATTTTGCCCCGTCGAGGTCTAAACCGGAAAGGATTAACATGGCTAAACCAGTTTTCTCTTTGAGAACATTACTAGAAGCTGGAGTTCACTTGGGTCACCAGACCCACAGGTGGAATCCCCAGATGGCACCATACATTCACAGCAAGAAGAATGGTATCCATATCATTGACCTGACACAGACGGTTCCTTTGCTCATCAAGGCACTAAAGGTAATTGAGGAAACCGCGGCAAAAGGCGGAAGTGTACTTTTTGTTGGAACCAAGCGACAAGCTCAGTTACCTATTGAAAAGGCGGCCAAGGATAGTGCGCAGCATTACGTCAATCATCGCTGGCTTGGTGGTACCCTAACCAACTGGAAGACTGTTTCCAATTCAATTTCTAGACTTGAAGAGCTTGATGAAAAAATTGAGGATGGTTTGGATGGATTAACCAAGAAGGAACGATTGGGCTTATTGCGAGATCAAGCCAAGCTTCAAGCCTCGCTTGGGGGTATCAGGAACATGAATCACATACCTGATATCATTTTTGTTGTTGATGTAAAAAAAGAGAGCCTAGCCATTGCTGAAGCCAACAAATTGGGTATTCCAGTTGTAGCAATAGTTGATACCAATTGCTCTCCAGAGGGTGTTTCCCATATTATACCCGGTAACGATGATGCCATTCGTTCAATCAACCTGTATTGTGATTTGGTATCAAAAGCCGTTATTGATGGCATGACTACCCAAATGGGAGAAGTAGGGGTTGATTTAGGGGCTCTGGAAGGACCTGAGGAAGTAACCTCATTAATTCCCGAGGAAGAAAAGAAAGATCAGGAAAAGCCCGAAGAGGAGGTAGAAGCCGAAGCAGAAAATGATGCTTCAGAGGCAAGTGATCAGGTTGAGGTGCAAAATATCGAGGAAAGCAACTCGGAAGAGGGGGCAGATTCCGACACTTCAGAGGAAAAGAATAAAGAAGAGGTAAGTGCTTAATCTGGTTTCGATCTTTGCTTCAGACTAACAAGGTCAAAACCCAGGTATAGTTTTATACCCAAAGGTACCAGTTCGTTCCCCCTCATGGGATCTTCAGAATATATTTGTTTTTATCATAGGAGTAAATCATGACTATCACAGCAACAATGGTTAAGGAATTAAGGCAGCGAACCGGTGCTGGGATTATGGATGCAAAAAATGCACTGACGGAAAACGATGGCGACATAGAGGCATCAATCGACTGGTTGCGTTCAAAGGGAATGGCCAAAGCTGCCAAGAAATCATCTCGTGATACAGCCGAAGGGTTGGTTGGTGTATATATCCAAAATGGTAAAGGTGCCGTGGTTGAGGTAAATTCCGAGACTGATTTTGTAGCCAAGAATGTAGAATTTCGCAAGTTGGTAAGTCTCATCCGGAAAGAAGCATTGGGTAACAGCACTGTGGAAGGTCTGCTGAATTCGGAAGTGGATGGCAAGACCATTCGGGAATCGATCACTGAGAAAATCGCTTCACTGGGCGAAAACATTACCCTGGGACGTGTCGGTTCAATTGAAGGTACCAACATTGCAAGTTATGTTCATACCTCTGTTGAAGAAGGTATGGGTAAAATCGGTGTACTGGTGGCCTATGATGGTCAGGAATCCGAATTGGGCAAGCAAATTGCCATGCATGTTGCTGCAGCCAAGCCTCTAGCCTTGTCAGCTGATGAAATGCCCCAGGAAACAATAGAAAGAGAAAAGCAGGTGCTT
Organism: Paracoccaceae bacterium; assembly: GCA_009842205.1. Lineage (GTDB taxonomy): Bacteria > Pseudomonadota > Alphaproteobacteria > Rhodobacterales > Rhodobacteraceae > MPNP01. The sequence goes on along the minus strand of VYFX01000077.1, from coordinate 70,927 downwards.
ACTCAAAAGGCCCTTGATACAGGTAAACCCGAGTCAATTGTTGCTAAAATTGTCGAAGGTGGAATTAGGAAATTCCTTTCCGAGGAAACTCTGGTTAACCAGAAATTTGTTATAAACCCGGAATTTACAGTTCAGCAGGTTGCCGAGAAGGAAAATCTTACAATCAAGGGATTTCTTAGATACCAGGTTGGTGAAGCCAAATCATAAATTGAATTTCAATCAGGGATCACATGGATCCCTGATTATTTTTTACAACTTTGTCTGCAGTTGCTGGTTTACGGCCAGGATAGCAAGCAGATAGCTGTTTTTTCCAAATCCGAATACACCACCCAAGGCTACGGGGGAAATATAGGAGTGCTTACGAAATTCCTCACGCCCGTAAATATTCGACATATGAACTTCGATGACCGGTATGTCTACTGCCAGAATTGCATCTACCAGCGCAATGGAAGTGTGAGTGAATGCTCCTGCATTCAATATTATCCCTTGGTGCAAGTCAGGGGCCTGTTGGATAAAATCAACAACTTCACCTTCGCTGTTTGACTGCTTGTAGTCCAAATCCACCTTCAGGGATTTTGCGAATTCCTTGCAATCGCTGTAAATCTCATCCCAGGTAAGAGTGCCATAATGTGATTGTTGCCTGGCTCCCAACATATTCAGATTAGGGCCATTAATTATAAGTAATGAAGTCATATTATTTTTCCATTTAAATGTCTCTAGTGCCTATAATAAGGGAATAAGCGTTTATTTAACATAATATATATTATCGGCTTTTTAGATAGATGCCTTTTCAGCATCCTCAAGTTCTTTCCAATAACCCCTTACCCAATCCTTGATTGTCAATGCTTCTTCCCAGCGATTGGACATTTCCTTTTCGTTTCTATCTGTCATAGCATATTCAGGTGGACCAAGTTCACACAAAAACAAACAGTCCCCTGATTTATTTCTTTTTCGCCAGGAAACCAGACCTTCGTACCACCAATCCTGAAATAACCGAACCCATTTTTGATGCTGGGGAAAATCGAGTTGAAGCTGGATCTGCTGGCGGCTTGCCACCCGTCCCTGAAAACTCTGTGAGCGATTCAAAATTCTGGTCATCAAGGAAAGATCCCGTTCACTCAATGGAAACCAGAACTCTCTATCAACAACATAATGGGAAAGATCGGCACACATATTCATCTCGGGAATTGCATCCAGCAATTCCAATGTCGGGTATAAATCGTTTGTTATACAATTCCTGTGGGTTTCAAATTGTATCGGCATGCCTATTCTGTCAGCCATTTCCAGCCAGGTTCGAATGACCGGAATCATACCCTTTACTGAAATCGGCATTACCTGACCAATTACATCGACAAAGGGAGCACCGAAATCCTTGGCCATTTTCAAGGTATCAGACAAGGATTCAACAGATTTGGGAAAAGCAACAATCAAAGGAGTAAGGTTGTTTTGCCTGATATATGGATAAACTTCCTTGGCAAGTTTGACATCACCTGCCCCCAAATCAATCGCCAATCCATCATATCCGGCCTCGGCAACTTTTGCACAGATTTCATCCAGTTTCAAAACTTCACCGGTGTTGTCATGAGGCCTCATTGACCACAATGAGGTGTATACCTTTAGTGTTCTTGACAAGATTGATTAACCCTCAGCTGGAATTCTGTAATCCCTACCATAACTGTTCGGGACAACCCAAACCTCGTTCATGGGATAATCCTTTTCATCCTTGGCAGCAAGTTTGCGTATAACCTCGATCTGAAACTCGATCCATCCCATTCGGTGAACATATGGTACCTTTTGTTCCATTTTTTCACTCAATTTTTTCAGTTTCCAAAATGGAACACCAGGAAAAGTATGATGTGCAGTATGATATGGCATTTGCCAGCATAACCACCTCATGACGGCATTCGTCCTAGTTGATCTGGTATTTTTCAAAATATCATCCTCATGACTCAAACCTAGGTGTTCGATTGTATTTTGAAGTTGATGAACGGGCTTGGTTAGAACCATGGGAAGTATCCAAAAGGTCAAAACGGCCCAAGATTGTAAATAGAGTGATGCAGTTGCGATTAATACATAACCGAGGATATGCAATCTGGATTCCAAAATGACCTTCCCCTCTTCCTCTTTCCGAATAAAGGGTTCAATGATTATTCCCCGTGCTCTTCGGACTGTACCAAATACTCTATTCCTCCAATAGGTTAAACCAGACAACCAAAGGAGGTAGGTTATCAAGGTATAGGGTTCCCTGATCAATTCTCCATCACGTTCCCAGTCCTGGGTCCACTGATGATGGGCGAAATGCATAATTTGATCAAAATCCCTTGGGAATAATTGAAAAAAACCGATAATCCTCCCAAAAAAAATATTTAACCAACGAGTTTTAAACACTGTTCCGTGGGAAAGTTCATGCTCCCCGGCGTATAGGAAATTGATAATTACACCAAGTATAAACCCGGTCAAGAGTACCCAATAGGAACCTATGGCCAAAGCATGCAGATACCCAGCCAAGATCAAGACACCGAAATGTGAACCTAGTTGCAGGAATCCCCTGAAGTCGGATTTTTGGCTCAGCTCTCTTAATTCAGCTGGAGTAATCAGCTTCCTTCGCGAAAAGACGGCATCTTCCATTTTTTTCCTAAATTTCGGACTAGCAAGAATAATAATCTATTTTTAAGTAAGGTAAGTACTAAGAGTCAAACAAGTTAATTAGCATTAAATTCATAGAAATAATTTACCCTATCAACAACTTTTCCATGCAAGAAATTTATTTTTATTGTATTTATCAAAATTATCGGTTTGCTAGGCAATCGTTGTCCCAGTCAGCCCATCAGACATGGTTAAATTAGCAATGATCTGAATTAACGCGAATGTAGTCATCAATAAACAAATCTGTTAGTCGAGATACCTGTTGAATTATAAAGCCGCTATCACCGGAGTGAGTTCCAGAAATAGTTGTTGACCAGGCTGTCGTATAAAAATATTCCTTTGAATATTTATAGTCATGGAGTGGCTTTCTAAAATCAAATTCAACACTAAATGAACTTCCTCTAACATTTACTATTACATATAGCTCTACATTTTTGGAACTATTGTCATATAAATATGCTCCTCGTAATCTACTCCTTACAGTAGGTTCTATTTCTTCTTTAGTTATGTTTATTGAACTTTTATAAGTGTCAAGAATAAAGTCTAACCCAACCGATTCACAACCAGTCCATAACTCAAAACGATCAGAATCTGTGATAGTCTCCTCAGTTTTTGCCAAAGTTGCAAGAAAGATTAGGAATATAACTAAAATTAAACGCATAATGTTTCCCCTAACCTTCCTGATAGCAATCATTTTACCTGAAGACAATAATTCTAATGAGCACGATATGGGTACTGT
>VYFX01000077.1:0-67532 GCA_009842205.1 Paracoccaceae bacterium | reverse complement strand
GTTACAACAATTACTGTTTATAAATAATTTTTACGCCAATCAGAGTATTTTTTATTACTTAATTTTGTCCGTATTTGATTTATAGAGGACAAGTAAAATGCTGTTTATTTACTTTCGAGTTTTTTCAAATATTTTGTAAGTAGAAGAAGGATTAAATGGTGACTGGGATGGATAGCAATACTCAAGCATCTCCTCAATGGGGAATCAATAATGATTATGCCAAACTGACTGATGTACTTTTGGGAACACCAGAGTATTACCGATGGGTAGAAGCAGGTCCCCTTATTGGGCGTACCCTAGCCAACGCTCATATGACCGGAGTTACTTTCAATTTGCAGACAGCCATGGCACAACATGCCGAAATGGTATCAATATACAGGGAAAACGATGTTAATTGTCATTATCTGGACAGTGATGAGGCATTACACCGAAATTTCTTTGCACGAGACAGTTCTGCCATGACACCTTGGGGTGCCTTGATTTGCCACATGCAATTGAAATGCCGTCGGGCAGATTATGTAACTGCAATCAAATTCTATCAGGATAACAATATCCCAATCTGGAAGTATGCTACAGCTGGTCATTTTGAAGGTGGGGATTTCAATATCATTGAACCTGGACGTGTTCTGATTGGCTATTGTGGAGAAAGATCAGAAAAGGAAGGGTCAGAACAGGTCGCCGAATATGTCAAGGCAGAAGGATGGGAAGCGGTTGTGGCGCCTATTAGCCGCGAATTTGTCCATATGGATGGATTGATCGTTCCCCTTGCCGAGAAACTAGCAGTGGCCTGTGTCGATGCAATGGAGCCTTGGTTGGTGGATATTGTCAAGGGTTGGGGTATCGAAATCGTTGATGTTGAATATCGTGAGGCAAAAAATCTGGGTGTCAATCTTGTTGCATTAGGTAATGACAAAGTACTGTCTATGGCTGGAGCAACAGAACTGAACGGTAAAATGAGGGCATTGGGATTCGATGTTTATGATCCGGATATGTCGATGTTTACCCTTGGTGGTGGTGGAGTCCATTGCCTTTGCCAGGCATTGCACAGGGAAGAAGTATAATCAATTACATGGGAGTAGCAGGCTGGGTTGATCAGTGTAAACTGATTAATTGGTTTCTACAGGTATCTGGGATTGATAGTTCTTCAAACTTAGCGCCTGAATCATAAGTCACAAAAGCAATAAAAATGATGCTGTTTATCCTGAAATTTAGAATTGATTTGAAACTAAAAATAGTTGTATTGTCTGGAATTGTATTGAATTTGTTACATTTTTAGATTTTTGGTACAGGCTGTCAGGATTGAACCCAACCGCATCATCACCGAAACCGTTCCCGAATCCACGGTGAGGGTGCTGAGAAAGGGCTTTTCAAGTTTCCTTGACAAGATGGAACGGGAAGTGCAAGTCGTTACCAAATCAGTATGACGGTTGAAAAGTTAGTAAGGGGTCATCCGGCCACTGCTTTGCCATGGGTGGGGTCCACCTGATCAGTTTCACAGGGAAAATAACCATTAACGTGATCAACTCAGTTGCTCAGCTTGAGTACAAGCTGCTCACTGAATGGGCGTAAGTTGAGATAGCTCGTGCCCAGTCATTGGAGAAGAAACTGTGTGCGGGCGGTGCTGTCACCAGACTAGAGACAGGAAGTACATGACGGGCTTGAAAATTGGGAAGCGGTCTCAGCCATCGCAAAAGCGACGAAAACAAGCAGGTTGACGATCATTTGTGCAAGGGACTAGGGTTCCTTCCGTGTACTTTTACAATTTGGCCAATGTTTCCGGAAGAGCCGAAGAGTTGATAATAACTAATTGTACCCTATAAATATTGCAGAAAGTAAAATCCATAAGGAAATAAGTATGAAACCTATAGTAGAGATTAATTATGCTGATTTTAATCAGGGTTCAAAAACTAAAATTAAAATCAAGACAAAAATACATGATGAGGTATGTACATTCAACATACCTATGACAGAAGAACTTATGGATTCTCTTGAATCCATAAAGAACCAAGCTCTAAAAGAACTTGTAACTGAATTAAGGAAAGTTGCCGATAATATAGATCCTGATAATTGCAGTAATTCCTGCTAGAAACCATTTCTGTTTTACTCAATAAAGTTACTGAATCCACTGCAAAAAAAAATTTCGTTGCCCCTCTACTTGGCAAATTATCGGGTTGGAGATTCTCAATTTATTGAGACAATCCGGCGTACGGATTTGGGAAGGAAGATTTTGAAGTTGTCTTGCAGCCTGTCCGTGTGAAATCGTATTCACCAAATTTTTAAGATCGCCGAATAAAGCCGAATTGAGCAAAACCGACCCGTATTCCCCTGTATTCGAGACCCGCCCACATACGGGTCGGTAAAGGAATTCATTGCAAAACGTTTAAACCAATAAAACTTCAAATCCGGTGTCCAGGGATTCGTGAGAATGGTTTGTTAGCAACCCGGATAAATAGCTAGGTCAGCCAATTTGCTTTTTTTTGGAATGCTTGGCCAGACAGTCCCAACTCAGTAATACTGATTATAAAGGGTAAAACTAATAGAACATTAAAAATAAAAAACATTTTTATCATAGGCACCGCCTTCCTTATCTGAATTATTATATTTGACGAAAAAAATAAGGCTATAATAGTTGGGCTGTCTAAGCCAAGCACTGCCTGGCCAAGCATTCCAATCCAAATAAATTGGATTTGGCGATTAAATTTCAACCTGCAAATGACTCAAAAGTTGATCAATTCACCGATTTACCTTTTTGACAGATTACCATAGAGTGGAATAGAATCCCTTCGAGGTATCTAATCTTCTGAAAATTTGGAGGTGCATTTGACAAGAGATTTGTCTGTATATAGGTTTAAACTCAACACAGGTACCAAACTGCTATGAAAAATTCATTTAACCTTGAGATGTAGGGTAAATCATCTAGTTGGTGGCTCCCAATTGTATAACGGAGTTTCTCATCGGAGGAGTCATATTCACCAAACAAGTTGAGGACTGACGGCCAGTAATTTGGGAGTATTTTGTGCACGATTCGCGGCGTAACCCAAGAGCCTGAATCACAAGTCACAAAAGCAATAAAAATGATGCTTTCCCTCAAATTTATAACTGAACTGGAGCCAAAAATGGTTTTTATCTGGAATTGTATTGAATTAACTACATTTTTTGACTTATGGAACAGGCTCTTCTATCCTAGGGCGTATCCAGTACCTCGAACAGTCCTTAGGTAATCCTCTCCACCATATTGGCACAAGGCTTTCCTCAAGCGGCCGATATGTACATCAACCGTCCTGATTTCCACATAGATATCCCTCCCCCAGATTCGATTGAGTAACTGATCACGGGACCAGACCCTCCCTGGTTTCTCGATGAAGGTAGCTAGGAGATTGAATTCCGTGGGACCAAGTTTCAACAACTTACCATCGCGGTAAACCTTGAACTGTTCTGAATCAAGTATGATGTCCTTGTATACAAGCTTTTGTCCAACTGAACTTGGTCTTGTTCGCCGTAAGTTTGCCTTTACCCTCGCAAGCAATTCCGAAACAGAGAATGGCTTGACGATATAATCATCGGCACCGATCTCAAGACCATGCACCCTGTCTTCTTCATCTTCACGGGCCGAGACGATAATGACGGGTATGTCCTGTAAGTACTGTGATGCTCTCAAATAGGTGCACACTTCTATACCGGACAGCTTGGGCAACATCCAGTCTAATAATACAATGTCAGGTTTGAATTCCTTTGTCAAATCCAGGGCATCACGTCCGTTTGATGCCTTTATGACCTTGAACCCGGAGTTCTCAAGGTTGTAGGAAAGCAGTTCCATATGGGATTGGTCATCCTCAGCGATCAAAACTACCGGAAGGTTCCTTTCCATTAATCATCCTGATTTTCTGCAAGTTCATCAAAGGAGGTTGTTACAAGCTTTGAACGATTGTCCTTAGGTAGTTTGCCGGAAACCAGAAAAATAATCTGCTCGGCAATTCCGGTTGAATGATCACCTATCCTCTCCAGGTTCTTTGCAATAAACAGCAAATGCATTGTAGTGGAAATATTACGGGCATCTTCCATCATGAATGTCAGATGTTCACGGAAAAGCGAGTTGTACATCTGATCTATGTCTTCATCCTTGATAATGATTGATTCCGCTTTCTCAATGTCCTGCTGGATAAATGAATCCAATGTTTCCTTTATTTGAACTTGTACAGCCTTGGTAAGTCTTCTGACCGAACCGATAGCCAATTTTTCCTTACCATCATAATTGAGTACTTCATCAATCCTTTTGGCAATGTTTTTTGCATAGTCCCCTATTCTCTCAAGATTTGTTGCAATTTTCATAATAACAACAATAGTCCTGAGATCCTTTGCCTGAGGTTGCCACAAGGCCAGGAGTTTAATGGCTGAATTGGTAATTTCCTCTTCCATGAAATCAATTTCATCATCCCCAGCCACAACTTCTTCGGCAATTCGAGAATCTCTTTTTTTCAGGGATTTGTTGGTAAGTCTCAAGGCATTTTCCACCATGCCACCCATGGTAACAAGTTGGGTTGTTATCTGATTCAGTTCATCATCAAAGGCGGAATGAATGTGCTTTGATTCCATTTGATACTCCTTAATCAACCTATTCTACCGGTAATATAGCTTTCGGTTTTTTCGTCTGAAGGATTGGTAAAAATTACATTTGTTGCATTTTGCTCGATCAAATACCCGAGATGGAAAAATGCGGTCATCTGGCTTATCCTAGCAGCCTGCGACATTGAGTGGGTAACGATTACCACTGTATAATCATTCTTCAACTGGTCAATCAGGTCCTCGATCTGTGAAGTTGCAATTGGGTCCAGTGCTGAACAGGGTTCATCCATTAACAATACCTCGGGTTGTGTCGCAATTGCCCTGGCGATGCACAAACGCTGTTGCTGTCCACCCGACAGCCCGGTTCCCGGTTCCTGCAAACGATCCTTGACTTCATCCCATAGTGCGGCATTTCTCAATGACTTATGCACAATGTCTTCCAGTTCCTGCTTGTTGTTGGCCAAACCATGAATTCTTGGTCCATAAGCCACATTGTCGAATATTGATTTTGGAAACGGGTTGGGTTTCTGAAAAACCATGCCAACCCTGGCTCTCAACAGAACGGGGTCAACCGATTTCTTGTGGATATCTTCACCATCAATTTCGATTCGGCCACTAACCCGACATTGGGGTATGGTATCATTCATACGGTTGATACACCTCAGAAAAGTGGATTTACCACAGCCTGAAGGGCCAATCAACGATGTTACGGTTTTATCCTGGATATCAAGTGACACATCAAACAAGGCCTGTTTTCCGGAATAGGAAACACTTACGTTTCTGGTCGTTATCTTATTTCTGGACACTTTGGTATAACCACTAGAATTCAGTCATTTTCTACAATCTAATCCAAAATCAGAGTTATTGAAACAGCAAAACTTGAAGGTTTTGTGAAATTTGACAATCCTTCAAAATGATGTGTCTTCATCAACTAGTTTTGAGACAGCAAGGGAAGGATAACCGAGAACACGCTTCCCTTGCCAATATCACTTGAAATTTCCAGCCTTCCCCGGTGTCTATTCAATATATGTTTAACGATTGCCAGACCTAACCCAGTCCCACCAACTTCTCGAGAACGGTGTTTGTCTATCCTGTAAAACCTTTCTGTAAGTCTGGGTATGTGTATGGGATCAAATCCCTTTCCGTAATCCCTGATGTCAATCTTGACATGGTCCTGATTGGACAGGTAATTTTCTTTCACCAATTCACAATTCAATTCAACGTTGCCTTTGACCGGACCATATTTTATCGCATTTTCCAAAAGGTTGTTGAATACTTGAATGAGTTGATCCTTGTCTCCCCGAATTGCAAAATTCGAATTCAATCCGCATATATGGATACGGGTTTCATATTTTTGAGTTAGAGGCCGCATGGTGTTCTTGGCTATATCCAGCACATCACTGAGATTGACTTCCCTGGAAGGTTCTGTAGTTTCTTTTACTTCCACCTTTGAAAGAGACAACAAATCACGAACCAGCCTGTTCATGCGAAAGGCTTCGTTTTCCATTATTTCAAGGAATTTTATTCTGGCTTGGGGATCATCCCAACTATCATTTTTCAGGGTTTCAATAAATCCGGACAATGATGTGAGTGGAGTTTTGAGTTCATGGCTGACATTGGCAACAAAATCCCTTCTCATTTGTTCGGCACTTCCCCTGACGGATTCATCGATCAAGGAAATTACCAATACCTTCTCATCTTGAGAACTCAAACCAACAGGATTGAACATGAGGGTGAGGTTTTTTTCGATTTCATTTCTGGTTTCACTGATATTTGCAATCTTGACTTCACTTTCAGAAAGCGATTCCCTGATACACTTCAACACATCCGGCTGTCTGAACAGCAAATAGAGGGAGTTCCCAACCAGTGGTGAATTAAAGTACTTTGTTGCCTCGGAATTGGTTGAAATTATCATCATTGATTTATCAACAAGAATTACCGGGATGGGAAAGCCGGCTATTACTTCTTCAATTGAGCAAACAGGTTCTGTCATGATAACGGTAAATCGTATTCAATCAGAAAATTGACATGCATGGAAATTAGTCAAAGAGCTTTCTGCACAGAACTAATCCATCAATCAATTTATCCACTTCTTCCTTGGTGTTGTACAAGGCAAACGAGGCCCTGCAAGTGGCGTTTACACCAAGAAAGTTCATGAGAGGTTGGGCACAATGATGCCCTGCCCTCACGGCGATACCCTTTTGATCAAGTATGGTCGATAAATCATGTGGATGAGCGACTTCACCCATTGTAAATGAAAAAATCGCCGCCTGATCTTTGGTTGAACCATATAATTTGAGCCAATTCAATTCAGCAAATCGTTCTAGGGCATAATCCCTTACCGATTTTTCGTGAGCCTGTATTTTATCCATTCCGATTGCGGTGACGTAATCAATGGCAACTCCCAAGCCAATCATTTGGGCAATTGCCGGTGTACCTGCTTCAAGCATTCGAGGTGGTTTTGCATATGTAATATGGTCCCTGGTCACCTCATCAATCATGTCACCACCACCTTTGAATGGTACAAAATCTCCCAAGTGTTTTTCTTTGACATATAATGCACCCGATGCAGTTGGGCCGTAAATCTTATGACCGGTAAAAACAAGAAAATCTACATCAAGGTCCTGAACATCTATGGCTTGATGTACTGCTGATTGGGAAGCATCGACCAATACGGGTATGCCAAAATTGTGACCGATTTCAATTATTGATTTAACATCAACAACCGTACCCAATGCATTCGATATTTGGGTTACCGAAATCAATTTGGTCTTGTCGGTGATTTGATCCTGAAAAGCCTGAGGATCCAAATTGCCGAATTGATCAGGCTCGACCCACTTTATGACAATTCCGCTTCGTTCCCTCAGAAAATTCCAGGGTACGATATTGGCGTGATGCTCAAGTACGGACAGGATTATCTCGTCCCCTGTCTTCAACCTAGGCCAAGCCCAACTGTAAGCTACAATATTAATACCTTCAGTTGATCCGCTGGTGTATATGATTTCATGGGTGTTTTTGGCGTTGATGAACTTGGCAATCTTGCTTCTGACCCCCTCATACTTTTCAGTAGCGAAATTGGAGAGGTAGTGTAATCCCCGATGTACGTTGGCATATTCACTTTGGTAAAAGTTACCTATTGCATCAATGACTTGGCGGGGTTTCTGGGATGAAGCACTATTGTCCAGATAGACCAGTTGATTTTGGTTGACTTGTCTCGCAAGGATCGGGAATTCATCCCTTATTTTTTGAATTTCTTCTGTACTAAACACTTGCCACCAACCAAAGGACGATTGAACCAAATACCAGAACCAAAATAAGGAAAAACCCCAAGGAACCGAGAAATACCATGAATGGGGACCGGAACTTGTGCAATTCAGCAACAAAAATACAAAAGAGAAAGATGAAATAGGCGAACCCGATTATGCCGATCCAACTTGCAATCGTTGCCGGTAGAATCAAGCCAGCAACCAGATTTATTATTTGAATTCCGACCATTATGGATTGGATAAGGGTTAAGTTCAATAGCGTAGCCGGGAGGGTACCCTTGCCTCCGAAAAGTTTGCCACCGAGAAAGGTTCCCAAGGTTAAAATGGCAAAACTCAAAAAACCGTAAAATGCAACTGAAAAGGGTGCAAAATTACCGAGGGGAAAAGTAGGTCCGCTATCAGCAGGATATAATGAAATTTGCAGTGAAGTTAAAATGGAACCCACAAGACATACCAAAACTGCCAACTGTAATAGTTGAGTAATGGGAAGGGCAAATTCCTGGGTATGTTTGGCCGCTCCCCTAGGATCCTTTAGGGTTATGGTAATCAATTGCTGCAAATCGTTTGTCATATGTGATCTTTAAGTTTGTTTGCTTCATGCAGTCCCAAAAGCCAAATGGTCAGGAAAAAGGCAAAAATCAAAATGGAAAAACTATCTTGCAGGATTTCGCCATATTTCATTGGAATATATGTAATCATTCCTTTCGCCATGATTAGGGGAAATACAATAAAAAAGGCCCAAAACAATGCAATCCTTGAATGAATCCACCTGATCCGCCATCCCAGTATCATAACTGCAAATTTACCTAAAACGGAAATAAAATAAAATAGCAGTGGTGCAAAGATTACGACACCAATAAAGTTTGCAGAAAGAAATGCCGTGATGGGAATTTCACCCGAGGAATCAAGGAGGAAGGGTATCGAACCAATAAAGTTAAATACTAATCCCATCATCAAATAAATCAGGGCGTCTGCTTCACTGGTGGAAACTAATCGGGACCTAATGGTTTTCCTTGGTGAACTGTAAGTCAGGAAGGTATCTTGAACTAGTGACATCAGATGGCATTGTTGACCATGTCAGTCAGCAACTCCTCAAGGGTTTCAACAATTTCTTCACTTTCGATTTCATCCAGAACTTCCTTCAAAAACCCGAGTGATAACATTGATATGGCTTCATCTTTCGAGATTCCCCTCGATCGAAGGTAATAGAGTGAGTTGGTATCAATGCTGCCGCAGGTAGAACCATGTGAACAGGAAACATCATCAGCATAGATTTCAAGTTCCGGTTTTACAAGAAACTGGCTTTTTTCATCCAGAAGCAATGCCTGGCTTTTTTGATATCCATCGGTTTTCTGAGAACCTGGATTCACATGAATTTTACCTTGAAATACACCAGTTGCCCCGTTGTTGAGGACTTTTCGGAAAACCTGCCGACTGGTACCATTAAGTCCTTCGTGCCTTATGAATACCGTATCATCCTGTGAAACATTGCCACTACCCACAAACACCCCAGACACATGTGCATTGGCATCATCCTCAGGCAGTTCGATTATGTGCTCATTTCGGGTCAAGGTAGAGTTTCCGAATAGCGAGAAGGATTTAAGGGAGGCTGCTTCATCGACCCTGGCATATTGGTGGATCAGACTTTGGGCCTCAGTATTTCCGACGGCAATTCTGATATGGTTGAATTCTCCCTTGGGTTCGACATGAACCTCATTGACCATATTCACTCCCGACCAGGGATTGCCAATCTCGACAAGGGTCAACTTGGCACCGGATGAAACCCTGATGATGTTATGAACCAGATGTTCACTTCCAGCGAAACCTTCCCCATAGCTCAAAATTATGGGATCAGCGATTTTTCCCTTGGCCCAAAGGCAAAGGCCGGTTTGACTATGGTCAATGCAGTATTTGGCAAACGGTCTGGGAATCGGTTTCTGGATTCTGCTTTCGATAACGCCTGCAATGGCATCTATCCATGAAGATTTTCCTTGATAGAGGTTTTTAAATCCTGCCTCCAGGGTACTGGAAATTCTCCTGTCGGATTGATCGAACAAAAGCTCGTTGGGTTGCAGGACAAACTTGATTTTGTCCATGCCGTCCAAATTGTATAATGCTGTTGCTTTTGCAGGAGACTTGGCTTTTATGTTATCATGAAGCTGGGTCTGACAAGCCTGCTCGGAAATTTCCACAAATTGGTCGGGCTTGGTAAACTTCCAATATTCATCCCCTCTTTTCGGGAAATTGTACCCGCCTTTGTTTACTGTCAACATGATCAGAAGCTACTTCTCTAAAATAATTTTGCTCATTAGGGTGGATTGAAATCAATTCAGATTACTGAGGATATTCAAGTACCCGTTGTTTTCTATATCCAAAGCAAGTTCAGCTCCACCAGATTGGACGATACTTCCATCAACCATGACATGTACAATGTCAGGTTGTATATGGTTCAATAATCTTTGGTAATGTGTGATTACGATTATTGCACGGTCAGGGTCTCGCAAGGCGTTTACCCCTTCAGATACCTGCTTCATGGCATCAATATCCAAGCCGGAATCGGTTTCATCCAGGACACACAAGGAGGGTTCAAGAACAGCCATTTGCAAAATTTCGTTTCTTTTCTTCTCCCCACCTGAAAATCCGTAATTTACCGGACGCTTCAATAGGTCGGGACTTATGTTCAGTTCCTTGGCTTTTGTTCTTACCAGCTTCAGAAAGTCACTTGCGGAGATTTCTTCCTCACCCCTTGCTTTCTTTAATGCATTAAAGGCTGTTCTAAGGAAGGTCATATTGCCAACTCCCGGAATTTCCACAGGATACTGGAATGCCAGAAAGACCCCCATGGCAGCCCTCTCTTCGGGTTCCAATTCAAGGATATCTTCATCATTGTAGGTAATTGAACCTTCGGGAACTTCATAACCATCGCGCCCGGAAATGATATATGACAGGGTTGATTTGCCTGATCCATTTGGTCCCATTATGGCATGTACCTCGCCGGGTTTTACCTTTAGATTGACACCCTTGAGTATGGGTTTGTCCTCCTCTTCGAGAATTGCATGCAAATTTTCAATTTTTAACAAAAATAACTCCTTTATATGTTTTTTGAGTTGGCTAAATATTTGGGTGAAATTACTACTGAATCCTGTCTTGAAGTGAAATTCCTATTCTTCTTCACCATGGAAATAATTGACCTGATTCTCCATGAGCCCGATATATTTCATGTAGGCAGATTCAAAATCCTTGCCTGGCTTAATGCCAAATGCCAGTATTTTATCACTGTCGGGGTATTCACAAATATCAGGATCGTTTTTGGTCGAAATTGCAAGGTACTTCAAAACTTCATCGCTATTGTTGATAATCTGGTGAGCCCCTTCCCTGCCACCTCTTGGTGCACCACAAACCGAACCGGCTGAAATCTCGATTGTTTTGTCACCATATCTGTAGGTCCCCTTTCCTTCAGTAACAATGAAAAGTTCATCATTTCCCAAATGATTATGAAATGGAAAGGCCCTACGGCCTGGTTTAACCTCAAAATATCTGCACCCGATTCCTTCAAGTCCGAGAGGTTGGCCCAGGTCAGATGTTTTACCACCGAATTTTGTTAACCTTTCAGAGGTAAAATCGAATGGTTCCAGGGTATTAATATCAATAACAGGTGAATTAGTAGCCATGATAAAACTTGATAAATTAATGATGATTAGATCTGAACTTGAAACCGAAAATTGTTCGATATTCAAGTGGTCTTTCCGAGTAATTTTGTCAAGATTTAACCAACCGATCCTTCAAGTGAAATTGCAACCAGTTGTTGAGCTTCCATGGCGAACTCCATGGGCAATGATTGCAGCACTTCCTTGCAGAAGCCATTGACCACCAGAGCTACGGCCGCCTCTTCATCAATACCCCTTTGGCGACAGTAAAACAGCTGATCCTCGTCAACCTTTGAAGTGGTAGCCTCGTGCTCTACCCGGGATGTATTGTTTTTAACCTCAATATATGGAACCGTGTGTGCACCGCAATTATCCCCGATCAAGAGACTGTCACATTGGGTATAGTTGCGACAGTTGCTGGCACGAGGATGAACGGAAACCAGTCCTCGATAAGTATTTTGTGCCTTTCCTGCTGAAATTCCCTTCGACACAATCCTGGATTTGGAACCCTGTCCCAAGTGAACCATCTTGGTACCGGTGTCAGCCTGCTGAAGATTATTGGTTATGGCGATGGAATAGAATTCTCCCTGAGATTCCTTTCCTCTCAGAATACAGGAAGGATATTTCCAGGTAACTGCAGAGCCAGTCTCAACCTGTGTCCACATGACATGTGAACGGTCTCCTCGGCAATCGGCCCTTTTGGTAACAAAATTATAAATTCCACCCTTCCCTTCTTCGTCACCGGGATACCAGTTTTGAACGGTCGAATATTTGATTTCGGCATCTTCAAGTGCGACAAGTTCAACCACCGCGGCATGCAATTGGGTGGTATCACGTTGTGGTGCGGTACAGCCTTCAAGGTAACTTACATAGGACCCTTCATCTGCAATGATCAGGGTTCTTTCAAATTGGCCGGTGTTTTCGGCATTAATTCTGAAATAGGTGGAAAGTTCCATCGGACACCTAACACCAGGGGGGACATAGACAAAGGAACCATCGGAAAACACAGCCGAATTGAGGGTTGCAAAATAGTTGTCGGTAATTGGTACGACCGACCCCAAATATTTTCGAACCAGTTCCGGGTGCTCTTCTATGGCCTCGGAAATCGGGCAGAAAATGACACCTGCCTTTTGCAGTTCGTTCCGAAAGGTTGTTCCTACTGATACTGAATCAAATACAGCATCAACTGCTACCTTTCTGGAATCAGCAGGGGATTCAGATACCCCTTCGACACCTGCCAGAACCATTTGTTCCTTGAGTGGTATTCCCAGTTTCTGATATGTTTCCAAAAGGGTTGGATCAACCTCATCAAGGGATTTTGGACGTTTCACCATGCTTTTGGGCTTGGCATAATAATATTGATCCTGATAATCAATTTCTGGATAGTTTACCATTGCCCAAGATGGTTCCTTCATTTCCTTCCATCGATTGAATGCTCTCAGTCTCCACTCGGTCATCCATTGTGGTTCGTTATTCTTTTCGGAAATCAGCCTGACTATTTCCTCGTTGACACCCTTGGGTGCAAACTCCATTTCAATTTCCGTTTCCCAGCCATGCTTGTACTTGCCTCCAACGGACTTGACCTTTTCAAGGGTATTCTTATCCACACCGTCCTTAATTTTTGTCATTTCCATGGAAACTATCCTTTCAATTCCGATGTTTGCATAAATTTTCTGGTAAATTTAACTTCTGTTGTTCTTGAGTTTGTCAATCCACAGTCTGGCAAATTTCAACACATCATCCCTATTTGTTGCTGGTCCCAGTGAAACCCGAATGGCAGAGGATGCAAGTTGGGGTGAAACACCCATTGATTCCAAAACACCACTTGAACGCAACTTTCCAGAGGAACAGGCAGACCCTGCTGAAACTGCAAAACCCGATAAGTCTAAATTTATGATTTGATGTTCGCTTTTCCAACCTGATGCAGCAAAATAACTTGTGTTGGGTAGTCTTTCCGCTTCCCGACCAAAAATGACTATATCCTTGACTTCATCCAGTAATACATCTTCCAAATGATCCCGCATTTCCCTGACTCTTTCCCAGTCCCCATTTTTCAGTTCCTTATCGGCTTCTTCCAACGCAGCGGCAAAGGCAATAATTCCGAGTACATTTTCAGTACCTGATCTGAATCCATACTCCTGCCCGCCTCCTCTGATATTCGGGTTGATTTCCGCCTCGGGTTTCTTCAAGAGGGCACCGGTGCCCTTGAGACCACCAATTTTGTGGGCCGAAATAAAGGCAATCCTGACTTGCTCGAAAATTTCCTTGGTTGGAATTTTTCCCAATGCCTGTGTACCATCGGTAACATGCAGGTCACGGGGTATTGCTTGGATAACCCCAGTTTCACCATTGGCTATTTGCAGGCACGAATTTAGTGGTGATTTAATCACCACTTTACCATTCTTGTCAGCGGTCAGACAGGTATTGGTCCAGGCTTTGACACATTCATGTTCAATGCCGGAGGCATGAAGGTCTTTTCCCCATAGAGCCAAAGCTGCGCTTTCGGTAGCGCCTGACGTAAAGATTATATCCTCTGGAGGAAAACCGCATATTGATCCAATTGATACCCTTGCGCGTTCTATCAGAGCCTTGGCAACTCTGCCTTCCTGGTAAATTGCAGAGGGATTGCCCCAGAAATCAAGGGCCTCGCTGATGGTTTTTTTTACTACCTTCCTGATTGGAGAGGTAGCATTCCAATCAAGATAGGTCCTTGTGTTCATTGGAATCGTAAATGTTGAGTATGTCAGGTACAGCAGGACATGGAGCCAAATCGTTGTTGATTATATCAGACAACCTTATACCATGGAGGTAAACATAAACTTGGGCAGAAAGGCCTTCCCACAACCTATTGGCCAGGGATTGTGCCTTGGTACCTGAACTTCCACCCGAAACACCGGCCCCCGTTTCAAGCGCATTCATTGGCTCCTCAACTGCTTCCAATATCCGCAAAATTCTGATTCTATCTGGTGACCTTGCTAATTTATATCCCCCGCTTGGGCCTCTGGAAGCGGTTATCAGATTGGCTTTTTTGAGTTTCATGAAAAGTTGTTCAAGATAGGTTATCGAGATGTTCTGCTGTTTGGAAATATTCACCAGATTGGTGTAACCTCCATTCTCAGTCAATGCCAGGGCGGTCATGGCAACCATGGCATACCTGCCCTTGGTACTTAACCGCATTTATTTCCCTCCTTATTTTCAATTTATGTTGCTGGTATTTCAGTATGAATTATCTTGGCGGATTCTGGATTATTGGTATATGTCCATAGCTCTTTTCTCAAACGAAGCCACTATTTTCTGCAAGGCTTCCTGAAAAATGAACCCGGCAATTTTCTGGAACAATTTGGATTTGAATTCAAATTCCACTTGGTATTCAACAATGCACCCCGAACCTTCTACCGTAAACGACCATTGGCTTTCCAGATACTTCAAGGGGCCTTCAAGATATCTTATGTTGATTTTACGGCTATCGGGGACAAATTCAACTATCGACCTGAACCTTTCATGAAAAATCTTGAAAGTGATCAACAGATCGGCATCGATAATTGTTTTTTCACCTTCCTCCTTGATTGACCGGATACGTGTACCGGTACACCAAGGTATGAATTCGGGATAGGATTCGATATCTGCAACCAGGTCATACATTTGCTGGTCAGAAAATGGCAATTTCCTTGTTTCACTGTACTTTGGCATTTGGGATTATTCGACTTGCTCCTTCAATTTTGAACTCCCTATTAGCAGATGTTGGATTTAATTTAAACCTAGTGTCTGCTTGTTCCTTGCTTCCCGAAGTCGAGCAAAATCTTCCTCGGCATGATAACTTGATCTTGTCAAGGGGCTTGCAGATACCATCAGGAAGCCTTTGCCATAGGCCATTTTTTCATAGGTCCTAAATTCTTCGGGAGTTACGAATTTCCTAATGGGATGATGTTTCGGTGTGGGCTGGAGATATTGTCCAATGGTAATAAAGTCGACATTGGCAGACCTCAGATCATCCATGACTTGGATCACCTCGTTCTTTTCTTCACCCAATCCAACCATGATGCCAGATTTTGTAAATAATTTCGGGGATAATTCCTTGGCCCTGTAAAGCAACTGCAGTGAGTGAAAGTAGCGTGCACCTGGCCGAACCGTAGGATAAAGGGAGGGTACGGTTTCCAGATTATGGTTGAAAATATCAGGTGAGGCATCGACTACCATTTCCAGTGCAGATGGTTCACACCTGAGGAAATCCGGTGTCAATATTTCTACGGTTGTATCAGGATTTTTGTGCCGTATTGACCTTATGGTCATGGCAAAATGTTCAGCCCCTCCATCCTTCAGATCATCCCGGTCAACACTTGTTACGACCACATGCTTCAATCCAAGTTTATGAACGGCGTTGGACACCCGACCTGGCTCAAACGGATCCAAATCAGATGGTTTTCCAGTAGCAACATTGCAAAAGGTACAACCTCTCGTGCAGATTTCCCCCATGATCATGAATGTTGCATGACTCTTGCTCCAACATTCTCCAACATTGGGGCAGGAGGCCTCTTCACAAACCGTGACAAGCTTGTTGTCCCGAAGTATATCCCTCGTTCTTCGATACCCTTCCGAAGTTGGTGCCTTAACCCTAATCCAATTGGGTTTTCTCATTATTGGATTGGATTTTCTATGCGCTTTTTCCGGATGCCGCAATTTGGGAATGGAAAGGTCTGATGTGGTCATTGATAATAAATATGAAAGCACTAAATTTTTGATTGTTCCCAATTGAATCAGGTAAAGGATTTTACCATTTTTCAATCATGAACACTGAATAAAGTATTATATTTTTTCATCTAACCAAGAGGAATACCCCTTGGCTCGAAATATACCGCTGATAAATTCAGTGAGTAATTCAAATCAGAAAAGGGTATTTAAATCCGAATTCTTAATGGCAATAAGAAGCTTTGGTAATAACTCATCTCAATGGTTCATTAATTGTTGGAAAATAAACTCAATTTAAATTTTGGCTTGAAAGGCTCAAGGAGGAACGGTGACACGTATAAAAGTTGATAATCCAATCGTTGAAATTGATGGTGATGAAATGACACGGATCATTTGGGAAAAGATCCGAAACAAACTCATCAAGAATTACCTTGATATCGATCTGCTTTATTATGATCTTGGAATTGAGGAAAGAGATCGGACAGATGACCAGATTACGATTGATGCAGCAAATAAAATCAAGGAGGTCGGGGTTGGAGTAAAATGTGCAACAATAACCCCGGATGAGGCACGTGTCGAGGAATTCAACCTCAAGAGGATGTACAGGTCTCCCAATGGAACCATCAGGAATATCCTGGGAGGTGTTGTATTTCGAAGCCCGATAATCTGTAAAAACATTCCAAGGTTGGTTCCTGGTTGGACCCGTCCAATAGTCATTGGTCGACATGCTTTCGGCGATCAATATCGAGCTACCGATTTCCGCTTTCCCGGTGCAGGTAAGATAACCATGAAGTTTGAGGGGGATGATGGTAAGGTAATCGAAAAGGAAGTGTTCCAATCACCCTCTTCCGGTGTAGTTATGGGCATGTACAACCTTGATGAGTCTATCAGGGACTTTGCCAGAGCCTCCCTGAACTATGGTTTGTCTCTCGGATGGCCAGTATATTTGTCAACTAAAAACACCATCATGAAGGTCTATGACGGCCGTTTCAAGGATATTTTCCAGGAAATCTATGAAACCGAGTTTGAGGATCGTTTCAAGGAAGCCAATATCTTTTACGAGCACAGGCTTATTGATGATATGGTAGCAGCTGCTCTCAAATGGAGTGGTGGCTTTGTATGGGCCTGCAAGAACTATGATGGAGATGTTCAATCGGATACAGTGGCACAGGGTTATGGATCTCTTGGATTAATGGCATCCAAATTGATGACCCCGGATGGTAAGATCGTAGAATCAGAAGCTGCCCATGGTACGGTAACCCGGCACTATAGACAGCATCAGGCCGGACAACCGACTTCCACGAATTCCATAGCTTCCATTTTTGCCTGGACCGGAGGGCTGTTGCATCGTGCCAAACTGGACGAAAACAAGCAGTTGGAGAAATTTGCCAAGACCTTGGAAAAAACCGTTATTGACACGGTTGAAAGCGGTTTCATGACTAAAGACCTGGCATTGCTAGTTGGCCCCAATCAGAGTTGGCTAACTACCGAAGGATTTTTGGATAAGATAGAAGAAAATCTGGGTAAAACGCTATCTTGATGGGGGTATCTGAAACAAGGAACTTCGGAAGTTCTGCCAACCAAAATGCTTTTGGGATTAATTCCACGATAATTTATGAAAACCAGACTATGGTAAAACGGGATTATACTTGGTTTACCACCAAGATAGTTATTGATTAGAACTCTCAGTATTTGGAATTTGACTGAGAACCGAAATCAGGAAAAATGTTTGGGTAAAATATTCCATTTTACCAGCATCCGATCAATTGAAATCGGCCCTGCCCCTTTCAGGAAAATCACGATCAACAGAAAGACCCATAATGCCCTTTGGTCAAAAATGATGGCATCGGGGGGACCATCAAACCAACCACCTACACTCTTGCCGGACAATCCATGGCCAGTGATATCAACGATACTCTGGACAATGACAAATCCGATCATCCCGACGGCTGCCAATTTGGTCAACAGGCCAACGATGATGAGCAAGGGCAGAATTATTTCAGCATAGGTACCAAGAAATACCACCAGATCATAGAAAAAGCCAAGTTCTGCTTCATTGTATCCCACACTTTCCATGGCTTTGGGGAATATCTGCACGTAAGCACCGGCACTGAAAGAGAATAATCCATCACCAAATTTGGTTAGAGCCGATTTGAAATAGTAGACAAGAAGGATACCTGCAAAGTAAAGCCTTGCCAGGGATGATAAAAACCAATCTGCAGTTTTTTCCTCGATCCAGGCAAAAACACAATTAACAAATCTAACAAGTGCCATAACATCCCCTCTAAGGTAAAGCCTTAAGTTACAAACTGATATTGTTGCTTTAACTATTAGCCGATTTCATCATTGCTTACAACATTACTTATGGAATTCGTTGTAAGAAGAAGTCGAAACAATTCTGGCAAGTCAAAATGAAATTCTTCCGACTGGAATAGTGTTTTTTCGCAAGCCACTCCAATGTTTTGTCCCTCCATCAGGTATTTTACAAAATGGTAACTCCCGTGGTTGATTTTGACAGGATAAGGGTCGAAATCAGGTCGAACGATCAACACAAACTCTTCACCTGCCTTGGGGTTTGGTCCGTCTCTTGTATTTGCATCCCAAATACTTGCTACAGGATGTTCGGAATAAAAAACCCTGACGGCAGGGCTAAATATCAGACGGGTCTTGAGTTGTTCTTCCGGCTCAAGGTTTTCAAAAAACTTGGGATCGATTGGTTCCGGATCACCGGAATGATAAGATTCCCTTAATTCACTTTCCAGTTTGGCAACATCTGACAGGTATACAAGATGTTGCACAGGAGGAAACTTCCGAAGAAATTCTGGCATTTCCTTACCATAAAACATCATCAGGGGTGAACTTGGTGGATACTCCCGAACATAAAGCCCAGCCATGGCCTTGAAGAATTCATCCCCTACCAGTTTTCTTATCACTGGAAAGGAAACTTCCAAACCTTCTATCAAGCTTGCAACGACATTGTTACGATAAACCGAAAACCTACGGTCGATTTTGTCATGGGGAATGGTC
This sequence comes from Paracoccaceae bacterium, assembly GCA_009842205.1. Taxonomy (GTDB): domain Bacteria; phylum Pseudomonadota; class Alphaproteobacteria; order Rhodobacterales; family Rhodobacteraceae; genus MPNP01. The sequence continues at coordinate 48,343 of VYFX01000077.1, read as the reverse complement.
AACCTGGGAGGAACGGGATTGTCAGGCTTTAAAAGAGCCTCTATAAATTCCCCATTGAAAGGTTTCATGCTGCTTTCGATGATAACTCGGATAAGATACAGTTTGCCTTGGTAGCTTCCGAAGAAAGTTTTTCCCAATCGGGAATATCATTATCCCACTCGATCAAGGTTGGAAGTGGGCCTGTTTTTGAAATCAGGTATTCATATAATGTCCAGACGGGATCAATCACTTCCGAGGCATGATTATCAATCAGCAGATCGGGCCCACCTTCCATTTGCTCCAATTCATGTCCGCCAAGATGAATCTCTTTGACTAGGTTCAAGGGATAATCATCCAAATACCCATATGGATCGAAGTTTCTGTTTTCGGATGATACATAAACATTGTTTACATCAAGAAGCAAAAAACAGCCGGTTCTTTTGGCAATCTCCTCAATGAATTCAATTTCACTGTGGGTGCTTTCTTCAAATTCCAGATAGTTTGAGGGGTTTTCCAAAAGCATTGGCCTTTGCAAGGTCTCCTGAACCTGATCAATATGTTCTGACACGCATTCGAGTGTGGTGTCATTATAAGGAAGGGGAAGAAGATCATTGAAATAGCTGCCCTCATGAGTTGACCAAGCCAAATGTTCTGAGAATACAGCAGGTTCAAGCCATGAAACAAGGTTTTGCAGACGGTTGAGATGATCAATATCCAAGGGGTCTTCACCGCCAATGGACAAGCCTACTCCATGACAGGAAATAGGAAAGTTTTCACGTAATTTCTTGAGTTGGGCAATCGGTCTTCCACCATCGCCCATATAATTTTCTGCATGGATTTCAAACCAGGACACATCACCAGGATGTTCAATAATTTCCTGGAAATGTTGACTCTTGAAGCCTACTCCGGGCTTGGAGGGAAGAGTACAGGATTCAAGGTCAAGATAATTTACCATGGCATGACACCAGAATCCTGTACTTCATAATTTGCTTAGGAAGGAAGATCCCGTTCCAATGGCTCAAGTGATCCCATACGATCACCGGGAAGTTCCATTGTTGTACACGTACCTGCAGGTACCAGTGTCCAGGCATTACCCTGATAATCAACAGTTGAGGATCCGGCACAAGTTGTACCGGGACCAGCAGCACAGTCATTTGCGCCAGCAAGGGAAACACCGTAACACTTTTCCTTTTCTTCGGCGACGCCGGGCACTGCATAGGCCACAAAAGCTGCAGCTACTGCACTGGCTACTGCAACTGATTTTGCATTAAATTTCATAAGTCTCTCCTTAGTAAAAAATTGTTGGCTCGAATTATATATTTTGATTTCCAAATACAATAATATATTTCCAACAAATCTTCAAAATTCTTTGATTATGCGCCTTCGAGAATTATGAATTCACGTTCGGCCGATTTATGGGCTAACGCCAGAGCTCGCTTATAGGTAGCGGAATTATAGCAGTTGTTGGCACTTTCCAGGCTGGGAAACTCCACAATTACATTTCTTTGGCGATTTGTACCCTCCTTGGAAAGAAACTTGCCTCCCCGGGCCAGAAACCTGCCACCAAATTCCTCTACAGCTTGTGTCGCTATCTTGGCATATTCGCCATAACCTTCAGGATCTTTGACATCAACCCGTGCAATCCAATACCCTTTCATTCTAACCTCCTATTACTTTTTCAATTTCAGGCAATAACTTTTCCAGATTATCAGTCCTTGATCCCCCACCTCTGGCAAAATCATTTCTTCCACCGCCTCCTTTGCCTCCAAGAAGGGGTACTATGCCCCTTACTATATCCACAGCGGAATATTTTTCTTCAAGATTTTTTGTGACACCAACAGCGACAGAACTTTTATTATCAAAAACAGCCAATAAAACGATGATACCCTGCCCTATTAGTTTCTTTTCCTCATCTACTAAAATAGGTAAATCCTTGGGGGATATGGAATGGAATATTCTAATCAGAAAATTGTCTTCTCCTATTTTTCCTGCAAGCTGATTGGGATTGTTTCCAGTGGACTGTGTTTGCGAGGGATTACCATTATTTGATACGACTTGCCGGCTGGTAAGCAATTCGCGTTTTAAACGCTCATTTTCCTTCTTCAGATTGTTTCGTTCGCTTTGAAGTTGCAAAACACGATGAACTGCATGTTCTGGTTGGACCTTCAGTGCCAATGCAATTTCAGCCATGATCATGTCATGATTTGCCAAATATTTACGGGCGTGTTCCCCAGTAATGGCCTCAATTCGTCGTACTCCAGCAGAAATGGAGGATTCACCGGTCGTAATAAAAAGCCCTATTTCACCAGTTAATCCCACATGGGTACCGCCACAAAGCTCGATTGAAAAGGTGGATTGGTCCCTGCCCTTGCCGGAATCAGGAGAATGTCCCATGGAAACCACCCTGACCTCATCATCATATTTTTCACCAAACAAGGCCTGGGATCCCAATTCAAGGGCTTCATCCAAACTCATAAGCGAAGTATTTACAGGTGCATTCTGCCAAATGTAATCATTAACGATTTCTTCTATTCTGGTGATATCCTCCGCCTGTAGTGGATGATTGTGGGAAAAATCAAAGCGCAACCTGTTTTCATCGTTAAGCGAGCCTTTCTGAACAACATGCTTACCCAAAACCTCCCGCAAGGCTTCATTCAAAAGGTGGGTTGCAGAATGATTGCACTTTATCTCCTTGCGAATTCGGGTATCAATTTCCAACTTGGCCGAAGTTTCAGGTTCGATTTCACCTTCTGTTATTTCGGCATAATGAAAAATCATGCCCAGATGATTTCTGGTGTCATAAACTTTTGCAGTACCTGTTTCGGACCTGATGATCCCCTTGTCACCAACTTGCCCTCCAGACTCTGCGTAGAAGGGAGTTTGATTGGTAATGATTTGTACCTTGCTACCTTTACCAGTCTTGGATAAGAGTTCTGTACCGTCAGTGATGGCCAGAATTTGTCCTTCGGTCTGTTCCATTTCATAGCCCAGAAACTCAGAAGGCCCACATTTATCAAGGATTTCAAACCAGATTTTGTTGTCACCGATTTCACCTGAACCGACCCAACTCAACCTCGCTTGTTCCTTTTGCTTGGCCATTTCGGCTTCAAATCCTGCTTCATCTACCTTAAGACCCTTTTCCCGCAGGGCATCCTGGGTCAGATCAAGTGGAAAACCGTAGGTATCGTAAAGTTTGAATGCTGTTTTACCTGGGAACAACTTGCCGGTATCAAGTTTTGACAATTCAGATGAAAGTAGTTTCAAACCCCTATTCAATGTTTTTTGGAACCTTTCTTCTTCTCCCTTTATCGTTTCGGCAATCATTGCCTCGTTTTGTCTTAGCTCCGGAAAGGCAGCCCCCATCTCTTTAACAAGATGTGGGACCAACAAATTGATCAATGTTTCCTGGTATCCAAGCAAATGAACATGACGAATGGCTCTTCTGAGAATCCTTCTCAGTACATAGCCCCTTCCCTCGTTTGACGGCAGGACTCCTTCGGCGATGAGGAAGGAAACAGCCCTTAGGTGATCGGCAATCACCCTGTGATGGACATTCCCGTGACCATCAGGATCGGTTGAAGTGATGTCAGCCGAGGCTTCAATCAGTTTTCTGAATAGGTCAGTTTCATAATTGTCCGTTTTCCCCTGCAGAACCGATCCTATCCTTTCCAACCCCATTCCCGTATCAATACAGGGCTTCGGAAGTGGGGTATGATTACCTTCATTATCTCTTTCGAATTGCATGAAGACCAGATTCCATATTTCCACGAATCTGTCGCCATCTTCAACCGGAGAACCTGGAGGACCACCGGGAATCCCTTCCCCATAATCATAGAATATTTCCGAACAAGGTCCACAGGGACCAGTATTGCCCATTGCCCAAAAGTTGTCGGATGTGGCTATCCGAATGATTTTATCGTCAGTGAATCCAGCAATCTTTTTCCAATAGGATACAGCCTCCTCATCGTCATGGTATACAGTACATAGTAGCCTGTCCTTGGCCAAACCCAATTCTCTGACAATGAGGTCCCACGAATAATATATGGCCTGCTCCTTGAAATATTCGCCAAATGAAAAATTGCCCAGCATTTCGAAAAACGTATGGTGCCGAGCCGTATAGCCAACATTATCAAGATCATTGTGTTTGCCACCTGCCCGAACACATTTTTGGCTTGTTACAGCTTTGGAATAGTCTCTTTTTTCCAAACCGGTGAAAATGTTCTTGAATTGGACCATGCCCGAATTGGTAAACATCAAGGTGGCATCGTTTCTGGGGACAAGCGGCGAACTGGCAACCACTTCATGCCCGGTATTTTCGAAATAGGAAAGAAATTTTGTTCGAATGTCGTTTAAACTAGTCATTTTTTTTTGAATAATCCCGAGTTCAAAGTCAGGTCAGAAAATAAATGTTACCTGCATTGGTACGGAATATCCGAACCAAGTGCTTCGACTTTATTCAGGTTTGGTTTTTAGTCCACAAATCTCTCTGATTTGATTTTCTATCTCATCTGATATTTCAGGATATTCCTTAAGGAAATTTACGGCATTGACCCTACCCTGGGCCATTCTTTCATCCTTGTAGGAAAACCAGGATCCTGACTTCTCGATAATATCATGCTTGACCCCAAGATCAATTATTTCACCACCCTTGGATATACCTTCGCCATAGAGAATATCAAATTCCACCTGTTTGAATGGTGGAGCCAATTTGTTCTTAACAACCTTTACACGGGTTGAGCTTCCAACAACCTCATCTCTGACCTTGATGGCACCGATTCGCCTGATATCAAGCCGTACCGAAGAATAAAATTTAAGTGCATTACCGCCAGTTGTCGTTTCGGGTGAGCCGAACATTACACCTATTTTCATTCTGATCTGGTTGATGAAAATAACCATGCAGTTTGAGCGATTGATTGAACCGGTCAGCTTTCTCATAGCCTGACTCATCAGTCGGGCCTGGACTCCTACCTGTGAATCGCCCATTTCCCCTTCCAATTCGGATTTGGGAGTCAAGGCAGCTACGGAGTCAACAACGACAACTGATACTGCTCCCGAACGTATCAGGGTATCGGTGATTTCCAGTGCCTGTTCTCCTGTATCAGGTTGAGAAATCAGCAATTCATCAATATCAACTCCCAATTTTCTGGCATAGACAGGGTCAAGGGCGTGTTCTGCATCGACAAACGCTGCAATCCCACCCTTTTTCTGTTCTTCGGCAATGACCTGCAAGGTAAGTGTGGTCTTACCCGAAGCTTCAGGGCCGTAAACTTCAATAATCCTACCCTTGGGCAAACCACCTATTCCAAGGGCTATATCAAGTCCTAGAGAGCCTGTTGACGTTGCCTCAATCTCTTGTGTCGTGCTGTCCTGGCCGAGTTTCATAATCGAACCCTTGCCAAAATTCCTTTCAATTTGGCTTATTGCAGCATCAAGCGCTTTGTTTTTTTCCATTAATTTATCCCTTTAAATTATTGGTTAGAAAGAGGTTGTACCCATGGCTAGCCTTCTAGCTGGTAGCCACTTCCTGAAGATACGATATTACAGATTCTGGGTCCTCGAATATGTCCTCCGGAAAATAATATTTTATCGGTAGCCAACATATCCAGACAGGCCAATCTTGTTTTTGCCGCTTTTTCCCTATCCACATCCAGAGCAAAGGCAACTTCCGGAATTTGCAACAGAATGTCCTGGATTACAAGCAGATCGGATGTGTAAAGGAATTGTTCTCCTTCCGACTCTACCCGTATTCCGCAATGGCCAGGAGTATGGCCTGCTAAATCATGAAATGAAACACCTGATGAAATATCAGAAGTAGAACCAACAGTACTGATTCGGTCACCATAGATTCTTACAAAATCCAGCGCCAAGGGTCGCCATGAAGTCAATGATTCGTCGGCAGAATCGAAATTGCTGTCATTGGTCCAGAAATTATATTCCTCCTGAGTCAAAATCACGTCAGCATTCTGAAATACAGGATTACCCTTATTGTCCCAAGATCCACAAATATGGTCTGGGTGTAGATGGGAAATAACAAATTTGTCAATTTGTTCAGGTTTGATACCTGTTTCCTCAAATGCTTCAGGCAAATGCCCGGCAGCAGGACCAAAAACCTCACTTCCGACACCTGCATCCACCAGGATATTTTCTTTTCCGGTTTCAATTAAGCACACATTGAATCTGGTTGGAAGTACGGATTGTTCTGAATTTCCCAGAAGGTTCCTGATTTCCTCTTCCTCTGTTTCAGGGAAGAGGTCAAAACCAAATTCCGTACCACCATCGTTCATTATGGTGATTTTATAGTCTCCAATTTTCCTCGAGGTTATTCTGGACATGTTTTTCCTTACTGTAACATTAAAATTTTAATCGAAAATCTAATTGGTTTTATGATGATTAAGTTAATACTTATTCCAGCCAATACTAATGGCTAATGTGTAATATTTTTATAGATAATTCAGGATAAACCTTTTTTTGGGCTTATCCTCTATATCCCAGGGCAACAATATACTTTTCGGAACTGTCCTTTCTGCTGGCATCCGGCTTAACAGTCTTGACGGTGGAAAAATTGGCTTTAAGTTCCTTCTGCAATTCAGATCCGGCACCTCCCTCCAGTACCTTGGATACGAATACACCCCCTTGGACAAGACATTCCCTGGCAATTCCAAATGCCTCTTCACAAAGTGAAATAATCCTCAGATGGTCGGTCTGCTTGTGTCCAGTGGATGGTGCAGCCATATCCGACAGGATCACATCAACTCTTTTTTGGGGCAAATCAAGCTTGTCCAGATTGAATGAAAAAATATCAGTCTTGATGAAAACAACTCCCGGGATAGCATCCATGTCATTAATATCCAGGGCTATTACAGTCCCGACGTCATTGTTTTTGGTGAGGTTCTCCGAATTGGTTCTTTGGGCGGCAACTTGTGACCAGCCACCGGGTGCTGATCCCAGATCCAAAATTACCTTGCCTGGCTGGAGAAACCTGAATTTATCATCCAAATGAATTAACTTGTAGGCTGCCCGGGATTTGAAGCCCTCTTCCCTGGCAAGTTTTACAAAAGGGTCATTAAGCTGCCTTTCCAACCAACGGGTTGAACTGAGTTTTCTCCCCTTTGCGGTCTTGACTTTTATATGCAGGTCTCTTTTTCCACGCATTTTTTTTACTTTTGTTAACTTGTCTTATTGAAATTCTAGTAAGAACAACTTTGATAGGGAAATTGTTTCAAATAATTTCTGGGTTGAAATTGATAGGATTCTAATTTTATCGGGAGAATTTATGCCTGATGTCGTGATAGTTTACTGGAGGGATATACCTGCACAGGTGATAGTAGGTAAAGGCCGTCGAGCCAGCAAGGTACAACTTGCCGAAAGGTTCGAACAAGCAATAGATCGATGTGCCATGAAAACCGAAATGGTTGGTACAGATGATTATCTGGCCGAATGGCGGAAATCATCTATGGGATCGATGGAAGGTACCCCTGATGAAATTGCCCGCAAAATAGCCACTGATATTGAAGATGGCTTCGATAATGAAAAATTGAAGGTTTTAATTGCAAATAACGGTTGGGAAACTTCAAATTAGGGCAATTTAAGTGCTCTTAAATCTATGTGTGGGAGAAATTAAAGGTGGAAACCCAAGTTCGAAATACCGGATTGAATGAATTACTAAAGGGATATTCCCTTGAGGTTATGCCCAGGACAGCTGCCAAGATTGGTGATTTCAGGCAGTTGTTTCATCAGGATACCTTGATCTATATTGCCCACATTGAGGGAACCCCGATCAGTGAAATGCTGGATACGGCCAAAAGACTCAAAAGTGAGGGGTTTGCAACCATGCCCCACATTACGGCCAGAACCATAAGAAATTCTGATGAATTTGAAACTATCCTGAAAATGTATAGGGATGATGCAGGGGTGGATTCCGCCTTGATTCTTGCTGGAGGGGCCAAGGAAGTATATGGAGATTTTGATAGTTCAATGGCACTTTTGAAAACCGGTTTATTAGACAAATATGGCTTCAAGAACCTGCATTTTGCCGGTCATCCAGAAGGTAATACCGATATTGACAAGAACGGTATGACTGAAAATGTTGACAAGGCGCTGATCTTCAAGAAAGATTATTCAAATCTGACAGATGCCAGTGTTGCTTTGGCAACGCAATTTTCATTTGATGGCAACGCGGTAATCAACTGGGTCAGGAGAATTGGTGAAAGGGGTATTGATCTTCCTGTTTACGTTGGTGTGGCTGGACCCACAAAATTACAGACACTGATTAGATTCTCAATTGCCTGCGGTGTAGGACCATCCATGAAAGTTCTGAAAAAAAGGGCCAGGGACATTTCCAAATTGCTGGTTCCTCACGAACCAACCGAGGTTTTGCAGCAATTGAACGATATTTTGACTTCTCACCCAAATAGTCAAATCAAGGGAATACATTTTTTTCCCTTGGGGGGTATCAAAGCTACATCTAAATGGATAATGGAGAATCAGTGATTTTTCCTTTTTATGTGGGAGGGAATAGGTGCATAGAACAGTCGTAGAATCCAAAACCAGATCGACCATTATCGGTTTTGAGGAACCCTTTTGTGTAATTGGAGAACGAATAAACCCGACAGGAAGAAAATTATTGGCTGCTGAATTGGAAGCTGGCAATTTTTCTACCGTGGAGAAGGATGCCATTCAACAGGTTGAATGTGGTGCAAACATGTTGGATGTTAATGCTGGGGTTGTATATAATTCGAACCCCAATCCCAATGAAACCGAACCCCCCCTACTCAAGAAGTTGATAAAACTGGTTCAAGGCCTGGTTGATGTTCCAATATGCATCGATAGTTCTGTTCCTGAGGCACTCGCAGCGGGATTGGAGGTTTGTGAGGGCAGACCCTTGGTCAATTCTGTAACCGGCGAGGAAGAAAGGTTGGAACAGATTCTACCCTTGGTCAAGAAATATAATGTTCCCGTGGTGGCCATATCGAATGATGATACCGGTATTTCAACTGATCCCGATGTTCGTTTTGCAGTGGCCAAGAAGATTGTCGAGAGAGCTTCCGATTTGGGTATTCCATCCAATGATATAGTCGTTGACCCTCTGGTAATGCCTATCGGTGCTATGGCCACGGCGGGTAACCAGGTTTTTCGCCTGGTTCGAAGGTTACAGGAGGAATTGCATGTAAATACGACCTGTGGTGCATCAAATATTTCTTTTGGTTTGCCGAACAGGCACTCGATCAATGCAACATTTCTACCCATGGCAATAGCATCTGGATTAACCTCGGCCATTATGAACCCTACCAGACAATTGGAAATGGATGCCATTAGGGCTGCAAACCTGTTGACAGGAAGGGATTCCAACGGTTCGAATTGGATCAAATTCAATGCACCCAGGGATAGGGAAGAAAACACCACACATGTCAGGAGAAGACGAAGAAGGAGTAGAACGTAGTAGAAGGGACTTCTAGCACCCTCTTCTATTTCATAGATTGAAACAGTGACCAGCCAAGATCCCTTGATAGTTTTTTCTCCTTCAGGAAAAAGGGGAAGATTTCCGATAGGCACACCTGTATTGCAGGCAGCCAGAAAGCTGGGTGTTGATCTAGACAGTGTTTGTGGAGGGCGGGGTATTTGTTCCAGATGCCAGATTACACCCTCTTATGGCTCCTTTCCAAAGTACCAGATTGAATCATCCGAAAAATCACTATCAGAATGGAATGCCATTGAAGAAAGGTATGATCGGGTCAGAGGATTGAAAGCCGGTCGACGTTTGGGATGTCAGGCTCAGATACTGGCTGATATCATCGTTGATGTGCCCCCGGAATCCCAAGTACACAAGCAGGTTGTTAGAAAGGCTGCAGATGCACGTCCTGTAATCATGGATCCTTCAACCCGTCTGTATTATGTTGAGGTTCAAAAACCGGACATGCATAAACCTGAAGGTGACCTCGAACGGGTCCGGAAGGCATTGAAGGAGCAATGGGATATCGACAATGTGGATATTTGCACAAGTCAGCTAAGAATTCTCCAGCAAATTCTCAGAAAGGATGATTTCAGGATAACCATTGCCATCTGGGAAAATCATCACAACGGGGAGTTGAAAATAACAAGGTTATGGAGCGGGTTTCATGAAGAGCCTGTATTCGGCCTTGCCATTGATTTAGGTTCAACCACAATTGCAGTACATCTATGTGATCTAAGGGATGGATCAGTACTGGATTCGGCAGGTATTATGAATCCTCAAATCAGGTTTGGTGAAGACTTGATGAGTCGTGTTTCCTATTCGATGATGAATACCGGAGGTGACAAGGAACTAACCGAAGCTGTTCGTGAAGGCTTGAATACCGTATTCGAGACCATCGCCGAAAACAACAATATCTCCTTAAATTCTATTTTGGATGTGGTCATTGTTTGTAATCCTGTCATGCATCACCTTTTGCTAGGAATTGACCCTGTTGAACTGGGTCAGGCACCATTTGCCCTGGCTGTATCTTCCTCCTTGAATCTCATTGCCTCTGATCTTGACCTTGATTCTCTGGAATATTCTACTCCCATTTACCTGTTCCCTTGCGTTGCCGGCCATGTCGGGGCCGATGCTGCTGGAGTAATTCTGTCTGAAGAGCCACAAAAATCTGATGACAAGGTACTGGTAGTGGATGTTGGAACCAATGCCGAAATTATATTTGGTGACAAAACAAGGGTTTTGGCTTGCTCTTCCCCGACCGGTCCAGCATTTGAAGGTGCACAAATATCTTCCGGCCAAAGAGCATCGCCAGGATCAATTGAAAGGATTTCCATCGATCCTGAGACCAAAGCCCCCCGTTTTCGGGTAATTGGAAGTGATTTGTGGTCAGATGAGGAAGGCTTTCAGGATGTTGTATTGAACACGGGTGTCAATGGCATTTGTGGTTCAGGTATTATCGAGGCGATTGCCGAGATGCGAATGGCAGGAATAATCGACAATTCTGGTCTGATTGGTTCACCTGAAGCACTGGGTTCCAACCGTATTGTTGCGGATGGCAGAACCTATTCATATGTCCTTTATGAGGATACCGAAACCGGTGCTCCCCCCATAATGGTAACCCAAAATGATGTCCGCGCAATACAGCTAGCCAAGTCAGCGCTTTATGCAGGGGCTAAGTTATTGATTGAAAAATTTGGTACTGACAAGGTTGATCGCATTGTTCTGGCAGGTGCTTTTGGTTCACATATCTCTACCAAACATGCCATGGTATTGGGAATGATTCCCGATTGTCAACTTGACAAGGTTGTTTCATCCGGCAATGCTGCTGGTACGGGTGCCAGAATCGGATTGTGTAACCTTGAGGCAAGAAGGGAAATTGAAAAGACCGTTTTCCAGATTGAAAAGATCGAAACAGCAGTAGAGCCCAAATTCCAGGAACATTTCGTCAATGCGAACGCAATTCCTCATGCCGTGGATGATTTCCCAGAATTAAATAAATTAGTCAATCTACCTGAAAACAGCCATCTGTCAGGGTCAGGCAAAAGAAGACAAAGAAGACCACGAAACCGGTAAAACCATTACACTAGTGTTTTTAAACCATAGACCTTCAAAGACCAACTTCTTGGAAAAAGAAATGATGAGGATTAACCATTAATCCAGATTCTTGTTAATAACCTTGATTGGTTCTTGATAGTTTCAGGGTGTAGTTAGGAGATATATTGATCAAAACAAAATTCCTCGTGAATTCGATTGACTGAATGAACGAATTCGAGAGTGGCTACCAAGCGATGGATAGAGCTTTGGTAAATATGAAAGCAATGACCAATAAAAATAATAACTTGCTGGAAGGCAGAAGATCACGTACCTCATTAGACTCTGTCTTGACTCAATTAAATTATTTGTTCAGTTTGTCAGGTTGTAATGCACATCACATTCCATTTGGAATAATAAAATGCTTGTGAAACAAGGTACAGATTTATTCATTAGAGGTATCCTGTATTAGGATTTCTTGGAGAGCAAGGCTGTTTCTGGAAACTTTGGGAGTTAAGGACAATCCCCTCCTGATTTTTTTCAAGTGCTCCAGAAGTAGCTTTTCAGCAAGGTCAGGATCACCCTTTTCTATTGCGGAGAGTATCAATTCATGCTCATGATCTGGACACCAAGTAGAGATGTTGTCTCCTAATAAAGCTACAATAAGGGAAGTTCGAGTTACCAATTCCCGAAGGGTTTCAACCAGAAGAGAATTATTCGTTGCTTCTGCCAAAATAATATGAAATTCGCCAGATAATCTTACAAGTTTTGGCCTGTCCCAGTCGCTTCTTGCTTGATCTTCTTCCTTTAGGTGACTTCTAAGAATTTCCAATTTGCTCTCAAAGTTTTTGGCAGCCAGTTGCCTGACAATTCCTGCTTCAATGATTTCTCGGGCCTGAAACACCTCCCGCGAATCTTTTTCACTTGGTGAAGAAATGAAAGCCCCTTTATTCGAATGAAGATCCACTATTCCTTTGTTGGAAAGTAAAAACAGGGCTCTTCTGACTCTTTCCCGGCTAACCTTGAAAATTTCTCCCAAGGCAGTTTCGCCTAGTTTGGTTCCAGGAGAAATTCGCTGATTGTAAACCGCATTGAAAATAGCCTCTACGATTTCATTTTCTTGGTCAACCCCAGCCGAGGTTCGGTATATTTCAGTTTTTTTAAGTGTCAAGGGCAGCCCATTATTACTAGTAAAATTAACGATCAGAACATTTTGTTGACAATTTTATAGAATTTTGTTGACACATTCAAGAAATACGGTTTACAATCGCCGATATTCTCAGGAAGTACCAACTTCAATTCTGAGATAAAGCCATTTACATTTATTTATTCCAAGGAGGAATTACCATGTTTGTGAGATTACTAAAACTTACTCTCTCATTGACCTTGATTACTTTAGGATTTGTGTCCCTAAGCTCAGCTCAAAATCCGGTTTTGAAAATTGGGTTTGTAGGAGTTACCAGTGGTCCAGCCGCAGCCTGGGGGATTTCAAATCAAAGATCAATGGAAACCAGAGCAGCATGGCTCAACGAATTGGGTGGTGTAACCATCGGGGATACCACCTATGACATCGAAATTGTTTCATTTGATGACCAAAAGGATCCCAAAAGAGCCATTGCCGGAATGGAAAAAATGGCCCAGGAAGGTATCCATTATGTAGTTGGACCGAACGTGGATGATGGTGCTGCTGCCGTTAGACCAGTTGCCGAAGCCCAGGGAATTATGTATTTTCCCTATGCTTTCCCGAAAGCGCTGTATACTGCCCCGGCATCTAATGCCGTTTTGGGAATGATAGCAAGTTACCAGTCAGGACCGCCCATTTATAAGTATTTGATGGATAATGAAGGTGTATCGTCAGTGGCCTTTATTGCCGCCAACGAATCAGACCCATTAAGCCAAAGAGATAATGGGGTTGAAGCGGCCAATGCTCTTGGTTTGGATATTGTTTCAGAAAATGTAACCTATCAGGTCGACACTACCGATTTTGTTCCAGTTCTAACACCAGTGATTCGAACAAATCCCGATTTGTTGGTTCTTTCTGGTGTATCTCCGGCAAATGCTCCACAGTTGATTAGATCAGCACGGGAATTGGGATTTGAAGGAATAATTTCCACCGAAACGGCACACGATGCCCGAGTCCTTCAAGAAGGCGCAGGTGACCTTGCCAATGGGTTTATTTCCGTTGGCGGTGCTTCAACTCCAGAAATTGCATCTGATGCCATGAAAGAGTTTGTACAGAGGTACACCGAAATGTTTGGAGAATACAATGATGAATCAAATACCAAGGTTTATGCTCTGGAGTACATTCTTGAGACATTGAAGGCCAATCCAGCTGCCATTGACGACGTAAATGAGTTCCAGAAAACTATGGATACCTTTGAAGCACCTAATCCTTTCATGAAAGGTGACGCCAAGTTGTCCTATGTGGGAATGACTTCATTTGGTCAGAAAAGGCAAGTTTCTGTACCAATGGTTATCAACGTTTATCAGGATGGCCAATTTGAAACATTGTTTGTTGGAACTGTAGACTAACAAACCTAGAAAAATTATATCCTGGGTCAATCATGACCCAGGATTTTTTGATTGAAGGATTATGGAACAAATACTGGTTAACGGGGTTTACTTAGGGGCTCAGTACGCAATGATAGCCTTGGGTCTTACCCTTATTTTCTCCTTAATGAATGTATTGAATTTTGCCCATGGTCAAATGTACGTGATCGGTGGTTTTGTTACGTACACAATTTATGGCCAATTGGGTATCCCTTTTGTGGTTGCCCTTTTTGCTTCATGCTTTACCTTGGCCATTATCGGTGCCCTAGTTGAACGGTATCTATTCGGTCCAGTATTGAAAAGATCTGCCCGCGAGGAAAGCTCCATGCTTTTGGCAGCAGGAATAGCACTCTTGCTTGACGCAGTCATTTTGTTGCTATTTGGTGAGAAACAAAGGGGTGTTCCGAAAATAGTTGACGGGGTTTTCAATTGGGATTTCAGAATCATTATCCCCTACGACCGGATAGTAATTTGTTGTCTTGCCATTTTTTGTATTGTGGCTTTTATCGCATTTATGCAATACACCAAAACAGGCAGGGCCCTGAGGGCTTTGGCTCAGGATAGGGTCGCCTGCCAGTTGATGGGTGTCAATGTAGATCGTTACTCAACTATTGGATTTGCCCTTGGGGCCCTGTTAGCTGGTTTGGTTGGTGGGCTCCTGGTAACCATTACAGGTGTGAACCTGGGAATGGGAACCCCCACATCGATAAAAGCATTTATGATGGTAATGATTGGTGGGGCAGGAGTAATTTCGGGGGCCATTGCCGGAGGGATAATTCTCGGATTTCTGGAGGCTTTTGGATTGGCCTACCTGTCCCAATATGGGGATATAACCTATCTGTTGATTTTTATTACCCTTATGGTTTTCCTGGCAATAAGACCACAAGGATTGATGGGCAAACCCTGGGGTTAGCGAAATGAATCTTACCCTGAAAAGCAAACTTCTGATCGCTGGAGGATTTCTGGTTTTTGTCTTCCTGTTCATTCCCTTTTTCATTTCTTTTTCCGGACGCTCCGATTTTTATTTTACCCTGACCTCGGTTGCCTTGCTATCAATTGCCAGTGCTGGAGTCTGGCTTACCTTTTACATTGGGCGAATAAACATCGGTCAGGGTGCATTTTCATTGATTGGAGCATATGTGTCGGCCATACTTGTAATGAAGGCAGGAATGAATTTCTGGTTGACCCTGCCCTTGGCCGGATTGTTTACGGCCTTTGTGTCGGTCCTGATCGGTTTGCCGATTCTCAGGTTGAAAGGGGTCTATTTTGCCATGATTACACTTGTTTTGACCCAAGTTGTTACCTTGACTGCCCTGGCCCTTCCCATAACAAATGGAGCCCGAGGTATCGTATCTATTCCCCTGCCCCGAGAATTGTCCGTGTTTGGGGTTACCTTGATTCCTGATTTGGGAACCATGGACAATCCCAAATTGGCATTTTACCTTATCTCATGTGTTTTGATGGTATTGACCTACTGGGTTCTGTATCGACTTGTGAACTCCCGTCTCGGGCAAATCTGCAGGTCCATGCAGCAAAACGAGGAATTGGCCTCCTCTATCGGCATAAACATAGCTTACGTCAGGATAATTGTCTTTGCAATTTCTTCCTTCTTCGGAGGTATAGGTGGAAGTATGTTTGGGGCCATAGCCCAATCAGTTTATCCTTCCACTTTCCAGGTCAAGGATTCCATTGATTTTATGCTTAACTGCTTCCTTGGTGGTTTGGGCTATGTTTTTGGCCCTCTTCTTGGAACCTTTGTTCTGTATTTTGGTTGGGATTTATTGTTTATTCTGGATAAGTTCCAATTGCTGGTATATGCATCAATCGTGATCATTTTGATGAGGTTTCTTCCCAATGGCTTGCTCAGTATCCGTTTTTCCAATCTGAGGAGGAAAAGTGACTAGCATCCTTGAGGTCAGAAATGTCACCAAGAAATTTGGAGGCCTGGTTGCTGTCAATGATGTTTCCTTTGATGTCAAAAAAGAAGAAATTCTATCTGTGATTGGTCCCAATGGAGCAGGTAAATCCACCCTTTTCAAATTGATCAGTTCCTTTCTGAAAACCACTAGTGGAGACGTTTATTTCAAGGGTGAGAGGATTTCCAATCTGAGACCTCATATTGTCGCTCAAAAGGGTGTGGTCCGGACCTTTCAGGAAACAACCATATTCAAGAATATGACCGTACGGGAAACGATTATTGTTGCTCAACACCTTCGTTCCAAGGCAACCCTTGGGGGTTATTTCTGGGGAACCAAAATCGCCAAGGAAGACAACAAGGCCTTCGGTATTCAAGCTGATGAATTACTTGATTTCATTGGCCTTGACAGTCTCAGAAATGAAGTTGCTTCCAATCTTACCCAAGGAAACCTTCGAGCACTTGGCATGGCCATCGGTTTGGCAACTGATCCCGAGATTCTTCTTCTGGATGAACCATTTGCCGGGATGAATCCCGAAGAAACCATGGGAATGGTTGATTTGGTAAGATTGATAAGAAATGAAAGAAAGGTAACTGTATTGTTGGTTGAACATGACATGAGTGCTGTAATGTCAATTTCGGAACGGATTGTTGTTCTGAACTTTGGAAGTCTTATAGCCGAAGGGACAGCCCAGGAAATTCAAAACAATGAAATGGTAATTGAGGCATATTTGGGCAGGGCAGATGATGCGTTGGGAGCTTGACCGGTGACTGAGGAAACGGTTCAAGATAGAATTCAATCCGGAGAAAGGATGTTGGAGCTCAAGGATGTTGAGCTTTACTATGACCATGTCTATGCCCTGAGAAGTATTTCGATATATTTAAACCAGGGAGAAACAGTGGCCTTGATTGGAGCCAATGGAGCAGGTAAATCCTCTATTTTGAAGGCTATTACAGGCCTGGCCAAAATCCATAGCGGAAGCATGACCTACCAAGGACAGGACCTTACCCAATTACCTACATCTACAATCGTTGAACGGGGTATTGTCATGGTTCCTGAAGGTAGACGTGTTTTTCCTTTCCTTTCGGTAAGTGACAATTTGAAGATGGGTGCCTTCACCAGGACGGATAAGGGTGAAATTGAAGCTTCCATGGAAAGTGTTTTGGAGCGTTTTCCCAGATTGAAAGAGCGGTTTCGACAGGCAGCAGGAACTCTCTCGGGTGGTGAACAGCAAATGCTTGTGATCGGAAGGGCATTGATGGCCAAGCCAAAATTGTTGCTTTTGGATGAACCTTCACTCGGAATTGCTCCGAAACTGGTTCAGGATATCGCCAGGGCAATTGTAAACATCAATAGGAATGAACAAGTAACGGTTCTTTTGGTTGAGCAAAACTCCCGGATGGCTTTAAGTATTTCGAACCGAGCCTATGCACTGACTACAGGGAAAGTTTCAATTTCAGGAGATTCAAGGGACATGTTGCACGATGAAAGGGTTAAAGCAGCTTATCTGGGAGGTGAAATATAGAAACAGATATGAAAATACTTGTTGTTAACCCTAATACAACTTCAAAGATGACAGAAAAAATTTTGGAGTCTGCCAGGAAATTTGCCTTTCCGGGGACAACAATTTCTGCATCAAATCCTATCGTTGGACCAGAAAGTATCCAGGGATATTATGATGCTGCGGTGTGTGTTCCGCAGATTATCGAATTGATAAAACAAGAAAAGGATTTTGATGCAGTAGTCATTTCTTGTTTTGATGATACCGGTCTTGATGCCATTAGATGTATAACTGACAAACCAGTTATCGGTATTGGAGAAGCGGCAGCCATTTATGCTGGCCGGCTTGCTTGCTCGTTTGCCATAATTACAACTCTTTCAAGGTCAGTCCCTGGAATTGAAAGCAATATCTACAAGTATGGTCTTGGGTCAATTTGTAAAAAAGTTGTGGCCTCAGGAATTCCGGTTTTGGAACTGGAAAAAATGGACCCTGTTGCGTTGGACAGAATTAATGTGACCATTCACCAGTTAATCCGCAATTTTGATATTGAAGCTATTGTTCTTGGCTGTGCAGGAATGGTAGACCTTGCCAATAAACTTTCGAGGGAACACAATATTCCTGTGATCGAGGGTATTGGATGCGGGATAACCCTTGCTCAATCAATGGTAAAAATTGGAGCAAAAACCTCAAAATCAGGAGGTTATGCCCAACCCTTTAAATTCTGAATGGCTTAATGTTTAAGATGGTTTTGTCATGTAATCATCACATGAGGAAGGGCTTTGATGATTTTCAAAATTAGCATTCCCGCCATTTGAAAAGAGTATCAGCCATGGTCAAGCTGCCCACTTGTTAAGGCAATTCCAAAATCCCCCCCCCAAAAAAAAATTTGCAATCAAAGCCCATAATGACAGAAATAACTGCATAAGGCACTTGACATTATACCCCTATAGGGTATATACCCGTATAGGGTATATTTTTTGGGGGATAAGTTATGCACCCTTCGCATAAAGAACATTTAGGAAAAATGAATCGAGTTTCTGGGCAGGTTGAAGCCATCAAGCGCATGATCGACGAGGAAAAATACTGCATTGATATCATGACGCAGATACGTGCTGCCCGAAGCGCTTTGAAATCAATCGAACTGGCTATTCTCAATACCCACATGAGATCTTGCCTCGATCAGGCGAGTCGTCATGAGACCGATGGGCAGAACAGGAAGATTGAAGAAATCGTAACATTGCTCAAGAAATATGAATAAGGGGCAAGGCAATGCAAAATACCAGTAGTTGTCACGACGAAGAAGGACAAATGGTACCTTCATGCCATAGTGAAGGAGGACATGGTGGTCGCAAAAAAAGTTTTGACACTTTACTTTGGGGTTCCTTTACAGCGGTAGGCCTGCTTTATGTGCTGGCCAATTTTTTCCCTGGTGCAATTACCTCTTATTCCTGGTTGGAAACCATGGCACATACGGCCCACCATATGATCAATGCAATTTGGTGGGGTGTGGTAATTGGTGCCTTTTTCGTGGGATTGCTGTCCAAAATACCCCGAGAATTCATCATGTCCATTCTTGGTAAGGGAGGAACAATCTCCGGACTACTGAGAGCTACCGGAGCGGGAGTTCTTTTGGACCTGTGCTCGCATGGCATTTTGATGGTTGCAACCAAACTTTATGAGCGAGGTGCCAGTGCGGGACAAGTAATTGCATTTCTTTTGGCAAGTCCGTGGAACTCTTTTTCTTTGACATTGGTGCTGATAGGATTGATTGGCCTTAAATGGACCTTTGCCTTCATTTTCCTGTCCATGGTAATAGCCCTCTTCACCGGTTGGGTATTTGACCGTCTAGTAGCTCGTCGAATTTTACCTGACAATTTCAATGAAGTCTCCCTTCCAGATGATTTTCAATTCTGGCAAGAGGCCAATACGCGCATTAAAAATACACATTTTGATTTGAAATTTTTCAAAGAGATGGTCATTAGTGGCATCAAGGATTCAAGAATGGTTGTACGCTGGCTACTATTCGGGATTTTGTTGGCTGCTGTACTACGTGCGGTACTTAATCCTTCTCTTTTCGAGCAATTTTTTGGCCCGACATTTATCGGTCTCGCCATCACGGTTTTTGTTGCCACTGTTCTGGAGGTTTGTTCTGAAGGTTCTACACCAATTGCAGCAGATATTTTAACCCGGGCCAAGGCTCCTGGTAATGGTTTTGCCTTTCTTATGGCAGGGGTGGCCACCGACTACACGGAAATCATGATATTGAAGGATGCGGCCCGGAGTTGGAAACTTGCCCTATTCTTGCCTTTAATAACAGTTCCACAAGTTCTGGTCATTGCCTGGCTGATGAATATATATGCTTGAACAATCGAATTATCCCGATATAACCCGATGACTGATCCAGGCCCAATCCCTTTTGCAAACCATACAATAGGGTTTCCGACATCCGGTTATTTTGAACAGTTTGTTCCTGACCGGAACAATCAGGTCAAGACGTTTTGAAACGTGAAATTAAACTGATTGGCTTGATTAGTATCGGATTTTGGTGATTGCGGTATCAGGAACTCAATTGATATTTTCCCGAAATTCATGGGTTTTTGAAATCAAGTCAACCAGTGACTTGCTGAATCCGCTTTCCTGATGATTTTTGTCATTTATTGAGGGATAAATCTTCTGGGCCAAACCCTTGCCCAATTCAACACCCCATTGATCAAAACTGTTGATGCCCAATATCACACCCTCAACAAAAACCCGATGTTCATACAAGGCAACAAGTTGGCCCAATACACGAGGGCTTAGTATTTTGTACAACAGGGTAGTCGAGGGACGATTACCGTTAAAATTCCGATAGTTGGGAAGATTTTGCTTACCTTCTGACAAGGTTCCGCACATGAGCGCTTCGGATTGGGCTAGACAATTGGCAACCAGGTAATCATGGTGGGTTTCAAGGTTACTCTTCTCATGCCCTCTTGCCCCAATCAGAAATTCACAGGGAGTAATGATATTGCTTTGATGAAGGTGCTGAAAATATGCATGTTGACCATTGGTGCCGGTTCCACCCCAGATTACCGGACCCGAGGGCAGTTCTATTTCGGATTGGTCAAATTTGACAACCTTGCCATTGGATTCCATTTCAAGCTGCTGGAGATAGTCTGGGAAATATTCCATTCTTTCTTCATATGGAATAATGGCTCTGGTCGAATAGCCACAGATCTGATTGTGCCATATGCCAACCAGAGCTAGCATCATGGGTAGATTGCCATGGGCCGGAGCTGTTCGAAAATGACAATCCATACTCTTGCCACCTTCATGAAATTGTTCAAAATTATCCTTGCCAAGAGCAATTGCAGCACTCAGTCCGATAGCAGACCAAATCGAATATCGACCACCAACCCATTCACCGAAGGTATATATTCGCTCTTCAGGTATATCCCACTCCAAACATTTCTCCCTAGCGTTCGATATGGCACACATGTGTTTGCCTGCTTCAGCCCCAAGGGAATCGGTCAACCAATTCTTGACCTGAAGGGCATTTGTCATGGTTTCCAAAGTTGTAAAGGTCTTGGAAGCAACAATGACAAGTGTTGTTTCCGGATCCAGCCCCTTTGTCAGATCGAATGTTTGGGCGCCATCAATGTTTGAAAGAAAATGTATCCTTGGACCATCAGCATAAGGTGTAAGGGCCTTGGTTACCATTTTGGGGCCCAAATCAGAGCCCCCGATCCCGATATTGATAACGTCGATAAATTTGGTACCTTTCCTCGTCAGTACCTGCCCTTCCCTGATTGCTTCGGCAAAAGACAGAAATCTATTTTGGGCTTGTTGTACCTCTTTGTTTATTGCCTTGCTGTCAATGAGGACTTCCGGTCCCTCCGTGTTTCGTTCAAGAGTGTGAAGGACTGATCTATTTTCGGTAAAATTAATTCGTTCACCGGTAAACATGCTTTCACGATATTGACCAACGTTTTTTGAATTCGCCAGATGGATCAGCAGATTTCGGGTGGACAGATCAATATTGGTTTTGGAATAATCAAAATATAAACCATCCCATTCAATTGTGAAACTTGCCAGACGGTCGGTATCACCTTCAAAGAGGGACGTAATCCTTCTGTTGGATACTTCCTTGGATCTTTGTTTTAATGCTGTCCAGATCATCGGGTGTTATTCCACGTAATGAAACGTTGCCTTAGAAGCAAAATTGAGAATTGGGGCTTTCCTTGGTTCCAAAACCTTGTAATTTTCCATCAACTTTTGCTTTTTTGCCCTTCCCTTGAAGATGACATGAATACGCCGGGCTTCCATCAAGACCTTGAGTGTGAGAGTAATTCTGTCTTCAGGTTGGGTTGGAACAGAAACCTTGATTGCATTTGGCGCATCCGGTGCAACGGCGGTAGCCAATTCAGGGGAGTCAGGAAATAGAGAAGCTGTATGAAGA
Organism: Paracoccaceae bacterium; assembly: GCA_009842205.1. Taxonomy (GTDB): domain Bacteria; phylum Pseudomonadota; class Alphaproteobacteria; order Rhodobacterales; family Rhodobacteraceae; genus MPNP01. Next base: position 26,480 of record VYFX01000077.1, on the reverse strand, counting down.
TCCTCACCCATTCCCAACACACATACAGAAACAGGCAAAACGGAATTGATCCTTTTATTTGTTTCCTGCAAGTCAAAGAATTCTTCATTCTCATCGTAAAGAGAAATGGTTTGAGCATCAACTGCCCGATTTTTTATCAGAGTTTGCTTGATCAGGAAATAATTTGATCTAGGGGTATCTAGTGGAACACACCTTTCGTCCGAGGGTACAACGATAACCTTGGACCAATTCAATTCACTGCTGGACAAATCATCAAATATTGGTCCTGGAGTAGTACCACCGGGAACAACCAGCGTTTGAAAATCGGAGATCCTTTCATCCTCTTTTAATGCGCTAATGATTTGGGAGGTTATTCCTCTTTTCCATTCCTGTTCGTTTTTGTAGCTGACCAGTTTCAAATTTCTATTTCCCGCCATCTTCTTTGATCCCTGTTGGTAAGCATAAATGCATCTTCGGGACCACTTGTGTAAGGATCATATATTTGTGGTGTTTTTCTATGGTTCTGCCAACAGGAAATCACCTTGTCAGTCCATTGCCAAGCTGCTTCCACCTCATCGCCACGCATGAAGAGGGTCTGGTTTCCCCGAATGACATCCATGACCAATCTTTCATAGGCCTTGGTTAAGTTACCAACTTCCTGATTGAGGGATTTGGCGAAACTCATGTCCAGCGGGACTTCAATCAAGCGCATTCCCCCGGGACCTGGCTCCTTGATGGTTACTGTCATGTTGATCCCCTCATTCGGTTGTAACCTGATGGCCAAAACATTGCCATTGATTTGGGGATGATCCTGAAAAATCGAGTGGGGTAAGTCCTTGAATACAACCGCTATTTCTGAAACCCTTTTTCGAAGGCGTTTGCCTGTTCTGAGATAAAATGCCGTATTGGCCCAACGCCAGTTCGATATTTTACATTTCAAGGCAATATAACTTTCTGTCGTGCTTCTTGGATTGCCTGCATCTTCCTTGTAACTGGGTTCAGAGCTAATTGAACCATATTGACCAAGGACGATATCAGTATGATGAAGTGGCTCAAGAGATCTGATCACCTTGAGTTTTTCATCCCTGACTGCATCAGGTGAAAAAATGGAGGGAGGTTCCATGGCAACCAGACACAACAGTTGCATCAAATGATTCTGAACCATATCTCTCATGGCTCCAGAATTATCATAATACTCCCCCCTGCCTCCGACACCTCCTTTTTCAGCCACCGTAATTTGTATGTGATCAATGTATTGTGAGTTCCAAAGGGGTTCAAAAAGCACGTTGCCGAACCGCAGGGCCATCAGATTCTGAACGGTTTCCTTGCCTAGGTAATGGTCTATTCGATAGACTTGGTTTTCGCTGAATACTCTGCTCAAAATTTTGTTCAATTCACGGGAAGAATCAAAATCATGACCGAATGGTTTTTCGACAACAATTCTCGAATTTGGCCGGATAAAATCAAATTTATCCAGATTGTTGATTATCTTGCTGAATAAACTTGGGCCCACTGACAGGTAGAATGCGGTAATAAGCGACAAATCCAGGGATTGCTTAAGGGATTCCCAATTCTCATTGTTGTTTGCATCAAGGGACGTGTAAGTTACCAGGTTGAGGAATTGGGTAAGTGTGTCATGGTCGATCAGATCTTGGTCTAGGTTTTCGGTAATTGCATTATGTACAAAATCCGAAAATTCCTGCTTGCCATAACTTTTTCTGGCTACACAAATGATTTTGGAAGAACTGGGTATTTGACCAACATGAAACCTTCTGTAAAGGCCAGGGAGAATTTCTCTTCGAGCCAGGTCACCTGTACCACCAAAAAGAACCAGGTTAAAAGGATCGACCGGAATGATTTTGTACAAAGTGAATGCCTGTTTGTTAATTTTTGGAATTAGTAAAGTGTGTACTTCTCGATTATTTTAAAGATGGTTGGTAATTGCCTATAAATTATCAAACCCAATAATTTAAGGGTATAGTTGTAAATGGTAGGCTAAAATACAATTAAACAATGAAATAGTATAAAGGTGAAAGGAATATTTTCATTGCAATTGATCTGATAAAGTTTACATTCGCTTTTTTCAGTCTGTGAGCGTATTTTCCTATTTTGCATTATAGCTGTTGAGTGGTATCAATAATGGATAACTTTAATGAATTTGCCGTTGAGGAAGTAGCGAAAACCACTTCCCGGAAGTGGATTCCCAAATTTTCAAACAGATACTATACGGCAGATGGTGCACAAAGAGCTTTTGTTCCTTTGGTTAAGCCGGATACCCTCTGGTTCAACACCGGTACCTTGTGTAACATTACCTGCAAGAATTGTTATATTGAAAGTTCTCCCCAAAATGATCGGTTGATTTATATATCAGCAGACGAGGTAAATTCTTTTCTTGATCAGATCGAAACCCGCAAATGGCCGGTTGAAACAATCGGGTTAACGGGTGGTGAACCGTTTATGAATTTCGATATCATCGAAATTGTCACCAACATACTTTCCCGCGGATACCAGCTGATGGTGTTGACAAATGCCATGCGTCCCATGATGAGACCCAAAATTATGGCCAGTTTGCTGGAAATTCAAAAGAAATACGGAGAACAGTTGATTTTACGGGTTTCACTTGACCATTATGATGAGGGAAAGCACGATTTCATAAGGGGCAAGGGATCATTTCAGATAGCCCTCAAAGGACTGGAATGGCTTTCACTGAATGGTTTTCAAATTGCCATAGCTGGCCGAATGTATTGGAACGAGAATGAAGCTCAATCCAGAGAGGGATTTGAACGCTTTATCGTTGAACATGATCTAAAGGTTGATCCCTACGACCCCAATCAATTGGTCTTGTTCCCTGAAATGGACGTAACAAGGGATGCAACAGAAATCACAACTTCATGTTGGAAGATTCTAAACAAGAACCCTACTGATATTATGTGTTCTTCCTCCAGAATGGTGATAAAGCGACGCAACTCTGAAAATCCGGTGGTTGTTTCATGCACATTATTGCCCTATTCCGAAGAATTTGAAATGGGAGAAACCTTGGCCGAAGCTGAAAAACCTGTTTTCCTCAACCATAAATTCTGTTCACAATTTTGTGTGCTTGGCGGGGCTTCCTGCAAACCCAAGGAATAGGTTGGCAAACATCCCATGGCAATCTGCAATGGTTAAGGGAGGTTTTCCTCCAGGACTTCTCGAACCATACCCATATCCACCTGATTTGTTACGAAGGAATTGCCTATCCCGTTCACGAGGATAAAATTAAGCACTCCTCCCCGGGCTTTCTTGTCCTGTTTCATGATTTCTATCATATCATCAGTTGAAGGAAGATTTCCTTCAAGGTTTTTCAAGGCATCCAACATTCCCATTTCATTCATGTGGCTGGTAACTCGGGTCACATCTTCCCGTGGGCAATGACCAGCCATACAGGAAAGTTCAAAAGCAAGTTTACAACCAATTGCAATGGCTTCGCCATGCAAAATTGTATCAGTGTATCCGGTAGCGGTTTCCAAGGCATGGCCAAAGGTATGGCCCAAATTCAGTTTTGCCCTTATTCCATGCTCTCTTTCATCGTTTGATACAAAATACGCTTTTATCTCGCAGGATCTTTTTACAATGGTGCCCATGGTTTCTTGATCAAGCTTCTTGATTTGGTCGGTATGATCATCCAGCCATTGGTAGAAATCCCCGTCACCCAATAAGCTGTATTTCAGGACTTCACCGTATCCCGCCATGAAATCCCTTTTGGACAATGTATCAAGCACGGAAAGATCAGACAAAACCAGACTTGGTTGATAAATGGCACCAACAAGGTTTTTTCCTTGGCTTGAATTGATGCTTGTTTTTCCACCCACTGAGCTATCTACTTGTGCTAAAAGGGTTGTGGGAATTTGAATGAATGGAATACCGCGCCTGGTGACTGCCGCAGCAAAGCCAGTTATGTCACCGATAACCCCTCCTCCAAATCCGATAATGGGATCATTTCTTTCGATCTTCATTGCAAGGAGTTGTTCTACAATGTATTCCAGATGCTTCCAGGATTTGGTTCTCTCCCCCTGATCGAGAACAATGGAATCACAGTGTATGTTCTGATGTTCAAGATTTTCTTTCAAGCGCTGGTAATGATTGTCGTATACAAACCGGTCAGTTACTATCACGGTTTTGGCACGAGGCAGGAGTGGCTTGATAAAATCACTGGCATTATCCAGCAGGCCATGCCCTATGTTTATGTTGTATGATCTGGAACCAAGGTTTACACCAACTCTTTTGAACTCGTATTTCAACACAATTCTTCCATTATACTTTATCTGTCGCAAATGTGGAAATTTGATCCTTCATTCGAAAAACTAGATCTTCGGTTGAAATACCTGAATCAGTTTGAAACCTTAACATCGACTTATTGTAGTCATTTTTTCTCTGTTCCAGTAACGTGCGGATTTTTAACAATGTATTGTTACCTTCCAACAAGGGGCGATTACCTTCACCGGAAATTCGCCTAAATATGGTTTCCGGTTCTGCATCAAGCCAAACCGAGATTCCAATATCATCAATGAACTCCCTGTTTCTCCTGAAAGTATAGGCACCTCCACCAACAGCCACCACCATTCCTTTGCTTTTCAGGGTGTTTTTGATGGTATGATACTCAAGGTCTCGAAAATACTGCTCCCCTTGATTGGCAAAGATCTGGGTTATTGTAATGGATTCAGAATCCTCGATAATTTTATCGGTATCAATAAAATCAACAGTAAAAGCAGTAGCAAGCCTTGATCCTAGATAGGTTTTTCCTACCCCCATCATTCCAACGAGTACGATCGGTTGATTAAGTTCTGGTGATTTCAAAATGCAACTTTCAAGAATACAATTTTATGATGTGCGGATCATGTTTTTGTTATACCTAACCGAACAGGTTTCATATAAATATTTGTGCAAGAAGATATGTTATTACATTTTTGGATTCTATCGGTTTTGGTTACTTTCTTCAAACTCTCGAATCTGGCTGCTTGGAAATTTAGACCAAAATGTATTGGATTAAATTATTTTGATGATAATGTTTGAAATTTCCTTAATTCTTGAGGATTGAAATTATTGTTTAGAAGACTGATTTTCATATTATTTCTTATTTTACTTTTACTTTTCGGAGGATTAGTTGGGTATTCCTACTTGGGCAATATAAACCCGCCCAAGGGAACTTTGGTAGTACCCATTGAAGTAAATGTCGACTAAATACCCTTTACTTTTTTTCCTGCCTCTTGTTTTCCTTGCCGACACTTCACTCGTAGCTCAAGAGGAAGTTCCACTTGTACCCGACAGTAGTATTTTGAATTTTGAAATCCCTTCTGAGGGGGAATTCCAGTTTGAGATTGAATCGGAACCGATTTTGGGGATAAACATTGATGCTGTTGGATTGATCCCAAGTGGCATCTCCGGTTTTCCCAATAACCTTTGGGGAAGTTCGCGATTGGAGGTAATTCAAAGCAAAATTTCCAATATTCAAAACAGTCTTGTCCCTGCAGCCTTGGAATTGTTCTATGTTTTATTGCTGGCGGAAGCCAATCCTACTTGGGATTCCAGTGGTGAGGGTGAGCTTTTTTTGACAAGGGTCGATAAATTGATTGAGCTGGGAGCACTTGAGCATGCAAATGAATTGATGGACAGGTCTGGTGGCAAGGGCAAGGAATTGGATATTCGAAGATTTGATATCGCCTTGCTGACCAATACCGAACACATACCTTGTTCAGGTATCAGGAATAGGACGATTGAAATTCCTTCATATACGCATCAAATCTATTGCTTTGTGAGATTGGGTGAATGGAAAAACGCTGAACTTTTATTCGAAGCCGCTAAAACCATCGGTGATTTTACTTCGCAGGAAGAGCAAATTGTCACCATATTCCTATTCCCTGAACTTGCTCTGAGTATCGCCAATCAGGAATTCGTACAACTTACTCCCCTTCTCTTCAGAATGCTGAAGGATAGCGGATTTTACTTTTATCACAAGGATATCGAACCATCCCTGGCTTTCCATTTGAAAGACTCCAGCCCGGAATGGAAATCGAGAATTGAATCGCTAGAAAAGCTGGTACGATCTAATTCCCAACCCTTTGAATCGCTATTGGTTGCCTATACTGAATCAAAGCCCTCCTCAACTGATGGGGTATGGGCAAGGGTCAGGCTGATTCAAGCACTGGAAAATGCAATTGCCGAGCAGGATAGCATTGAAATAAAGGAATTGTTCCTGAACGGATATTTCCTGATGGAACGGGAGGGGTTAAGTGTCAAGTATACCGAATATTTCGTTCCCAGAATAATTCCGCATATCGTGGAATTTGGACGAATTGCACCCGGCCATTACTCACCGGCAATCCTGTTCCCCTTCCCTCCTGAGGACTTGGAAATAATGTCACCTTCCACCCGTGAGGAGAATTTTCTGTTCTCCCTTAGAAGTGGCAATCTGGAGAATGCAACACCTTCTACTCCTCTACAGCAAGGTATTATTTCCGGATTGACAGAAACAGATCTGGAGGATGATTTGATTGTCATGGCAAACCAGGGAAAATTTGGTGAGGCTGTCCTGGATATTCTGGCCATACTACAGGATGTCAATCAAACAAGCCCCAATGAAATCAGGCGAGCACTCGTTGGATTAACTGCTCTTGGACTGGAGCAAATGGCGAGGGAGATATCAATACAAATTTTGGTTATTGAGAATGAAAAACTCAATCGGTGAATTGCACATCAGCAATTTCATTGAAATGCTGACTGCCGAACGGTCGATTTCAAGGAATACTGCCTTGGCCTATACAAGGGATCTTGCAGCTTTTGCCAAATACTTGCAAAAAAGGAAAAAGGAACTTGAAGCTGCTGATACCGATGATATTACAAAATATCTGAATGGTCTTGTGAAAGGCCAGGTATCCAAATCAACCCAGGCACGTAAATTATCGGCCATCCGGCAATTCTATATCTTTTTACATGATGAGGGAATAACAAGGAATATTCCCGGACAAAAGTTGAAAAGCCCCAAAAAGCACAAATTGTTACCCAAAAATCTTACCGAGGGCGAAGTAAATAAAATACTGCAAGTCTCGAAATCCCATGGTCGCAATGACTATGAACGGGCCCGAAATCTATGCATCGTCGAACTTCTGTATGCCTCTGGGATGAGGGTTACTGAACTAGTGGAGTTGCCGGTGAGTATTGTAAATGGTACACCAGATTTCTTTTTAATAAAGGGCAAGGGCTCCAAGGAAAGGATTGTTCCCCTGTCTCGGCAGGCAAAAGTAGCACTGCAAGATTGGCTTGAAGAAAGAAATCGCAAGGAAATTGAAAAACAAAAAAGAAAAATCCCAAATTCCCCTTTTCTTTTTCCGTCACCAAAGGGTAATAGCCACCTATCAAGAGTTAGTGTATTTAACCTTATGAAGGATTTGGCCCGATCAGCAGGAATACCGCCAGAAAAAGTTTCACCCCATACCTTGAGGCATACCTTTGCCACACATCTGCTGACTCATGGTGCTGATCTTAAGGTAATTCAGGAGTTGCTTGGGCATGAAGGCATTGGAACTACCGAAATCTATACCCATGTTGTTGATGAAAATCTGAAAAATACCGTGCTGACCAAACACCCTCTTTCTAAAAATCCAAAAACCGCAGACGTAAAACAAAACCCAAACTAAATCAGTAAATCCTATTCAAATTATTCAAACAAGGTTTCAAAATTCATATGACACATCTTGAGGTGCTTGCTGGTACCACCTTCGACCTTCAGGCATTTATCTGGCTAAATGCAGGAGCCATAATTGTACTGATTATATTTTCAGCATTGTTTTCGGGTTCGGAAACTGCCTTGACTTCAGCCTCAAGAGGCAAGCTTAAGACACAGGCGGAAAAGGGAAGCAAGGGGGCTCAAAGGGCCTTGAAAATTACCGATGATCGGGAAACTCTAATCAGCAGTGTGCTGGTAGGTAACAATCTGGTCAATATTCTTGCCACAGCCCTCGCGACAAATCTGTTTACCTTGCTGTTTGGTGATTCAGGAGTCTTGATAACAACCATAGTCATGACAATGGTAGTTCTGATTTTTGCTGAAGTCTTGCCAAAAACCTATGCCATTGCCCGACCGGAAGAAGCTTCACAAAAAGCTTCACGATTCATATTACCGTTTATTTTCATTTTCACTCCCATAGTCGTTGTCATCAAGGTCTTTGTTACAGCCTTTCTTCGTCTATTAGGACTTTTGGAACCTAGGTCCGAAAGCCTGGAGGATGTACAGGATGAAATCAAGGGACGAATTGAACTCGAAATACCGACGGGCATGTTTGACAAGGAGGATCAAAGAAGGGTGCTGGGGGCGCTTGATATTTCAAATCTGTCGGTGGAGGATGTAATGCGGCATCGCTCCGAGATCGACATGCTGAATGCCGATGATCCAATAGAAGAAATACTGGCCCAATGCATGACAACACCTCATTCCCGTCTGCCAGTGTACAAGGATGAAACCGAGAACATAATCAAGATTGCCCATGTCAAGGATCTTTATCGTAATTACTGGGGACAAAACGAAAAAATTGAAGATTCAACTCCTCCAGGTGAGCATTGGTATACGAATTTTAAGGAACCGTATTTTGTCATTGAGACGACTCCCCTAGGAATTTTGATGCAGGAATTTTTGGAAAAAAGAACACATTTTGCCTTGGTTGTGGATGAATATGGTGCCCTTCAGGGTTTGGTGACTCTTGAAGATATCATCGAGGAAATCGTGGGGGAGATCGAGGATGAATATGATCAGGAACAGTCGGAACCATTCAAGGAGGTATCACAGGGGGTATATTTGGTTGATGGGGCTTTGCCGGTAAGGGAGTTCAACAAGATGTTGAATCTGGATCTTCCGGATGATCAGGCAGTTACTCTTGCTGGATTAGTAATAAACGAGATAAAATACATTCCTGTCAAGGGTGAGAATTTTGCCATGTTTGGCTACAGATTTGAAATTGTTGATAGAATCAGGAACAGGGTTACCCAAATTCGTATCCAGAAAATTGTAGAAACCGATGGTTCATAAAGAAGTTAAAACGCCTAATATTGCACTATTTCCTAATCAACAAAGTAAAGATTAAATACCATTTCCAAAAAATAGATGAGCCACTATTTAATGTACAGATTTTAACAAAATTTTTCCTTGAATGCCTATGAATAAAGGGAGTCGCTATTTTAAATATTGGTATCATATGTAGTGGACAGTACATTAGAGCCCATGGGTAAAGCGTATCCTTGTATCAAAAGCACGCAAGGCATCAGCGCTACGCATTCCACGTGTGTCCCGCACGTCTATGATCCATATCGTTTCACGAGCCCCGGTATAGAGCAAGGCAAAAGCCGTATTGCCAATCTGGTATTGCCGGACATTGTCAAAATCCTCGAACCGACTTCCACTGAAAGGATGAACTTTTAATACCTCCTCGGTATTCAGCAAGGACAAGACAGCTTCTTCAAAATTAAGCTGTGGGTTTTGGTCATAATATGTACACATCCATCTAAGGCCATGCTCTGAAGTCTCTAGATATCTGATATCGGCCATGCTGGACCAAACTATTCACCCGCTTTCGAAAACTCTGCCCGTTCATCCCCATTCAACCACTTATGAACCGCGGTTGAAGATATACCTTGGTTTTCCTGCTTCACAAGCTCAAGACCGGTTTGCACCAGCTTGCGTGTTGCCTCCCGCTCTTCGACATAAGAACGGATGGCGCTTTTGGCAACCCATGATGCCGAGCGGTTTTCAAAGTGAGCAATACGCTCAAGGCTTTGCTTAAGGTCAGTATCAAGTCGGGTTGTAAAACTGGTGGTCCCCATCGTTTTTCCTTATGCTTTAGTCTTGTGCTTACATTGTAAGACAATTCATGTGAAATTGCAAGATAGTCGATACACCAATTTGGAGATACCTATAGTTGATGGTTCCTTTTTGGAAATGATGAAATACCAAATCAACTTATGGACCAATCCTAATCATTATGGTATTCCGATATTGTTAGATTAGCCCAGTATCAGTGTCCAATTGTGATGATTCTGGAACTCCAAATTTATCCAATAGCCGGTTGGTTAAAGGCTATGAGTCTTTATTTAGTTGTTTTGGTATTATGACACAAATAAAGAAACTGATTCGGGTTAGCCAAAGATTTTCCATAGGTAAAAACTTATTTGTATTGGTTGAATTGAGTTATACATTTTGTAGCATAAAGTTGTATTGAATTTCAAAAAATAATCGTAAAGGTACAAGCAATGAAAATAACCGCAGTTAATAAGGATGGTGAAAGGTTTGAGGGAGTAATTTCAGATCTGGATTCTGAAACAATATGAAGGAATCAATTCTTGAAACATTAAATGAAAAAAATAATGAACTTGTGGATTTAGTACCTAATAAAGTTAGTAAATGGTTTAGTATCCAAAAAAATAAATTTAATCTTTGATGTGCTGATTCATAGGGATCAATATTTATTCTCAATACATACAGATTGAGACTTACCTACATTAAGACCAATAATCAGGTTTGCAATTTAGCACAGGTTATAAGATGAAACCCTGCAAATCACAGGAAATTCAATTCTCTAGGGATGAAAAAATGAAATTATTTAAGAAAACTTTTTTGTTTGTGCTTTTCACTGTTATGCTAAATGGTGTGGTTCTGGTACCTGCCAATTCCCAATCCGAAAGTGATGATGCTGATAGCGCAGAACAAGCCGCTCAAAGCAGTGGGGGTTTTTCGACCGGGTCTGTAGTTCCTGAATATTCCGAAATTGGAGACTGGGTGGTAAATTGTATTACTGATCGCGAAAGCAAGGAAACAGTTTGCAGCATGATTCAACCCATCTTTGATGAGACTGGCGAAACCCAGGCAGCAATAATTGAAATTTTTGCTGCTGATAATCAAAACCCGTTGATCGGTGCCAATGCACAAATGGTTACTCCATTGGGTACCAATCTTGAGCAGGGTATTTTCCTGCAGGTAGACGATATCCGTCCACAAAGGAATTATAGGATTAACTATTGTTTGCAGTCAGGATGTGTAGCCCGTATGGCCTTTTTCAATTCAGAGGTTGAAGAAATGAAAAACGGCACTCTAATGATAATGACCCTGTTTGCATTTAATTCAGACCAACCACTGGGGTATCGAATTTCACTGGACGGATTTACAAAATCCTTCGAAATTCTGCAGAATCCCCAATTGATAACGGCTCAAAGCACAAATTAATCCGATATGTGCTGATAATTTAACAGGGTTAGGACACCCATTACCTTAAATGTAGATGGTAAGGAAGATTTCCTGTGTATTGGAGACTAAGTTAATCGACCAAAAGGTATCTATATGTGTTTTTCTAGAGATATGAATCATGAAAAAGCTTATCGCGATTTAGGCCCATAAGAATTCCCTTTAAATCACTAATATTGGTGTGTATATTTAAGAAGTTAGGTACAGGAGCAGGATCATGGGAAAATCCGTTGCGGTGCTTGCAGTACACGGGGTTGGTAGTCAGGGTGCCAAAGTGCCCACCAACACTTCAACACTCACATTCTCAAAGGCTCTTGCCAAACTTGTTGCCGCTGAAATCGGTAAAAAGAAATTCAAGAACCACGTTGCATGGCATGAGGGATTCTGGGCAGACATTCTACAGAATCGGCAGGGCCGCTATCTCAATCTGATCAGGCGACGAACACGCGGCGATCAGATGCGTGGCTTCCTGGCACGGAACATTTCGGATGCCGCGACCTATCGCCTTATCCCAACAGACCCCAAAGCAAATACCTATCAGAGAATTCATGGACGGATCTCAAGGGCTCTGGATGATTTCAACATCGATCCAGATGTTGATAAGGATGCGCGCCTGATCATCCTCGCGCACTCATTGGGTGGTCACATCATGTCAAACTATCTCTATGACATGCAAAAGAAACCGTTGAGGCCTTTGACCGACTTTCGTAACGCGAGAACAACGATGGCGTTTGTAACATTCGGCTGTAACATTCCACTGTTCACCTTCGCTTATGATCCCACTGATGTCATGCCGATCAGGCGACCAGGTACAGTGCTCGCAGCCCCGAGATTTCGTAAATACTATTTGAAGACATGGTGGCGAAACTATTACGACAAGGACGACATCCTAGGCTATCCACTGCGCGACATTGGTCCTGGATACACGGAGTTGGAAGCCAAGAAGGAATTGAAGGATATTCCGATCAATGCGGGTGGCCTGTTCACCTCGTGGAACCCAATGTCACACAACGCCTATTGGAAAGATGCAGACTTCTACAGACCTGTGGCTCGGCTCATCAACAAAGCGATATAATTCGCTGAATTACGTGACACCACCAGATGCCGCATTGGCAATCAACCGCCGAGCGATCGGTTTTCCGGTGGTCAAGCCAGGACTTGGGAGTGTCGTCACTTAATTTAAAACAAACCAAAATTAAAATAATTGGTGAGAAACTGTTGGTTTAGTTAACGAGAATAGAAAAATATGGCTTATTTGTATGTAGCTATCAAAATTTGGCCATTTTATGATGGCCGATTCAGGTTGTCGATTTAAGTACCAGTACGGCATTCAAACCGCCAAAGGCAAAGGCATTGGAAACAGTTGTCTCTATTTTGCAATCACGTGCCGTATTGGGAACAATATCCAGATTGCATTCAGGATCAAATTCCTCATAGCTGATGGTAGGTGCAATGATACCTTCTCTCAATGCCATGGTGCAGGCAAGCAATTCGACTGCACCAGTACTTCCGATGAGATGACCATGCATGGATTTGGTTGATGATACCATTACCCTATCGGCATGTACCCCGAATACTTCCCTGATAACGGCTGTTTCGACCCGATCGTTGATGGTTGTTCCCGTACCATGGGCATTGATGTATTTAATATCATCGGGATTGATTTGGGCATCATCCAGGGCACCCCTGATTGCCCTTACAGGGCCATGAAGGGTTGGGGCAACTATATCCTTTGCATCTGAGGTCATGGAAAACCCCACAATCTCGGCAATGATATCTGCACCTCTCGCCTTAGCATGGTCCCAATCTTCAAGGATGAAAAGTGCAGCACCTTCTCCCAGAACCATGCCATTACGGTTTTTTGAAAAAGGCCGGCATTTTTCAGGTGACATTACCCTCAGGGATTCCCATACCTTGATTCCTCCAAAACAAATCATGCACTCACTGCCACCTGCGATCATGCACTTGGCCATTCCACTCTTGATCAATTGATAGGCCACTCCAATGGCATGATTGGAGGAAGCACAGGCCGTTGCCACCGAAAAGGTAGGACCTTGCAGGTTATAGACCATGGAAACGTTGCTGGCTGCAGCATTGTTCATCAATCGAGGTACGACAAAGGGGTGTACGCGGTTTTTGCGCTCCTCATAGACACTTCGGTAGCTGTTATCCTGGGTAGTTAAACCTCCTCCGGCAGTACCGATCACAACACCGGAACTTTCCGAGAGTTCATCCTCAAAGTCAATGCCGGAATTACCGATGGCTTCCTTGGCAGCCAATATTGCAAGCTGGGTATATCGGTCGTAAAGGGATATCTCCTGTCTGGAAAAATGTTCCTCGGCATCAAATCCCTTGATTTGGCCGCCAATCTTTATGGAAAGCCTATCAATGTCCTGCATTTCAAGTTCTGAAATACCACATGTGCCATTCTTGAAGGCATCATATGTCTCTGCGACCGACTTTCCCAGGGGATTAATGGTTCCTTGGCCGGTGATGGCTACACGAGGCATGGGAAGTTAACTATTTTTTCCCAAAACCAGCTGTTCAATCTCGCGGATAATTGACCCGACACTGGAGAGATCAAGGTCATTTTTTTCAGGGTCGCCAGAGTTGAAGGGAATTTGTATACCGAAATTCTCTTCCAGGGCAAATATGGATTCTACTATGCCTAGAGAATCGAGGCCCAATTCTTCCAGCGAGGCTTCGGGGGATATATCTGATACATCAAGAATTGCCTGTTCGGCAATTATTTCAACAACCTGTGAATAAATTGAATTTTCCATGTAATTCCCAGATAAAATCTCATTCACGCTTCTTTGTTAAATCAGAGAGTATTCTTTCCAATTCAGATACTTTGTCGAATAACTTCGGTAATTTTCTTGTGGCTTTATATGTGGCAATGTTTTTCTGCATTTCAACTGCAGGGGATCCCATAACAATTCTTCCCTTGGGAACGTTGGAATATATTTTTGTTGCACCACCGGCGATAACATCATTTCCCACCTTGATATGATCTTTGACACCGGTCTGTCCTGCAAAAATGACCCGGTCACCGATTTCGGAAGAGCCGGCAATTCCAACCTGACCACAAAGCAGGCAATCATCCCCTACCCTGACGTTATGGGCAATATGAACAAGATTGTCTATTTTGGTTCTGTCACCGATGACCGTCGAATCTATGGTTCCACGGTCAATTGCCGTACAAGCTCCGATTTCAACATCATCACCTATCCTGACATTGCCGAGAGAATAAACCTTGGCATATTTTGATTGGGTTTGATTCACATGCGAACCCAGCGTTTCCTTGACCTGTTCCACGGCACCGGCCTTGGCTGTATCGTAGGAATATCCGTCACAACCAATTACCGTATTGTGATGACAGATAAAATTTTTACCGATAATGGTGTTTGGTCCGATTCTTGCACCAGAAAGAATTACCCCGTTTTTACCGATTGTGGTCCCTTCATCTATTGATACATGCGAGCCAATAATACATCCCACACCAAGTTGTACCCCGGGACCGATGTAGCTGAAGGGTCCGATTGAACTCCCCTTGCCGATAACGGCCTTATCCGAAATCAGGGAATGCGCGCGCAAGTCTTCAGAATATGAATATGGTTTTCGAAAATGTCCTGTAATTTGCGACAGGCCGAGTCGGGGGTTGTTGATTATTATGACGGCCTTGAGATTAAGGCTTTCCCAATCATCTTCATAGCAAAGGACCGCAGCCTGTGCCCTGCCCAAGATTAGATCAGGGCGAAAGCGGTCATTGAAGGCAAGTGCCAAATCATTCTCGCCAGCCAACTTTGGACTTGCGACACCGGTTATTGTTAAATCGGTATTACCCAGTGCCTTGGCCCCGATGGAACTGGCAATTTCGCCAATGGAAAATTTAGTTCGAGATAAATCCATTCTGATTGCCAACCGGTTTCAATGTTGCAATTCTGAATAATAATTCTGCAAATTATACAAATCAAAAATGGGATTACGGGTCAGGGCATGATAGACAAGTTTGTCGCGTTCATAAAGGTCCTTTCTGTAATTGACCCTGCCATCAGACGTAACCCAAACCGTTCTGTAGGTAATATGAACAGGGATATTCAAGGTAAGTTGAACTTGCTGTTCACCATTCAACTCTTTCGATCTTGTGACCAGCTTATCATAATCCAACCCTTCCATTGTCAGCAGGAACCTGGCAAAGTCATGTGCCTTCTTCAATCGGATACATCCATGGCTGTAAGCTCTGTATTCACGATCAAACAAATTTCTAATGGGAGAATCGTGCAAGTAAATGTTGTGGGAATTCGGGAACATGAACTTTACTCCCCCTAAGGGGTTGGTCGGACCCGGCAGTTGCCTGGCAGTGAAATTCAGGCTTCTCTTTGAATAACCACGCGAAAAATTGATTTCGGTTCTATCAATTGAATTGCCCTCTCTATCAAAAAAGGCAATAAAGGGTTCCGATTCCAGATTGCGCTTCAAACTCGGTATGATCTCCTCGATAATGATTGAGGCAGGTACATGCCAGATTGGGTTAATTACAATATATTCCATTTCATCCGAGAATTCAGGTGTCTGGAGATTTTCCTTGCTTTTTCCGACCACTACACCCGTTTCAAATTTAACCTCGCCCTGTTCAATGAAACGTGCGGTAAATTCGGGTATGTTCACGATTACATACCAAGGACCAAGGGATCTGTTCATCCACCGGTTTCTTTCTAGAGCCACGATGACGGATTCGAGTTTGGTTTCAGGCAAAACGTTGATGGCCTCAATGGTATTATAATTGGCAAAACCATTGGGTGTTAGACCATGATCCAACTGGAAAAGTTGAACTGCGTTCTTGAGTTCCAGATTGTAATCAGCCGAGGTGTTTCTTGGTAAATATCCCATTCTGATCAGACGATTTCTGAGTTTGATTACCTCCGAACCCTCCTGCCCTGGCAACAATTCGGAAGCCAGTATTTCTTCTCCCCAGCCACCTGACTCTATCACCTTGTTCAATCTGTACAGGGTTTTCCGTAATACTGTGTATTCATCATTTTGTGGGGCAAGTTGCAATAGAAAGGTTTCAGGATTGTTTTCAGCAATTCCCTTCAATAGATAATAAGGAGGTAATGGGGCCAGTTTATCAACATCAATTAATTCTGATACCTCACTGGGTTTCAGATAGCCCGAGTTGATGACCTTTGCATACCGAAGGAAAAGCCTGGTAATCTGGATTTCAGTTGAAGCAATATTTTCAAAGTCATTGGCAAAGTAGATCCTATCCCAATCAAATTGCGTTTCAAAAATGTCGGTGGTTAACCCATGTGAATCCAGATTTTCTATAGCCCGGATAAAAGCATTCAAGCGTTTCTGGTTCTGTTCATCCTCACCTAGCCAGATCGGTTCGAAATTTCTTTCAACATAAAATTTCTCGGTCGAAGAATCACCTTTTATTTCGGTGATCAATGCCAGTTCAAAAGGTGTTGGCAGGTCAATGTCCAAACTACCCTTGGCAGGAATCACCATAAACAAAGCAACCAATACGGTTTGGATAGCAATACTTGATATAAATTTACATGTTCTGTATAATTGACTTGCCATCAGATGCCTCAACGGTTTTTGTTTATATATACCTCGTTCTATGTTTCTAAACAAGGTATGTCCAAACTTTAAAGGTACTCATGTGGTTAAATTTTTTTTCAATTATACTTGCTCAGGATTCAAAATGGATTAAATTGATGGATCATAACAAGAGATTGTTTGAGTTAAATTAAAGTGCTTGAACAGTTTCCAAAAACTAAAAATCATGTTGCAGACATAAATAAATTTCATAGACTCAATATAAATAAAAAAATAATTTCAGTTCCAATTTGAATGGAGAGGGTGGAGATTCCTGATTAATGGAAGATATTAAAAGCAGTTTTAACCGAAGAAGTTTCCTACTGGGTACTGGAGCTGCAGCTCTTTTGATTACTACCTCTGCCCCAGTTTACTCAAAAGCCCCGGGGTTTCTGAAAGGTGCAGGAATTTATCGCCAACTCCAGATGTACAATGGCCAAACCAATGAAAATATCAAAATGATATATTGGATCGAAGGAGAATATATTCCCGATGCATTGGTTGAAATAAGCAAGTTCATGCGTGACTGGCGAAAGAATAGATGGAAGCAAATTGATAAAAGAACCATCAATATCCTATCGGCTGTTCATAAAATCCTGGAAACCAATGAACCCATCCAGCTACTGAGTGGATACAGGACGGTCGCTACAAATGAAATGTTGAGAAAAAGATCACCAAGGTCTGTATCCAAAAATTCCTATCATACGGTCGGGATGGCTGCTGATGTTAGGGTTAAGGGTGTTTCAACGAATCAACTTGCCAGGGCTGGAGAGACGTGTCGTTCAGGTGGTGTAGGAAAATATTCAAGATCCAGTTTTGTACATTTTGATTGTGCCGAAATAAGAAGTTGGGGATCTTGAATCGCAAATTGGATTGATTGATCAAGATCAGAATTTAATCCCTTCTATGGACGTATGGTTCCATCTCCCTCGACCAGGTATTTGAAACTCACCAGTTGTTCAGTTCCCACGGGACCCCGTGCATGAATCTTGCCTGTTGCAATTCCAATTTCCGCCCCCATTCCGAATTCACCCCCATCGGCAAATTGCGTTGACGCATTTTTCATGAGTATGGCTGAATCCAGATTGTTGAAGAATTTCTCGGCCGTGGCATCATTTTCCGTAATTATTGCATCCGTATGGCCAGAACCGTATCGCTTGATGTGGTCAATGGCCCCATTGACACCCTTGACGGTTTTTACGGCAATTATCGTGTCCAGATACTCCTTGCCGTAATCCATGTCACTGGCTTGAACAGTCCCGTCAACCGATGAATATTTCCTATCCGTTCTTACTTCGACCCCCTTCTCAAGAAGATCCCGCACTAGAAGTTCGCCATTTTCGAAAGCAACATTTTCATCAATCAACAGACATTCGGCAGCGCCACAAATTCCGGTACGTCTTGTCTTGGCATTAACAACTACCCGTCGAGCCTTGTTCAAGTCGGCATCCCTGTCAACATAGACATGGCAAATTCCCTCAAGGTGAGCAAAAACCGGTACCCTAGCCTCCTGCTGAACCCTTTCCACGAGGTTTCGCCCTCCCCGTGGTACAATTACATCAATGAATTCAGACAACCCCAACATTGCACCTACTGCTGACCGGTCAGTTGTCGGAACAAATTGTGATGTTGCTGATGGCAATCCTTCTTGGATAATTCCTTCGATAAAACATCTGTGAAGTTCCTTGGAGGTATGAAAACTATCCGAACCACCACGTAAAATTGAAGCATTACCTGCCTTCAGACACAGGGCTGAGGCATCAATGGTTACATTTGGACGGGATTCAAAAATTACCCCTATGACACCCAAGGGCGTGGTGACTCTTTTGATTTTCAGACCTGAGGGTCTATCCCAGGTTGCAAGGACCTTGCCAACCGGGTCATGCTGCTGGGCAATATTCGAAATCGAATTCTCAAGATCGTCCAATCTATCCGAGGTCAATTCCAGCCGATCAAGCATGGCTGAAGAAAGTCCTTTCTTACTACCCTTGCGCAGATCTTCCCTGTTAGCATCCATAATGGCACTTCTATTTGTGTTGATAACCTCTCGGGCCCTTTCCAGTGCCTTGTTTTTTGTCTCACAAGAAGCTATTGCCAGAACACTAGAAGCCTGCTTGGCCTTTTTTCCCAAATCCCTGACAAGGTCTATTGTATCCATCTAACCAATCCACTCAATTCAAATCAATATTCACCAAGACATATCATCTCTGTGTATCAAGGCAGCCCTTCCGGGGAAACCGAGAATTTGCTCGATTTCGCTGGATTTGTGCCCTTTGATCAATTCACTTTCGGTTTTGTTGTAACGAATCAGTCCTGCACCCAATCGTTCTCCCTTGCGAGAAATTATCTCAACAGCATCACCTCTGCCAAATGTTCCAACTACCTTATGAACTCCGGCTGGAAGAAGGGATTTGCCACTTTGCAAGGCCTGAACCGCACCATCATCAATATAAACACTTCCTTTGGGTTTCATAGAGGCAATCCAATGTTTTCTGGCGATCTGGGGATCATGTTCAGGAATAAACCAGGTACAGTTTCCGCCTTTTAACAAATGCTGTACAGGATGATTTACCTTTCCTTCAGATATGACCATGGCACAACCTGCCTTAATGGCCGTTCGGGCTGCAATCAATTTGGTTTTCATGCCACCACTTGATAGATCTGTACCCGTCGAACCAGCCATGGCAAAGATTTTTGAATCAACTGAAGAGACCGTTTCCAATCGCACTGCGTCGGAATGTTTTCTGGGATCCTTGTCGTATAAACCATCAACATCTGAAAAAAGTACCAATATGTCTGCGCCGATCATTACCGATACCTGGGCAGCAAGACGATCATTGTCCCCAAACCTTATTTCATCGGTCGCAATGCTATCATTTTCATTGATTATCGGAACTACCCCCATGGCCAGCAAGGTCGACATTGTTGCCCGGGCATTCAAAAAGCGCTTGCGGTTGTCATTGTCATCCAATGTCAGCAGGATTTGTGCCGTTTTATGACCAAAAGGCTTAAGTATTTCCTCATACATGCCAGCCAATTTGATTTGTCCACATGCAGCAGAAGCCTGGGTTTGCTCCAATGACAACTTTCCTTCCGGAAATTCCAAAATTCTCCTGCCCAGTGCTATTGAACCCGAGGAAACAATTACGACCTGCTTGCCCTGCTGCTTGAGGTAATCAATATCTTCGGCAAGTGTTCGCAACCATTTGGCATTCAATTGACCGGTCTTACTGTTGACCAAAAGTGAAGAGCCAATTTTGATGATAATCTTCGTGGCTTGTTGGAACGAATTCAGGGTGTCCATTTGGTGCTCATTTCGTCATGAGATTCTTTCTTTGAACACTGTTCATCCACGAGTGCTTGAGCCAAATTTTCCAAACAATCACCTAGACCGATACGCATCAGGGCAGATACCGGGTATATTTTATAAGGGATTTCGGTTGCAAGCTCTTCCATGAATTTTGTCATATCAGAATCAATTTGATCGATCTTATTTACCGCAACAATCCTGGGTTTGGTAGAAAGTCCATTGCCATATCTTTTCAATTCAGTATCAATTATCTCAAAATCCTTCCTTGGATCATTGCTGGTACCATCAATCAGATGCAACAAAACGGAACTTCTCTCAACATGTCCCAAAAACCTGTCACCCAAACCCTTGCCTTCACTGGAACCCTGAATCAAACCCGGAATATCCGCTATGGTAAAATCGATATCGCCCCTGTTAACCAGTCCCAATTTGGGATACAGTGTGGTAAAGGGATAATCACCACTTTTGGGCTTGGCATTCGATACAGCCGACAAAAATGTGGATTTACCCGAATTGGGCAAACCTACCAGACCAACATCAGCAAAGATCTTCAAACGCAAATAGATGGTGAGCTCTTTGCCTGCCATACCCGAATTAGCAATGCGTGGGGCTTGGTTGGTTGATGATTTGAAGTGGGCATTGCCAAAGCCACCGGTTCCACCCTGAAGCAAGGTTACCTGTTGATCTTTAGCTATCAGGTCAAAAAGCAATACGGACCGTGATTCATCAAGGATTTCAGTACCAATCGGAACATCTAGTATGACATCATTGCCATTAGATCCATGTCTTTGCCTGCCGCTACCGGATTTGCCATTGCCAGCGAAAAAATTACGCCGATAGGAAAAATCAATCAAGGTGTTGAGACTTTCCTGGGTTCTGATGATGACATCTCCCCCCTTCCCTCCATTACCTCCGTCGGGGCCGCCAAACTCAATGAACTTTTCCTTGCGAAAGCTGACTGCTCCATTGCCCCCGGAACCAGAACGGACTTTAATTTTCGCCAAATCCAGGAATTGCATCTTAAATCCAAAATCTAAAGTTCGCAAATATACAATAAAAGGCTACATTCCTTGCAGCCTTTTTCTTCGAATGGTTTTTTGTGGTTAAAGGGTAATAAAGAGATGAAAGTTTTGATAAATCCGGCAATAAGTGATTGGATGACCTAGCCTTGTGTAACTGACACAAAACTTCTTCCCTTGTAACCTTTCGAGAAGGACACATGACCCTCGGCAGTCGCAAAAATGGTATGGTCCTTGCCGGTACCGGTACCCTCTCCTGCCCAGAACTTATTTCCACGTTGACGAACCAGAATATTTCCAGGAATTACTTTCTCTCCACCAAACTTTTTTACACCCAGCCGTCGGCCTGCCGAGTCTCGACCGTTGCGTGAAGAACCACCAGCTTTCTTATGTGCCATGATTTATTCCCTAGTTGAATTTAATCCGTTGATAAAGAATAGTGTTAAATATTTTTCTGACAATAGGAATTGGGCAAACCGGGTATTTCAATACTCTTGATCATGAATAATGTCGATTTTTGCCTGTATCCTCTGGTTGTCTTCGATGAATGTTTCCTACGTCTTTTCTTGAAACTGATAAGTTTCTTGGTTCTTAATCCAAGTGATTCAAGTACAATTTTGGCATCAGGTATGTACGGATTCCCCATAACCGATTCCGATCCGGAACCCATCATGACAGTATCAACAGTCAACTCTGACCCTACCTCCGGTACTTCCAGATCAAGGATTTTGCATCGTTCCCCGGCTTTGACTGGAAATTGCTTACCATTATAGGAAAAGACCGCTGAAACTTCCGGATTGATCACAGTATATAACCCTATACTGTCGTCCTCGGTAACTTCAATATCATCAACATTTTCATCATCGGAAATGTCGATTGCTTCCTCATCTTCCAGAGTTTCTGAATTGTCCATAGATTCCTCAATAAATCCGGGGTAAATGGTAGTATCTTGGCATGTTGACCAAGTAAAAAATGTTCTTTACACAGCTGTTGGTGCTCGGTGTTGAATATTGAACTTATTGGGGCAATTTCAACACTTGCCGAAAAAAACTGTTATTCAAACCCAAATTCATTTGAAATTTTACCAGGTTCTTTCGAATTTGTTCCTTAAGTAGATTGCCAAGGCATTCATTGTTATCAAAAAAGTAAGCAAAACCAGAATTGCTGCTGAAGCCCTGCTTACAAACCCTCTTTCCGGACTGTCGGCCCAAATGAATATCTGGGTTGGCAAGGCTGTTGAGGTGTCCAATGGCGTACCAGGTGCCGAAGTTATGAAGGCATTCATTCCAATGAGTAGCAATGGAGCCGTTTCTCCGAGTGCCTGGGCCAAACCGATGATGGTACCGGTCAAAATGCCCGGCATGGCCAAGGGAAGTACATGCCCGAATACAACCTGTTGTCTAGAGGCTCCTACTCCAAGTGCTGCTTCCCTTATACTGGGAGGGACCGCCTTTAGGGCAGCCCGGGTAGCAATGATTATTGTTGGCATGGTCATCAAGGCCAAGGTCATGCCTCCGACCAGGGGTGCTGATCTTGGTAGTCCCACCCATCCAATAAATACTGCAAGTGCCAATAAACCGAATACTACCGATGGTACAGCCGCGAGGTTATTGATATTCACTTCGATAAAATTGCTAAATTTATTCTTGGTGGCAAATTCCTCCAGGTAAATTGCTGCACCAATACCCAATGGAAATGAAATTAGAAAACAAACCAGAAGTGCCCAGAAGGAACCTATCAGGGCACCCCTTAAACCTGCCAACTCGGGGAAACGGCTGTCAGTATTCAAAATCAGTCCCCAGTTTATGGGTTTGGAAATCAAGCCTTTCTGATCCAGAGAATCAAACCATACGATTTCATTATCCTTCAAACGTCGAAATTCTTCCTCTGTTTGCCGGTCGATCAAATTTTTATTCAATTGATCGTAAGGATCCGAAGTTGGTACTTTCAAGGTAATGCTCTGACCAATTAAGCCTGGGTCAGAAACGACCCTGTCCCTCAATTCGAATTGAGCACCATTGCTCAGTATTTTAGCCAGCTGTTTCTGTCCGCTCTTGGACAATTCCCCTTCATGGTGAACAAATATGGAATCCTGCAGTACACCCTTGAAATTTCCCCTAGGAAGTTTTTCCGGCTTGATTTTGGCCGGATCAATATAGACACTGAATTCAATATGAGTTTGGGTAAGGGCCTTGTAACCGCTGGTTACCAGAGAAGAAATCAGAATAATCAGCATCAGGAAAGCAAAAACAATTGCCGATACCCCCAATCCCTTGAGGATTATTTGGTTACGGTTCCGTCTCGGAAGACTTCGTTTTACAAGATTGATAGTATCCATTTCAGTTTTCATTCATCTTTAGTTCGATTTAATGCTTCAAGAATCATCAATCATAGATTTCCCTGTATTTCTGAACTATGCGAAGGGCAAAGATATTGATGATCAGGGTTACGATAAAGAGCATCATTCCAAGTGCGAATGCTGCAAGTGTTTTAGGGTTATCAAATGAGGTATCACCAATCAAAAGTGTAACGATCTGAACAGTAACTGTTGTCACACTATCCAGGGGATTGAGGGTAAGTTTGGCAATTAATCCAGCAGCCATGACAACAATCATTGTTTCCCCGATTGCCCTGCTGACAGCAAGCAGTATACCTCCGACGATACCAGGTATGGCTGCCGGGAACAAAACCTTCAACATCGTTTCCGATGGTGTAGCACCCAAGGCAAGGGATCCATCCCTGAGGGATTTCGGCACTGCGGAAAGGGCATCGTCCGTAAAGGAAGAAATAAACGGAATAAGCATGATACCCATAACTCCACCTGCTGCCAGGGCAGTATTCGGGGAAACATCTATTCCGACGGAATCACCAAAACTTCTAAATGCAGGTGTTACAACCAAAATAGCAAAAAAACCATAAACTATGGTTGGTACTCCAGCAAGGATTTCCAGAACGGGTTTGCTAAATGATCTAATCCTTTGATTGGCAAATTCATTGAGATAAATCGCGGACATTAATCCTACAGGTACCGAAATAAACAACGCAACGGCGGTTATAACCAGTGTTCCTACAAATACTGGTATCCAGCCGAAAGCACCTTCAGCGGCGACCTGATCTTCCCTCATCGGAATTTGTGGTTCCCAATTCAATCCAAAAAGAAATTCGGTGATTGGTACCAAACTGAAAAACCTACCGGTTTCAACCAAAAGCGATGCAATTATTCCCAAGGTTGTAAATATTGCCACTACAGAACAGGCGATCATCAACCAGGTGACAATCCTTTCCACATTCTGACGTGCCCGAAATTCCGATCGTACCTTGTATCTTGCAACAAAAATCAGAATAAGGGCCAATACACTAACGGTAAGTACGAGTAATTTTGAAAAAAGATCCTGCAGGGATGCCAAATATTCTCCGGCAGCAAGTTTCCATTCTTCTGGTGCACCAAATATGGTTCCGTTGGCAATGGAACGAATTTCTGCCAATACAAGATCCGTTTCACCCTTGCTAGCTTCAACTAAATATTCCGCTAGAACTGATCTCAAGAGATAGAATTCCAAGAGAGGTTCCTGTAGGACCAACCATAGCAATATCAATACAAGAATTGGGATAAAAACAAGGAATAATGCAAACAAGCCATGATAGAGAGTAATGGAAGCAAGCCTAATACCGCTGTTTCTGATTGAAACCGCCGATCTATGGTTGATAACGCATCCGAGGGATGCAAAAATAATTAGTAGAACAAAAGCAAGGGTGGTCATTTTTTAGTGTAAACTAGATTATTTAGGATCCATGTTTACAGCATTTATGATAGCATTTTGCAAATTCGATCTGGCGTCCTCAGTCAAGGTCACCAAACCTCTTTCGGCGAGATAGCCATCCGGTCCAAGTGCTTCATCAGACATGTATTCTTCAATGAATTCCTGGAAATTGGGAATTACACCACGATGGACATTCTTGGTGTAGAAATACAGAGGTCTTGAAATCGGGTAAGATTTATCCCCAATGGTATCAATGTCAGGTAATACTCCATTGATAGCCACTGCCTTGAGGGTATCCAGATTTTCATAAAGGAATGAATAACCAAAAATACCAAGGGCATCGGGATCTGCATTTAATCGCTGTACGATTAAGTTGTCATTCTCACCTGCTTCGACAAAGGGACCATCCTGACGCATTCTAGAACAGTTTTCCTTGACCCAATCCTTGTCCTTGTCCAATCCATTTTCAGAAACATAAGGCAATTTCTTACAACCGACATGCATGGCCAATTCTACAAAAGCATCCCTTGTACCCGAGGTTGGAGGTGGTCCATAAGTCAAAATATCAATTTCAGGGAGATCCGGGTTTATTTCTGACCATTTGGTGTAATAGTTTGGTACCATTTCACTACCTTGAGGTACTTCTGCGGCGAGTGCCAAAAATATTTCTTCCACAGAAAGGTTCCAATCGGATTCATTGGACCTAGAACCTGCAATGGAAAGACCATCAAATCCAATCAGCGCTTCTGAAATATCAGTTACACCATTCTCCTGACAAAGTTCGTATTCTGAAGATTTCATAGACCGTGAGGCACCGGTCAAATCTGGAAATGATTCACCTATACCACTACAAAAGAGCTTCATTCCACCACCCGTTCCGGTTGATTCCACAATCGGTGAAGGCGAGCCTGTCAAATTGGAAAATTCCTCTGCTACAGCTTGGGTATAGGGAAATACGGTGGATGAACCCACAATGCTAATCTGGTCCCGGGCGGTGACAGAAATCGTTCCACTCAGCATAAGAATAAATGCTGGTATCAGAATTCTAAAAAATCTCATCAATATTCTCCTTACGAATCGAGATAATAATTTGGAAAGAGAGATACTGTTTCTTTATTTCGATTCTGTTGAAGAAATATTAAACTTTTATGAAACTTTGAAACTCACGAGCAAAAACCGGTGAAAAATTTTTGCAATCAAATTGTACCCGTTTACATACAAATATAATATTTCCTTGAGATTACTTCCCCTCTGATTATTTATTATTGCTGAATATTTGCGGAGAGGTGCCGGAGTGGTCGAACGGGGCGGTCTCGAAAATCGTTGTACCTTAGGGTACCCAGGGTTCGAATCCCTGTCTCTCCGCCATTTCCCAAACAAACTTTTAGGTAATTATATACTTAGGTTTACAAACCTTATTGCGGTAAAAACCGCGCCTTTGCATTCGTTGTTTTTTTATGAATTACTGCTTGATAATATAAATTATTGAGTAACTATTCAGGTATCAAAATAATCAACCTATGGATCATTACATGGTAAATGTT
>VYFX01000087.1 GCA_009842205.1 Paracoccaceae bacterium | reverse complement strand
TAGTTCTCTCGGGGAGCCATTCGGCTGAGAGGTATCATATACCGACCCGTTGAACCTGATCCGGTTAATACCGGCGTAGGGATTGAGGAGCTCATTAAACCCCACCCCTTCCTTAATACTACGCCACAGACAAAAGAGTTGTTTTATGTTGCGTAAATTTATAATTTCTATTTCATTCCTGATGGTTGCCTGTACTCTCAGGGCTGAAAACCTTACCATCTATACCTATGATTCCTTTACCAGTGATTGGGGACCAGGTCCCCTGATAACCGAAGCCTTCGAACAGGAATGCAATTGCGAAATCGAATGGCGTTCAGGGGTCGATGCTGCGGCGCTTCTTTCATTGTTGAAACTCGAAGGAGAAAATTCCAAGGCAGATGTCATTCTGGGACTGGATACAAATCTCATGGCCGAAGCTGTTGGCAGTGGTCTGGTCTCACCCCATGGCATTGATGCAAGCTACACTTTGCCGATAGATTGGGATGATCCTCATTTTGTACCTTACGATTATGGGTATTTTGCCCTGATGTATGACAGTGAAGCCTTGCCCAATCCTCCACAAAGCATGGAAGAATTGGTAGCAGGTGGTTCCGAAAAGGATCTGATTATCCAAGATCCAAGAACCAGTTCACCTGGTTTGGGTTTTGTCTTTTGGCTCAGAAGTCTTTATGGTGAAGATACACCCGAAGCCTGGTCCAGCTTGTCATCCAGAATCCTGACGGTTACACCGGGATGGGGTGAAGCCTATGGCATGTTCACGAACGGTGAAGCACCCATGGTAATGAGCTATACCACTTCACAATCCTATCATGAGGTTGTTGAGGAGACTTCAAGGTACAAGGCATTGATTTTCCCCGAAGGCCATTACATGCAGGTTGAAGTAGCCGGGATAGGAGCCTATTCGGATCAATCAGAACTGGCACGGGATTTCCTGGAATTCCTGGTTTCCGAACAGGCCCAGCAATTCATTCCAACCACCAACTGGATGTATCCAGTCGTTGATGTTGGTGAATCTGTTCCTGAAGCGATGAAGGCCCTTGAGCAACCCGAAATTAATTTCCTGCTTGATCCACAGGAAGCCGATGAAGTCAGGGAAGTCTGGATTGCCGAGTGGTTGGCATCAATGAACTGATGATGCATGGAGGGTTATAAACCATTAATCTGGCCAGGGTTGTTAGCCCTGGCCTTCACCCCAGGTATTGCGATTGTCGCAATAATCTACATGGCATGGCTATCCATCTGGAATCTGAATGCACTGAGAATTGACAGCTATGTTCTGGAAGTCTTGGAATTCACCCTCGTCCAGGCCACCCTGTCTACCCTTTTCTCTCTGCTTTTTGCTCTGCCTGTCGCCAGGGCACTGGCCCGAAGGACCGACTTTCCGGGGCGAGGAGTCATATTGAAATTATTTGGACTTCCGCTGGTCATACCGGTTGTTGTTACCGTGTTTGGAATAACTGCCATCTGGGGACAAAACGGTCTGGTAAGTGAATTCCTCGAATATTTGGGTTTCAATGGGCTCAGTCCACTTTATGGGCTGACGGGAATATTGATAGCGCATACCTTTTTCAATATGCCCCTGATGGTTCGTTTATTGCTCCCGATATGGGAATCAATACCTGGTGAGTATTGGCGAATTGCAAGCATGACCGGCATGAATTCCCTGTCAATGTTTCGATATATAGAGCTCCCCAAGCTCAGGGATGGTTTGCCCGGCCTCGTGATCCTTGTTTTCCTACTTTGTTTTACAAGTTTTACCATTGTATTGATTTTGGGGGGTGGTCCAAAATCAACAACCATCGAAGTTGCAATCTTCCATGAAGTCAGATCAAATTTCAATATTTCCAAGGCCATTTTCCTAGCCCTGATACAGGTTGGGATATGTCTCTGCGTCTCGTTGCTGTTATTGAAATTTGCCCTTCTCCAGCCGGGCTCTGCCACCGAAAACCGGGCAAGTGTCCGACCCGATATCATCTCGCCGCTCAGCAAGATCAATGATGCATTCTGGATTGCATTGGGCTGTTTGTGGGTAGGAGCACCGATTGCGGGTATTATTGCCAAGGGACTCCTTGGACCAGTCGTTCAGGTATTGGGCAATCAGGCTGTGTGGGAGGCAACCCTCAGAAGTCTGATGGTAGGATTTGGATCTGGTATGATTGCAGTCAGTTTGGGTTTGTTACTATCCTCTACAACCAGGGATATTGCCGTAAGGTGGAAAAACACCGGCTTGGCAAATCGTCTGGAACTGACCGGTAGTCAGGCACTGATTGTATCACCCATAATCCTCGGTACGGGGCTATTTGTAATCTTGAATCCTTTCATCCCGGTATTCGAATACAATCTTTATCTTGCAACATTGATTAACGGATTTATTGCCGTACCCTTTGTCTTGAGATTGGTTAGTCCGGTACTGAGGGAAAATGTGGAAAAGCATGATGCGTTGTGCAATAGTTTGGGCCTGGAAGGTTGGAACAAAATCAGAATTGTGGAAATTCCCCTGGCCAAGAAGGAAATCATTCTGGCCTTTGCCTTGACGACAGCCATGGCTACCGGGGATTTGACGTCCGTGGTATTCTTCAGTGCAGGAAGGAATCCAACACTTGCCCTTATGTTGTATCAGGCCCTTGGAAATTATCGGGTCAATGATTCTGCTGTCATGGCTTTGCTGCTAATAGTGGTTTGTCTAATGGTGTTTGTGATAATTGAAAGGCTAGGCAATGTCCTTCTCAGGTCTTGAGTTGGCTGCGGTTGAGTTTGAGCAGGGAGAGTGGGATCTGAATGTTTCCCTCAAATTGCCCAGGGGAACCCTCAATGGATTGATTGGGGCAAGCGGGGCCGGTAAAAGTACTCTCCTGTCCCTGATTGCAGGATTCCAGACCGTGCATTCCGGGATAATCAAGTTCAATGACGAAACAATAACCAGATTGCCTCCCTCGAAACGCCCGATATCCATTCTTTTTCAGGAACACAACCTGTTTTCCCACCTGACGGCGTTTCAAAATGTTCTGCTTGGTATCAACCCAAGCCTTAAAGTAACCGACACCACGGAACAAGAGGTATATTCAGCCCTTGATCAGGTGGGGTTGAAGTCCAAGGAACACAGAAACCCCAAGAATCTCTCAGGGGGTGAACGCCAAAGGGTTGCGATTGCCCGAACACTTGTCATGAAGAGACCGGTATTATTGCTGGACGAACCCTTTACAGCCCTTGGCCCTGCACTCAGGGCAGAGATGCTCAATCTGGTCAAGGACCTGAGTTTGGAGAAGGGGTTAACAGTATTGATGGTTTCCCATACTCCAGAGGACCTGGTTGGATTTGCCGAAAATTCAGC
>VYFX01000020.1 GCA_009842205.1 Paracoccaceae bacterium | reverse complement strand
TGCTGTTGTTGGCGCAATGTATGATATACAGTCCCAAATCACTTCATCTTATTGAGCAGTTTGCTGACAATTGCTCTAAATGAATTGCATTGAATCATGAGCATTTTTGAAGCCAGTTTTCCCATGTACGAATATCCCGAGACCAGGGATGCAAACGATAAATTCTGGAAGGTCCTCGGTGATAAACTCAATAGACTGGGGATAAATTCCCCCAAAGGGCTCACCCGATCCAAAGAAACCATGGAACTCTGGACGAACAGGAACCTGTTGATTTCCCAAACCTGTGGTTATCCATACAGATTGTTTTTGAGCAATAAGGTTCAACTGGTTGGAACTCCCGATATGAAAATCGATAAAATTCCACCAGGATATTACTATAGCTCCATAGTGGTAAGGAATGATAAGGATTCCCTTGTCAGGAATGGTGAGATATTGGCCTTTAATGACAAATATTCCCAATCGGGATGGGTAGCTCCAAATTTGTATGCCAAAGCCAAGGATATTGAATTTGCGGGATATTTTGAAACTGGTGGCCATTGGCATTCAGCTCAAGCAGTTGCCGATGGGAAGGCTACAGTAACCGCCATAGATGTATTTACCTGGAAACTAATCGAAAGATTTGCCCCATGCAGTAAGGAATTAAGGATAATTGACACAACTGTGCCTACTCCAGGCCTTCCCCTGATCACAGCCCAAAAACATTTGATTGATGAATTATATGATGCCCTAGTCGCAACCATCAACGAGATTGATAATGAGGTACTAGAAGTACTTCCCTTCAAGGGTTTGGTTCAGCTAACCAAAAGGGACTATTTTGAGGTTGAAGGTCTGGACGAAAACCTTACAGATTGATTTTAGCAAATTTGTTAACCGAGAAAGAATATTAATGTCTGAAGAAAAAATCGAATTAACCCATCTTACCGCCCAGGATTCACTTGTTGGAATTATGCTTGGAGCCATGGTATCCGATAATTCGGAGGCCCGGAGGGAATCTGACTATATTTACTTTTTTGTGAGACATCTACCGGTATTTTCTGGATATGATGAAAAGAGAATTCCTGCTCTGAAGGAGTTGATTACCGGTACAATCAAGGTTGAAAATGGATATACCGTTTATTTTCGACTGGTCTTGAAAGCCCTCAAGCCAGAACTCCATAAACTCGCATATCTATTGGCGTCTGTAGTTACATTCTCTGATCAGCAATTCAAATTTGACGAGTTTGGGTTTCTGAATCTCCTGAGAGAAGAACTCGACATTGATCCAGAGATAGCCAATAAAATCAAACTTGTAACACAGATTTATAACGACACCTGATTTTTGGCTTAAGAACAATGGCTAAGCAGTGTGAATTATGATTTCAGGCTCTAAGGAAATACCATTGATGGAGCTCCCCTGCCATGTTGAAATCACATTTTGGGCCCTGAAGGAGGTTTTGGTGGTGGTTGTACAGGAGATCAAGTTCACTTCGAAGTTCACAAACCTTCTTGTAAAGCGGGGGTAGTTTGTCTGTAACTGAAGACCAGATGATCGTATCATCCAAGGAGTCATAGTTATGCACCAAAAAATTTCTGAAATCAACGATTAGATTAACATCGGGTAGCCTTGCTGCCTAACCTGGGTAATGATGACGGATTCGTTTCAGAGATTCCCCAATTGTGATAAACCACCTTTCCACTGCAGATTTGAGGATTTTATCACTGGTGTATGATGCAAAATCATGGGCAGATGTTTCCTTCAGAATATCTTCGGAACATGTAATTATGTCTTCCAGAAGTACCCTTGCATCATGCTTCATAAATGACCTTCCGATCCTCGTCAATGGACTGTTTCAAATAGGGATTCCTTATTGATCCGATGCTAAGAAGATCGACCTTTCGGCCAAGTTCGGTACTCAATTCCTGAAACATGCCGAAATACCTGTCGGCCATTCCGGGTAACAAGGGTGGTTGGTACTCCACAAGGAAATCAGCATCACTCTTGTCCGGATCAAAATCAGTGCTACGTGCCGCCGAACCGAATATCTCAAGCCGGGCTACCTTGTATTTGCGGCAGATGGCTTCTATTTCCGCCTGTTTGTCAGCAATCAACTGGTGCATTGTTCTGTCCTTCTCTCAAGACCCAATATAATGGTTCAGTCTTTTTCTGACAAGGAAAATCCTCCTTCTCACGGCCAAAGAAGGCCATGTCGGTACATCCTTCACCCCCAGATTATAGTCAACAAGCCTATCATGAGCATGTCATGGAGATCATGGAATTTCGCATTGATTGTTCTGGGGTCTTCAATCCCCTCGAAAAGATGGGTATAGTCCTGCATAGTTCTGCATCATGTAATTATTTTTTTGACAGATTCGCAGAAAATGCGTCAATCGCAACAAAAAAAGTGCGATAGCTCCTGGAGTTTGTCTTTGTTGATAATATTTGGGCACATAAATTATCACCATTTCAGCCCGAAGCACATGGACAGGTATATACATGAATTTACTACCCGTTATAACCTTCGTGGTTCGGATACTATCGTTATGATGGGAGATACAGTCGGGATGATGGTAGGAAAGAGATTGACCTATAAACAACTTGTTTCCGGTAGTTGAACCCTACTCAATCAACATTCAACAAAGCACTATTAATAGTAACCCGATAAAATTTGTTGACATTTATTTATCGGGCTTCTATCTAGATTCTTGAGACCTGTTATTACATGTCCTTGATAATATATGTAAATTACTAAGTAGGCTTTGCCTATCCCTAGCAGGTCTCACCTTCCTTTTACAACGAACAACGCTGCCTAATTCATTTTACCTGTATTTTTAGTCCTTGATAAGCTAAATTATTAAGTACTAGTGGACCATCCACCAGCAAGGATTAAATTAGGGTTTAGTTCAAAAGATTACCAATAAAGAGTATTTTTTGTTTTCTTGTGTGTCTTTTTAATCACACTTGGTTAAACCCCACTATTAATCAGGGTACAGCCCATATCTTCGATACAGACAGCGTCTCTCTCCTCCCTTAATAATTTAGCTTAACAAGGATAACGTGATGAAGAGATTTATTACAATCACATCAGCCCTTGCTCTGGTCGGTAGTGTCTCGTATGCTATGGAGGAAGACAAGATGGATGAGATGATGGAAGCGGAAGCACCTTCTGTAACCATGACTGGTTCAGCCGAACTTGGTTTCAAGAGTGTTGATGATGACGATGATTCCACTGAGGATTTCAAGATAATCAGAATGTACAAGGTTGCATTCGGTTCCTCTGGAACAACTGATGGGGGACTCGTTTTCGGTGCTGGTATCTCAATTATTGACGAACATGGTGATCCGGGCGATACCAAATCCGTAGGTGGTTCCAATGTCTATATTGGTGGTGCTGATGGAAGCTGGAAACTCAAGCTTGGTGGCAATGACCCAGGGGCTTTGGTTGCTGGAGGAATTGGTGTAGCCGATGACAGGCTTGACCGGGGTAATGCTCTGATTGGTCTTGAAGGTTCGTTTGGCGATACTTCCTACAGGTTGACAATGGCTGATCCACAGAATGATGAAAATGATTGGTCAATCGGTGCAAAGCACTCACTCGGTGATTTTTCCGTAGGTATCGGTATGGATAGCATGGATGGTTTAGCTCTTAGTGTCGGAACAGAATTGCAGGGTGTAGGACTTACCGCCTACTATTCAACATCAGAGGCAACCAATGTGAATCTTGAAAAAGATTATAAACAGCCTTCAAGTTTAGCTGCTCCAACTGGACACGCAAGCGATAATAATAAAGACGCCATCAATGAAGCATATAGCAAATATATGGCTTCATTTGAAACCTTAGGTAAACAGGAATGGAAAGGTTTGGGACTCAAGGCTTCCGTTTCTGCTGGTGAAGGTGCTAAAATATCATTTGGTTATTCCACGTCAAAAATGGAGCAAATGGAGAATATGCCAGATGCAGTCGATCGTGTTATAATTGATACGGAAACAGAGGCTACTGGAGATGCTGCTACAGCAGTAGCATTTAATGTTAGTTCAGATGGTATCGCTGAAAATACCGAGGTTGCTTATGCTGTTGCCACCAGTTATGCTCTAAGATCAGAAGCAGCTGAAAACTGGAATGGAACAGCCAAGACTTCATTGATTGAAATTGATTTCGAGTATGATCTTGGAGGTGATGCAAAACTGATTGCAGGTATCGACAAGAAAACTGTTGAAACTCTAGAACTGACAGCTACTTCTCATAAGGCAACTGATGATGGGTTTGAATTCAGTACAGAAGCAGGTACTGATAACGAAGTAGTTACCTACTCTACTTCGGTATCTGAAAAGGACACAACAGAGTTGTCTTTGAAACTGGCTTTCAGCTTCTAAACATACTTCTAAATACTTCAAGGAAGGGCGGTTTTTATCGCCCTTTTTTGTTGGAAAAATATACAAAAAGGATAAATAAAATGAGACAGGAAACAGACAAGGAAAATGAAAATGAAGGAAGTAATGAAAAGGATTCAATTCCCGAATGGATGCATGAGAGGGCTGAAAGATTGGCTAGGGGATTGTTTTCGAATGATAGGAAAGTAAGGAAAAATGCAGAGGAATGAAACGAATGAAGAGTTGTATATCCAAGTATGTAATCCCCAAAATTTTCACAAATTTAGACCAATCAAGATTTTTGACAAATCCACCTGATAGTAAATGATTGTAACCAAAGCATAAGTTGATCAAATCCAACCCTTCAAAAGTTATCCACAACTAAAAATGCCAACCGAAAAAAAAGTGTTGGGAGTTTCACCATCCTGTCGAATTGTTGGTCCTAAGCAAACATGAAATTTTCTTAGGAGACTAATGTGATGATGGTAAAAGGATTTGGATTTAAAGCCCTTCAAAAAAAGCAGAGTGAAAAAGGTGCCACCTTGATTGAGGCAGCCCTTTTCACGGTTTTGGCATTGGGTACCATAATCGGGGGAATAGTGTTCTTTCAGCAGGCTTCTATTTCCGCCAAGACCAATGAAATGGTGCGAACGATGGCTTCCTTGCAAACCCAGGTGAGAGCCCTTTTTCAAACTCAGGCAACCTTTGGAACGACCGGGATAAATTCCCTATTGATTGCTTCCAATGCAGCACCCTCAAATATATTGGAGGATTCAGATAATGATGGAACCATGGATGCCTTGGTCCACGGGTTTGGAGGTAGCATCACGGTTACCGGTGCCACAAGGCAATTTACCATCGCAATGGCCGATGTACCTGTAGGGGTTTGTACCAGAATAATTTCCTTTGATGAGTCAGGCAATGGAACAATTGGCAGCGGTATTGCCTCCGTGACAGATGGAACGGCAACTGATACTGACGGTATAACTTCCGGTTCAGCAGAAAGTTTTTGCACCACCAATGCCAGTTCCGGTGAGGTATCACTAACTTGGACATTCGACAGGTAGATAAATTTAATTCCCAAACGGAAATCAAGGAATACCTGCCATGAAGACCGGCAGAAATTATGGGGAGGTGGAACATGTCCAACGTCGTTATGAGACTTGGATGAAAAGCCATGAAAGAATGTCCAGAACCCTTCTCGTAATGGTTCTTGTAACTGCGTTGCTTCTGGTATCTTTCCTCGTGGTCCTCTACCACAAGCCGGAACCGGTTTACTTTGCCACCAGGGTTGATGGTGGTGTCTTGCCACTGGTCCCCTTGTCAACACCGTTCCTGACTGATGGACAGGTTACCAATTTTGCGGTCGAGGCAGTAACTCATGCCATGACCATAGACTTTGCCAACTGGCGAAACGACATGGTCAGTGCATCCAGGTATTTTGAAAAACCTGATGGATGGAATAACTTCCTTGATGCCATGGAGACTTCAGGAATGTTAAGTTACATTCGTGACCATCGTCTTGTCTCAACGGTGGTTGCCAGTGGAGCAGTGATTACAAGCTCCGGTTTGTCCGAAGGCAAAAACTACATGTGGGAAGTCCAGATACCGTTGGTTATAACCTATGAATCAGCCAGCGAAATCAGTCGGGATTCGCTTCTGGCAGAACTGGTTGTAAAACGCTTACCAACCTGGGAAGCACCAGATGCAGTAGGTGTTTCAAGGATTGTCGTGAGGCCAGGAAAGGGAATTTAGGGTGAAGACCATTAAATTCCTGATTGTCTGGGTTTTTCCCCTCCTTATAGGATTGCCAACAGACGCCGTTCATGCCCAGGAATTGATACAGGATCAGGAAGATGGTTCCGTGGCACCTAACGAGGTTTCCGAGGAAAAACTGTCGGAATTTTATGAAGCCCTAGAAAATATCTTTCCCATGACACCTGAAATGGTGGACAAATTCCTTGCAGCCTATTTTGAGAATGAAGTTGCCATTTCAAATCGACCTAAACCTAATCCGCTGATAGATTTTCAACTGGTTTCGCTTGATCCAGGCGGAGAACCTCCAGTTGTTCGGGTAACACCCGGAATAGCCTCGGCTGTAGGTTTTTTCGATGCGACCGGTAATCCTTGGCCAGTCAATCAGTTTGTTGTAGGTGATGGTACCAATTTTGAGATACTTCAACTGGGAGATCAATCCAATTCACTGACAATTTCTCCTTTAGCAAGGGTTGGTCAAACCAATCTGGTTATTTCCCTCAAGGGGGAGGCAACACCATTGGTATTGAAGGTCGAAATATCTTCCGAAACGGTTCACTATCAGGTTAATTTTCAAATTACCAAACTGGGACCGGAGGCCAGAATATCAAATCCTGATCCTGCAGATCATTTTCCCTTACCCGGCAATCAGGAATTGCTGAAGGCATTGGCCGGTTCCTTCCCCGAGGAGGAGGCCAGCAGGGTTGAACTCGATGGAATAAATGCAATGGGTTGGGTAAAGGGCGAAGAACTGTTCATACGTTCGAGGCATGTGCTCCTTTCACCTCCCTGGCTTGGATCCTTAACTGGTCCTGATGGGGTCGTTTCCTACCAATTGCCCTACACTTCCATCCTCCTTTTTTCCGTAGGAGACCGGGTAATTAAAGTCACTCTTGACCCCCAAGGAAAAAACGAACAATGAATTACCTTGCTGCCATTAGGATACTGAATCAATGATATCACGATTTATCAGTTCCCGTATCGTGGCTTTCGTGGAGGGTCTAGTCCGTACATTTTCACTTATCAGGATCAAAACTAATCAAAAGGTAAATGGCGGCAAAATAATCCATTCCCGCAAGCCCCGATTTCAAAAGTCGCTAGGAGTAGCCATTATTCTGTTGGGTTTGGCGGTTGGTTTATATCTAAGCATTCGGGCAACTAAAGAGGACATATCCCTTTTGGCCAGAATCCCCAACATGATTACAACACCTGGCGGCGATACCCAGAGAAACTCCAACCAGTATCAGGAAACGGTAAAACTTGCCAATCAGAAAAATCTGGCTTCGATCGAGAATACTAGTGAATCCTACATTCTCATACCAGAAGTGGTAACCGAGACTATTGAGACCGAAACGATTTCAGATCCTCACCCATGGTCCCATGCGGATCAGGAAATTCCATCGGTACAAAACCAGGAATCCGAAACGGAAATGGTCGGGGATTACCATGCTCAGGATAATACAGAGATAACTGACAAAGGTAACACCTCGGAGAATTTGCTTGCCGAATTAAATTATTCCCTGAATTCGGAAACCTCCCTCCCCCAAACCAATATTGAGACAGGGATACCTACTCAAGCCAGTGTTTCAGCTACAAGTCAATGGTCCAATTCGAGCTTCACGCAAAACAGTATTGATGAAGGTATTTCGTATCAGAAGTCAGACGAGGAAAAAGAAGCAACGCCACAACAATCAAAATATGGGCTGGCTATACTCAATCAGATGAATGCCATTGCCAATGCCTTGGTAGTGCAAACTCCGAAAACGGGATTCTTTACCGATCAGACTGTTCAATCAGCCAATCGCCCATCACCATCAGTAATTTATGACAACGATTCTGAAAAGGTATTGCCAGATCAGGATGGCGATAGTGTGAAGGATGGCATGATACAAAGGATCCCTGCGGGAAGCATTCTTTATGGTGAAGTCATGGCGGAGGTAACTTCGGATTTGCCTGGACCTGTTTTGGTAGAAATTACCAATGGTACATACGGGGGCTGGAGGTTGATAGGACAATTTGACACACCTCCCGGAAGCAGGGGTGCTTTGGTATCCTTTGACAGGTTGGTAAATTTGGAAGGCCAGGAATTTCCTGTCAAGGCCCTAGCCATAGATGGATTTGAGGGTCAATCACTGATAGCCAGCAAGTTTGAGCCAAGGCTCTTGCAAAGATATGGACCGGTGTTTGCAACATCATTTATTTCCGGTCTGGCAGAAAGTCTTGCACAACCCCGTTCTACCCTTGGTGTCATTGGGAATTCACAGGTTGTGATTGAAGAACCTTCGACACTGGAACAGGCCGGATATGCCGGACTGACGAAAAGTATCAATGCCATTTCGACCGATATTACCAACCAACGTCCAAGGGGCCCACTTATCACCATCCAAAGTGGTCATCCTGTAGGCATCCTGTTTACCAGTTCAACACACAACCTGATTTAACTTAATCCGTACAAAGGGCCACAGTAATGAAAAAAGCAAATGCCAAGGATCTGAAAAAAGCAACGACGAAAAAAACCGGAACACGTAAGCAATCCAAAAGGAAAGTCGAAGGGACATTAAAGCTTGGACCCAATATTTCGGAAAGCATTGCAGAAAATCCTGACACTTCCGGTACCAAAAAGACCAAAGCCGGTTCAGGTAAACCAAGGGGAATAGTCAGTAAAATCGTCAATCAAAAAAACGGACCCACCAAAACAAAAAGAAAGGCATCTACTCGTACCAAAAGGGCATCGATCCCAGAGAGGTCAGGGGAGAATCTAGTTTTGGATGAGTGGAATTCGAAGGCAATGGATGATCAAGTGGATAAGGTTTATGAAAACCCTGTGGAACAATTTGCATCGCAGGAACAAAAGCAGAAAAGGAACAAGGTCAAGGATAAATTGATGCAGGAAATCCAACCAGGTAAAAATCCCGAAAACAAAGACGACAAACAAACATCTTCATCCTTGCAAGAAGAGGATTGCATGAATGATAAGGCAAGCACGAACCTATTTAGCAGTTTATCGCCAGTAGTAAAATGGTCCAAACCCACGGGCTTTTCCCTTGTTGGCAAACCCTGGGTGATCAAGATAATGTTTGCGCTGATAATCCTGATCGTTTTTTTGTTGGCCAATCATTTTGTGTTCACTGAAAATGCCCCACAAAAGGCTTTGCAATATTTTTCCATTGTGACCGAGGAAGATCAAAGGTTAAACCACATTTATACCCCTGACATAAGCGAAACAATAGCGGATGATTCAGCTGGCATGAATTCCCGAGAACAAACCGATGTTATAACAAATATTATAACAGAAACCAGGGTTTCAAGGATTGGAAATGAAAAGCCCTTCCAGG
The DNA here is from genome assembly GCA_009842205.1 of Paracoccaceae bacterium. Taxonomy (GTDB): domain Bacteria; phylum Pseudomonadota; class Alphaproteobacteria; order Rhodobacterales; family Rhodobacteraceae; genus MPNP01. The sequence continues at coordinate 60,691 of VYFX01000020.1, read as the reverse complement.
AAACTGTAGAAAGCAAGCCTGATCTGGAAATCTCACGACAGGAACTCGCATTCTGGCAGAATCTTGCCAAAACAAGTTTTGAGGAAATAGCCGAAATCCGTACAAATCTTGCCAAATACCAGAATTCCACTCCAACAGACCATGATATTTCGAAGGGCATTTTGGGCAATACGGAGTTGGATTCTGTTAACCGGGAGTTGTCGCAACCCGAAGGTGGTTTTATACAAGATGAAGCCCATCAGGAAACTTCCATGATGAAGAAGGAGATTATCAAGTCTAGGGGGTTGGTTGATGAAACAGGTAAAAATCAATACCTGAACGTCAAAATCGGTATGGAAGAGGATATATCCTTGCCAAACCCTTGGGAGTTTGGTGAGTCCATTGGTGATATTGACTCCGATCAGCCCATGACAGAAAATCTGTCTACCGTTCCTGAGGGTGGTGAATTAGAGGCAAGGTTACAATCAATCATCGTACAAATAGAAACATTGAACACAACAACCAAGGACATTTTGAGTGTCTTGAGGGAAGCAAGGTCGGTGTTGGACATCCATGACATGCATCCAGAACAGGATTTTTCCGCAAGGTCAATCCAGCAAGTACTGATTCCACACATTGAGGCAAACATGGTTGAGAAATTCAGAATTACCGGCTTCCCGGGTATGAGTTCAGCTAAAAATGGAGATAGTTCAGTGATTGTTGATTCAAACCGAAAGGGTATGGCAGATAAACTGGACATGAATGTTTCGTTCATGAGGAATTTAAGGAAAGGTTTCGAGGGTGAAAGTACCGTGAAACAAAATGGGGTACAAAACTTCCCCTTGCTGAAATTTGCCTCCGATGAAAATCTGGTTATTCGTTCCTTATCCGAAAAGGACATGGGTTATGATCACATGAAGGGTGTAACACTCGGTGAAGAAATCCCCGGTTTTGGGTTGGTTCTGAACATAAAGGAGGATGAAAAAGGTCGCATGATCGTTATGGAAAATGGCATTCTGTACCTTAATTGACTGGATTTGCATCAGTGTCTGAGCTGGTCGGAATTATTCAGTCATTCGAAAGCTTGCTGAGGGGAATATTCTATGTGGTTGGCCTCATTTTAGTCATTCAGAGCTTTCGCAATGCAGCCAAAAGATCAGAATTGGGCCCACAATTCAGTTCCTGGCTCAGTCCACTTACAAGTTTCGTAATTGGCTTGTTTTTGCTTGCCCTTCCAAGTGCAATATCTCTTTTGGGCGAAAGCCTGTTTGGCATCAGGGGGCAAATAAACCCACGCGCGATATTTCAATATGACACTGACCTTATCTATCCACTAAACACTGGGAATGTCGGTGAATTGATCGAACTTGTTGTCATGATCATCCAGTTTTTGGGATTTATTGCCATTGTTCGAAGCCTGTTGCTTTTCAATCAGATTGCTACCCAAGGTTCAAGAGTGGTTGGACCGGGAATAACTTTTATGGTTGCTGGTACACTATCGGTAAATTTCCCACTGTTTTGGGGTTTGCTCGTGGATTTGTTTCTGGGTTTGTCGGGTTAGGTTTTACAGCAATGTTGCAACCCCTTGTTGGTTCTGAAGTTGTTCAGGTAACAGATATGTCAAATGTTCCAATGGTTGACTAATCCCAGTTATTATTTACCCTCCTGAAAGAATATACATTTCTTTCCAAATTCAGAGATTCCATTTTCAAATTAAGGAAAATGACCATTAGATATGAGGTCCTCAGGGCCAAGGAACAAAACTTTGAGACGAACTTGTCCACGGATTTTCAACTCCGCATTCATAGGTCAATCAGCTGGGTTGCCCGGGCTCAAAACCTTGATGGTGATGAAGATCTGAAGTTCATTTGCTATTGGATTGCATTTAATGCTGCCTATGCAAAGCAAGTAGGTTTTGAAGCCCATCTCCATTCGGACAGGGATCTTCACATGGAATTTTTTAACAAGTTGAATGAACTCGACAGGGATCGAAAGATCTATGGAACCATCTGGGATGAATTCTCCGACAAGGTCAGAAACCTGATGGTCAACAAGTATATTTTCAAACCTTTCTGGGACTTCAATGCGGGATTGATTACTGAGCAGGAGATGAACGAAAAATTCAGTACCTCCAATAATACATTCCTGCGAGCATTCCAAAGGGTTGAAACAGGACGTGTTCTATCCCTTATATTTTCGCGACTTTATCTGCTCAGGAATCAGTTAATTCATGGTGGCGCCACTCATAAAAGCAGCAAAAATCGTGAACAGGTGGTAACCGGTTCGGGTTTGTTGGGTGCATTGGTCCCAATCTTTGTTGATATTATGCTGGATAATCCAGAAGAGGAGTGGGGAGATCCATATTTTCCGGTAATTGAAGAGTAGAACGAGTTACCAAATTGACATTGGCTTAGAATAAAATTGAAAGTGACAAATGGGATATAGAATAGCTGTCGTAGGTGCAACGGGTAATGTTGGGAGGGAAATGCTCAACATTCTTTCGGAACGTGAATTCCCCGTGGACGAAATCAAGGCCTTGGCTTCAAGCAGGTCGGCAGGAGAACCGGTTGAATTTGGGTCTGATGAGTTGATAGTAGGTGATTTGGACCAATTTGACTTTACGGGCTGGGATATTGCGCTCTTTGCAATCGGATCCTCGGCAACCAAAAAATATGCTCCATTGGCTGCTCAGGCAGGTTGTGTGGTGATAGATAATTCATCCCTTTATCGTTATGAACCGGATATCCCGCTAATCGTACCGGAAGTCAATCCTGATGCCATTACCCAGTATTCGAACAGGAACATTATTGCCAATCCAAACTGTTCAACTGCCCAAATGGTTGTGGCTCTGAAACCATTGCATGATTTGGCAACCATAAATCGGGTTGTGGTTTCCACTTACCAGTCGGTCTCTGGCTCCGGAAAGGCGGCCATGGATGAACTGTTCAATCAAACCAAGGCTCTGTATTCGCAGGAAGAAACCGTGGAACCCAAGGTTTACCCCTGCCGTATTGCCTTCAATGTCATTCCGCATATCGACAGTTTCATGGAAGACGGTTATACGCGTGAAGAATGGAAAATGGTGATTGAAACAAAAAAAATAGTAGACCCGCATATTGATGTATCCGCCACCTGTGTGCGAGTTCCGGTTTTTGTCGGACATTCGGAAGCAATAAACGTTGAATTTGAAAACCCCATCGATGTTGATGAAGCAAGGGAAGTCCTGAAGGAATCACCCGGCATAATGGTTTTGGACAAGCATGAAGATGGAGGATATATGACCCCCATGGATTGCATCGGAGAATATGCGACATTCATCAGCCGATTAAGGCAGGATTTGACCATACCACACGGGTTGAATTTCTGGTGTGTATCAGACAATCTTCGAAAGGGTGCTGCCCTTAATGCCGTACAAATTGCCGAATTGCTGGGCCGAAGGATTTTGAAAAAAGGTTAGATAAATAGCTCATTCCGGGTAAAATTGATAAATGCCCAAGCCGACAAAATACATTGATGATCCCCGATTACTGGCCGCCAACGAAAATGTGGCCGCACTGGAATTGAAGGGATTGGTCAAGGCTAAAAAATATGTGGAGGGAGACCGGTATCAGGGATATCAACCCGTCTCCGGAATATATCAGAAGCCAAATGGGACACTTACCTGCGAGCTTTTGTACGGCAATGGTTTCAGGGTATTGGAGCAGGTTGAGGATTGGTGTTTCGGGCAGGTTGTCAAGGATGGTTATGTTGGCTATACCCTTGCCGATAACCTGACTCCAGCCACTGACAAAACCCATTATGTCTGTACCCTTGGTACCGGAATGTATCAGCAGGGAGATATAAAATCAACATTCCTCAAGTGGTTGCCTCACGGTACAAGATTGGGGGTTGCAGATGCCAAAGGTGATTTTGCAAGACTTGCCACTGGCCAATTTGTCCCAGTCAATCATCTTCGTAAAATCGGTGATTGGGAAGGAGATTTTGTCTCAATCGCGGAAAGATATCTTGATGCCCCCTATCTTTGGGGAGGTAATTCCCCATTGGGAATTGACTGTTCGGGATTGGTAAGCAACGCCCTCACCCATGTGGGGATGGAAAGTCCTAGGGACAGTGACCAGCAATTTGCCGATCTTGGAATATTATTGGACAAAAGTGAAAGACCAAGGCGTGGAGATCTGGTATTTTGGGAGGGGCATGTTGGTATCATGGTTAATGACCATGAGATGCTCCATGCCACGGCATATCACATGTTCGTTGTAGTGGAATCACTCAAGGAGGTCATGAACAGAATTGAAGCCTCCAAGGAGGTCAGGTTTCTGGGTTTGAAAAGACTTACCCGACAAGCCTGAGGTTTCGCTTGTCAAGAACACTGACAACCCTTTTGAGTTCATTACCCCTTTTCAAAATCTGCCCATCCATTGCCTTGACAAGGTATAGCGAATTTCTGGCTTTCAGCTCCGGATGTTTTTCAATCCGGTACAGGGGAAAGTCGGCAGTTCGACGAAAAATTGAAAATATGGCCACATCCTTGAGGTGGGAAATACCGTAGTCTCGCCAGATACCGGAGGCAACCATGCGACCGTATAGAGACATGATAATCCCTAATTCAGAGCGATTGAAACTGACTACTGAAAGGGAAGATTGAATGCGGGAGGGTTTGTTGTTTCTGTATTCTGCTAAGTTGTAAACCGGCATCTAACTGTCAATAAATTATTTTTTGTAACACCTCTATATTCAGAGCATTTGAAATCATTTTGCAACCATTTATTTTTACTCTCACCCGATTGATGAAAAGGATAAACTTACCAATGTCACTTGTTCACAAAATGAAATCAATCGCATGAGATTCAATCCCAATTAAACCACGAAATTGAAATGTTTTCCTTTGAGGGGATAGGGAGGTATGACGACTCACCTTTCCCATCTCGCTAAATCATCGGTAATACAATTAGATTCCGCAACCAGCTGAAACATACTTATCAGGAATATCTCAGTCAAAAAAAATTGTATTCATTTACTAAGGAGGACTTTGTTACTGATCGTTCCAAGTATAGAATCCATCTGGTCGAACTTTAACATTGAATAATTGATTTCGGTAAATGTTTTTCACAAAATCTGCCTGTGAAAGAAAAAAGGATGGTTTGGAATTACCATTTGGGGTCTCGTTTTGTCTGAGTTGAAGCATCTGCATACATATGTTGTCGTCTCCGTTGGTTACGGTGCCTTCATGTTTACCGATGGTGTGGTGAGAATGATTCTTCTCCTGCATTTTCATACATTGGATTTCACTCCCGTTCAACTGGCGATGATTTTCCTGATGTATGAGCTAGTCAGTATGATTACCAACCTCTATTCCGGCTGGATTGGGGCAAAATTCGGCATGGCCCGTACCTTGTATGGCGGACTGATTATCCAGATCATTGCCTTGGGTATTCTTGCCCAAATGAACCCGGACTGGTCACTTGCCGCCTCACTGGTATTTGTGATGGTCCTGCAGGGAATGTCGGGCGCAGCCAAGAATTTGACCGCAACCACATCCAAAAGTTCCCTGAAAATAATTACTGACAATCAGGAGGGTTTGTTGTTCAAATGGGCAGCACGATTGACAGGTTCGAAGAATTTTATCCGTGGAGTAGGTTTTCTTGCTGGTGCAGTGTTTTTGAGCCTGTTTGGTTTTTCTAACTCCCTTATCCTTATTGCCGGTTTTCTGGCTGTCGTAACCGTCGGAGTGGTCATTGTCGGTGTTTCCAATCTTCCAGCAGGTGAAAAGAGTATTCGCTTAAGGGAAGTATTTTCCAAGAACCAGAATGTGAACAGCCTAGCCATGGCGAGAATGTTCCTTTATGGAGCACGTGATGTCTGGTTTGTTGTCGGGTTCCCTATTTACTTGTTTGAGGTGATTTCGGATGGATCGCTTGCAGGGGATATGAGGGCTTGCCTTCTGGTGGGTCTATTTACGGGTGTATGGATCGTGGTCTATGGCATGATACAAACCTTTTCACCCAATTTTGTCAAGTATGACAATTTACCTGTCCTGACCCTGGTCCAGTACCTGAAAAAATGGGGTAGAGGAATACCTGCCATCCTGTTTATCCTCGGTGGATTAACCTTTCTGGAGCATATGAATTTCAACTGGATTCCAGCAACACTGATATTGGGTCTGTTTATTATCGGATATATTTTCGCAATCAGTTCATCCATACATTCTTTTCTGATTTTGGCTTTTTCACAATCTTCCAGGGTAACCCTGGATGTCGGTTACTATTATATGGCCAATTCCGGAGGGCGGGTGATTGGTACATTCCTATCAGGGTTGAGTTTTCAGGTGGGTGGCATCAGTCTTTGTCTGTTCACGGCCAGTGCGATGGCATTGCTTGCCTGGTTTGCGTCATTGAGAATCAAGCCGGCTCCAGCATTAATTTAGGGTATAGAGTATAGTATAATGAGAGATTTTCAGAATCCGGGTCGATCCCCGGTATATGCAGCCAATGGCATGTGTGCCACGTCCCACCCCTTGGCAGCAAGAACAGCAGTACGTATTCTTGAAGATGGAGGCAATGCTGTAGACGCAGCCATTGCCGGTGCAGTCCTTTTGGGATTTTGTGAACCGCAATCGACCGGATTGGGCGGAGATTGTTTTGCCTTGGTTAAATTGCCAAATGAAGAGAACATAATTTCGATTAACGGGTCAGGTCGGGCACCGGCAGCAACAAATCCCAATTCCCTGAGAGAGGCTGGAAAAACCTGTCTGGACGAATACCAGCCGGAATCAATCACCATCCCTGGTGCCGTGGATGCCTTTTGTCGGCTAGAAGAGGATTATGGCAAGATGGGCATGGAGGGAGTACTTGCTCCCGCAATCAAATATGCCCGCGAGGGAATTCCCGTATCACCACGGGTTGGATACGACTGGCAAAATAGCAAGGATGTGCTGCAGGGCAAGGCCAGGAACTATTACCTTCTTGATGGTCAGGTACCTTCCCTAGGAACCTTATTTCGAGCCCCAAAGCAGGCAGAAGTACTGGAAAGAATAGTCCGTGAAGGTCGAGATGGCTTTTATCTGGGAGAAGTTGCAGAAGACATGACGGATAGTTTGAAATCATGGGGTGGGGTCCATACCTTGGAGGATTTTGCCAACAACTCCCCAAAATACACTCAGGTCATTGCCAGTACCTATAAGGATCATGAGGTCATCGAGCAACCCCCAAATGGGCAGGGAGCCATGGCCTTGCTTCTTTTGAACATTCTCAAGAATTTCAATTTGGAAAGCCTTGATCCGTTTGGACCCGAAAGAACCCATATCGAGATTGAAGCAGGGAAACTTGCGATGGATGCCCGAAACAGGTTTATCGCCGACATGGATTATACTTCCCGTCTGGATCATCTTCTGTCCCAGGAGACAGCAGACCTTTTGGCCAGCAAGATAAGTATGAATGAGGTCAATACCGACATACACAAGATCACGGAATCCGTTCATAAGGACACCATTTACATAACTGTGGTTGATGCCGACCGAATGGCCGTGTCATTGATTTATTCCATATTCCATGGGTTTGGTTCAGGAATTACTTCCGAGAAATTCGGCATACTCCTTCATAACCGTGGTGCAGGATTCAACCTGACCGAGGGGCATCCCAACGAAATAGGGCCAGGGAAAAGACCCATGCATACCATTATTCCAGCCATGCTAAGGCACAATGGCAAGATGATCATGCCCTTTGGTGTTATGGGTGGACAATATCAGGCGGTGGGGCACGCAAGGTTTCTGACCAACATGGTAGATTACGGTTTTGATCCACAAATTGCCTTGGATGGACCAAGAAGTTTTTTTGAAGAAAACACCTCCTTGCTTGAAAGGGGTTATTCCAATGCCACGATCAGGGCCTTGGAGGCATTAGGCCATCAAGTGGCAATCCCCCCATCACCTCACGGAGGAGGTCAGGCAATTCTGATTGATTATGACAAGGGTTCTTTGATGGGTGCGTCCGATCCCAGAAAGGATGGTTGTGCCATCGGGTATTGAAGAAGAAGGATTTCAGATAGGGTTGCAATCAATTTGGAATTCTAATTTACCGTAAATCCCAATTCATATCGGCCGTCGTTCAGATCTCCGAAAAGAGTTTCCACGCCGGGGTGACCAATCGGTTTACCCGTTTTGTCGAGAACAAGATTTTGTTCGGAAACATACGCTATGTAATAGGTGTGATCATTTTCAGCTAAAAGGGAATAGTAAGGCTGTTCTTTCTTGGGGCGGATGTTTTCAGGAATTGATTGCCACCATTCCTCGGTGTTGGCAAACTCAGGGTCTATGTCGAAAATGACTCCCCTGAAGGGGAACCTTCTGTGCTTTACAACTTGGCCAATGGAAAACTTTGCTTCGGCATATTTGATGTACTCTTCATTCGAGTGGTCTGAATACTTATCCATTTACAAGTACATGTCCCCTAAAAAAATGGAGGTCTGGTCCCAACCTTCTCAATCCCATATCAAAATCGGCAAATCACCGACAGTTTCTTATAACCTAACTGAACATATAAATTAACAATAAACGATTACCAGAATTTTACCTGAAAAATACCGATCTTCAAAATCAAATCCCAATCAAGATAATTTTAATTGATCTGCAGAACAAACCGAAGTAGTTGGTTTATATCCGATTTTCCCGGTGGGTAAATTGGCTGAAATTAGCAGTTTGAAGGAGGATGAAATGAAAACCAAGATTCCTTTATTGGTTCTGGAAGATGAAGTTGAACAGAGGCAAGCGCTGGTTAATTGGCTCAAGCAGCTGAAATTCCCTGATTTTGTTTTTCAACCGATCTTTGAGGCAGGTACTGAATCGAGGGCAGAAACCATTTTGTCGGAAGAGCAAATAGAATTTCTTCTCTTGGACAACAAAATACCAGAATCTCCCGGATTGAAGCCAAGTTTTCGAGGAGCGGACTTGATTGGGAAACTTCGAAAGAATGGTTTCAAATACCCAATCCTGATGCTTACCGGACAAACTACAGCACCAAAAGGCAATCAGGAATCCGATATTGTGGGTGATCCATTGACCGACTATGTTTCGAAGACTGCGGGTTATGAACTTCTCGGAGCACGATTGCTCTCCCTACTCAAATCATATGAGAGCTCACTTGAAGCCAGATTGAAAATCGGTAACTGGTACTTTTCTCCAGGCAAGGGGATACTGGAACCGGTTGAAGGGGGGCGTGAAGTGTCATTGGCCGGCAAACTGTCTGATCTTCTGTTTTACTTGTACAAAAAAAGGGGTAAACCGGCGTCACTGGGAGAGTTGCAGGAAAATGTCTGGAATTACAGTGGAAGTGCCGAAACCCATACACCACAAACACATGTTTATCGTTTGAGGGAACTTTTGGAGCAGGAGCAAGACAGAAAGTCTCCAAAGATCTTGCAAACTGTTGGCAAGAAGGGTTACTGTTTAAATCCTTATCCGGCGTAATTTGCAGGAACATATTCCAGTATTCCCATTAGGGTACATTTGGATATAATATCGATTCAGCAAACCTGAATCTGATTATGGGTAAATTGGTTGATGGATGATAAATGCACGTTTAAAACACCGCTAAGGGCTTTGGTTATTGAAGATGATCCAATCCAGTTGGAAGCTTTGGTCGAATTGTTGGAGAATCCCAACAGTTTTGAGAGATTCGAAGTCAAGGAAGTTCTGAAAGCCAGAAACGCTACATCAGCCACCAAATATCTAAGCGAAAATGTTTTTGAGTTGGGTTTGATCATACTCGACAACCAAATTCCAGCTTCCCCTGGTATGCGACCCCGAGAGTTGGGTCTGGATATAGCACTGAAAGCCAGACAGATGGGTATATCCTGCCCCATTATCATCAATACGGGAACAGCCACAACTGCCTCGGATGAGGAAAAGTTCCTGATGAATTACAAGGAAGTCAGCGAATATGTTCCCAAGACCAAAGGGTATTCGGTCTTGAGGGTTCGAATTGAAAAGCAATTATTGGATTATGAGCTTTCAGGGAAGGCCCCGCTGGATATTTCGGGCATCATCTTCCATCCGGATACCCAAGAGTTGGTCCATTCCGACGAGCAAAGGGAAAAACTGACTAGAAGGGAATCCCTATTGTTGCAAAGCCTTTATTTTGCTCACGGAAAGGTCAAGTCGGTGGAGGTGCTAAACAGTGAAATCTGGAAAAACAAGAGTAATGTCGAGACTCAAACGATTGTCCAGCATATAACCGATTTGAGAAGGAAACTCAGAGAGAAACCCCGATCACCCAATATCCTGATCTTTCAGGACGGGGGATATTGTCTTTCCATTTGAATGCATATGAATCCCAATGTTGGTTCACCCTGATATCGTGAACCGGATTCATGGGTTTGTTTGTGTAATTTCATTATACTCCAACAACAAAATACTTAGGTTTAATTCTCATAACAGACTGTTGTTCTGCCTTGAAAAGATACTATCAACCTTGTAGAAAATTGGTAATTCCAAAATAGACCTGATAGGCCTGAAAATTGGAATTGCATTGCTGATACATTAATATTGCATCAAATTACCAAGACTAAGAATCTATCTTTCAATTAGGGAAATTGATTTCATATTTCGGTAATTTTTACTAAAAATCTTTCGAAGTGTTTACAATATCCTCAGGATAATTCACTGAATATATTTTTGCCGGCTTTTGGGAATGCCTTCCTTTATTCAAGGTACATTTTCAAAATAGCCTGACAAAGGACTCAAGCCAATGAACGAAACCCATTTGTATGACCAGCTCGGCTTCCTGGATCAACCAGATCGAACGCTGGTTTGCCGAGTTGACCAGAAAACAGTTTCAACGGGGAGTGCACCGGTCAGTCGAGGAACTGGAAGAGGCCATCAACGAAATTATTGTGGCACATAACGACAATCCGAAGCCATTTAAATGGACGAAATCAGCTGATGACATACTTTCTTCGGTGAAAAGATTCTGCCATAAAATTATACCAACAGAATGAGGCGAACTTTAGATTCAGGACACTAGCGTGTTCTGGCGTAAAACGCTATTCGTCGTTCCAACATTTCAACCAAGCCTATTATGGTAAATGACATAACGAATACCACTATAATTAGGGCCCAAAAGCGCTCCATTAAAAAATAAGATAGGTAGGTATTAAAGAGCCCTCCAAATCCAATAAGTGCAATTACAATCTGCCCTACGATAACACCTTTAACAGCCCTAACCACTGAAAGTCGAACACCGGTTATAATTTCTGGCATTGCAGCTGGAATAACTATCCAGATAATGATTTTCCATCGCGAGCAACCGAAATTTCGACCCATTTCTACCAAAGAATCTTTGACATGAGTGATGCCAGCCTGAGTATCAATTATTACTACCCATATGGAAAATAAAATTACCGTTGCGATTACCGTTGCATCGGCAATACCGAATATTGGCATCAACGCAGGAATAACAGCGGTGATCGGCGCAGAAAGAAAAAGGTTAACCCATATCGATAAAATTTTGTCTGTTCGCGTGCTTATTCCCATCAAAACACCAACTGGAATGCCTACCAAAATAGAAAGGCCAAGACCAATACCAAACGTTCTAGCGGTCATTGCAAATGCATCCCAAAAAGCAGATTGTTCAAGTAGTTCTGCAAATGCAAACCAAATTCCTGACAAGGGCGGAAGTAAGGTCATCCAACCCATTTGCCCTATAAACTCCCAAATTCCTGCCCAAAAAATTAGTGACCAAAAAGGGGATGTCCACATAAGTCTGTTAAACAACAACTTACGGTTTGAAGGTTTACTTTTGGCCATATCACTATTCAACATAACTTTTCAGACTGCTCCAAATCTCGTCAACAAGTTCGACATAACGGGGTTGACGCCTGATTAAATCAATTTCACCAAGGCGATCAATTTCGGGATATACAATCTCTGCAATGGAACCCGGTCGACCCGAAAGAATAACGACCTGATCGGCAAGATAGACAGCTTCCTCAATTGAATGTGTAACGAATATTACAGTTTTATTCTCTATTTTTAATAGTTCAAGCAAATCTTCTTGAAGCTTTCTTCTCATCTGCTCGTCAACGGCGGAGAAGGGTTCATCCATTAGAAGTATATCAGAGTTTACCGTTAGCGCACGAGCAAGTCCAGTCCTTTGACGCATACCTCCCGACAACTGGTGAGGGTACTTATCTTCAAATCCCGAAAGACCTACTTCTTTAATATAGTTTAGCGAGGTTTTTTCTCTTTCTCTTTTTGAAACACCTTGAGCGCGAAGACCAAACGCAACATTCTGTAATACAGTAGCCCACGGGAGAAGAGCGAAATCCTGAAACACAAGCGCCCTATCCGGCCCAGGACCTATAATTTCTTTGTCCCGGATTTTGACGGTACCGGTGCTGGGTTCGATAAGTCCAGCAATAACCTTAAGCAAGGTAGTTTTACCACACCCGCTTGGACCCAAAATGGCTGTTAACTTACCTGTTGGTACATTGAGTGAAACATTTTCCAGAGCGACAATGGATCCATCGTAAATCACTCCAACATCTTCCGTTTTTAAAATTATATCATCCATCGTGCTCGCCTGTAATTAATCATAGCCAACAATAATATTCATTCATTTAATATTCATCAGGGCACCTCAGGGATATGAATAAAAAGAGGTTCCCTTCATTCATTCTTCTCTGATGGAAAAAGCAAGTCTTCGAGTTTACGCATACCTCCCAAAGTCAAACCTGCAACCGCAAGGATTGAAATAATCGTTGCAAACATTTTATCATAATGTGCAACGAATCTGTTGTACGTTATCAGATCACCAATACCTGTAGGAGTTATCAGCAATTCAGCTAAAACAATGCCGATAAATGCCCCTGAAACACCAAGTCTTAGTCCCGCAAAAATCATTTTTTGGGCTGATGGCAGTATCACAAAAAGTATAGTATCAAACCATGAAGCGCGAAAACTTTTTGCCATTTCCAATAATGATGGGTTTGTGGCTTGAATACCCTTATAAGAATTCAGTGCGACGAGTGGCATACCTAAAATAACTATAGCCACCACTTTTGCTGTGTCGCTAATTCCATAAATATAAGTTAACATAGGAATTAGAGCAGAAACAGGGGCGGTTTGGAAAATAATAAGTAAAGGCATAATAAACCATTCGGTGCTCCTTACCAGTCCAATGCTAATGCCTATAATCACGCCTCCAATTATGGTTATGCAAAGTCCTATAAGAAGAGGAGGTAAACTATCTGCATAAGCTGCAGTAAATTCCCCATTAAATATCATTGATACAAATGCTACTGCGACTTTGCTAAAAGGAGGAAAAGCGATGCTGATGTCAGCTCTACCCGCTAGTTCCCAAATCAAAAATACGATCAAAAAAGATAACAAGCGCCATAAGAGAAGGTTCGATTTTGTGCCAAACTTAACCGAGTTATTTGTTGGCGTCTGGAAATTGTTATTTGGATCGCTCAAAAAGGTGGCTCCATGCCAAAGTAAACTGTGGCAGCAAACACCACCACAGTTTGAGTCTTCTAATTCAAAATTTAGTTTAAAGCTGCTCTGGCCTTATCTAATAGTTCGAAGTTCCAAAAATTGTCTGGGTTAAGGTCGGACGATGGACCTTGAAGTCCCCCTGACGCTGTGAGAAATTCAAAGTCTCCTAGCGCCGCTGGCAGACCACCGCCATCTTCAGCGAACATTCCTTGCCTAACCGCGGTTTCGAAATATGGCGTTATTTCGTCTACCAACTCTTGAGGCAAATCAGGCAGTAGTCCCATTTCTTCACGTAATCTTGCGGGCAGAGTTGGGTCAGCATTAATTTCGCGTGCGGCGCGCATTAGTTCTTCCAAAAGAATTTGTATATCACCAGCGCGGTCACTTAAAAAATCAGTACGTGCGAACAAAAGACTATCAGAACCATCAACGTCACCAAGTGCCAAGATCCCAAATTTCTCTGGGTCCTCTGCAAGAACCAGCCGAGTATTTGTTATATCTAAGAATGTCGCGTCAATTGTGCCTTTCAGTAAAGCTATCGCACGAACTTCGGAGCCGGGTACAAAACTCAATTCAGAAAATTTGATATCGTGAACCTTTTCCATATAATACGAGATAGCTTCCGTACCTGATCCGCGTGCGTGTATAGTAATTGGCTGTCCGTCTAAATCTTTCCATGATTTGATTTTATTTTTGTTGACAACGCAGAGAAACCCTAGTTTTTTCAGTTGGTAAAAATTCCTGACAGGTGCTTCAGCGCCTAGAGTTTGCAAGGCAGCGTAAGCAGATCCTACACCAACTTCTACTTGTCCATTCAGCACTGCCTGAAAAACAAGATCATCAGACTGAAGTGAAATTGCTTCAGCGTTCACGCCGCGCGCCTTAGCTCTCTCAAAAGCGATCAAGTTTATTAAGCTCTCGCCTGTAATTGTATCAGCTTCGGCAAAAGTAATAACATCATCCGCAAACGCCACTGAACCAATGACGATAGAGCTGACAATGAGGGCGATCATCGTTCGGACTTTTCTCAAGTAAACCATTTTTAACTCCTTTACGAGGTCTATTGATTTGTAAACATCTATCAAGAATTCAACGCACGACCTCAAAGTGCATCGTTTTGATGTTTAAATTGTATCCCAAAATTCATTAAATGTATACATATTACGTTATCTTGCATTTTTTTACAATACAGAAAAATTACTTATGCAAAAGCTGAAAAAATATCCATCTTTAACCATTTTGTTCTCTTATTAATCGAATTAATAAAAGAATTTTAATGCATACTCTTGGGCAGTTTCGAAACAGCTGGAGCCCATTCTGACAACCATGAAGTTTCTTTTCCAATGGATTTAAAAGCACCCCAAACAGTAAGTACAACACTGTCCAGAACGGGCACGCCAGTTTTTTCTTCAACAATGCGGGCAATGCCCGCCCCCGCTAAGTTGGTACATAAAATAACCACGGCTTCTGCACCCTCGTTTATAACTTCTTCAGCTGCGCAAGAAATTTCAATCTCAGAAATTTCCCCAAAACTAAAGTTATCAGTCAAATCAAAATGCCGTTCAGAAACACATTCGAATCCTTCTAATCTAAAATTCGCGATTATCTTTTTTTGTATTGGCCCAACGTATGGTGTGACAAATCCTATATTAGTTACTTTAAGTGCCTTGAGCGCTTCTAAAATTGACAGAGAAGCTGTAACAACCTGGCACCCAGTTCTTTTGTAAATCTCTTTGGCTAGGAGACGATCCCGATCTAAACCCAACCAGGACGCAGACGTACCATTCCAACCAATTACACTAGGCTTTACATGTGATAATAGGTCAAAGCCTCTGAGTATATTTTCATCCTGAAATTGCGACAAACTTCCAGGATCATCATCTATCCAAAGAACTTCAACTCTGCCAAAATGTATCGATGTATCAGTTTGCGATCTGACTAACTCATAACACCAAGGCTCCACTACAGAATTCGAAGATGGTGTAAGCATTGCAATACGTATTTTTCGCATATTTCAAATCTTAATAAGTTCAAATAATGTTTATCGTCTCAATGGAATGGAAAGTGAGGCTATGAAATCTTCTAATTCGTTGCCTATTAGGCGCATATGCGACTGAGCGGCCTCCATAGCCAATTTGCCGTCACCCTCATTAACGGCGTTTAGAATCTCTAAGTGCTCGCTTAGCGTCGCACGCATTCGACCTGGCTGATACGTTACACGCATTCTGTATGGAGACAGTCGACGCCTTAACCTGTGTGCTTGCCCAGCCAAAAATTGTGTATGAGCGGCAGAATATAGTTGATCATGAAATTTCAAATTCACATTATAGAATTCTTTATGATCGCCACTTTCAAAGGTACTTTTCAAATGCTCATGGGTAGCAATCATACCAAGTTTATCATCTTGTGTGGCACGTCGCGCCGCTAATTGGGCGCACATACCCTCCAAAACTGCCATAAGTTCAAACATTTCGATCAGCATCGAAACTGACACTTGCGATACTTCAGCACCTTGCCTACCAGCATTTTCAACCAACCCAATTGCTGTCAATGCACGAATTGCCTCTCTTACGGGTGTACGAGAAACTCCAAACTTATTTGCTAAAACTGTCTCGTCTAATTTTTCACCAGGTAGTATTATCCCATCGACTATCATCTGCTCAATTTTATTCAACAAAACTTCTGCGCGGGTACTTTTCCTAACTGCTGACTGCTGACTGTTCATAGGATGATCTTTTGCACTAAAATATTTCATTCTCAGAGAGGGTTTTCTTAAAGATACAACATTTACAAAAAAAGAACTAGCCAAAGATTTATTTGAATCCTAATAATGAATGCGGATTTTTAAATTTTGTATACAATAGGAAAGTTTATTATGGATTTAATGCTAAAGGGGAGTACCGCTTTAATTACCGGCGCGTCAAAGGGAATAGGTGCAGGACTTGCAAAAGTATTAGCAAAAGAAGGTTGTAACTTGCATCTAGCTGCAAGAGACGGTGAAGCAATGCAGACTTTGGCGCGTGATTTAAAAAGTAAATTCGATATTTCTATTCGCGTGCACGAAGCAGATCTGAGTAACAGCAAATCAATGCAAAAGCTTGATCAGGCAGCCGGTGATTATGACATTTTATTTAACAACGCTGGAGACATCCCATCTGGCGATATTGAAGAAGTATCCGACGAAGCTATTCGTGAGGGCTTCGATTTAAAGGTATTCGGATATATCACATTGTCGCGATCGTTTTTGATTAGGCGGAAAGGCAGAAGTGGCGTTATTGTAAATATCATTGGAAATTCTGGAGAGAATTGGGACGCAGCATATTTCGCAGGATCGACCGGGAATGCAGCTTTGATGTCTTTCACTAAGGCTTTGGGTGGAAGAAGTCTAAATGATGGAATCAGGATTGTAGGCGTAAATCCTGGACCGGTTGCGACCGATAGAATGTTGAAAATTATGAAGCGTAAAGCCATTGATATATTAGGCGATGAAGCGCGATGGGAAGAGCTTTATGATCGTTACCCCGGCAAACGTCCTGCAACTGTCAAGGAAGTTGCTGATTTATGTGCTTTTCTTGCTTCGCCTTTAGCAGGATACATTACGGGAACAATTGTAACAATTGATGGTGGCATTGCCGCGCGCGGGTCTGTGATTTAAGTTCATTAGGCTCGGACGGTTGCAAGCCAAGATGCGCTCCTATACCCATCCCTCGCTGCTGATCATCGACGAGATCGGCTTTCTGCCGATTACCCCGGGTGGGGCCAGCCTGTTTTTCCAGCTGGTCCATGCCCGCTACGAAAAGGGGGCCATGATCCTGACTTCCAACCTGGGGTTTGCCGACTGGGGCGAGATGTTCGGGGATCCAGTGATGGCAACAACCCTTCTGGATCGCCTTCTCCATCATTCGCTTTCCCATGGCCTTGAAGGTCAGATTCATCATCTGATCTTCGGTGCTATAACGCCAAACATTAACATGTCGTTGTAGAGGTACTTGGAATATACTGTAGTAAACACTAGAATGCACCTGTTTCAATATAGTGCCAACGTGACTCCATTTGTGGTAGCTGGGCTCAAATAAGAACTGCTTGCAGCAAGAGATTCCAGAAATCAAAATCATATAATTTATATCACTGCACAGAGGTTTCTCTGATTATTCAAATTGTACCTAAGCAACAAACTGTGTTACTTATTCACATTTGTGCCTCCAATATTTGGTTGGCATATCGATAAAACTTTGACAATTGGGTAGTAGCAATTATCAGAATCAGAAGAGTTTGTAGTACTGGGGTAAATATGAATTATCCCAGAATTATACTAAGCGGATTGCACACTAATGGCGTTTTCGACTGCTTTTGCCAAGCGAAGCAATCTGGTGTCTTCGTTGTGATGGCATATAATGGAAATACCAACTGAGGGAACACCTGTTGGTAGTGTCAAGGCTGGCCAACTGAACAGGTTGCTTACCCTGGTGTTCTGCAGGGCATGGAAGTTCTCGGTGGTATAAAATTCACGGTCGTTCAGCAACCGTTCCGTATTGGGTGGCAAGATCGGGCTGGTGGGCAGTAGAAAACCGTCATATCCACCTGTTTTCTTGTTCAGAGTTTTGCGTAGGGATTGAAGTTCCCTCAAGGCAGATAAATAATCATCACCGGAATATTCCTTGCCATGAAGAAACCTATCCCGAATAGGGGCAAACATCACGTCAGGACTGGCTTCGATGGCCTCTTTCCATGTTGAATAGCCTTCAACACAATATAAACAGGCTGCCAAGGCCAAAGCCTGATCGATTTCCGGAAAAAATTCCTTACTGATGATAGCTCCCTGGTCCTTTAATTTCTCAACAATAAGTTCAAACCCCATTCGAGGTTCTTCACGAATGAATTCTACGGATTGTGATTGAAGAATCAGGAAGGATTTCCCCTTTAATGAGGTATGGGTTAAATCTATGGGATCTTTTTGGATAAATGTCGAATACAACAGAGAAGCGTCAGAGACGGTGCGGCAAAGCGGTCCAACCGTATCTAAACTGGAGCATAATGGTACAACACCTTCCAGGGAAATTTGACCATGGGTTGGTTTGAATCCTACAAGGTCATTCCAGCAAGCGGGTGTACGAATCGAGCCCCCGGTATCTGAACCAATTCCGGCTGCAGCCATGCCAAAGGCAACTGAAGCCGCAGCTCCTGATGATGATCCCCCTGCAACAGCATCCAGATTATTGATGCATGGTGGTGTTCCGGTATTTGGATTTAATCCCAAACCCGAAAAGGCAAGTTCACTCATGTGGGTTTTACCTATACAAACCAATCCGGCATTGGTGGCAATTTGAAGTACCTTTGCATCGGCTTTGGGACGTCTTCCTTTCAAAAGGAGGGAACCTGCTTCAGTCAAGTAATCATGGGTATCATAAAGATCCTTCCAGGAAATCGGTACACCATCGAGAGGTGAAAGGCGCTTGCCACTTTTTGATCTTTGCAAAGCAAATTCAGCTTCCCTGAAGGCCCTTTCCCTAGTTAGGGTAGTAAATATCCTGCTGGAAACCGGATTGCTGTCAATGACTCTGTAGTATTCCTCCAGAATTTCCCGGGGATCCAAATCCTGACGAGCAATTGCTTTTCCCAATTCCTCAGCAGTTTGATGTATGATATCTGTTGTCATGATGAATTATAGATTCCTGAATTTCACTTCTGCGAATTTTGGCAAACATTAAATCTATTTGGATCAAATATGAAACCCGAATTTGAAATTGTTGTTGTCGGTGGGGGATTGGTTGGATCCCTGTTGACCCATTCCCTGTCCAGAGCAGGATTCAAAGTAGCTTTGATTGAAAAGGAAGACCTGCAAAAAAGAACTGTACATACAGGCAGGGCATTTGCCCTTTCCCTAGCCTCGTGCAACTATCTGAAAGCGTTGGGTTTTGCAGATGCCCTCGAACAGTACGGCAATCTTATCGAGGGTGTCATTGTAACTGAGGGAGAAGCGGGCAAAGGCTCCCGTGAAGGTATATTGGAATTCATGCCAAGTGAAATTGGTGAGGAGTCATTCGGTTGCATGATCCAGGAAGCAAATCTCCTTGAGGCTGTTGGTGAAAGGCTCAAGAAGGAAAAAACAGTAAGAATTTTTTCAAAAACTACTGTGGAAAATGCAGTTTTTGACGATGGTTCCCTGATAGTAAATCTTTCAAAAGGCAAATCCATTCCTACCGAACTATTGGCCATTTGTGATGGCAGTCAGACCAGCCTGGGTTCACGACTTGGTTACTCCCATATCAAGAAAAATTACAGGCAGGGGGCCATCACTTGTACGGTCCGGCATGAGAAATCAAATGAAGGTTTGGCCTATCAGTTTTTCATGCCGACTGGTCCTATTGCGTTCCTTCCCCTTTCCAACCATTCGGTCTGCATCGTATGGACCAATACCCAGAAAGAAGTAAATCGATTGGATCAATTGGACGATGATCAGTTTCTGGAGGAATTAAGACCGGCTTTTGGTACATTTCTGGGGGGCATTTCACTGGAAGGTCCAAGAGGTTCCTGGTCCTTGGAACTCTCGATGGCCAGAAAAATGGTGGGAGTCAGGTATGCCCTGCTCGGTGATGCAGTCAGAAAGATTCATCCCCTGGCAGGTCAGGGATTGAATTTGGGGTTGAGGGATGCAGCTGCATTCCTGGAAATTGTCGAATCAGCAAAACATCGAGGGGAAGACATTGGTTTTACGACCGTATTGGAAAGATATCAACGATGGCGTATGTTTGATTCCGTATCCTTTGCTGCGGCAACCGATTTTTTTAACTGGGCATACACCAGTTCCATACCGGGAAATCATCTGGCCCGTCAACTCGGAACAGGTATTATTTCACGCATTACACCCCTCAAAGGGTATCTGATCAGGGAAGCGGCGGGTTTGTCTGGTGATATACCCGAGTTGATGAGAAACAGGTAGGGTTTAAGAATTTAATCGATTTTTCGGGCTTCATCCGGAAGCATGATGGGCACCCCATCACGAATTGGGTATGCCAGATTGGCAGCCTTGGATATCAATTCCTGTTTTTCCTTGTCGTAAGCCAATTGACAATGGGTCAGGGGACAAACAAGAATTTCCAGCATGTGCCGGTCAAATTTGCGTTCTTCTTCCATCTTCCATCAACCCTATGAGAATATCAGCGAGGAAAGTTTTCTACGACCCTTGAGAGCAATGGGATCCTCCGGCTTCATGGAACTGAATATTTTCAGCAACTGTTCCTTGGCTGCTCCGTCATTCCATTCCCGATCACGCCTGAATATCTCCAACAACTCATCAATGCCTTCCTCCAATTGATTATTTGAATACAAGGCAATAGCCAAATCAAATCGGCCCTGTAAATCATCCGGATTGTTTCTGACCTGTTCGGCCAGTTGGTTGGTCGGACCCGAAGCCTTGGCCTGTCGCTTGAGTTCAATGTTGGAACGAACACCATCGATTTCCCTGGAATTGGCAATGGCCGGAGGTGCCGCTTGAAGCATGGCTTCGGCCTGATCCAGATTGTCCGAAAAAATATGACAGGAAATCAACCCAGCATAAGCAATGGGGTTTTCAGGATAGTCCTGCAAAACAGTGGCAAAGATCTGGGAAGCTTCAGCCACACCCCCACTTGCCAGTAATTCATTGGCCTCATCCAAAATTTCCTCGACTGTTGTACCCCCGCTCTTCTTGACAATTTCAGCAAGGAATTTTTCAATCTCGGCAGCCGTTTTGGCCCCTGTGAATCCATCGACTGGCTGGCCATCCATAAAGACATATATTGTAGGAATTGACTGGATTCGCAACTGAGCAGCAATGTTTTGATTGGCATCAACATCCAAGCGTACGAGTTTAATCTTCCCCCTGGCCTTGTTGACCGCGCTTTCGATTATTGGTCCCATGGTTTTGCATGGACCACACCAGCTGGCCGTAAAATACGCTAGTACAGGGGTTGTTTTGCTTTCTTCAACAACATCCGCCATGAAGGTCTCTGCAGAACCTTCCTTTACAAATGACTCAGTTGAGGGATTATTGAGATCTAGCATTAAGATGTTTCTCCTGCGAATGAATTGATGAAGATATGGGGCAGAATGTAGGTGATTTCAAAAAATACTTTCAACCATTGACTGAAATTTCTAGGGGACTTTTTTTGAATTGGTATGACTTTTCGAAATCAAAACTTTATTCGAAATTGAATGAGCCGCGATTGACCTTGATGAAAAATACTCAGGTCTCCTGAAATTATGAGAGAAGCCTGTGATCATTCAAATCCTAGGTCGCATAAGCGAGGGCCTGTTCCTGATCCCAGGGATTATCAAAAATGTCCTTTAACTTATAAATCAACTCCTCAGGGGTAGTACCTTTGAGCAAAAGTCTGTTCCGTTCCGCAAAGGCACGTTGGACATTCAATGCAGCTGAATAAAGGTTACCCTTGAAACCCAGCATGGAATCGGCAATGCGGGCAATCTCCCAATTGCTGTCAATTTTCACATATCCTGCCAGAACAAGACGGATGGCAGAAATAGATGGATTGCCGGAAATCATGCTATGGGCAGCCAATGCGGTTGCCGCCGACCGATAGTGACCTGCGGCACAGCGAATGAGGATGGAAGGGGCTCCGTCGGCAAGCCAGCCCTTCAAATATTCAACTACAGGTTCTACATTGACCTCTGAAGGAGGATTTGGATCTGGTGCAGCCCGCTGGTCCCAATCACCTATTCGAAAACCCTTTGCGGTAAGGGAGTTCTTACCACGAATTGTGTTTATGGTTTTAAAGTCCTCATCCTCCAACTCAAGACCTACATAGGTAAAGAAGCGAATTTCAGGATGGTCAATTAAAGTTTGTTCCCATGTGAATTTGCCGCCAACATAGATACATGGTCTTGACAGGTCATGATAGGTTTCGGAATAAAATTCGGCCTCAATTTCACCTAAATTAATTCGATCAAAATCAGGTAAAGGTTGACAGATTCTGTGAATTGGGTCGGTATTTTCGTTGGTTAGTTGGTCAAGTAGGCTGTGTATCGTAATCCACGGGTTTTCTTTATACATAGCATTTGCTCTCATTAATAATGGCTGTGGTTGCCAGTAGTGTTTGGATCCAAACCCAAGGTCGGTAGCCACCCATATGCATTCTGCCAAGGATTGTACTGGTGGTGCCTGAACTGTTCGGCAGGGTCTTCCTGATAATTCTCAAATAGGCCGATGTCGAATGGGATATTACCACGTTTGTCCTGGACAATGGTATTCGCTTTGGCAAACCATTCACAACAGTTCCATTCAGGGTAATTCGGATCTTCTGCCATGATTTGCCCGTATTGATTCGAGTAGATTTACCATTTAAGGATGGAAAATGAAGACTACAAATATAACCAGAGTTATTTTTAGACAACTTATCGTATCGAAAAGCCTGACCAACTTCATTCAGGTATGAAAAGGAGAAAGGCAAATTAAATGAATTTATGGCCACCTTGGAAATTCAAACATTTATTCAAATAATGTCGAATAGTCTCTTCTGATTGTCAGATTTACTCGGAAGGCAGGAGAACCGGACCGATCTCGGAGAACGACAACAAAACCTCGGATCCCACCTTGAGAGGTTTCTCAACATCGTCCATAACCATGAATACCTGTCCAAATGAGCCTTCTATCGTATATTCCATCCTGACTCCAACATAGGTCGATTTGACAATGGTTGCAGGTATGCCTGTATCCTGACCCACCAACAATCTGGAAGGACGTACTGCGAGGATCGCGGGTCCCGGTGTAAGACCACGAAAGGGTAATTGATAATGGTAATCCTCAATCTCGATTGTCGCTACGTTATCCTTGACTTCTGTTATTGTACATGAAATCAGATTTGCTTCACCAATGAAGTCGGCAACAAAACTGTCGTTTGGGGAATCGTAAAGTTCTCTCGGGGTCCCGATTTGGGCAATGGCAGCGTTTCGCATCACGACAATTTGATCCGAAACTGCCAAAGCTTCCTCCTGATCATGAGTGACATATACTACCGTGAGTCCAGTTTCTTGCTGGATAGCCCGAATGTCTTCCCTTACCTGACGACGAAGTTTGGCATCAAGATTGGAGAGTGGTTCGTCAAAGAGGAGAACCTGTGGTTCCAATACCAAGGCCCTGGCTACGGCAACCCTTTGCTGCTGACCGCCCGAAAGTTCACTTGGTAACCTGGCTCCGAATCCTTCCAGACCAAGCAAGGCCAAGCCCTGATTTGCCCTATCTCCGGCTTCGTCCTTGTCAAAACCGGAAAAGGTCAGGCCATACATGACATTTTCAAGGACATTCATATGGGGAAACAATGCATAGGACTGGAAGACCATGGTAACATCTCGTTCCGTAGCCGGCAAAAGGGTAACATCTTGGTCACCGATGAGAATGCGCCCAGAAGTTGCCATTTCCAGCCCGGCAATCATTCTCAGTGTTGTCGTTTTCCCGCAACCGGACGGTCCCAGCAGTGTCACAAGTTTTCCAGCTTCAATATCTAGGTTAATATTGTCAACAGCAACAATATCCTTGCCAAAAATCTTGGTTACACCCTCGAACCTTACGGGAGCAGCCCTTCTTCCCAATCTTATGTTGTTCATACCCTCACCTCAGTCCCCTGTAGGGTTCTTCTGCCAATCTGTACCCTGCCAACAAGTAGTTGCAGCATTCCCACAACAGTCAGCATGACAAAGATCAATGTTGTTGAATAAGCTATGGCAAGACCGTAATCATTGTTCTCGACGCGCCCGATTATATAGCTGGTTGCCATATCATATTCTGCCGAAACAAGAAAAATTACCGCCGAGATGGCAGTCATGGCACGGACAAAACTGTAGATCAGCGCTGCAAGAATTGCAGGCTTGAGAAGGGGTAAAATTACCTTGCGGAATGTATGCCAACTATTTGCACCAAGCGTCAGGGACGCTTCATCAAGTGATTTGTCCAGTTGTGTCATGGACGCAATTCCGGCCCGAACACCGACCGGCATATTCCGAAAAATGAAACTTACCACAAGAATGACACCCGTACCGGTTATTTCAATCGGTGGTACATTGAAAGCAAGGATATAGCTTACTCCGATTACAGTTCCAGGTATGGCAAAGGATAACATGGTACCGAATTCGAATGCTTGTTTTCCGGCAAAATTCTTGCGTGTTAGCAGATATGCTGTCACGATTCCTACTGCAGCAGTCAAGGGGGCAGCTATTCCAGCAATTGTAATCGTTGTCCAGAAACTGTCCCAAGCAGCCCCTGACCACCGGATGCCTGAATCCTCAATCCTGACAGAAAAGGCTGTAATATAGTGTTTGAATGTCAGTGTGTTGTGTACACCCCAGAGTTCAACTACACTGCCGTAAACGATCATGCTGTAGACAACGAGGGTAAAAAGAGCCCAAATGACTGCAATTGTAATGACAACTATCGACAGCCCACGGGGCAGGTGGGGATGCACTCCCGCATCTCCCTTGCCAGTTACCGTGGTATAGCTTTTTTTTCCCAGCCAGGCACGTTGGGCATAAAAGGCTGAAAGTGTAAAGCATAGCAGAACAATTGCCAGAACGGCGGCTCGTCCCTGATCGTACTGTGCACCAACGATTGCAAAGAAAATCTCGGTTGACAATACATCAAAATTTCCACCCAATACCAGTGGGTTGCCAAAATCTGCCATACTCTCGATGAAACCCAGTAAAAAGGCATTGGCTATACCCGGGCGCATGAGCGGTAAGGAAACAGTTTGAAATGTCTGGGAGCTATTGGCCCGCAAGGTCTGTGCTGCTTCCTCCATTGCAGGAGACACTCCTTCAACAACACCTATCAGAACCAGGAAGGCAATTGGGGTATAGGCCAAGGTTTGTGCGATCATTATACCAGGCAAACCGTAAAGCCACCTGGTAGGTTGTACACCAAACAGATCCGCTATAAATACCGTAACCGAACCAGAGCGGCCAAAAAGCAGGATCAAGGCAAGTCCTATCACGAAAGGTGGTGTGATTATCGGAAGCACGGTCAGGGCACGCAATGATCGCTGGTATCGAAATCTGGAACGGGTAGCAACAAGGGCAAAGGCTAAACCAAGCATGGTGGTGGTAAATCCTACTATAATTGCCAGGAATAGCGAATTCCATGCAGCCCCGCACCTACCACCGGACAAACAAGCCAAACCCCATAACCTGTCATCGAAAAATTTTGTGGAAAAGACACTTATCGAATACTCTCCGCCATCATCAATGAAGGCAGAGAAAAGCATATTGGCAATTGGATAGCCGACAAAAACCAGTACAATTACAATTACGCCACCAATCGCCCCGGTTACAAAAATATCCCCACCAACCGTACCGCGAGCAGCAATCCCTTGGGTAAACAGGAATAAAAATGAAACGGCACAAAGCATCGCACCATACCCCATTCCGAATTGCCTGTCTCCGAGATCTCCAAACAAGGACTCCAGCCAAGAAAAATTATATCCTCTTATGCCAATTGCGAAACCCTGGGCGAACAGCCAAAAAAAACCAATCCCCCCGATCAGGATCAATCCCCGGGCGTAGAGCGGATCAGATTTTCTGAGGCTGATAAGGGTAATTGGAAAGGCAAGGAGAATTAAAACAGGTGATAGCCATAGCTTTTCACCTTGAACAAGCAGAAAGGCTGCTGGTGCATAATCTGAATCCATTGGATAGCCATCAAACACCCATCCAAAGGAGAAAAAACCATCCTCTATCCCATACCAGGGGAGGAGGCAATAGCCAACCCATCCGACAATGATCCAGAGGATCAATACCGGACGGGTTGGATTAGATTCGTCAAATGTCAAATCTTACTGAGGTAGGACGGATACTTCTTCGTCCCATTTCTGCAACAAACGTTTTCGTTCGGCCGAAGATCCGTATTTCCTGAAATCGTAATCTATCAATTGGATCTGACTCATGTCCGGTGCAGACGGTGAGGTCTCCGATGAACGATTTGATGGTACCTGAAAGGCGTTTACCTGAAGGGCGAGATTTTGTGCATCACTGCTTAATGCCCAATCGTAAAACATTTTTGCTTCATCCAGATTTCGTGCGCCATCGATAATCGACATTGAACCGATCTCGTAACCAGTTCCCTCACAAGGGGCAACAACATTAATCGGGAAACCCGATACAGCCTGCTTGACGGCATCATGCATAAAAACGATCCCAATGGTATTCTCACCACGCCCGGCAGCCTTGATTGGGGCCGATCCGGATTTTGTATACTGGTTGATATTTTTATGAAGCCCCTTCATGAATTCAAATCCTTCATCTTCACCAAAAATCTGAACCATTGAGGCAAGTGTGGTATAGGCTGTTCCAGATGAATTAGGATTGGCCATTTGGACATGACCTTTGTATTCTGGCTTGAGAAGATCCTTCCAGCATGCCGGAACCGGTAAATTGTTGGCTTCCAAAATATCGGAATTATAACCGTATCCCAATGCTCCTGAATAGATTCCGATGGTTCGGTTTCCGGAACTCTCGGCCTGACTGATTGCCCAATCATGCAGTTGGTCCCGCATGGGTGACAAATATTCCATGGTCAAACCTTCCTCGGCAGCCTGAAGATGGGGATCACCAGTTCCACCCCACCAGATATCCCCTTTGGGATTTGAGGATTCTGCCCGAATTTGGGCAAAGGTCTCACCAGAAGACTTCCGGGTCATGTTTACGTCAATGCCAGTAGCATCTTCAAAACTGCGGGCCAACAACTGGCACCAATCTTCCTGGGCGCTACAATAAAGTGTTAATTTGTCTGCTTGCGATGCAGTAATCGATGCTCCCAGAGCAATCAATGAACTTGCAAATACAATAAACAGTCTTTTCAACATAGGTATCTCCTCCCACTAAAATAGTTCAATATTCAAAGATCGATTTAACCCCAATCCAAAGTAGTTTTGGCCTGCCCTTGGGAGGTTACCCTCAAGGCTCAAAGGTGTCAAGCAAGTTTTACCGGGTATTTGACTGCTGAAATCCAATTATCAGAACCATGAGTCATTTTGCAGGGCATTTCATGCTATTTTTTTTCAAATTCCCTATCAATTTGCTAGATGACTTGGAAATTATGGATGTTAGTGTTTGTAATTTTCTGAGCTAGAGACTGAATTTTGTCATAACAGGTACGTGATCAGAAGGTTTTTCCCATCCTCTTATTTCACGAAGAATAACCGATTCCCCAATATTGCTCGCAAGATCGGATGATGCCCAGATATGGTCAAGACGACGCCCTCGGTCAGAGGTATCCCAGTTCCGTGCTCGATATGACCACCAGGAATATAGTTTCCCTTCGGGAATATTGGTACGAACCGTATCGATCCATCCTCCAGCTTTCATCAATGATGTCATTCCCTCGACCTCAACGGGTGTATGGCTAACAACTTTCAGTAGTTGCTTATGCGACCAGACATCATTTTCAAGTGGCGCGATATTGAGGTCACCAACTAAAATGGTTTTCTTGGGAGGATGATTTATTGACCATTGTTTCATTCCTGCGATGAAATCCAACTTGTCCTTGAACTTGGGATTTTCTTCAGGGTCGGGAATATCGCCGCCAGCTGGAACGTAACAATTTTCAATGGTAATCCCATTCTCCAGTATTGCTGAAATATGTCGGGCTTCTTCCTTGTTAATGAAATTCCTTCTTGCAACCTCGACCATGGGAATTTTGGAGAGAATTGTGACTCCATTGTAGGCCTTCTGTCCTCGTATTAGAATATGATTGTACCCCAGCGCTCTATAGGCTTCAGTACCAACCAATTCGGTGGGGGATTTTATTTCCTGCAGGCAGAGAATCTCGGGTTTGTATTGATTCAGAAATTTGCAGACAAGGTTTTCTCGTAGTCTTATTGAATTGATATTCCAGGTAGCAACGGTGAACTGCATGGGATTGATGGCTTTCTACAGGATTTGTGATGAAAATTCAGGTTTGATCTGGTATCCCCCATCAACAGTCACGATGATCTGGGGATTGGCTGAATCCGCCTCAATTTTTTGTCTCAGCCAGTGTATGTGTGTATCAAGGGTATTGGTAATTATATCCTTTTTGTAACCCCATACCTCCTTAAGCAGGTATTCCCTTGACAGGGTTTTACCCCTGGCTTTGTAGAGGATATACAAAAGTTCAAACTCCTTTTGGGTCATGCGAACCGCCTCTCCCGATTCATTTGTCAAGGTCAGGGATGAGGGGTCAATAACGATTTCGTCCAATTTGAACGATACCTGCTGCTTTATCTCATACCTTGTGACGATACCCTGTAATTGGATCAACACTTCCTGATATGAGAATGGCTTTATAAAGCAAACAAACCCAAATTCGTCGGGTTCTGTGATTGATAGCCGAGCATTCTGTTCTTCTGAAAGGATCAGTATGGCAGGAGGAAAATTTTGATTATCATTCGCAAGTATGTCTAGATCATCAGGATCATCAACAAAAGCAATAACTGTTGAAATTGTGCTCATCAAGGTGGATTGAATATCAGAAATATGTTCCAATACCTCGACCTCGAATTCTCCACCACCTATTAGGAGATCCTGAAAAGTATCGCGAACCAATCTGTTGGAACCTATGACAAGTATTTTGGGTTGGGAAGCCATGAATCCTGATGAATGAAAAATTGGAAATCAAAGGGAATAATTACTATAATTGAAAATTCAGTAAAACCCATATCAATCCCGATTTTTTTTACTTGAATTTTTGAGTCATTAAACCCCAGAAAGACAGTTTATATAGGCAAGTAGACTATTGCATGATGGTATTTTGATATTTGAGGATTGAAGTTGACGGGGATTGTTAAATCTTATCGTTACGTTGATTTATTCCCGATTGTAGCATTTTTGTGCCACAAAACCTACATTTGAAAAAACCTATTGATTCTTCGGAAAGAAGAAATAGAATCAATACCCAATGGGCAAAAAGACCCAAAAAACAGATAAAATTCGAGGCAGGTCAAAGACCATGGATATACCCGGGCGGTTTTCCCAACTGCCAGAATATACATTTGATCGATTAAGGCTACTCCTCGGGAATACACCTCCCGGTGGAGAGATTATTGATATGTCCGTAGGTGGACCTCGTCACGCGTTTCCACATTGGATAATGGAAGAGATAGCCCGTTCAATCGACCATTTTGGTAAGTATCCACCCAAGAATGGTACCAGTGGTTTGCTGGAATCAATATCGCATTGGTATCGAAATCGGTATGGGGTGACAATTGACCCCGATGAGAATATTTCCGTTGTGAACGGAACGAGGGAAGCTCTCTTCAATGCCTGTATTGCTTTATGCCCCGAGAATAAAAAGGGTAAGAAGTCCAAGGTACTGATTCCCAATCCGTTTTATCAGGTTTATGTAGGTGCCACACTTGCTGCCAATGCCGAACCTGTTTTCGTGGACGCTGAAAAAAGCAACAATTTTCTACCAGATTTTGGAAGAATATCCCCCCAGGCTCTCGATGAGGTTGCCATCGTTTATCTGTGCTCTCCATCAAATCCACAGGGATCGGTTGCATCAATGGAGTATATGGAAAACCTGCTCAAGTTGGCTCACGAACATGATTTTCTGGTCTTCTCTGATGAATGCTATTCGGAAATCTATCGGTCCAAACCACCACCAAGCATGATTGAAGCAAACTCGGGTTTCGAGGGCGATCTTGACCACATGATGATTTTCAATTCACTGTCCAAAAGGTCCAATCTGCCCGGTCTGAGAACCGGTTTTATGATAGGTGGAGAAAAACTGATCACGCACTTCAAAAAATATCGCTCCTATTCTGACCCGGCTGTTCCCATACCTTTGCAGGCAGTTGCCGCACGTTTGCTGGAAGATGAATCCCATGTCATTGCCAGTAGGGAGCGATATCAGGCAAAATATGAACTTGCCGATCGGATATTTGATGGGTTTGAAGGCTACAATCCACCTGAAGCAGGGTTCTTTCTATGGCTGGATGTGGAGGATGGAGAGCAAATCACCAAACGGTTATGGAAGCAACGGGGAGTGAAAGTGGTTCCAGGTTCATATTTCAGCTTTGAGGATCGTGGACGTAATCCAGGCAAGAGATTTATCAGGGTGGCAATGGTTGCCGAGCAGGAAGAGCTGGAAACTGGATTGGCGAGCATCAGGGAACTGATTTAGGAAGGAGAAAGAAAGGTGACCTACCAGATTAGACAGAGACAACCTTTGGTTGATCAAAATTGGTTCAAGGTTTTGATTAAGCGAAGTCAGGAATTATGGGGACTATTGCTGCTATTTCTCAGTGGCATGCTGGGATTGATCCTAGGTTCCTATTCGCCATTTGATCCCGGTATTTTTTCATTGACGAACGGTGGGGTAAGCAACTTGTTGGGGCACTTTGGCGCTTCAGTTGCCAGCAGCCTGATTGTTATTCTCGGCCTGGGATCATGGATCATGGCACTGTACATGTTTTTCTGGGGAATTCGGTTCATGTCCCATGCGGGTACAAGTAGGTTCATAAAATCCTTGATTTATTTCCCCATACTGGTTGCCACAGCTTCAGTATTTTCATCAACTCTGCAACCGCTGGATTCATGGAATCACCATTTTGGGCTCGGGGGAATCTTTGGTGATACCTTTGTAGGTGCTACCATGAATGCTTTGCCATTGGATAAGGTCACATTCTTCGAATATGCAAAATTTGTTGTTGGTTTTCTTCTGTTGATCGTTTGTTTTTATACTTTTGGCTTTACCCTTAGAGAAGTTGTTGGAAGATTGACCCAAAGGCAGGTGAAAAGGGAATCAAATATTCAAAAAGGTCCTTACCAAATTCCTGCAAATACGATAGATCAGGAAACTGAAGCCACCTCCCGGGGTGTATTGAACAAATTGGACAATTTCCTGAGGAGAAATGACAAGGAAGAATCCAAAAGCCAGGATTTTTACGAGTATTATGAGCAGGAAGAAATTGAGGAAAAGGTTAAGAGCAAAGGAGCGTTCTCAAAAATCTTCAAGGCTGGAATCAGTCAATCTGTCGCATGGTTGACCAAGGAGGAAGAGAATGTTCGTCCCCGTAAGCTGACCCAGATTAGCTTTGCCAAAAGACAAGTTCATAGTGAACATCAGCAACAAAGTTCAGCCACCCTGCCCCTGTTGGGTGATGTCTCACAGGATGTGCCTCAGGAAATTGATGATGAGGATCAGGATATAATCGTGGTTCCAAGGGATCCCAGACAACTTAAAGTCAGTTCTCGTGCAACTCAGGAAACACTGCAATCCCTGGATAATTTTCCTGACCAGAATACCTATAATCCTCCGTCACTTTCATTCCTGTCTGAACCCGATGAAATCATTAAGAATGAGAGAAGTCAGGGAGAATTGGAGGCCCGGGGTGAAAAACTGAAGCGCATACTTGCCGATTTCAGTGTTCAGGGAAGAATCGAGAAAATTCTTCAGGGACCAGTGGTAACCCTTTACAAGTTCAGACCTGCTCCCGGCGTCAAAACCAGCAGGGTGATACAGCTTGCCGATGATGTAGCCTGTTCCATGTCCGCATTGTCCGCTCGAATATCAACAATTCCCGGTGAACCATATGTCGGGATAGAACTGCCCAACGAAATCAGGGAAACCGTTTACCTGAAGGAGTTGGCTTCCTCAACTGCATTTTGGAATTCCCGACACAAGCTTCCCCTTATATTCGGTAAGGACATCAGTGGCATGGCGGTTGTGGTTGATCTGGTTTCCATGCCCCATCTTCTCATAGCCGGAACCACCGGATCAGGTAAATCGGTCGGTTTGAACTCGATGATATTGAGCATGTTGTACAAGCTCTCACCCGATCAATGCAAATTGCTGATGATCGATCCCAAGATGATCGAATTGAGCGGTTATGA
Source organism: Paracoccaceae bacterium (assembly GCA_009842205.1). GTDB lineage: Bacteria > Pseudomonadota > Alphaproteobacteria > Rhodobacterales > Rhodobacteraceae > MPNP01. Next base: position 28,371 of record VYFX01000020.1, on the reverse strand, counting down.
CGGTATCCCGCATCTGATATCCCCGGTTGTAACAGATCCAAAGAAAGCGGTTGTGGCCTTGAAGTGGGTCACTTACGAAATGAACAAAAGATATGAGAAAATGCAAAGCATGAGATTGAATATCAAGAATATCCAATCTTATAACTCTCATATGCTGGAGTTGATGGAGAAGGGAGAAAAAGTTTACTCCATCAAGATCCAGACTGGTTACAACAAGGAAACCGGGCGGGCAGAATTTACAACAAAGGAATTTGAGGTAGAGTATTTGCCCTATATCGTTGTCATCATTGATGAATTGGCCGATTTGGTTCAAACGGCCGGAAAGGAAATTGATGAATGTCTTCAGCAGTTGAGCCAAAAGGCAAGAGCAAGTGGTATCCACCTCATTGCTGCCACCCAGAGGCCATCGGTCGATGTGATGGGTGGAATTATCAAATCCAATTTCCCCAACCGCGTTTCGTTCCAGGTTTCATCCAAGATAGACAGCAGGACAATCTTGAATACACAGGGTGCTGAACAGCTCCTCGGCAAGGGTGATATGCTGTTTATGTCCGGAGGAGGCAAGATCCAGCGGGTACATGGTCCACTGGTGACCGACGAGGAGGTCGAAAAGGTTGTGGGATACTTGAAAAAAACCTATGGCAGCATCGAACACCAATACCAGATCTTTGATGACCCTGAGGGTACAATCGAGGCTGAGGTTGATCAGGCTCTGGGATTTGTCGGTGGCAAGAATTCCGAAGACAGTTTGTATCCCCAGGCGGTGGAAATTGTCAAAAGGGATCGACGGGTTTCCATATCCTATATCCAGAGAAAACTTGGAATTGGTTATAACAAGGCTGCCAAAATAGTTGAAAGGATGGAAGACGAGGATTTGATTGGCAAGGCCAATCATGTTGGTAAAAGGGAAATTTTCATACCCGAGTAATTCCGATCCCGCTCTAAAGTAGATTTGTAGCAGGAATCGTCCTTAACGCATTCAATTTACAAAATGAATTTCAACAATACCTTCTCCTGCAGGGAGATTCTTGACCAGATGACACCAATCCTTTTACGAAAGTGTAAAGGTAACAGATCATAATTGGTGGTGGAACTGCCTTAGGGGCTTAACTTGCATGACATTAAACCACAGCAAGAGAACAATGGCTTATAAATCAAAAAATAGTTAATTTATCTCTACTCCCAGGAATTATACTTTATATCTAACTATTGGATTAACCCAGATTGCAAGGGAGATAAGAAATAAACATCTTTGGAAAATTGCCTCTAAACAAGACCTGCAAACAGATCGGTTGTCTGCTTATTGGCTTCCTTGCCCTTTCAATACACCTTCCGGCAGAGACAGAGGACAAACCAACACTTCAGGATCTTGAAACCTATCTTGAAGAAATCGATACGCTGTATTCGGAGATTCTGCAAATAAATTATGATGGTTCAAGATCAGAAGGCAAGCTGTATCTGGATCGTCCTTTGAGGGCCAGACTGGAATATTCCCCTCCCGATACAGGTATTCTCATTGCCCACTCGGGGAGTGTTGCGGTATTCGACAAGAATTCCAATACCGGCCCAACCTTTTACCCGTTGAGACATACCCCTTTTTTTCACCTTCTGAAAAGGAATCTGGATTTTACTGACTCAGATATTGTCCTGGATCATTTGATTGGTACCGAATACAACGAGTTGCATTTGAAGATAACATCCCAACACCTCAAGGGGCGTCTGGAACTGGTATTCCAGAATGACCCCCTGCTGTTGGTCGGCTGGGTGTTTGTCGATGAATTCGAAAACAGGACAATGGTTCAGCTATTGGATATAAAATCCAACATCAAGATTGATCCCAGGTTTTTCAACATAGAACTCCAAAAGGACTTGTTGAATTTGGATTAAACCAGTCAGGATCAGAACAAGCCTACTCTACATCCTCTCAACTGGCCACGATATTGACGTTCTATGTCGGCAACCTTGTTAGAAACATCAATCAACCAGGCTTTCTGTCTGTAACTTCCCTTGCGATATCCACCATGCCCCTCATGATAGGCAAGATAAACATTTTTGGCATCACTTTTGGAAATATTCAATTCACGTGCAGAAATGTCCGTGTACCAACCGATGAACTCTACGACATCACCATAATTAGTTCGACTGACCCTTCGATTGTCAATGGAATCCTGATACCATTTCCAGGTCCCATCCAAAACCTGTCCATAACCATAGGCCGTGGTCTCATAACCAGCGGGAATGATACCCATCCTGAACTTGCGAGGAGGTCTGGCATTTCTTTGAAATTTACTTTCCTGGTAAATTACGGCCATCTGGACAGACATCGGGACATCCCATTTTTTCTCGACCCGCTCCATATGTCTATACCAGTTGGGATTGGTTTTCACGATATTACAAGCATTGTCAATTCTTTCAGGAGGACCAAAATCGACAATACTGCAACCAGCCAAACCGGCTAGTAAAATTATAAGAAGAAATTTTTTCACAATAGTATCTTTGTTATCTTTATGAGAACAGATTAAGGGTTCCACACCTACCCTATATTCTCGAAATTGAACTGCTCTGGTGCGGATGATTGTTATATCCTAATGAAAAATTCAAAATTTTCAACCAAAAATTAGCATTGGCATTTTGTTGCAGACCCTCTATTTGTACTACTGAAATTTAGTTTCCACAATGTACGCTGTTAAATGAAGATGGCTAGAAAATGTCAATAGGTCCCGGCTTGAATGGAATGGATCGAAATTTCACACAAAATTGGCAGCCGTAAGGGGCTAGATCTGAATGGACCGAAGGAACAAAACGGAAATGCATCTCACATTGCGAAAAGATGAAGTTCTGGCAAGAATTTTGAGCGATATGAGGCTGGGCATTCCGGTTGTCATCAAAGACAATGACAATGCTTGTGTTGCACTGCCGGTAGAAAACGGATCACTACCCCGGATGAAGGAATTCCTGGCTGAGGGTACGACCGTAATTGCTCTAACTCGAAGAAGGGCCGACACTCTGAAGGCACGGGTTTATGATGGTGATTTGGCCCGTATCATTATCCCCGATGATGCCAGCCTGGACTGGGTCAAGGCCATTGCTGACCCTTCCCGTGACCTGCAGGTTCCCTGGAAAGGTCCCCTGGAAACAGAAAGAGGGGGCGAGGCCCATTTGCACAGGATGGCAATTGAACTTGCCAGAAAGGCTAGATTGCTGCCTGCAGTTCTGGTTCGGATGTTGCAGGGTGAGGAGGTTGAGAAAATCCGGTTGTCCTGTCTAGAGGTTCAGGATTTTGACCCGAAACAGAAACCTGATATTTCCCTTGAATTGGTTTCAAAATCCACTCTCCCGCTCTCCGAAAAAGTTCCTTCAATGATTTACCTTTTTCGGGAAAAGCTTGGAGGTGATGAACATTGTGCAATTGTTTTTGGCTCGCCACCCAGAAATAAGCCAGTACTGACCAGACTTCATTCGGGCTGCTTTACGGGTGACGTGCTTGGTTCATTGAAATGTGACTGTCAACCGCAGTTACACCTTGCCTTGAAGAGAATGATTAGCAATGAAGAGGGAATTCTGCTCTATATCAATCAGGAAGGCAGGGGAATTGGCCTCATCAACAAAATAAGGGCTTATTCCCTTCAAGATCAGGGTTTTGACACGGTTGAGGCAAATCATCGCTTGGGTTTTGAGGATGATGAAAGAGATTTCAGATTGGGATCGGAAGTCCTGAAACTGCTGGGATATCGAAATGCCAGCCTGATGACCAACAATCCGGCCAAGATATCCATCCTGGAATCACAGGGAATCAATGTACATGAACGAATTCCCATTCTGACCGCGGTCAACAAATACAATGCAGAATATATGGCTGTAAAGGCACGAAAAAGCGGTCACAGACTTTGACCTTCCCTGAAACCATATTCATCAACAAGTGGCATGGATGGTTCAGGGGAACAAAATTTCCCTGCTCTATTGGTCGAGGCGGCATAAACAACGTTAAAACCGAAGGCGATGGTGTCACACCGGCAGGTGTCTATTCGCTTGAGAATGTCTTTTACCGACCAGACAGGGTCTCCCGATTACTACTGCCACCACAGGCAATTCCCATCAGAAAAGGGTATATCTGGTCCGATGATCCCCTGGATCCTCACTACAACAAGTTGATTGCCAATGGTACCAATTGGAAATTCAGCCACGAAAAGATGTTCAGGGCCGATTCACTGTACGATATTGTCATACCAATTGCTTACAACAGAGCCGATCCGGAACCAGACAAGGGATCGGCGATTTTTCTACATGTCTGGCGGGGACCTAGAATTCCTACAGAAGGATGTGTGGCAGTTGACTGGAAAACCATGATCTGGATTGCAGGCAATCTCACAGGTGAGACCCAAATAGTCATCAATTCTTGAGTCAGGTGTTCGGATTACCTTTTGGAATAATCTCGTTCTCCAAAAATGGCTGTGCCAACCCGTATGTGGGTTGCGCCCATTCTAACGGCCGAATCAAAATCATTGCTCATGCCCATACTCAGGCTGGATAATCCATTTCGTTTGGCAAGATTGGCAAGAAGGCCAAAGTGCAAGGCGGGTTCTTCATCAAAGGGGGGGATGCACATCAGTCCCAAGAGGGGCAAGTTGTACTTCCTGATTTCAGCTACCAGTTGATCGGTCTCACCGGGCAAGGCACCAGACTTTTGTGGTTCCTCACCGGTATTTACCTGAACAAACAGATCCGGGCAGGAACCGATTTCGTCGGCGATACGAACAATTCTGGTGACCAGACTGGTACGGTCAATCGAGTGAATACAATCGAAGAGTTGCATGGCTTGTCTTGTCTTGTTGGACTGCAGGGGCCCAAGAAGGTGTAGTTTGGTTTGAGGATATGTTGCCAGAAATTCCGGCCATTTGCCTGCAGCTTCCTGGACCCTGTTTTCCCCAAATTCCGCATGTCCTTCTGCCAAAAGGGCCAAAACCCTCTCATTGGGTTGCAATTTGGAAACGGCAATTACCCGGGTTGAACCAATTGGCCTGTTGGCTTCCATCTCAGCCTTTTGAACCCGGGAAACAATTTCGGATAGAGACATTTCGATTATAATGACTTAGGTTTGATAATTTTCAGTTATTGACACTAATATCGTAAATAACCATTACTTCGGCAATTTCCATTTTGAACAAAAAAATTTATATCAATCCTGTTGGAACTGTTTAATCAAATAAAATATTTGTAATTATTGAACTGGTAATGAACATAGGTTAATTTAGGAATGTTCAATCTGACCAGATAATTTGATGCTTTTATGGCATCGGTTTTTGATTTGTGCCATAAAGGTCAAATCAGTGGCATGGGTCTAAGGACGAAAGGTAACTTGATATGATTAGGACAAAGTCTCTCGGCTTTATATTGGCACTATTCGTAGTATTTTCTTTGAGTGCTTGTTCAAATGGCTTGAACATCTTTGGTGGTGGGGATAGAACCGTACCCAAGGCAGAAGAAAAGGCAGAAGTTGAATCCGAGGGAAGACCACAGCGACTGAGGGACCTGTTTCTCATGCAGAATTCCTCCACCGAGTTGAAAGTCAACAGGTTTATCTGGAAGGCAACTCTGGAAGTGCTTGATTTCATGCCCATTGAGGAAGTTGATCCATTTACCGGTGTCATTCAATTTGGATGGGCAACACCTCCAGGTGGTACCAGGGAGTACCAGGCAACGGTTGTGATCAGCGATCCTTCACTGGATGCAAGATCGCTCCAGGTTACATTCAGAACAAGAGCAGGAGTGGTTGATCCTGATCTGAACAGGGAAATAGAAAATTCCATCCTGGCAAGGGCTCGCCAACTCAAGATAGCAGAGTTGGGATTCTAGACAAGCCCGGGAAAATTAATGACAGAATATAATTTCCTGGAACAGGAGTGTTTCTGGCAGAAGGAATGGGAAAAGGCTGGAGTTTTTGAGGCTTCGTCGGACCATAGCCTGCCCAAATACTATGTTTTGGAAATGTTTCCCTATCCTTCGGGGAAAATCCACATGGGTCATGTCCGCAACTATACCATGGGTGATGTCATTGCCCGGTACAAGATTGCCAAGGGCTTCAATGTGCTTCACCCGATGGGTTGGGATGCTTTCGGCTTGCCGGCCGAAAATGCCGCTCTCAAGAACAAAGAACATCCAGACAGGTGGACCCGTCAAAATATAGCTGAAATGAGAAAGCAGCTGAAGACGCTGGGATTGTCCATAGACTGGAAAAGGGAACTGGCCACCTGCGACAAGGAGTATTATGGCCAGCAACAGGCCCTATTCCTGGACATGATTGACAAGGGTTTGGTTGACAGGAAAACAACCCTGGTAAACTGGGATCCGGTGGATGGGACCGTTTTGGCCAACGAACAGGTCATTGATGGAATGGGGTGGCGTTCCGGGGCCAAGGTTGAACAAAAGGAACTCTCACAGTGGGTGTTCAGAATAACCGATTTTTCTGAAGAGCTGCTGGAAGCCATTGACGGGCTAGAGGGCTGGCCGGACAAGGTCCGCCTCATGCAACGAAACTGGATCGGTAAATCGAGCGGTCTGGAATTCGATTTTGAAACCATTGATTGTCCTGAGGGAATTGACAGGCTCAAGGTATATACAACCAGACCGGATACCCTGATGGGTACCACCTTTACAGCGGTATCCCCGGAACATCCGCTTGCTAGGGCGATTGCCAGGAAAAATCCTGAAGTGGAGGAATTCATTCGGGAATGTCGTCAGGCTGGTACTTCGGAGGTAGAACTTGAACTGCTCGAAAAGAAAGGTGTGGATACCGGATTCAAGGTCCGCCATCCACTGGATCCTGAGGTAACATTACCAATCTGGGTGGCAAATTTCATACTCAATACTGTTGGTACCGGGGCAATCTTCGGCTGTCCGGCCCATGATCAGAGGGATTTGGATTTTACCAGAAAGTATGATCTGCCTGTCATTGATGTGTTTTTTCCCGAAGATGCGGATACCCCCGTGGCCAATGAGGCCTATGTTCCACCCAAAACCCAAAAGGTAAAATATTTACGGGGTTTTGCGGGCAATGAGTTGCAAACGGGTGACGAAGGTATCGCTGCGGCCATAGCTCATTGTGAAGATAGGGGAATAGGCAGGAAGGTTATCAGATATCGGTTGCGGGATTGGGGTATCAGCAGGCAAAGATACTGGGGATGTCCCATTCCGGTAATCCACTGCCCCAATTGTGGCATAGTACCGGAAAAAAAGGAAAATTTGCCGGTTGAATTGCCGATGGATGTGAGTTTTGAGAAACCCGGCAATCCCCTAGATCATCATCCAAATTTCAAGAAGTGCATCTGCCCGAATTGTGGATCGGATGCCGAAAGGGAAACTGATACCATGGATACCTTTGTTGATAGTTCATGGTATTTTGTACGCTATACGGCACCCAACGAAAAAACACCAACAAACTTGGCCATGGCTGATTACTGGATGAATGTCGATCAGTATATCGGTGGCATTGAACATGCCATCCTGCATTTGCTGTATTCCCGTTTTTTTGCCCGGGCCATGCAGTTGACTGGCCATTTGTCAGAAAAATGCAAGGAACCCTTTGATTCCCTCTTTACCCAGGGGATGGTCAATCATGCCATTTACCAGACCAGGGACAAGAATGATCGACCGATCTATCACTTTCCCACCGAGGTAGAGGTATCGGGAACAGAAGCCAGGTTGAAAAGTACTGGAGAGCCCGTTGAGATTATTCCTTCGGCCAAAATGGCAAAATCAAAAAACAATATCATTGATCCCCAGGGTTTGATCAAACAGTATGGTGCAGATACTGCCAGATGGTATATGGTTTCAGATTCACCTCCGGACAGGGATATTGAATGGACAACAACAGGGGTAGAAGCTGCTTCCAAGCACTTGGAACGGGTATGGCGACTTGCCAACGATATTAATTCGATGGAGGATGTGGGAACTGCCGATGAGGATTTGAAACTCAAGAAAATCCTTCATCAGACCATAAACGAATTTGCCAGGGAGATTGAGGGGTTTATCTTCAACAAGGCCATCGCAAGGCTTTATGAACTGTATAATGCAATGGTCAGATCCAAGGCTAGTGCCAGTGTAAAAAAGACAACTATGTTAACCTATGCCCAGCTTATGGCACCGATAACACCCCATTTGGCAGAGGAAATCTGGCGTTTGTTGGGAGGCAGGGATTTTGTGGTCAAGACCGAGTGGCCCAAAGCCGATCCCGAATACCTGAAGGTGGATCAAATCACCATGCCGATACAGATTAATGGAAAGTTGAGATCAAGGATTGAAGTTACCAAGGGCCTTCCAAAGGATCAGGTTCTCAAGATGGTACTTGAAGATAAAGTCGTTACAAGGTATCTTGATGGTCATGAACCTCGTAAAACAATTGTAGTACCTGACAGGATTGTGAATATTGTTGTCTAGATGGAAGATAATCGGACTGGTTACACTTTGTTTGCTGGTCGCTGGATGTGAATTCACTCCCTTGTATGGTCCGGATTCACCACGGGAATCCTATGTCAATCAAACTGATATCACGGTAACCGGTAATCTGGATCCACGGAAACTGGAATCGGTCCTCCTTGATCAGTTCGGTAAACCGACCGGAGAAAGAAGCCATCATTTGACCGTTGACTTTGTTATTTCCGATGAAAGTGGTCCCATTATGGGATCAGGAGGAGTGTATCAATACATCGTGATCGGCAAGGCCAAAGTGGCTTTTTTTGATTTGAATAATGGCGATCTGATTTACTCTGATACCATTACTGCAAGGGCAAGATGGATATCATCCAAAGAAAAGGATGAAGATGATATGGTAAAGAGGAATGAGGTACTGGCCAATCTTGAAGCGAGGGATGATGCCCTGAACAGACTCAGAAGGCTGATGGCCGACAGGATTTATACCAGAATCATTGCGATAAAGCCAAATACAGACATCCAACAATGAAACTGTATCCCAACCAATTGCCTGCCCATCTGGAAACAGGAAATTGGAAAAGCGGGTATTTGATATTTGGTGAAGATCAGGCACTTGTTGATCAACATCGGGACCGGATTGTAAATTCGATAGCTGGTCCGAATGCCATGCAGGAAATGCAGTTGGATAAAATTGAAGCCACCGATCTCAACCAACAGCCTGGCTTGTTGGAATCACTGGTGAGGGCCCAAAGTTTTTTTGGTGGCAAGCGGGTTGTTTGTCTCGACAAGGCATCGGACCAGCACAACAAATTGATTTTTTCCGAATTGGATGAATGGAAAGAAGGCTTTGCCTATATCATTGTAACTTCGAGCCGCTTGCGACCTTCGTCTACCCTTCGAAAAAGATTTGAAAGTGACAATGGTTTAGCTGCCCTGGGGATTTATACTGAAAACCTGAACCAGCAGGATATTGCGTTCCTCCTTAAAGAGGCAAATCTTACAAATGTTGATGCGGATGCCATGAAACTGTTGGTTGCAGTGGTCGAGGAGCAGGAACCTTCGACCATCAAATCACTGATTGAAAAACTGGTCCTCTACAAACATGAGGATTCTACACCCCTGAGTGAAGAGGACATCAGTGCCTGTGTTCCAGAATTTGGCGAGGCAGGACTGGACAAGCTTTTGGAAGCGGTTGCCGACAGGAAACTGAAAGAAGTGGGGTTGTTGTTCAGAAAACTGTCCAAGCAGGACAGCGAACCGGTCAGGGTCTGTCTGTTTTCCAAAAGGAAATTTCGCAATATATTGACCGTGGCAAGTCATGCTGGTGGTCCCGAGGCCGGATTGTCCAAGATAAAACCACCACTATTCGGCCCCCGTCGCAACAATATGCTCAGGCAATCAAGACTTTGGGGAGCATCAGGCGCTGAATGGGCTTTACTTGAATTGACCAAGGTTGATCAAATTATCCGTGGTTCGGGTACCAAGCCCGTTGAAGCAATCATGGAGAGAACCCTTCACAGAATAGCAGGTTATCACTGATGGAAATCAAGATATACGGTCGTAAGTACAGCCGCGCCTTCAGGGTTTTGTGGATGTTGGAGGAACTTGGTCTGGATTATACGAGCTATCCAACCAAACCCCACGCTGAGGAGTTGCTCAAACTATCGCCCAAGGGAAAAATCCCTGTTGCGGTTGTGGATTCTGAAGTTATCACTGACAGCACTGCAATATTGACTTACCTCGCTGAAAGCCATTCATCGTTTACGTTCCCGGCTGGTACATTTGCACGTGCCAAACAGGACAGTTTGACATTCATGCTTCTTGATGAACTTGAAACTTGTGTCTGGAACGCAGCCAAGCACAGTTTTATATTACCGTCTGACAAAAGGGTAAGTTCATTAAAACCCACATTGAAATGGGAATTCAGTCAATCATTGGAGAAAATAGCTGCCCACATGAATCTAGAGAACTTCCTGATGGGTGAGATCATGACCATACCGGATTTCATCCTGGTCCATTGTCTTGATTGGTCCAAGGCGGCCAAGTTCAAGGAATTTCCGGAAGCAATTTCGAATTACCATTCCAGATTGGTTCAACGACCGGCTTACCAGAAAGTAGCCAATAGCTAAATGAAAACTGGGTGTTTCAATATAATAGAATGAGAAAACCCTTTTATCGTGGGTTAAGTCAATTCAAAAATATCAGACACCGTGCTCGGCAAGATCAAGATCAAAACTATTAGGATCTTTTGCCTGTAAGGTATCGGCTACCATCTGAGGGTTCCTTTTAATCAATTCCAGCAGGACCAAGGCTGCACGGTCAGGAGATCTTCTTTTCTGTTCCCATTCCCGCAAGGTACTCACTGCCAGACCATATCGGTTGGCAAAGGCAACCTGGGAAAGTCCGAGTTTTTTGCGGATAGCGGCAACCTCCACTCGGGGAGGAACATAAACGGCCCCCGGTTTGGCCTCACCCTTGGCAATGGCCAGGGCTTCCTCAGCGCTCTGGACAAGCTCTTTACCAAAACTCACGATTTTCTCCTTCTTTCTCTTACTTGATCAACTAGTTAATTTGCCCGATATTCTTCAGCAATCCTTGGCAACAGATTGGCCAATGCGTTCCGTTCCGATTTTGTCAGGTTGGCTTTTGTACCCTTGCCATAGACTGCCAACAGAAAAACCGGTACATCAGTGGCTGCGAAATAGTGGATCGTTCGGTAGCCTCCACTCTTTCCACCACCCGGACTTGCATGCCTCAACTTCCTAGCCCCACCAGTTCCTGAAATTACATTTCCTTCCAAAGGGTTATTGGACAATCTGTTTACGATGGCAATAACCTCTTCTTCCGAAAGCCCACATCTTTTGGCCTGGGCAAGAAATTGCTGTGTCAAAATCACTGAATGCATAACGGATTATATACGACAATGCCGTAGTATTGAAAGTGATTTTTTGAATTTTTGTGAAAAAATCCTTATTCCGGTCAATAATCAGGCAGTAGGAAGCAGTCCCCGATCCTGATCTCCTGGCCTTCCCTCATGTTGTTGAGCTCGTAGATTTCCCTCCATCGTTCATGGCCACCCAAATGCCTTTCGGCTAGATCGGAAAAACTTGTGTCACCTTCACGGACACAGCCTTTCCTGGGTTCGGAGACTGTTTCCTTACCTTTTTGCAATACATTCTGGACATAATCTCTGGCGGCCCGCATCCTGATGAGTTCGTAAATGGTGGATGGATTGTCCCTAATCATGACATTCCACGATAGGTAGTCATATGGAAAGTACCCTTTGTCATCCCTTGCCCGAATATCGCTTCCCAGCAATATCAAACGTTTAGCAATTTCTGGCGTACCATTCATGGCTGCCCAATGCAGGGGCGTAAGCCCCCAAGCATTCCGGGTATTTATATCGGCACCCAATTCAACAAGTCGGTCAACGTTTTCAAATCTTTCTGCCTGGGCGGCTCGGAACAAGGGTGTCAATCCAAACCTGTCCATGGCATCAATATCCGCACCCAGGCCAACCAGAAGTTCAACAAGGTCGGGTGAACCTTCCCTGGCAGAATAGTGCAGGGGTGTCAAGCCATCCGGTGAGCTGGCATCAATATCCGCACCCTCCCGCAGGCATCTGACAATGTCGGCTTCCGTGGCGTTGGCATAAAAGGACATCGTTAACCATCCGGAACATGATTGTTTCTGGGCCATTGTTTGCGTACCAGTTACGACCAGACAGAACAGAAGGCCGGCAACTAGGGTTGTAAATGATTTTATGGCTATTTTCCCCTTCCTCTCAATCTTATTTTAACCTCTTTCCCATTTCCAGTAAACATTCCTGCGGTGATATACATTAATTCCACGATTTCCCCGGTGAAATGTCATCAGGCTCATGTCGGGTTTGAAGGGTTGGTTCCTGAATTGATTCCATTTCGGGTTTAGACTCCAACCTATCTGCCTCTTCAATGACAGCTTCTGTCAGCAGTGGTGTCGCAAGTAAAATGTGCTTTTTTGAATGGTCAGGATCAGGAGCTATAAGCCCCATCCTGGAAAATGTTGCCAAGTGTAATTCAGCCAAAATCTCCTGATAGGTTTCATTCATGACCGTTCTCAAATTTTCCTCCAGATATGAAATCGGCAAGGGTGATGCGTGTTTGAAACACGAATGAACCTTTCGCAGGGAAGGAAGGGCATTCTCCAACTCGATTTGGATCAAAACCATTGAGACAGTTTCCTTTCGAACATGGGTGGCAAGACTGGGAATACCGAATTGCCAATTGTCGATTCCCTCCCGCCAGACAAATCCGGTATGCAACAACTTCTCCTCGGCTTCCGATTTGTCAAGTGTTTGGGATATTTGCTGGATGGCTGCTTCAACTTCCAATGCAGATGGTTTTCCTCCTTCCCCTATGCGAAAAACCATTTCGGCTACTGGAACCAGCATCCCTTCGCCTTCCAACTCCTTGATACGGTGATAATAGAGGCTAAGACGCACTTCATCAAAAGTCCTGCGTGCCTCTTTCACCTCCACAGTACCGACATGGGTTACACCTTTCCGGACCATTACATTCCAGAGAGCACTTCCCCAAAGCTGGATGAAATAGGGATAGTTCTCGGTTTCCTGGAGAACGGTTTGCCTAGCATGCCCATCGAAGGTTACATCGTTGCCGAATGGCTCAAACAAGGCCCGGCGTGTGTCTTCCACTGAAAGTAGGCCAATGCTCCAGATATTCATTCTTTCAACAAGGGTTGACTTGGTACGCCCCAATACCAGTTCAAGGTCAGGAGTTCCTGCAATAACCAGTAGGATGGGATAATCCTGGGCGGCTGCATGGACAGCTTCGTAGAAAACCCGGCCAACCTCGGGTGGCAAGTCATGGGCCTCGTCAATGAGAATGGCAAGTCCCCCGGTTGACGCTTCTGCCAACAGGTTTGCAAGATGAATTGGCCTTACAACCGGCTTGGCTTCAGATTTCCCGGTCAATTCCAATCCGGCAAAACCCAATAGCCCGGTGGGACCCTCGACTTCACCCCTTGTTACATATGCACGGGACCTCAAGTTGGAGTCCGCTTGTTCGGCAAGGGCTATCGTCAGGTTATCAACAGATGTAAAATGTTGCTTGGTTAACCTCAGCTCAGGCAATTTCTTCTTTTTGGCCTCTTTGGCAATCCAGCCCAGCAAGGCCGTTTTGCCACATCCCCTTGGTCCGATAAGGGCAATGGCAGTTGGATGGGTTTCCTTCTCCAATGCAGCATCAATGCGGTCCCTTAACTCCAGTTTGAGTTGATCCCTGCCAGCAAACACGGGTGGGATTTCACCATAACCAGGGGTGAATGGATTTCGTTTGTTCGTGAGCATATTTGGGGTGTCCTATAATTTCCTAATAAAATACATAGTAGGAGTGAAATTATCAAGCATGCCAAACCGATGGATGGTATATTGAATTTCAGACTTCCTGACCTCGTGGCTAATTTGTCCAATATGCATATACTGAATTTAGAAGAAAGAGTTCGGCTTTGCAGTTGAATCAGCTCAAAGTATCAGCCCTATTTTCCTATAACCATGGGACTGGATGAAAAAAATCAAGATTCAAAATGATACAGGGGGGGGGTAAAAATGAGTGCACTTATTCTTGATCATCAACTTCGTTCGGCCATTTCCTTCAAATCCCTTATTCATGGGATAAATCATTAATAATTTTCTTGAATGGGTTGTCCGTGGTCAGGAAGTCAGAATTTAAACCTTATTGGGAAAAATACTCGTGCTTAAACGTTTACAATCTGCATTGTTGTATTAGAAGTAATCTGATCGAAAGATTGATCGACAAATCCAACCTTGACATTATAGAGGGATTGTTTTTAACTTTATCATTACCTGTTAGGTTGATTTTGGTTTTAGGTTGTATTGCTCATTAATCTATGCTTGGCGGGTGATTTCCTTATTTTCAAGCTAGTCAAGAGTTAACAAAATGAAAATCAAGCCGTTGTTTCTTTCCATGACAATGATACTTTCCCTTTTGGGATCAAAGGGATATTCAGACCTTTATCCCAGTGAGTTGTTTCGGGATATGATTTCCCTGCTCAATTCAGTTGAAGTCGAGGTTGACTATATTGATCTGGAAGAAAGCAATGACGAGGTTTTCGCCAGGAATCTAACCCTTATTGCTCAAGTTGACTCTGGCGAGGGTATCCTGGGTGTTGATTTTCCAACCTTTCGTATGTCAAGAAAAGGAACGGATTTAGTCGAAGTATATTTGCCCGATACATTTTCCATTTTCAGTAGTTCAGGAGATGAAGTCCCCGTCAAGGTTGCTGAGGGAACCTTTGCCGAAAACAAACGTATCATCATAGAGCAAAATTCAGAAGGCATGAAAATTGACTATTCAATTTCAGAAATGGAAGTCAAGCATCAGGATGAGGGCATCGCCTATCTCGTCCTATTGAAAGATGCCCTTGGCATCTATTTGTTTGATGATCTGGCCAGGATGTATGAAGATGGTTATTCAGCCACTGGTTCAGCAGGCGAGATTTCAGGCAGGTTGCAAGCAAGAGAGGGTAGGGGGTTAGCCTTCAAATTGACAAATTACCAAAGCAGCACGACTGATGGAGGATTATTCATGAATGATGCAATGGGGATGGAATTTCCCCTCGGTGATTATTCTGCCTCTATGGAGACGGCACAATTCATTCTTGAAGGTATAGAAAATTCTACTCTTGGATTGCTGGTCAACCAGCCTACCAGTGATATGAGTGTTGATGAAAACGGATTAACAATGAATGCCAGTACCTTGGATTTTATCATTGCCTTGGAAGGATACATCAATGAATCGGTTGCCGTTTCGAACACCGACATGAATTTGCTCATTGATTGGAACAATGAAAATGATTTATATAACGTGGAGACCGGGATTTCACTCAATAAAATCAGGTGGGAAAGCACTTACAAGGATCTAATGGATCCCGAAGGTGAGTTCAATGAGGATGTGGGATCACTAAATACATCCATAAGGTTTTCGGGTAATAAAGCCCTTTTCGACCAGGCATATTTAGAAGAACAAAATAATGATGATCTAGATCCGGAAATTTTTCACTTCTTTGTCTCTTCGGATTGGGAACTCAGAATTATGGATCTATTCGTCAAGGTTGTTGGGGAATATGCATCAAGTTATGTTTCGAATGGCGAATTTGACGTCATTGTTGAAGGTGCCAAAAGCTTTTTTGACAGAGTGATTGCTGCTGATTTAGCACCACAGGCATATTTGCAAGGAATACTTGGATACATGATGGTTCTGGATCCGAATAGCACTTCACCAAACGCATTGCAGTACAAGATTGAAATAGACGATGAATTTGAAATCTTGGTAAATGGCAACAACCTAAATTAAATTTTTTGATTTCTCGATGAGAACAATTTGATTGAAACTTAAATTCTGGCCTTCATCCTGTTCAGATAAAGGTGATGTGTACATATCGATCGATGGTAAAAACATTTTTTGAGAATTGCGGTTGGATAATGAAGAGGTTTCTTTCTCGCGGAATACATCTGTAATCATATGAAGATAGACTTAAGAAAAGTTGCAGAACAATCCATTGACCTTGCCAAAAGGAAAGGTGCTGATGAGGCAGATGTAATCGTTCTCCAGTCAAGGAGTTTTTCGGTTAGTGTGAGGGAAGGCGATTTGGAAAATGTTGAAAACAATGACCAGATTACGCTTGGACTAAGGGTTTTGGTTGGTAAAAAACAGGCTTGCGTTGCTGGTTCCGACTTTCGAACCTCGGCTATTGCCGACATTGCTGAAAGAGCAATTGCAATGGCAGGTGTGGCCCCTGAAGATCCCTTTATTGGTCTTGCCAAGCCAAGTCAATTGGGCCCACCAAACGAAACCAACAAATTGAGGCTTTATAGTGAAGAGGATTTTCCTTCACCGGAAGAATGCACAAGGTTGGGACAAACGATTGAGAATGCTGCAAATGGGGTTAAGGGTGTTTCCAAAACGGATTCATCGTCCGCAGGTTATGGTGAAAGCCGTTACTGTTTTTTGGCCAGTAATGGATTTGAAAGTGAAAGCAGAAAGAATTTTCTTTCGACAGGTTGTTCTGCCATAGCAGGTGATGGCCTGGAAATGGAAACCGATTATTACGGTGAAACAAGAATTTTTCAGTCGGACATGTCAACTCCGGAAAGAATAGGCAGAAAAGCTGGAGAGCGGGCTGCAGCCAAATTGGGTTCAATCAAACCCAGTACCATGAATACCCCGATCCTCTTTGATCGAAGGGTATCCGCCACCTTGGTTGGTCATATCCTTGGGGCCATCAATGGTGGTGCGATTGCCCGTGGTACCAGTTGGTTGAAAGATGATCTCGGAAATGAAATACTACCCACAAACTTGGATTTGTACGAGGAACCCTTTCGGCCGAAATCACTGTCTTCAACCCTTTATGATGGTGAGGGGATAGCCAAGCAGGAAAGGAAATTCATTGAGAAGGGAACGCTAAAATCATGGGTGATGGATTTGGCAACATCACGAAAGCTGGAAATGCCAACAACAGGAAATGCCACAAGGGGTGTTTCTTCACCACCTTCACCGGGGACTACCAATATTGCCCTTACCTGTGGCGACAAATCCCCGGGTGAATTGATGAAGGAAATTGATTCAGGCATATTGATAACTTCCCTGATTGGCTCTACCATCAACAGCAATACAGGTGATTATTCCCGTGGTGCCTCTGGGTTTCTGATTGAAAATGGGGAGGTGACCCAACCGATTTCAGAATTCACCATAGCCGGTAATTTGCGGAATATGATAAAAACACTCATACCTTCCAATGACCCGAGGGAATTCAGTTCATATAAGGTACCAAGCCTTCTGATTGAAAACATGACGGTAGCCGGAAGTTAGGTAATGATTTGTGAGGAATTTGACCAATGACTAAAAAACTGCATTTGGTGTTTGGTGGTGAATTGTCCAATCCGGGTACCAAGCGCTTCAAGGATCCTGACAATGTTGAGGTT
Organism: Paracoccaceae bacterium; assembly: GCA_009842205.1. Taxonomy (GTDB): domain Bacteria; phylum Pseudomonadota; class Alphaproteobacteria; order Rhodobacterales; family Rhodobacteraceae; genus MPNP01. The sequence continues at coordinate 10,943 of VYFX01000020.1, read as the reverse complement.
ATAGGGTTGTATTCCAATTATCAAGCAGCCTATGATGCTTGGAAGGAAGCATCTCAACAAAATGTTGATAACGCCAATTACAGGTATTTTATCGCCAAACTTTATCAACTTATGGATGAAGAAAAATCGGAAGGACCCGTCAAGGAATTCCCTTCCTAAGCCATTTGTACATGGGCATCCTATGCAGCAACCACATTTTTGGTTTCAAAAAAACTCCCTTTTATCCCATCTTTTATTACCCCTCTCGGGTATCTGGCTGCTTGGTACAACAATACGCAAACGGTTTTACACCAGAAAAGCTGTCGAGAAGCCGGTAATTTCCATTGGTAATGTAAATATTGGCGGAACAGGCAAGACTCCCTTGGCCATCACCCTGATACAGAAGTTGAGGGACGAGGGGCACAATCCACATATTGTATCCAGAGGTTATGGAGGGAAACTGCAGGGTCCAATTCAGGTCAATGAGAAAGAACATTCCGTTCGTGATGTAGGCGATGAGGCGTTATTACTTGCCAGTTTCGGTCCAACCTGGGTCGCAAGGGATCGATATATGGGGGCAGTCAGTGCCGTAAATGAAGGTGCATCAATAGTCATTCTTGATGATGGTCATCAAAACCTTACCCTTGAACCAACCCTTTCCATAATTGTTGTGGATGCTGTGCGAGGTTTTGGCAATAAAAGGGTAATTCCCTCCGGTCCACTTAGGGAACCTCTTTCACAAGCCTTGGCAAGGGTCGATATGGTAGTTGCCGTTGGTACGGAAACTCAGGTTGAAAGGTTACAGAACCACTTTGGGAAGGATTATGACCTACCCGTAATACCAGCCCGATTGACCTTGCTTGAATCAGGCTTGAGTCTCGATAGCCAGAACGTTGTGGCTTTTGCCGGTATTGGAGACCCTTCCAAGTTCAGAGCGACATTAAATGAATTGGGAACGAATGTCATCAAGTTTGTCCCTCTGGATGATCATGAAGTTCCCGCCGAAAGTTTTCTCCTGAGGTTGGAAGGGGAAGCAAGGAAAAGCAACGCCTTGCTTATTACCACGGAAAAGGATGCCGTCAGATTGAACCCTGACTGGAAAAAAAAGGTTTTGACCGTACCTATTCGTCTGGAATTGAACGATTGGGATTTGTTTGATACCTACTTCCAAAGCAAGGCTGAGGGTTTCGTTAATTCTGATTAATGATGGTCAAGGATACAAAATATTACCAAATGTTTTTTCGAACTGTTCTCACGACTTCGACAGTTTGAGACCTCAATTAGTCGAAGTCAGGATACGACCTACTTCCACGAAATTCAGCTTAAGGTTACTAAGTCTTGTTTAGCAGGTTTTCGATGATTTCCACCAACTCTTCATAACTTGTGTTGGAATAGTTCTTGCCGTTTATCCGAAAGGTGGGTGTCGAGCTGATGTCATTGGCGGCAGCCCCATCTTGGGCATTTTGTAGGATCAGGGAATGAAAATCAACATCCCTGAGACAACTGTCTATTTCGTCCTTGTTGAAGCCTACAGACAAGGCAATTGAGGTTAACCTGGATGCTGCTTCACCAAGTGTTGCCGCACGTGACCATTCCGCTTGCTTTTCATAAAGCGGGTCAAGGTAATGGAAAAACTTTTCAGGGCCGGAACATCTGCCGATTATGGAAGCTACCCATGCTGGCTTGTCCCAGATGATTTCCCTGACTTCGAACTTTATCAAACCGGTATCAATGTAGTTTTCCTTTAATTGGGGATAAGCGTTCCGATGGAAACTGGCACAGTGAGGGCAGGTAAAGGATGCATATTCAACAAATGTTACACTGCTGTCCAGATTGCCGATACTCATCTCCTCGATTACCCTTAGGGATTGGCCTTCCTGGGCTGCAACTGAAGACATTCCCATGGCAGTTGCCATGAGAAAGGTAAAAAGCGGAATTACGGTACGGGGAATAGAGAGGTACTTGATGATCATTTTCTTTCCTTGTTATTTGTCCTGAGCCAATACATTCTTACCGAGCTCAAGCAGAGCTGTTCTAAGTTCGTCTTCCTCGATGTCTTTCACAATTTGCCAAGATTCACTTTCACATTCACTGGTCGGTTTCCTGGTCTTGCGTTGACCTGATTTTGAATTGTGAAAAGCGTCATAGCTCGTATGTTTTATTTCCAGTCTCCTGATGGCCCCAAATCCATAGGCAATATTTACCCTTTCAATGATTTGGTCCTTTTGCATTTCAACCTGTTGTGCATATCCTCTAGGGGTTTCAACAATTAATTTTGAACCCTTGGATAACTGATAACGATGGTTTACCTCCAAGGGGCGGCATATGGCAGCAAGGCTTTCCCCCACTATTTCATTCCAGGATGAGAGAATCTCGTGTTTTGAAATCCCCTTCTGCTCGGCATTGACTCGAGCAATTTCGCGATAATATTGGTCGGCTGACTTGAAATTGCCATTATAAGACCTGCGTTGCTTTTTTCGGTTATGGAATTTGATGATCTTGGGAATGATCCCACTCCTAGCAAATGGACAATACTAAATTAATATCCATATATTAAACATTCATAAAAAAGTGAACAATAACTTAGTGACAAACAAGCCCTCAGACAAATTGCTTGCCTGGTATGATAATTTCGGCAGGACACTCCCCTGGCGCCTGAAAAAGGGCAGTGATTGTACTTCAAAACCAGACCCCTACAGGATTTGGATATCGGAAATCATGCTTCAGCAAACAACAGTTCCTGCTGTCACAAAGTATTATGAAAAATTCCTTGATCTCTGGCCGACCGTGGAAGACCTCGCCAATGCCGATCATGACGAAGTGATGGCATGTTGGGCCGGTCTGGGGTATTATACCAGGGCAAGAAACCTGATCCCCTGTGCCAAAAGTATCGTCAGTGACCATGATGGAAATTTCCCTTCCACATCAGGGGAGCTGCTTGAATTGCCGGGTATTGGACCATATACGGCAAGTGCAATTCAGGCCATTGCCTTTGATTTACCGGTGTCGGTTGTCGATGGTAATGCCGAAAGGGTTTACTCTAGGGTCAAGGGATTGACCATACCATTGCCTCGATCAAAGCCGGAAATCAAAAGAATCGCTGAACAGATGACTCCTGCAAGGAGGTCGGGTGATTATGCCCAGGCCATAATGGATCTGGGATCAACTGTTTGCAAACCGAAAATGCCGAACTGCTCTCATTGTCCATGGAACGGTGTATGCCAAAGTTATCGATTGGGGTTGCAAAACGAGATTCCCTACCGGCAACCCAAAACCCCCAAACCAACCCGCACCGGTACCATGTTTGTCTGCTTGAGTGAAAACAATCAATTCATGTTGGAAAGACGTCCCCAGAGTGGATTGTTGGGTGGAACCCTCGGATGGCCCGGTTTTGGTTGGGACAAGAGGTCAGGGGACAAATTTCCGGAACTGACAGGCGGCATTGAACTCCCAGGAGAAATAAATCATGTGTTTACCCACTTCAAAACGTCAATTGCCGTCCGGGCTGGAGTGGTGGAATCATCGGAATTTTCATCGTCGGATGTCGCTTGGGTCGACCGGGATGAGTTTGATGCTACCAAATTGCCAACCCTGATGAGAAAGGTATTTATCCATGCCGTTGCAAATTTTGATTTTGGGAAGCGGATTGAATCGATGAAAATCACCAAGTGTTGAATGGCGGCCTCGACAGGATTCGAACCTGTGGCCTACCGCTTAGGAGGCGGTCGCTCTATCCTGCTGAGCTACGAGGCCGACTTCATTACACAAACACCATATATTTATACATTATCAAGTTTCAAACCAAAAATTTTTCAGGCACTACAAGTCACCGTAATCAAATAAATTCATGCTTCATCCCAATATTACCAAACTTGAACTGAAATCCTTGACTGATCTGGAGTTCGGATACTTTGACGAGGTGATCGATGTTCGCTCACCTGCCGAATACAATGAAGATCATATACCCGGCGCCATAAACCTACCTGTTCTTGATGATCAACAACGACATCAGGTAGGTCTGGAACACAAGTTGAAGGGTCCCTTTTTTGCCCGCCGCATGGGAGCTCAAATCATTTCCGAAAACATTGCTGCCATTCTGAAGGAGCATCTGGCTACAAGGGACAAGGACTTCAAACCCCTGATTTACTGCTGGCGGGGAGGTAAAAGATCTGGGGCCCTAGCTGAAATTTGCCGCCAGATCGGCTGGCAAACCACCGTTCTGCATGGTGGCTACAAAAGTTATCGGAACCTTGTGGTCAATTCTCTCTACCAAAACGCTGATCAAATTGAAATTATTTTGCTTGGCGGCTATACCGCCACCGGTAAAACAGAAATTCTTGAGTCACTAGAATCCAATGGTATGCAGGTGTTGAATCTTGAGCACCTTGCTGAACACAGAGGTTCAGTTTTTGGTGAAACCCATTCAATCCAACCATCGCAAAAAAAGTTTGAAAGCCGGATCAATGAAGTGCTCAGATGTATGGATTCTTCACAACCCATAATTGTCGAAGCGGAATCAAACAAAATTGGTCAAGTATCTATTCCCCCTGCCCTATGGGGAAGCATGAAGAATGCAAGCAGAATCAATATTCAAGCCCCATTGGAGGCACGGGTGCAATATTGTCTGCAAAAATACAGTAACCTGGTTCGCAATAATGAAGATTTGAATTCATTGTTGGGTAAACTGTCCTCCTTTCATTCAAGAAAAAGAATTGAGGAGTGGAATGCTCTGGTCAAGAGCAACAATTTTGAAGAGTTGGTGTCCCAGCTCCTACATTATCATTATGATCCCAGATATGGTTCCAAGGATTGTATTGATACGATTACGATGAAGGATCTAACGAAAGACTCAATCCAAAAGGCCTCAAAAAACATAGCTGATATTATCAACAGGAAATATTGATCAAGAGATTTCAATCAGGGGAGGACCTTCGGTTATTTTCCCAATGGGGTAGAGCTCCGAAGCAACTTCATCAGCCCTTGACTGTAAAAGGGCAAGATTTTCCTCGGAAATCGTAGCCAATAATCCCCCGGAAGTTTGAGGGTCAAATAACAAATTGATTGCTGCCGTATTGTTGATAACCTTCAAGGGGATGTTTGAATTGGCTTTCCAAAGAGATGATCTTACCCCGTCGGCAGAAAGTTCAATTGCTCCTTCAACCATGGGAATGGATTCACTTTCCAGGGTTGCCCCAACCCGGGAACTCACCAAGATGTTTTGAAGGTGTCCGGCCAATCCAAAACCAGTAACATCCGTCATGGTTGATACGTAATGTTTAAGGGTTTGAGATATTTTTTCCGAACTTCTTGTCATCAAGTCAAGGCATTTGTAGAGTGTTTCACCATTGACTTTCCCCAGCATCAATCCTGCCAGGATTACACCTGTACCCAAGGGTTTTGTCAGAACAAGAACATGCCCCGGTTGTGCCCCCTGATGTGAGATATATGGATCTGATGAATCCCCCAATATGGTAAATCCGATTGTCAATTCTGCACCTTGGGTGGTATGCCCTCCTATGATTTCAACCCCACTTTCCTTGAAGGTTTGCGCGGATGATTCCATTATTTCCCTGAGTGTTTCCCTCTGCAAAGTTTCAGACATTCTCGGAAGGGTAATGGAGGCCAATGCATGCCGGGGCTTGGCTCCTTTCGCCCAAATATCGCTCATGGCATGAAGAGCGGTAATCTTGGCAAAAAGGGAATGGTCACTAATGAAACTCCTAAGATGGTCTGTTGAAACGACCAATGTATTGGAACCGACGTTTATTTCGGCAGCATCGGGGTTCAATTCGGAATGTGCGTTGGTAAACCCATGTAATGCAGATTGTAAACTTGTGTGGGTGACCTTTGCGCCACAACCACCACAAAGCATTTCGGACTCCTTCAGGATTTCATTGCTGCCCTTAGCAGCTTCGGGCGGTAATTCGATTGTTGGCATGGACATCTCCTGTTCGAATTTGCCCATGAATTTTCGATCAATATAATCCTTCAATTGCCAGATGGAGCCCCCTTCAAAGGTGATCCCGTTCTTCAGCCCTACTGCATGTTTCCTGCCGGTGGAAATCAATTTCAGGAAATCTGCCTGCGGTCTGTACGGTATAAGTTTTTTGCCAGTGAGGCTGGCCTTGAGGTTTTGATACAATATCGGTGCCTGTCGAACCGCGTAAACACCTGCCTTTGGTAAGGGATTATCCTGAAAAGCAGCGCAATCTCCCACTGCAAATACCGAAGGGTTGGACGGGGATTTCAAATATCGGTCAACAACAATAAATCCGTTGTCACAGGGAACACCAATTTCCTGTACCCATCCGAAGGGTCTGCCCCCGGCAGTACCTACAACAAAATTGGCTTGGAGAGATTTGCCTGTTGACAATTCAACTCTTTCTGCAAGGATACTTGTGGCAGTTGTATTGCAAATCAACTCAATTCCAAAGCGATTCAGATGACGCTTGAGTTTGTTTCTGGCTGGTATAGAGATTTCCTTTAGAATGTCATTTTCCTGTTCCACAATGACAACTTTGGAATTAACACCATTGAATTCTTGAAGTTTGTATTTCATGGCCATTGCCAACTCCACACCACCTACCCCACCACCCAAAACGACAATATTGGGTGTAATCATTTTATCCTGAACCTTTTCAAGAAACTCGTTCCACCGTTGGGCAAACTTAGGCATGGGTTTTGCAGGTGTGGCAAAATCATCAAACCCGGTCAGTTTTCCCATTGTTAGGGTAATTCCGATATCAAGTGACAAAATATCGTAATAGATGTCAGGTCCGTTTTTTCTTATAACCCGTTGCTTTTCAAGGTCAACATTGATGACTTCATCAAGGACAAATTTCACTCCTGCAAATTGCGATAAACGTACCAGGTCAATGTTGACTTCATCAAGTTGGTAATGACCTGCTACATGACCAGGTAACATTCCAGTATAGGGGCTTGAGGGATTGAGGTTGATCAGGGTTATCCTGGCTCCAGGTAATGGTTCCATGGCCCATTTATGCAAGACAAGTGCGTGGGTATGTCCACCTCCGACCAAAACCAGATCTTTTGATTGAGGATGTAAGTTTTCCCTCATGGTGGATAAATCGTATCAACAAATAAATTAACGGCTATAAATTAATCAACTGGAGGAGCATTTGAACCGGTAAAGCAATAATAATACTCCATTGACCGATTTAGACCACCCGTATGAAATCAATAACAGAAATCCCAGCAATTACAACCACAGGAGAAATCAGCAACCTATCAGAAAACAGATTATGTATAATAATCTGGTTTGATGTCATGGCTATCCATGCATCAAAAAATATTGTTCAAACATTTTATTTCTGATATTTGATAAGTAATCGTCCTCTGGGTATAGTTTTCATAAGAACAAAAATAGGGAGTTTACAGAATCCAAAAAAGGCAGGTATTCAAGTGAATTGGAATGGTATGAAATATATAACCGTAAGGGGTTTCAAGCATGATGTGAAAAATCCCCCTAATAGACGTAAATCCAGTGTTCTCTTTATTTTGCAGAGGGTTGTAGACCAAGGCAGATTGGGTATTGCACTTTTAATTTTTCCGTTTCTGGTTGCCGCAGCTTCAGTGCAGGGAGTAAATGCGCAATCAGAGGTTGAAAAAGGTTTGGAGATAGCCCAGAAAGCAAGAGATGCCGATAGAGGATTTGAAAATTTCGTTGCCGAAATGGTCATGATTCTTAGAAACAAACAGGGTCAGGAAAACAAGCGCTCCCTCAGGATCAAGGTATTGGAAGTTTCGGGGGATGGCAACATGTCCCTTTTTGTCTTCGATAATCCCCGCGATGTGAAGGGTACTGCATTATTGATACATGGGCATTTGACCAAGTCGGATGACCAGTGGCTTTATCTTCCGGCACTAAAGAGGGTCAAGCGTATCAGTTCATCTAATCGTTCAGGTTCCTTTGTAGGAAGTGAGTTCGCTTATGAGGATTTGGGTAGCCTGGAAGTTGAAAAATATACGTACAAATGGCTGCGTGATGAAAAATGCGGTGATCTGGACTGTACAGTAACTGAATATAAACCTTCTGAAAAGGGTTCAGGTTACACCAGAATGTTGTTATGGCATGACAAGGATGAATTACGGGTTTGGAAAATAGAATATTATGATCGAAAAAACGCCCACCTTAAAACGCTGGTTCATGAAGATTACGAACAATATCTTGATCAATATTGGCGATCAAAGCGTTCGAATATGGTCAATCATATAACGGGGAAATCCACAGAAATACTTTGGGACCAGATTCAATTTCGAACTGATTTGAACGAGGGTGAATTTACTAAGACAGGACTGAGAAGGGTCCGTTAAATTGTTTGGCTCAAAATTTCCATGCCAAAGTATTGTATTACGATTTTTACATTCTTGCTACTCATAGCAAATCCAGGATTGACTGAAGAACATCAGGATTGGTCGGTAGAACATTGGGGTAAGGTAACATTCGGTACCAGGATTTTTCTTGATGATCCTGCTCACACTGGGCAAAAAGGAAATAACTTCAGCCTGACATTCGAGCCCACGATTTATTCTGAATCGGCTGAAGGTAACAGTTTTACATTCACCCCCTTTATCATGATCGACAGTGTTGATAGTGAACGTACGCATGTTGACATCAGGGAAGCCTACTACTTGACTTTTGGGTCTTTGGGAGAATCCGAATGGGAACTTCGAATAGGTATAGACCAGGTATTTTGGGGCACTGCCGAATCCCATAATCCGGTGAATGTCATTAATCAGACCGATTATGTCGTTCATCCCAATGGTGAAAGCAAGTTGGGACAACCCATGGTGCATGGAACCCTCGCCGGGGATTGGGGTATGCTTGATGCTTTTGTATTACCTTATTACCGCCCGCGGACTTTCCCGGGTATCAAGGGTCGATTTCGATCCAAACCGCCTGTTCAGAATTATCGAAAACAAATATACAGAGGAAGAAACAACATTGACTTGGCAGCCAGATACAGCAACAGTATTGGGGCTTTGGACTTTGGCGTAAGTTATTTCGATGGTACAAGCCGTGATCCTCGCTTGGAACGAAACAATACGGGGGTCATTCAGAATTATGATTTAATCAAACAGGTCGGGTTGGACTTACAACTAACCCTAGGAGCATTTCTTGGCAAGGCAGAGTGGATAACCCGTGAGCAAATTACTGACGAAAATACCCGGTCCAGATCCCATGTATCCGTTTTGGGTGGGGAATATGCCTTCTATGGCATCTTTGAGTCAGAAGCCGATCTGACGCTGTTTGCCGAGTGGAATCATGACACAGGAGGAAATTCGTTATTGCAGGATGATCTGTTTTTTGCAGCCCGCTACTCCTTTAACGATATTCTGGATACGGATATTACAGTTGCCTTGATAGATGATCGAGATTTTGACACCAAGACCCTGAATATTGAATTTAATCGCCGATTGTCGGATTCATTTTCGTTGACAGTTGAGGCGTTCAAATTTCTTGAGGAGGACCAAGGGGATGTTCTAAGCCAGCAAATTGTCAATGATGAATATGTTGCCCTTGACCTGAGTTTCAGTTATTAGGTAAGAAATGGGTTGTTGAGACCGCCATGAGGCAAGAAGACTCTTCACAGCAAACCAGGGGATATTACCATAAGACCTTTCAACAAGTATCAGATGATGGTTAAATGACTGTAACTCATGTACCTAAATCAACTGGCAAAATGCTGTCCCATGATGAGTGCATTGCATTTCAGGACAGGTTCCTTGAGGATGTTTCAAGGACCTTTGCCCTGACCATACCACAGCTTCCACCACCTTTGTACCTGGCCGTTGGCAATGCCTATCTGCTATGTCGCATTGCCGATACGATTGAAGATGAACCAAAGTTGACCCCTGAGCAGAAAACAGCCTTTTCCGAATGGTTCAACGAGGTAGTGAAGGGGACAAGGGAACCTGACGAGTTTGCTGACAAACTGACTAGAGAACTATCATCGGCTACAAAACAGGGTGAAAAGGAACTGATTGCCAGCACCAGTCAGGTGATTCAAATTACACATGGGTTTACACCAGCCCAAAGACAGGCGATTGAACGTTGTGTCGAGATCATGACCAAGGGGATGGGACAATTTCAGCAAAATGCAGGTATTTCCGGGTTGAAGGATTTATCCGAGCTGGACCATTACTGTTATTGTGTAGCCGGCGTCGTAGGTGAAATGTTGACCGATTTGTTTTGCGAGTATTCACCCGAAATAGCGAATAACAGGGAAGAATTGCTTGATCTTGCAATACAGTTTGGGCAGGGTTTGCAAATGACCAATATTTTGAAGGATGTCTGGGATGACCGACAAAGGGGAATATGCTGGCTGCCGAGGGAAGTTTTTCAAAAATACGGGATTGAACTGGATACCGTGAAACCCACAGAGCCTGGCTTAAGTTCAGGTATTCATGATCTTGTGGCAATAGCCCATCGGCATTTGCAAGGTGCTTTAAGGTATATTTTGACTATCCCGTCCAATGAGACAGGTATCAGGCAACACTGTCTGTCCGCTTTGGGAATGGCAGTACTTACACTCAAGAGGGTAAAAAACAATCCTGAATTTACAAATGGTAATGAGGTTAAAATTTCTCGCAGAAGTGTTAAACTGATACTTTTCGTTACCCAATTGTTGGTAAGATCCAATCTGGGTTTGAAACTGCTTTTTACAGTTCTGATGTTTGATTTTCGTGGTTTACAACAGCCAGATAAAACTTGAATTTTTCTGAACTTATTGATAGTGCCATGGGAAAATCAACGGGTAGCATTCAACAAAATTTGCATTTATCAGGGTCTAATGGTTAAATTGGAATGTTTGTTGTTTTTTGAATATGTCTAATTTTGTTTCTGCAACTTAAATTACTTTACGGGCTGAATTGCATCAGGAAATATCAGTAATTCCCGCTTAAATTTTTTATCCCCATTAACAGGGGTATTACGAGGTTGT
>VYFX01000065.1 GCA_009842205.1 Paracoccaceae bacterium | reverse complement strand
CGCCCTGGTGGGACCCCCCCTGGTGGGAAGCCCACCGAGACACGGCCACGAAGAACTTCGCCTCGGTCGTGACGGTCACCGAAGGTGGGAGGGCCATCCGCCAACCGCACCACGTCGCAAAGACCACGCCGTGTACGCCCTTTGGCGGTCCTCCGGAGATCGCGGTCGATCATTCCGACAGCCCATTCCACGGGCGGGTCTACCTCGCGTTCACGGACCACACGTACGGACGCTGTCAGATCATGTTGAGCTGGTCGGACGACGGTGAGGAATGGGCCAGCCCCCTTCCAGTCGACGACCCCCGCATTCCCCTCGATTCCGCAGGCCCGAACGCGTTCATGCCCGACATCGCAGTCAACCGCGACGGGGTCGTCGGGATCACCTGGCTCGACCGTCGTGAAGACCCCCTCAATCAGGAGTTCCGTCAGCGATTCACGGCCTCTCTGGACGGGGGCGAAAGCGTGCTGCCCAGCGTTGCGGTGAGCGAGGCCGCACACACCTACGCGCGAGCGGAGGGAGAACGGGAAGGGTATGCGGGCCTGGGCGCCGTCCCCGGACCCAGTGACGGCAGCCGCTGGATCGCGATCATCACGGGCGGAGCGCACCGCACCTACGAGGAAGTGGGAGACTACGTCGGAATGATGGTGGCGGCAGACGGTCGATTCCACCCCGTCTGGGTCGACAACCGGACCGGGGTCGCGCAGCTGTATACCGCGCCCGTGGAGGTCGCCGGAACGGCCAGGACCCGGGCTGAGTGGAACGCGGATCTCGGACGCAACGTCACCGACTCGGTCGCGGTTCTCGTCAACACGAGCACGTTCGACGCCGCCTCCTGCACCTTCGATGTGAGCGTGGACTTGCTCAACCGGTGGAGCGAGCCCCTGGACCTCCCCCTCACGGTGAAGGTCGAGCAGATGTTCTCGCAGATAGGCGTGCCCCGGTCCCAAGGGCCGATCGACGGCCTCGGCAGGCCGGAGTGGATCGTGGGGGAGGGAGGGGTGCTCCCGAGAGACAGCTACGTCACCTACGAAACGCGTATCGTTCTCGACGAATGCGCGACGCTCGAGGGTAAGGCGGCGGTGTACCGCCACGACATCGACGCGCGCATGTCGGGTACGCCGGTCGCCGGCTACGTTGGACAGAAGATCCTGGCCATGAGGGTGTCGATCTTCGAGCGAAAGCCCTAGGGAGGTTGGGGGGATCGGTGGTCACGGCGACCAGGTTCCGGGGGAGGCCCGTTCACCGCCCGAACATCTTCCCCAGCGCCTCCCGATCCGCCGCGCACACGCCCCGCTCGGTCACCAGTCCCGTCACCAGCCGCCTGGGCGTCACGTCGAAGGCGTAGTTGGCCGCGCGGGTCCCCTCCGGCACGACCCGCACGCGCCGCTCGACACCCTCCTCGTCCACCCCCCACACGCGCGTGATCTCTTCCGGGTCGCGCTCCTCGATCGGGATGCTGGCCCCGTCCTCGATCGACCAGTCGATGCTCGGCGACGGCGCCGCCACGTAGAACGGCACCCCGTTGTCGCGGGCCGCGAGCGCGAGCGGGTAGGTGCCGACCTTGTTGGCGACGTCGCCCGCAGCTGTCGTGCGGTCGGTGCCCACGATCACCACGTCGACCTTGCCGCGGCTCAACAGGTGCCCCGCCGCGCTGTCCGACACCAGCGTGTGGGGCACGCCGTGCTGACCGAGTTCCCACGAGGTGAGGCCCGCACCCTGGAAGCGCGGCCGCGTCTCGCGGACCCAGACGTGGACCCGCAGGCCCTCGTCGTGGGCCAGGTACATGGGCGCGGTCGCGGTGCCCCAGTCGACCGTCGCCAGCCAGCCCGCGTTGCAGTGCGTCATGACGTTGAGTTCGCGGGCGCCGCCGCGCGCGTTCGACCCGCCCGAGCGCGCTATCGCCCGAAAGACCCCAAGCCCGTGCTCGCCAATGCTGCGGTTCCTGCGCACGTCATCCTCGCACAGCCGGGCGGCAAAGTCGTACGCCGCGGCCTCTCGCTCGCCCGACGCCGTGTCCCGCAGCAGCGCACCCGCCGCCTCGAGCGCCCAACGCAGGTTGACCGCCGTTGGGCGAGTCCCGGCCAGAAGAGCGGTCGCCCGCGCAAGCGAAGCATCGGAGGGATCCCCCCGCATCGCCAACGCAACCCCGTACGCCGCGGTCGCGCCGATCAGCGGCGCCCCCCGCACGACCATGTCCCGGATCGCCCGCGCCGCGTCCGCGGTCGACTCAAGGCGGATGGTCTCGAACCTGTGAGGAAGGAGCGTCTGGTCGATGACGCGGACCTCTCTCCCGTTGCGCTCCGTGAAGATCGCGCGGTAGGGGACGCCCCCGACGTTCATGGGGATGTCCCTACCTGATCCCCCCGCCCCTCAAGTCACCGGCCTCGACTCCTCCGCCAGGTGCACCTCCAGCCACGCGGCCCAGCGCGCCCACAGATCCAGCAGCGTCTCCTTCGTCGCGGGGCCGTGGTCCTCGAACGGGTAGAGGTACATCGCCGCATCCTTGCCCAGCCCGTTGAGGGCGTGGAAGAGGCGCGGCGAGTGGTCCGGGGCCGTGCCGACGTTCTGGTCGTGCATGCCGTGGTACAGGAGCAGCGCGCCGGTCAGGTTGTTCGCGTAGACGAACGGGGACATGCCCAGATAGACCTCGCGCGCGTCCCAGAAGTGCCGGCGCTCCCGCTGGAATCCCAGGGGAGTGAAGGTGCGGTTGTAGTTGCCGTCGCCCGCGATCCCGGCCTTGAAGAAGGGCGTGTGGACCATGGCGTTGACCGTGCCGAACGCGCCATATGAGTGGCCGCCCAGACCCAGCCTGCGGCGGTCGATGATCCCTCGCGCATCGAGTTCGTCGATCACGGCGGCGAGGTTGTTGCGGAGATCGTGCTGGTAGTTGTTGTTGATCCGCCCCGCCTCGCCCACGATCGGTGCGTCGGGCTCGACCACGACGTAGCCCAGCCGCACCAGGTATTCGATCGATCGGGTTCCAAAGTTGGGGAAAGCGTTCTTGTTGAAGGTCCGGGCGCCCTCGTCGTACGACTCCTGATCCTCATACTCCCGCGGGTAGAACCAGTACATTGCCGGGCGCTCCTGGCCTTCCTCGAAGTCGGGCGGCAGCGTCACGTTCACCAGGAAGCTGAAGCCATCGGGGCGCTCGACGGTGAATCGCTGGCGCGGCGCGTTGGTCAGGTCGGGCGTGTAGTCGATGTTGTTCGTCAGCTGCGTGCGCGTGCCGCCCTCCACCAGGAAGGACTGGCCGATCTCGGTCGGTGACTCGCGATGCACGACGAAGCGGCCGGCTGCCGCGTCCAGGACCGAGGTGATGCGCTCGGACTCGCCGTCGTTGGAGCTCTCGTAGACCCTTTCCTTCTCGCCCGTGCGGATGTCGACGCGGTCCATGAACGACCTGGGCGACTCCGCCAACGGATCCTCGGAGTATTGAGTCCCCGTCAGGAAAACGGTCTCGGTCCCATCG
>VYFX01000085.1:39281-70689 GCA_009842205.1 Paracoccaceae bacterium | reverse complement strand
CGAATGCTCAGGTGCTGTTCTATCGAACTGACATTCTGGAAAAGCATAATCTCGATGTTCCCACGACTTGGGATGAGATGTTTGCCGCTGCGGAAGTGCTCATGAATGATGATGAAATTGATTATCCATATGGCGCTGCTTTCGGTGGTCCGGGTAATTGGGAAAGAGGAAACGAGTTTGTCAATATCCTCTTCTCGAACGGTGGTCGGCTTTTTGATCCCGAAACTTCTGAGGCAGCATTTAACAGCTCTGAGGGGATAGAAGCACTGGAGATCATGGGAAGGCTTACGCAGTACATGTCTCCAAATGCCCTTTCACATGATTTCGGGAATGTCAATCAACAATTGAGTCAAGGTGAAATTGCCATGGCAATCCAGTGGCAAAACGAAGCTGCTGGAGTTGAAGATCCCAATGAAAGTACCGTTGTGGGTAAAATTGGATTGGCACCCGCACCGGCTGCCAAGGATGGTGGGGCTCCATCATCTCTCTTCTGGTGGGATGGATATGTCATTCCCAAGAATCTTGATGGTGACCCTGAGGTTGCATTCCAAGTCATGCTCCATGCCTTGCGACCAGAGGTTGTTGAACAACATAATGATGTAGCATTGTGGTTGCGTTCCAATTACCAGAGCAACAAGTTTACAAAATCGGTCAATGACACGATTATGCTTGGAGCACCACCGTTTCCAATGAATCCGCAGTCTGGGTTGGCCCATTCGGCCATTGGTAACAACATTGGCGATTTTCTGGCTGGTAAGGAAAGTGCTGCCCAATCCTTGGCTGATGCCGAAGCGGAGTATACCAAGGCGGCTCGGGACGCTGGATATCTCAACTAAATGACAATTGCTCGGGGAGGGAAACTTCCCCGGGCTTAAATCAAGTAAACCGTTATGAAAGCCAAGACTTTCCTGGCTTTTGTGGCCCCTTCGGTGGCCTCAATGCTTTTGCTGATCGCCTTGCCATTGGTAGGTGTCGTTTTTCTCTCAGTCTATCAATCATATGTCAAAACGGAATTGCGGGAGGTCACTACCGAAGTACCTCTCTTCGGTGGCCAGACCAGGGAAGTAACCAGAACCGTTCCACAGCCTGTACTAGATGAAAATGGCGATACAATTTTCATCTGGGAGTATGTCGGGGGAAGAAACCTCAGGGAGGCTTCTGAAATAGAAGGTGTTGTTGAGACGTTCAGAGGTCCTTTCCCTCAAAATGAAAGGTTGGGAGGGAAACTGAACCATGTCTACAAACGTATCTCGAACTACGATTTTTGGAGTGCCTTGGAGTTCACACTCCTTTATACCTTCTTTACAACACCTGCCATATTGATCATAGGACTAGGTGTGGCCTTGGCCGTTAATCGAGTGACCGAAGGGCTTAGAGGCCCACTGGTTTTCATTTCCCTTTTACCCATGATCGTAACTCCCATTGTATCTTCATCTGCAATATTTTGGATGTTTCTGGATAATGGGATTGTTTCCGTGATTTTGGAACAATTGGGATTTGGTCAAATCTATTTTCTTTCCAACCAGATATCCACCCGAATACTAATAATCCTTTACGGTATCTGGTTCGCAGCACCCTTTGCCTTCATTATTCTTTATGCCGGTCTCCAGACAATGCCCAGAGACCCACTGGAATCTGCCATGATCGACGGGGCCAACGCTTGGCAACGATTGAGATACGTCATCATACCTCATCTGACCCCCCTGTTGGCCGTAATCACAATGATTCATGTCATGGATGCCTATCGTGTCTTTGAACCGATACTGGTTTTTGGAACATCCGTTTATGCAAATTCCGTGCAGTATCTCACTTACTTTGTCCTCGGGGTACAGGACAATATCCACAAGGCCGCGGCGTATTCAATCCTCACGATTATTGGTGTGGTGATTTTGCTGATTCCCATATTACGCCACACTTTCAAGGAACAAAAGGCAATCAATTGAGAAAACGGAATTCATTTTTTCTTACGGCGATTACCAATAGTGGTTTGGGATTGTGGTTGTTCCTAGCCATGTTTCCGTTTTTCTGGATGTTCCTGATATCCCTCAGGACACCAGTTGATGCATTTTCATCAAACCCTACGCTTTTTGCACCGGTTACTTTCAAGCATTACTTTCATGTCTGGTTCGTGGATGAATTTTGGCGTTATGGTATCAATACGGCCATTGTAACTCTGGCGACAGTTGCAGTTTCCCTTACTGTGGGCTGTCTGGCAGGTTATGCACTAGCCCGCTATGGAGGAAGGATGGGGTTTTGGCTACTGGTGGCAGCCTTGGTCTTCAGGGCACTCCCACATGTTGTCCTTTTAACAGCCTATAAACCGATATTCTATGAGATGGGATTGTGGAGTCGATACGAAATTTTGATTATTGTACTGGTGGCGATTAACCAACCATTCACGATATGGATGTTAAGGGCTTTTTTCCGCAGCATCCCAAAAGAATTGGACGAAGCCGCGATGATTGATGGATGTACCAGATGGAAAGCCTTCAGGCTCGTCATCATACCTGTCATGTGGCCAGGAGTGATTACAGCCGGTTTGTTTTCTTTTATACTGGCATACAATGATTTCCTTATTGCAAGCCAGTTGATGAGTGGTGATATGACAACCATGACTGCGGCGCTAGGAAATTACATGGGGCAAAATAGAAGCATGGAACGGTTAATGCATGGAATTGCTGGTTCAGTATCAGTAACAATTCCATTGCTGTTTTTGATATTGATTTTTCAAAAGCAAATTGTTGAAGGAATGACAGCAGGTGCGGTAAAGGGGTAGAAAATGTCACGTGATTACAACTTGAAACTAGTACAGGAAATGTACGAAGCGCTGAATAGGCAGGATATTGATGCCCATGACAGGTATTGGCATGAGGACATGATTTGGCATGGACCATTGGGTTTTGGTTCAATTCATGGCTTGGACGGATTCAAAAATCAGGTATTGAAGCCATTTTACAAGGCCTTTCCTGATTATCATGCAAAAAATGATATCGAGTTTGCCGATGAAAATTGGGTGGCCGCCACGGGTTTCGTTACTGGAACCCACAAGGGTCAATATCTGGGTTTGCAACCAACAAATAAACCCATGCGAATGAGGTTTTCGGACTTTTGGTCGGTGCGTGATGGTAAACTCAGTGAAAATTGGGTCATTATTGATCATGTCGATGTGTTTCAACAGTTGGGATATGACATTCTCAACAACCTTTCCAAAATTCAAAATTGAGGATTAATGATCATGGATGATTTTCAGGGCATAAAACAACTGGTAAGAGATTTTTACAAGGAACTGGATGCCAGTTCAAAGGAAGATGTCTCGGCAGTATTGTCGAAATATGTTCATGACGATTACCATTGGCGGGGAATGTATCCATTCAATGAACTCAATGGGGTGGATGAAGTCAGTTCAATATTCTGGTATCCCCTGAAACATGCGATTGGGCCAATTCAGAGACGTCCCGACATATTTTTTGCCGGTACCAATAATCTGAAGAACCATGGAGGTAATTGGGTCTGTTGCATGGGGCATCTCATGGGATTGTTTGATCAAAGTTGGCTTGGCATTCCACCCAATCGAAAAATGACCTTTTTACGGTTTGTCGAGTTCAATGAGGTCAAGGAAGGCAAAATCGCACAAACAGCCATGTTTTTTGACATACCGGCTATTATGAAACAGGTGGGTATAGATCCATTTCCCAATGAAACCGGCAAGTGGTTTATTACACCTGGGCCATTTACCCATGATGGCTTGCTTTATTCGAGAAGTGATCCCGAGGAATCAAAAAAGACGATGGATTTGATCAATCGAATGGTTGATGACTTGGTAGGTTCCGATCTTGAATCACCACTGGATGAATTGAGGGAAACATGGCATGAAGACATGATCTGGTTTGGACCTGCAGGTATTGGTGCAACCTACACGGTTCCACGATATCAGGACCAGCATCAGGGTCCCTTTAGTGAAGGCTTGAGGGATATCGAATTCTTGGGTCATATCGCCAGTTTTTCAGAGGGTAAATTTGGAGGCTTCTTTGGTTGGCCCAATCTTTCCATGCGTCCTTCAGGAGGTTTCATGGGCTTTCCGGGGAGTGAAAAAACCGCTCACATGAGAGTTGTTGACATCTATCACAGAAATGGAGATCGACTGGCTGAAAACTGGATTTTCATAGATATGCTGTATTTTCTACATGAGCTGGGATTAGACGTACTGGACCGGACAAAACGGATCTATGGCTAGTAAAGATAAATGAAGATACGAAAACGGCCATGCTCATCCTTGTGGGCGGTTATGGTCAAAGTTAACCACTATAATTGGGTGAAAAAAGCCACTTTTTTTCTGAATCTACTCAAAATCTCAATCAATATGTGGTATTGATTTTGGAATTTTACCCGGTCATAAATAGATTTTAATTATTAAGACCATTTTTTTCATAGGGAGGAACCATGAAGTTTACATTTAATATTTTTCGATCACTGCTTGTGGGTTTGGTGGGATCGTTATTGTTGGCCATGAGTGCATTGGCTGAATACCCTGAGAGACCCATTACCCTTGTAGTCCCCTACGGACCTGGAGGAGCTGCCGATTTATCAGGTAAAATGATTGCTGCTACAGCTCCTGGTTACATTGGTCAGCCTGTATTGGCTGTAAATAAAACAGGGGCTGCCGGTGTTGTCGGATCAACCTTCGTTATCAACTCCGATCCAGATGGCTATACAATGCTTTCGGCCAGGGTGGGAAGCCAGATGGGGGTTCCGGCAATGAATAAGACCATTGGTTATGAGTGGGATGATTACACCTTCATAGGAATGCTGGAAATCAATCCCTTTGTTCTTGTTGTCAATCCCGAAAGTGGTCTCAACTCCTTTGCCGATTTTGAGGCAAAACTCAAAGCTGGAGAAGAAATGTCCTATAGCTCAGCAGGTGTGGGAACCTTGTTGCACCTCGCAACGGCTGTTATGGCAGATTCGATGGAAATAGATTTCGAAAAACTTATTCATGTACCCTACAAGGGTGGTGGAGCGGCAGCCAATGCGGTGGTATCCGGTCAGGTGGATTTTTCCTGGCAGAATCTGTCAGCCGTGCTGGCTTCTGTTGAAGCAGGCAGGTTAAGCGCACTTGCGGTAACCATGCCCGAAAGGCAGGAAGTGATTCCTGACATTCCTACGGTAAGTGAAGTTGGATACTCAGCACTTGAAAAAATCATTGGCTGGTCAGCCATCTACGGCCCCCCAGACCTACCTGATGAAGTGGTTTCCAAATGGGCAGAAGTATTGAATAGTCTCAAGGAAGACCGCGCCTGGCTGAGAATGACCCGGTCATTGGGAAATATTGTTTCCATAATGTCTCCAGAAGAAACCAAGGCCTTTGTGGGTGATCAATATATGGTTTTCGACAATGCCGTAAATGAACTAGGCCTTCGTATTGAATAATTTAGTTCAAGGGAGGGGGATTAACCCTCTCCCTTGAGTATCCAAATGCCCCAGTCCAAACCTAATTTCCTATTGATAATGGCCGATCAGTTTACGGCCAAAGCCTTGCGGGCACTTGGGAATAAAACGGTAATTACCCCCAACCTTGATCGTTTGATTGAAAAGGGTGTTCTTTTTGAGAACTGTTACTGCAATCTGCCGATGTGTGCGCCATCTCGGGCCTCGCTTCATACAGGGAAATTGCCCTTTGATATCGGAATGTACGATAATGCCAATGAATTCCCTTCAGACCTGCCAACCTTTGCCCACTATCTGAGAAACCTGGGGTACAGGGTCGAATTAACGGGTAAAATGCATTTCGTTGGCCCGGATCAATACCATGGCTATGAAAAACGCCATACTACCGAGATTTATCCAGCAAATTTCGCCTGGACC
The DNA here is from genome assembly GCA_009842205.1 of Paracoccaceae bacterium. Classification (GTDB taxonomy): domain Bacteria; phylum Pseudomonadota; class Alphaproteobacteria; order Rhodobacterales; family Rhodobacteraceae; genus MPNP01. The sequence continues at coordinate 64,827 of VYFX01000085.1, read as the reverse complement.
GTGGATTGGTCCAAGGGAAGGACTTACAGGCCGACTAATTTGACCATGGCCCCAATCATTGAGAGTGGTCCGTGTATAAGATCCTTGCAGATGGATTACGATGATGAGGTAGCCTATACAGGTTGTCAAGCCCTCTACGATTTGGCCAGAAAATATGATGAAAGACCATTTTTCCTGACGGTTTCATTCACTTCTCCCCATTCCCCCTTTGTAATTGGCCAGAAATACTGGGATCTCTACGATCATGAGGCCATTGAGCTTCCTGAAGTTCCAGCTATGGAACTCGCCAATATGGATCATCTGTCCCGCAACCTGCATTATTGCCAGGCAAGAGATCAATATACGGTAACCGATGAGCACCGCCGAATGGCTCGACATGGTTATTATGGAATGATCTCCTATATCGACGACAAAGTGGGTCAACTATTAAGCATTTTGGAGGAAACAGGACTTGATGACAGTACAATTACCATCTTTACTTCCGATCATGGCGAAATGATGGGTGAAAGGGGAATGTGGTTCAAACAGCACTTTTTTGATTGGGCTGCAAAAGTTCCTTTGATCTTTCATTCTCCTAAGGATTTTGGATCTGCCACGGTGGGAACAAATGTTTCGCTAGTTGATTTGTTGCCGACCTTTATGGACTTGGCCTCGGGGAAAGAGTTTGAAGACTATTCCATGGAAATTGATGGAAGCAGTCTTGTTGGATCTCTTGGAGGTACTTCAGAAGGTCTAGATGATACGGTTATTTCAGAGTTTGCTGCCGATGGGTCTACCGGACCTAGTCGGATGATAAAGATAGGGCCCTGGAAATACATGTGGTTGGAAGGGGTCGATGAATTACTTTACAATTTGGATGACGATCCCAATGAGGTAAGGAATTTGTCAGCTGACCCAGATTATGCAGCACAAAAGCAGTCATTGAAACATGTACTGCTTGATGGTTGGGATCCAGTAAGTTTAAGAAAGGTTATAAGTGAAAGTCAAAGGAGAAGATTATCCATACACAAGGCTACAGGTGGTGTTCCCACCAATGTAAATATTGCTCGGATTGACGATGAGCACCGTTATGTACGCAATGCCGGTGCGGCTGATACCAAGGCCAAGGCCCGCCTTCCCTATGTTGCACCAGTTAAACCGGATGTAAAAGCCAAGGGGTAAGATTTACCAGGATTATTTGGATTGGGAAATCTTCCAGGAGAATTGAGGATAGGGCTAAAACTTCAAACCGTGATTTTCAACGAAAAGGATTAGTCGTTTCCAAACTTGGACCATCGCAAATTCCCCAACCTGTCGATCAAACCGTATCTTGGGTTATATCCCCGATCTATATCTTCAAATGTATCAAGCAACAAGTGCATGTTTTTGTTTTGGCTGGATTTTTCAAGAAAGTAATCGATTCGGGTCTTGATGGCCTCCTGGCAAAAGTTACCTTCAGATGGATTTGATTTAGCCAGTCTAATGTTCACAACCAGATCCATCCCGGAATTTTGAAGGTATGGGAGGGTTTCTTGGAAGTACTTGATTGGTTCTTTCTCCCATGGACATTGGACGACAATCCCACTCCATCCTCCCTTGGACCACTCAGGGGGCAAAGCGGTTAATTCTTCAGGGTAGAAACCTGATGAAACCGTATGCGAATAAAGGGAATTGGAATCTAAATTTTCCGAAGATGAGGATATTTTACTGATCCAAAGGGGAATGTTCATTTCAGAAATTGAGCCCAATTGGTTCCCCAAGGGAATCATTTCTTTCAGTGAACTCACCAGAAATTCAAGAGCCCGTATTTCACCGGCAAAAGTATTGGTAAATTGTTTAAGTAACCGGTCATCCTGAATGCCAAGAAAGAAAGGAACCACCTTGCCACCTAGTGAACACCAGTCCTCAAGTCTCTTTTTTGCTTGGGGAATGGCCAAGTCAGTTCCTGGCACCCGAATGACTTCAATCCCCAATTGTAACAATCTCAACAAGGGATAATCATTTCTTGCCTCCTTCCTGCTGAATTCCTCCATTGGTCCGTTATAGGGCAACAATCTTGCGGTATGAATACCATGTCTCAAATGGGGTATTAAGGGGGTTTTTCTCGGTTCAACCGAGGGTACGATTTGTTTCTGTCCAGATTCCATACTCAACCCATCTGTGCCAATAATGCTGACCTTTGGGCCGTCATCAGTAATCTCAACCCTTGTGACCCCCAACTTGGGGGTATCGTTTCTACCAAACTCTGGAGCGGGATGGGTAGAAAACATTTCAGCGTAATCCTGCCGGGTGAAACATGTCGAGGGAAGGCAAAAAAGTTTAACACCTTTATAGCGATTGAAAAAGAAATGGTGAACATGTCCTGAAAATATGATATCGACACTTGTTTGGGCCGCGAGCTCCAGCAACCAAAGCCGATTTATTGGATCATAATTATCATAGTGCTCCTCTTCTTCCTGATGGCATATCATTGGTGGGTAATGGGAAAAAAGGAGTTTTGTTCTCGCTTGTGAATTGTGAAGGGTACGAGCCAACCAGTCCTTTTGTTCTTCCTCTTCCAAGGTTCTGGAATTAAAAAGGGATGAATTTATTCCAACACATAGTGTTCCCCTTGTTTCAAAGGAAAATCTCTGTTTCGGCTGGTGCTTCTCGTAAGTACGGGTTGATATTTCATTGATCGGCTTTGCCGGGGAGTCCATAATGGTTTTATCACCGATATCATGATTACCCGGAACAAAGTGCAGCTTGGGCTCAAGTGGTTCCAGAATCTCCTTGGCCATGTCCCAGGCTTTGTCGTAACTTTTCATATGATAAAGGGGATGTACGACATCACCCAAGTGAACAGTAAATTCAGGTTTTAGGGACTTAATCAGGGCAACCGCATAACGGGCTCTGCCGTTGGCCAATAAATTCACCTTGAAAGGGGATGAAAGGTCACCTTCTTTTGGACGAATGTGGGTATCGGAAATAATCGCAAAGGTTAACATTCAGCCAACTTTTACATTCTTCCAGATAGTCCAAGCTACAACGACACCTGCCAGGATCCAGAAAATCCAACATATTGGGCTGGCAAAGAAAATTGACCAATCACCTCGTGAGAGAAGTAGTGATTGCCTGAAATTATCCTCCAACAGGGGCCCCAGAATGAAGGCAATTAGAAATGGAGCAGGGGGAATTTTCAGTTTGAGCAATCCAAATCCCAAAAACCCCATCAGTACCATCACGAAAACATCAAAAAGTGTGTTATTGACCGCAAAGGCTCCGAACACACAGAAAACCAAAACGATGGGGAATAAAATCCTGTGGGGTATATTGGCAATTTTACTAATAAATCTGATGGAGATTTTACCAACAATAAACAGGTAAATTGAGCTGAACATTATACCAATAAAGAGGGCATAAATTATCCCAAGGTTCTCCTGAAACATAATGGGTCCGGGCCTCAGACCATGAATCATAAAGGCACCGAGAATGATTGCAGTGATAATATCACCAGGGATACCAAGAGCCAAAAGGGGAATAAGGGTAGCTCCGGCAACTCCATTGTTTCCACTTTCAGATGCGGCAACTCCTTCTATTTCACCTTTCCCAAATTTTTCGGGATGTTTGGAATTCCGTTTAGCTTCGGAATAACTCAAAAAAGCAGCTGGAGCACCTCCAATACCCGGTATGGCTCCCAGAATAACCCCAATGAAACTCCCTCTGAGAATTGATTTGAGGCAACGTTTAAGGTCTTTCCACTTCGCACCTTGACCTGCCAAAATGCTTTTTTCTTTTTTCAGGGTAGCACGACTGTAATAGGAAATTATTTCCGGTAGAGCAAATAGGCCAATTAATACGGGTATGAAGTTCAGTCCGCCCATTAACGAAACTTCTCCGAAGATAAACCTATTCGTTCCATAAACCAAATCGAGGCCCACGGTTGCCAAAATCAATCCCAGACAAGCAGCACATAATCCCTTGAGAAGCTGATCATCGGAAACGCCTGCGATTATCGTTAGGGCAAACATGATCAGGGTAAATACTTCTGGCGAACCAAAGGCCAAGGCCAACTGGGCAAGTAAACCCGCAAAAAGAATGAGGGAGAGGTTTGAAATGAAATCGGCAATAACTGAGGAATAAAGTGCAATATCAAGTGCCTTTCTGGCCTCCCCCTTTTGAGCAAGGGGATAGCCATCCAAAACTGTACAGGAGGCCGCTGGTGTACCTGGTGCCTTGATCAGGATAGCGGTTATGGATCCTCCGTACAACCCTCCCTTGTAGACTCCCAATAGGAGTAGAATACCGGTGAGGGGTGCCATATAGAAAGTAAATGGTAGAGTTAATGCCACAGCCATTGGGGTTGTCATTCCGGGAATAGCCCCCACGATGGTTCCAACGATGACTCCAATACCTAAAAAAACCAGATTTTCCCAAATGAAAATCAGGCTAAAGGCTTGGTTTAAGACCTCAAAAATAATTTAAACCCCGGCAAGAATTGAAGAAAGTATTCCGGTTGGAATGGGAATACGAGCGATTTTCAGAAAAAACAGATACAGGGCCATGGGTAGAATTAAGGCAATCCCTAGGATAATCCAGTAATTCCTTTCACCCGCAATGATCATGGATACAAAAAGAGCCAGGGAAGATCCCAGGACAAATCCCAAAATGTTAAGTGTTCCAGCATATATGATTAGTGTTGCAATGAATAAACTGGTTCGGTGGAATCCTTTAGCATGAAGTGCATACTCATCACCCCATTTCTTACCAAATCTGAAGTAAGACTGAATGATGATCACTACCCCCAGTATTAACAGGACAAAGGCAATTATTTTTGGATAGTAGGATGGAGAGAGGGCGGCATATCTAACATTTTTGGGCTCAACAATTCCCTGAGGTATCAGCCAAAACAGCAAACAAAGGGAAAAACCGATAAAGATCAGTCCCGAAACCATATCAGGACCAATTTTTCCCACAATTGAGTTAACTGTATTATTCATCTTTCCTAAATTTTTCCTGCTTGAGGGAAACTCAAACTAACTGTTAAAGCAGTTCATTCACTCGAAAGCCTGTGTCGAAATAAAGGCCCCTCCCTTTTTTAGTGTATGAGAATCATTTTACAAATAAAAAAATGGCTTCTCTAATTTAGAGAGTTTTATTAGTTCCATTTACACCTAAATAATTCCTGAAATGACCTCCCCGAAAAATGTTTTTTTGGTTGGCAAGATTATTATACCCTTTGGCAGGTGGGATTGGAGTTTAGAATGAGTTTTAGTGAGGTTAGGGAAACCAAAGCAAGAATTAACAGAAGTGAATTGGCTGTACCTGGAAGCCAGTCCAAATTCTTCGAGAAGGCGCTGAACTCTCCTGCTGATGTAATTTTTCTGGATTTGGAAGATGCCGTAGCTCCCGATCAAAAAGCCCAGGCAAGAAAAAATATCATTGAAGCCCTGAATGACCTTGACTGGAGTTCGAAAACCGTTTCAGTCAGGATAAACGGGCTGGATACTCACTGGATGTACAGGGATATTGTCGATGTTGTCGAACAGGCTGGACAATTTATAGATTTGATCATGGTTCCCAAGGTTGGAACAAGTTCTGATGTTTATGCATTGGATATGTTGATAACTCAAATTGAAACCGCCAGGGGATTTGACAATCGCATTGGATTGGAACTCATTATTGAAACCGCATTGGGAATGCAAAATCTGGCCGAGATTGCCGGAGCATCAACCCGCAATGAAAGTCTTCATTTCGGTGTTGCCGATTATGCAGCCTCAACCCAGGCTAGAACAACCAATATCGGTGGTCCCAATCCGAATTACGTGATTTTGACTGATCCGATTGGAAATGATTTGAGACAGGAACATTGGGGTGACATGTGGCATTATGCCCTGTCAAAAATGGTTGTGGTTGCAAGGGCCAACGGTTTGCGACCCATTGATGGTCCGTTTGGTGATTATTCAGATGCTGAAGGATATAAAGCAGCTGCTTATCGGGCTTCTGCATTGGGTTGTGAGGGTAAATGGGCCATTCATCCAAGCCAGATTGTCCTGGCCAATGAAGTGATGAGTCCCTCGGAAGAGGAAATTGCGAAGGCCAGGAAAATTGTCGCTGCCATGGCTAGGGCCGAGGAAGAAGGCATGGGAGCGGTGTCGCTGGATGGCAAGCTGATTGATTATGCTTCCATACGTCAAGCCGAGGCATTAATCAGTAAACTTGGCTGAAGGGATAATTTATCGATTGAAACAAGTACTCCTTTTATTGACTAGGAAATTTACAAGAGTATTATCTGGGAACACTTTAAATTATGGGGGCATACTATGGCTAGATCCAAAATTTCATTAATCGGTGCAGGTCAAATTGGTGGTACCTTGGCCAACCTGATAGCAATGGAGGAATTGGGTGATGTAGCAATTTTTGATATTGTCGATGGCATTCCGCAGGGAAAGGCCCTGGATATTGCTGAAAGTTGCCCGGTGATCAAATCTGATATCAAACTGGTTGGCAATAACGATTATAGTTGTATCGAAGGTTCTGATGTTTGTATCGTAACTGCCGGTGTTCCCCGCAAACCGGGTATGTCGAGGGATGACCTTCTGGGAATTAACCTAAAGGTAATGAAAGCCGTGGGCGAGGGTATTGCACAATATGCTCCCAATGCTTTCGTGATTTGTATAACCAACCCACTTGATGCCATGGTTTGGGCTTTGCGACACTATTCAGGTTTGGCGCCAAATATGGTTGTAGGTATGGCTGGTATTCTTGACTCGGCCCGATTCCGTCATTTTCTGTCTTTGGAATTCGATGTATCGATGAAAGATATTACCACCTTCGTATTGGGTGGGCATGGTGATACCATGGTTCCTTTGGCTAGATACTCCACTGTTGCCGGGATCCCTTTGCCGGACTTGGTTGAAATGGGATGGACAACACAGGAAAAACTGGATCAGATCATACAGCGAACTAGGGATGGTGGGGCCGAAATCGTCAATCTGCTGGGTTCGGGTTCTGCCTTTTATGCCCCGGCAGCTTCGGCCATAGAAATGGCCAAATCCTATCTGAAGGATCAAAAAAGGGTACTCCCCTGTGCAGCTTATCTTGAGGGAAATTATGGTTTGGCAGGCCTGTATGTTGGTGTCCCGGTAGTAATCGGCAGCGGAGGTGTCGAGAAGGTTATCGAAATCAACATGAACGAGGAAGAGAAAAATTTGTTCATGAAATCGGTAACCGCTGTCAAGAACCTGTTGAATGCCTGCTGTTCGATTGATCCTGCGTTGGGTAGTTAAACCATTAAGTTTTTGGAGCAAGTAAGTCTTGAAATTTTACCATTCCAATGAGGTTTTTTGTAATATTACTCTATCCGAATGAAAATTAAGGAAAAAAACTAATGAACATCCACGAATACCAAGCCAAGGAGTTGCTTAGAGCTTATGGAGTACCTGTTGCCGATGGTAGGGCGGTTCTAAGGGCCGAGGATGCCAAGACTGCCGCGGCCGAATTGGATGGTCCGGTCTGGGTTGTAAAGGCTCAAATCCATGCTGGTGGCAGGGGCAAGGGAACCTTCAAGGAACCTGATGCCGGTTCGGATGGGGGAGTTAGGATAACCCGATCAGTCGAAGCTGCAGCAATTGAAGCCAGAAGAATGCTCGGCCGGACATTGGTTACGCACCAGACAGGACCTGCCGGAAAACAGGTCAATCGTATTTATATAGAAGAGGGAGCCGAAATCGACCGGGAACTGTATTTGGCCATTCTTTTGGATAGGGTTACCTCTCAGATCTCCTTCGTTTGTTCCACCGAAGGGGGAATGGATATTGAGGATGTTGCAGCCAATGAACCGGACAAGATTGTAACCTTCAGGATTGATCCGGCAACCGGTATTCAGGGATTTCACGGACGCCGGGCTGCCGCTGCCCTCGGCTTGAGTGGTAAGGCAATCAGGCAATGTGTCAAGCTTATCCAGAGTCTTTATGGCCTGTTTCTCGAAAAGGATGCCGAACTCCTGGAAATCAATCCTCTGATTGTTACCAAAAGCGGTGACTTGAAATGCCTGGATTGCAAGATGGGCTTTGACTCCAATGCACTTTACAGAAATTCATCGGTTCTGGCCCTTCGAGACGAGTCAGAAGAAGATCCGAAGGAATTGGAAGCCTCGAAATACGATTTGAACTATATTGCCTTGGACGGCGAAATAGGCTGTATGGTCAATGGAGCAGGTCTGGCCATGGCCACCATGGACATAATCAAACTCTATGGTTCCGAACCAGCGAACTTTCTTGATGTCGGTGGTGGTGCCTCCAAGGAGAAAGTTGTTGAAGCGTTCAAGATCATCACATCCGATCCCAAGGTCAAGGGAATTCTGGTAAACATTTTCGGTGGTATCATGAGATGTGATATTATCGCCAACGGTATAGTTGAAGCAGTCAAGGATGTCGGTCTTGAAGTACCTTTGGTCGTCAGACTTGAGGGAACGAATGTCAATGAAGGCAATGCAATAATTGCCGAGAGCGGGTTGAATGTCATTGCAGCCAGCAATCTTGGTGAAGCAGCCCAAAAAATCGTCGAGGCTGTAAAATAGTTATCCCTTTGATGGATTTTGTTAAAGAAAGAGAATGATAGATGGCAGTTCTGGTTAATCAAGATACGAAAGTCATATGCCAGGGTTTTACTGGTTCCCAAGGGACGTTTCATTCCGAACAGGCAATAGCCTACGGAACCAGAATGGTTGGTGGTGTAACACCAGGCAAAGGGGGTGAGAAGCACCTGGACCTGCCGGTATTTGATACCGTACATGAAGCCATGGCAAGTACAGATGCAAACGCCACAGCAATCTATGTCCCGCCACCCTTTGCTGCCGATGCAATCATGGAAGCCATTGATGCTGAAATCGAACTGATCGTCTGTATCACCGAGGGGATACCGGTTCTGGACATGATACCGGTTAAACGGGCCTTGCTTGGTTCAAAATCCCGTCTGGTTGGACCCAATTGTCCGGGGGTAATTACACCGGATGAATGTAAAATTGGAATCATGCCGGGTCATATCCATAAAAAGGGTACGGTTGGTGTTGTTTCCAGATCGGGTACCCTGACTTATGAAGCTGTCAAGCAAACGACCGATATAGGTTTGGGACAATCAACCTGCATCGGAATCGGTGGTGACCCGATCAAGGGAACGGAACATATTGATGCGCTTGAGTTGTTTTTGGCCGATGATGAAACTGAATCAATAATCATGATTGGTGAAATCGGCGGTAGTGCGGAAGAGGAAGCTGCACAATATATTATTGACGAAGGAAAAAAAGGCAGAAGGAAACCCATCGCCGGATTTGTAGCAGGTCTGACGGCACCCCCGGGACGACGAATGGGGCATGCCGGTGCAGTGATATCCGGTGGCAAGGGAGGTGCCGGCGATAAAATCGAGGCCATGAAGAAGGCTGGAATCATTATCGCCGATAGCCCTGCAACCCTTGGTGAAGCTGTAATGGAGGCAATCAAGGGTTAATCGAAATCTGAACTTCACTTGATCTTGGAGATATTATGGCCGAGAAAATAACCAACAAGGATTTACATTCGACGAGTTTCCTTTCAGGGGGGAATGCTCAATACATTGAATTGCTTCAAAGAAAGTACAATACCAATCCCGAATCAGTCGATAAAACCTGGAGAGATTACTTCAATGCCACGGGTTCCAAGGATACCCCGAATGGCTCAACACCCTCCTGGACCAAATCCAACTGGCCCTACATTCCCCGCACTGAAACCCTTTCAGCCCTGGATGGTCAATGGCAATCGGAAATCGAGGCATTCGGGCACAACATAGAAACCAAACTCAGGGCAAAAATCGCCTCGGGTGGAATGATGGGCGTTTCCGAAGAGGAAATTCACCAGAAAGTCCTGGATTCCATTCGAGCCCTGATGGTGATCAGGGCATATAGAATAAGGGGACATCGCATAGCCACCCTGGATCCCCTTGGGCTCCATCATCATGTACCGCATTCCGAACTTGAACCTCACAATTACGGGTTTACAGAAGATGATTTGGACCGGCCGATATTCATTGATTATGTCCTTGGGCTTGAAACAGCGACCATGCGGCAGATTCTTGAATTGGTCCGAAGGACATACTGCGGCACCTTTGCCCTGCAATACATGCATATATCCGATCCTGGACAGTCAAGCTGGCTCAAGGAGAGAATCGAGGGCTACGGGAAGGAAATACAATTTACCTCGGAAGGAAGACGGGCAATTCTTCACAAGCTCGTTGAAGCCGAGGGTCTGGAGCAGTTTTTCCATGTAAAGTATACCGGAACCAAGAGATTTGGCATTGATGGGGGTGAAGCCCTGATTCCGGCAATGGAACAGATCGTTAAGCGTGGTGGTTCCTTGGGGATAAGGGAAATTGTCATAGGCATGCCCCACAGGGGCCGTCTGAATGTACTTGCCAGTGTTATGGGCAAACCCTATAGGGCAATATTGCATGAATTCCATGGGGGAAGTTACAAACCGGAAGACATTGAGGGATCAGGTGATGTCAAATATCATCTGGGTGCTTCCTCGGACCGCGAATTTGATGGCAACAATGTCCATTTGTCACTAACTGCCAACCCCTCGCATCTTGAAGCCGTCAATCCTGTTGTGCTCGGCAAGGTCAGGGCCAAACAGGATCAGTTGAAAGATCATGACCGCACAAAGGTGTTACCGGTCTTGCTTCATGGTGATGCTGCTTTTGCCGGTCAGGGTATCGTGGCCGAATGTTTCGGCTTATCCGGTCTGGACGGTCATGAAACGGGTGGAACCATCCATTTTGTAATCAACAATCAGATTGGATTTACTACAGCCCCGTTTTATTCACGGTCCTCACCCTATCCCACCGATATCGGCATGATGATTGAAGCTCCGATTTTTCATGTCAATGGTGATGATCCCGAAGCAGTGGTTCATGCCGCCAAGGTTGCCACGGAATTTCGCCAGAAATTCCACAAGGATGCTATTATTGACATGTTCTGTTATCGCAGGTTTGGTCATAATGAGGGTGATGATCCCATGTTTACCCAACCAAGGATGTACAGGAACATCAGAAAGCATGAAACCACCCTTGAGATTTATTCCAAGAAATTGATCCAGGAGGGCCTGGTTCCCGAAAATGATATTTTCGAAATGAAAACCAAATTCAGGGAAAAACTTGAAAGCGAATTGGAAGTTGCCAATTCCTACCGTCCCAATGAAGCTGATTGGCTTGATGGAAGATGGTCTCATCTTCGTACCCTGCCTGAACAATACGAAAGAGGACGAACAGGCATCAGGGAGGAAGTCATCCAGAAAATCGGAAAGGGGTTATCCAACTATCCCGATGACTTTAATATTCATCCTACCTTGAAGAGAATTCTGAACGGTAGAAAGAAGGTGTTTGAAACGGGCGAAGGGTGTGATTGGGCCATCGGAGAAGCCTTGGCTTTCGGCAGTTTGCTACTGGAAGGATATCCGGTCAGGCTTGCCGGTCAGGACAGTACCCGGGGTACTTTCAGCCAGCGGCATCTTGCTTTCATCGATCAGGAATCGGAGGAGAGATACTATCCCCTCAATCACCTGGAAGGTGATCAAAAATCATTGCAAGTTATTGATTCAATGCTATCCGAATTTGCCGTATTGGGTTTTGAATACGGCTATTCATTAACGGAACCGAATGCCCTGGTATTGTGGGAAGCACAATTTGGAGATTTTGCCAATGGTGCCCAGATAATCTTTGATCAATTCATTGCCTCGGGTGAAAGGAAATGGTTGAGGATGTCGGGATTGGTTGTTCTGCTTCCGCATGGATTCGAGGGACAGGGACCCGAACACTCATCAGCACGGTTGGAGAGGTTTCTGCAATTATCGGCTGAAGATAACTGGATCGTGGCCAATTGTACAACCCCGGCCAACTATTTCCATATACTGAGGAGACAATTGCACCGGGAATTTCGCAAGCCCCTTATCATGATGACACCAAAGTCCCTGCTAAGGCATAAGATGGCGATTTCCAATCTGGAAGATTTCTATGAGGGTACAACCTTCCACAGGGTACTTTGGGATGATGCGCAAAAGGGCAATTCAGATACCAATTTGGTTGCGGACAGCAAGATCAGAAAGGTGGTCCTAAGTACTGGAAAAGTATATTACGACCTGCTGAATGAAAGGGACAAGAGGGGAATCGATGATGTTTATCTTCTCAGGATAGAACAGCTTTATCCATTCCCGGCTAGAAGTTTGATTGCCGAGTTGGGAAGGTTCAAGAAGGCAGAAATGGTATGGTGTCAGGAAGAACCCAAAAACCAGGGAAGCTGGTCATTTATCGAACCCAATCTGGAGTGGGTATTGAACCGAATAAAAGCAAAAACAAAAAGGGTGGAATATGTTGGCAGACAGGCTTCTGCCTCACCTGCCACCGGATTGCTGGAACAACACCGCAAGGAACAGCAAGAATTAATTGATAAGGCCTTGGAATAGGGATTTGAATTATGTCCATTGAAATTAGGGTACCAACATTGGGCGAAAGTATTACTGAAGCCACTGTTGGAAATTGGTACAAGTCGACCGGTGATGTCGTGGAGCAGGATGAGGTTGTTTGTGACCTTGATACTGAAAAAGTTGCCATTGAAGTTCGTGCACCAAAAGGTGGTATCTTATCTGAAATTGTAGCAGACAAGGGAGAGGATGTTTCTGTTGATGCCCTTTTGGCCATGTTGAGCGAAGGTATTCCCGAAGGAACTTCCAAACCTGCTCCCAAGGAAACCACTGTCAAGGATCCCGAACCCCAGCCCGAGATTCAACCCCAAAGGGAAAAAGCACCTGAAGATGCACCATCTGCCAAAAGGATAATGGCTGAAAAAGGTATAGATAGAGACGCTGTATCAGGAACGGGTAAAGATGGGCGTGTCATGAAACAGGATGTCATTAACCTGACGGATATTTCTTCCATGAAAAGCCAACAGCCTGCAGTACCGGTTGGCGAGCTGGAAGAGCGCATTCCGATGTCGCGATTGAGGCAGACCATTGCCAGCAGGTTGAAAGCGGCCCAGAATACGGCAGCTATCCTAACGACCTATAATGAAGTCGACATGTCTGAAATCATGCGACTGCGCCAGCAGTACAAGGAAGATTTCAGTCAAAAATTCAGCATCAAGCTGGGTTTCATGTCCTTCTTCGTAAAGGCCTGTTCAAATGCACTTCTGGAAGTACCGGAAGTCAATGGTGAAATTGATGGTACCGATATTGTATTCCGCAAGTATGTAAACATGGGAATTGCAGTGGGAACACCAACAGGATTGGTCGTACCCGTAATCAGGAACACTCAGAATATGAGCTTTGGCGATATCGAACTGGCCATTGTCGATTATGGTAAGAAGGCCAGGGATGGCAAGTTGACTCTGGATGACATGCAAGGAGGAACATTTTCTATTTCCAATGGGGGAATTTACGGGTCTCTGATGTCTTCGCCAATATTGAATCCTCCCCAATCGGGTATTCTGGGGATGCACAAGATTCAGGACAGGCCTGTTGTCGTTGACGGGAAAATTGAAATCCGGCCGATGATGTACCTTGCCCTTTCCTATGACCATCGAATCGTGGATGGTAAGGGGGCTGTCACATTTCTGGTCAGGGTCAAGGAGGCTCTTGAAGATCCTAGGCGAATGTTGCTTGATATTTAAATCATCCATTTTGAGGGGATCTATTACCTGGATTATGGACTGATTCCATTTACCTTTGAACATGTTTGGAAATTAGAAAAGGAAACACAGTGGCTGTTTACGATTTAATTGTAATTGGGGGTGGTCCGGGTGGATATGTTTGTGCCATCCGAGCTGGTCAGTTAGGCCTTTCGGTAGCCTGTGTCGAAAGCAGGGAAACTCTCGGTGGAACATGTCTCAATGTAGGGTGTATACCATCCAAGGCCCTCCTGCATGCATCCCACCAATACCATGAAGCAATTCATAACTTTCCGAAGGTTGGCATTGTAACCGATTCCGCTTCAATAGATTGGGACATGATGCTGTCCTACAAACAATCAACAATTGATGCCAACACCGGTGGCATAGAATTCCTGTTCAAAAAGAACAAGGTTGACTGGATCAAGGGCAAGGGGGAAATCGTTGAGCCTGGCAAGGTACGGGTTGGAGATCAAACCTTTGAAACCAGGAACATTGTAATCGCAACAGGCTCGGAACCCAGCTCCCTGAAAGGTGTGGAGGTTGATGAAAAAACAGTGGTCACCTCCACGGGAGCATTGGAATTATCTTCCATTCCGGTGGAGTTGGTCATTATTGGTGCAGGGATCATTGGTCTTGAGCTGGGCTCGGTTTATGCAAGACTGGGATCAAAGGTCACGGTTCTGGAGTATTTGGATGGAATTACACCCGGCATGGATGCAGAAGTATCCAAAACCCTTCAGAGAATACTGAAAAGGCAGGGGATGGATTTCAAGTTGGGAGTGGAAGTAACCTCTGTTGCCAAGAAGGGCAAGGCCAATACTGTTGAATTCAAGATCAGAAAAACCGGTAAGATGGAAACCATAAAGGCCGATATTGTTCTTCTCTCTACTGGTAGAAGACCCTATACGGATGGTCTGGGCCTGGAAAAACTCGGTATAGGATTGACCAAACAAGGACAGATCGAAGTAGATTCGATTTTTCAGACCAATATCAAGGGAATATATGCCATTGGGGATGTAACCCCAGGCCCAATGTTAGCTCATAAGGCCGAGGATGAGGGGGTAGCGGTTGCTGAAGAAATTGCAGGCAAGAAGGGATATGTCAATCATGATGTCATTCCATCTGTCATATATACACAACCGGAGGTGGCCGCGGTCGGGAAGACCGAGGAGCAATTGAAGGAAGAGGGTGTGGATTACAAAATTGGCAAGTTCCCATTTCAGGGCAATGCCCGGGCCAAGTCGATTTTCCAGGCAAATGGTTTCGTTAAAATGCTCGCTGACCGGGAAACAGATAAAATTCTGGGCTGTCATATCATTGGCCCTTCAGCCTCGGATTTGATTCAAGAGGTATGCCTCGGCCTGGAGTTTGGAGTCTCAGCTGAAGATATTGCCTTGACATGTCATGGTCACCCCACATATTCTGAGGCGGTAAAGGAGGCTGCACTTGCTTGTGGTGATGGTGCCATACATGCCTAGTATTTCCAACTAGTAATACTATTTCAACAACCTACCAAATCAATATTAAGGGGAATTCAATGCCAAAGGAAGTTTGGGGTTCAAAGCATCGGTGTGATAGCTGTGGTACAAAGTTTTATGACATGCAGCGGTACCCTGTCGAGTGCCCGAATTGTGGCTATCAGCTGGAGGTTTTTTTCAAGGACGATGTTATCCCTGATGAGAGGGATCAGGAAGGTATTGATCTTGAACTTGATAGTAGCGATGATGCTGCAATGAAGGATGATAATGATGTTGAAGATGGCATCGAGGATGATGTTGACGATATTCTGGATGATGATAAGGATACGGTATCTCTTGATGAAATCAAAAACATTACGACAGAAAACACTGATTGACCATTCCAGGGTTCAAGTGCCCAAAATATTTTCAAATTCCACTTTACAAAATCCTGATTTATCCTAATAATTATTTCTGATGGTTCCCGAAAAGTCATAAGACTGGGATTAATAGGGAATACGGTGAGGTGTAACCATTAGGTGCCAAGACCGTAACTGTCCCCGCAACTGTAAGTGAAAAGTGCCCTTGTGGAAACCACTGACCAAGGTTGGGAAGGTACAAGGGAATAAACACACGAGTCAGGAGACCTGCCATCAAAGTTTGTCTTCCGGACGGGGTGTTCCGGGATGGGCCAGCAGTTGAACGGATTATCAATAGCTCCATCCCCTATCTCCAAGGAAATATTCGATCCCTTACGGGAAAGTAAGAGTTAGAGGTTTGGGAGGATTATCCCGGATCACAATGGATTTGGTAAATTTGATGATAACTGTACAATTCCTCACCTTGTTCTCTTGAACTTACTGTAAATTGGATTAAAGTGTTATATTATAACATTAAGTAAATCATGAAGGTGGGTCATCGAACCATGCAATTTTTAGTGAGAAATTTCCAAACACGATATTGTCAGGGGTATTGGGTACAAATAAACCGGATTTTAATCGCGAAACGATGGTTTGAGGATATCTGAATGACCTCATCATTGCTGTTTGTTAAAAATCTTAATTATATTCTCAAAGATACTATCCTGCTGCAGGATGTGTCCTTTGATCTGCAAGAAGGATCCATTCTTGCGATTGCTGGACCAAATGGGGCTGGCAAAACAACCCTGTTAAACTTGCTCAGTGGTATAAGGGGTATAACCAAAGGCGATGTCCTGATTCAGGGCCGTAGCATAAAACAGATGTCGGCACCCGAGCGTGCTCGTACCATTGCTGTTGTCAGTCAGCAGGAACAGCCGGATGGGTTATTGATGCTACGCGATTACGTTGCATTGGGGCAGGTCCCGATCTGGGCTGATCGTTCCGTTGAGGAGCATAGAGCTGACTTGGATCGAATTTTGCACTTGACGGGATTGAGGTCATTGGCCGATAAGCGAATTGAAGTCCTATCAGGCGGTGAACGGCAACGTGCCCATATTGCTCGGGCACTTGCCCAGAATCCATTCCTGCTGTTTCTCGACGAGCCTACCAATCATCTTGATCCAGATGCAAAGAGCCGGATTCTGTCGTTGGTTGTTGACCTTGGAATCACTGTTGTGATGGTCATTCATGATCTGGTGATGATCCCTGTCTTTGCTACCCATGTCGCATTAATGCATTCTGCCCAAATGACTGCATTTGGCCCAGTTAACCAGGTGTTGACGCCTGAGCGTGTACGTGAAACCTTCGGTGTCGACTATCTGTGTTTTTACCGAAACGGTCGCATGATCCCGGCTATTGATATTCGGAACACCAAAATTTCTAATCAAAGGAGAAATCCATGATAAAATCATACTTGATTTATCTCCTATGCATTATCCTGACTTTTGTTACTGCCGCGAAAACACAAACAGTTGACAATTGCGGTGAACCACTTGTATTTGAAACAACTCCCGAGAGGTTGGTTGTCCATGACATGAACATGGCTGACATGGCATTCGCGTTGGGACTGCAGGACCGGATTGTTGGATTGACAGGAATCACCGGTTGGTACAAGGCAAGTCCGGAATTTAATGCCTTGCGTGGGGATATCCCTGAACTTGCACCAAAATATCCGACAGTCGAGAACCTTGTAGCTGTTGAACCCGACATATTTTTCGCAGGTTGGTATTATGGCATGAGACCTGGTGGAGAAGTCACTCCTGATACACTTGCGCCTTTTGGAATTAAGACAATGATTTTGACCGAGAGCTGTGTACATCTGGACAAGAATCGGCCGGAAGCCAGCATGGATCTCCTTTTTGATGATATTCTCAGATTGGGGAAAGTGATGGGGGTCGAAAACCGTGCAGAGGCTCTAGTTGCTGGCTGGAAAAGTCAATTGATTTCAATTCAAGAACAAACCGCGGATTTACCCAAACCCCGCGTATTTCTATTGGATGGTCCGGCGGATGCTCCCTTTACGTCAGGAAAGTTTGCAATTCCCGATGCAATGATTTCAGCTGCAGGTGGCCAGTCAGTTACCCACGATCTGGAAACCAGTTGGGGACGTACTTCATGGGAAGCTGTTGCCAGTGCCAATCCTGAATTTCTTATCCTGCTTGATTACCAGACAGGCAATGGAGCCAATGATACGTTCCGGTTTTTGCAGGATCATCCTCTAATGTCGCTGACCGATGCTGTCAGAAACAATCGCTGGATTGGTTTGCGTTACGAGGAATTGACACCGGGACCAGCCAATATTGAGGCGATTGAAAAATTGGCCAAGGCCATGCATTCTGAGATCAACTGATTTGAGCCGATCAGTACAAATAACAATTCTTGGAGTGGCTATTCTGGTCGCTCTGCTAATGGTGTCCATCGTCTATGGAACAACTCCCATATCACTTTCAGATGTCTTGGTTGGTATCTCATTGGGATTGGGGCTGACCGAAGGAGAAATGACCTTACAACATCGAATTGTATTTGATCTGCGTCTTACTCGAACATTATTTGCAGCAATAATCGGCGCTGGATTGGGCATTGTTGGTGTCATTCTTCAAACCACGACCCGAAACGATCTTGCGGACCCGTTTCTTTTCGGTCTCTCTTCAGGTGCAGCAGCTGGAGCTGTATTTGTAATCACAATCACTGGAGATATTCTAGGTTTCTGGACGTTACCACTGGCGGCTTTCTGTGGTGGTCTTGTGGCTTCGGGAATCGTGCTGGCACTCGTTCATGGTTTACGCACGAGCGCTCCCGAAAAACTGATTCTTTCGGGATTGGCTGTATCTTTTCTATTTTCTGCCATTACCAACTATCTGATATTTTATGGTGACAATCGTGCGGCGCATTCAGCCATTTTCTGGATGCTGGGAGGGTTGGGGCTCGCACGATGGGAGACCTTCCCACTGGTCTTTATTGGATTACTCCTGATTCTAACCTATTCACTTTATCGAAATCGTTGGCTGGACATTCTCCTGACCGGTGACCGAACTGCCATTACATTGGGTGTACCGGTTCGGAGATTGAGATTCTTGATGTTTTTTCTCTCAGCCTTGGCAACGGCAGTGTTCGTCTCAGTTGCGGGTGTGATTGGCTTTGTGGGGCTTATGGTCCCGCATATTTCCCGTGGTATTGTTGGCCCACTACACCGGGATCTGTTACCAACGGCTGCTATAGTAGGTGCGCTCCTGCTGACAGGTTCCGATATCATAAGCAGATTCCTGCTCGCTCCACAGGAGATGCCGATTGGGATAGTCACGACATCCATCGGTTCTGTGTTCGTATTCTTGTTACTTATCAGATCGCGTAATGCTCAAGGGTGAAAGAATTCAGGGGGAAGTAAAAACTAGCCATTGATTCACCCTAAATATAAGTGGTGATTTTAGGATGCGGATATTTAATACTAACTGCTTTTTCAGTTGAAATAGTTGACTTGAATGGGAATATAGTCAAGACAGGTATAATCCACCTATCACTCAGAGCTTGAATCATAAGTCACAAAAACAATAAAAATGATGCTGTTTGACCTGAATGTCAGGACTGATTTGGAACCAAAATGATTTTTTCTGAAAATGTATTGAATTTGCTACATTTTTCGACTTATGGAACAGGCTCTAAGTTTGGTTAGAATCACTCCATTCTAAGTTTAAACAAGAATGTCTCAATTTTCTAAACCATATGACCACCAGCAGTCAAAATCAGTAATTGTTAATTGGGTGCATTTCTGGCTATTATGTACGCTTGTCAAACAATAGAAGGTTATCGAAATTATTTGGTCAAATGGAATGGCCAATGATCCACTTAAAGGCAATTCAAACTGGATAATGATTAGAATAATACTAAACAAGCGTGCAGGCATGTTCGGGTTCATGCTTCAAATATTGGTTATTTTGCTATTTCCCCCCAAGGTTATGGCCCATGCTTCAGAACAATCCTTTGTATTGCTTTTACCAACCGAGATTTACTCAACGATTGGAGTGATCATAGTCCTCTTAACCATTATCCTCCTTTTTATAATTCCCGAAGGTTTTTCCCACAAGTTTTGTTCATTTTCCGTGCCACTCTTCCGGTTTAATTTTCCCGCTAAATATCAAAATTCCCTTTCTTTAGTTTCAACCCTATTATTCGGATTTTTAATATATTCTGGATTATTTGGAACGAATAATCCTCTAACCAACTTACTTCCAGTATTTATCTGGACGATTTGGTGGATGATTATTTTTACCTTGCAGGGTATCTTGGGCAATATTTGGTCATCTCTGAATCCCTGGAGTGGATTCTATAACCTCTTTTTACGACCTTACCTGCCAGCCTCAGTTCTCAACCTTCCTCAAAGGTGGGGGAGTTGGCCAGCCATAATTGCATATATTTGTTTTGTTGCTTTTCTGCTAGCTGACCCAGCCCCTGATCAACCAGCAAGATTGGCCATGTTTGCAGGTGGTTATTGGCTGTATACGATGATATGTTTGGTCTTATTTGGTGAGAAAGTTTGGTTTGAAAGAGGTGAGTGCTTCACAATTTTGTTCGGTTTTCTGGCCAGGATTTCACCATTGTATTTAGTGGAGAACAAACTGAGACTTAGTTTTCCCTGTTCCCGTCTTATTGTGGATCGGCAACCCACGTTTTCGCAGTCTGTTTTTGTTTTGGTTGCTCTTGCTACAAGCAGTTTTGATGGTTTGAATGAGACTTTCTGGTGGCTGTCAACAATTGGTATTAATCCTTTGGAATTTCCTGGAAGGTCTGCCGTCATATTACCAACCATTTTGGGTATCCTCGGTGCTATATTGGTTTTAGTGGTGATGTTTACGGCATGCCTCTGGTTGGGGGTCTGGATAAGTAGATCACTTGTTAGTTCAAGGCAAAGCCCAAATTTTGTCAACATATTCCCTGTACTTGCCCTTTCACTATTTCCCATCGCCTTTGGATATCATATGGCCCACTATTTCCCATCCTTTTTGGTTAATATTCAATATGCCATAGTGGGGTTATCAGATCCATTTTCGGTGGGAGCCAATTACTTTGGTCTAGATTCACATTTCGTAACGACAGGATTTTTCAATACCTATTATTCCGTAAGGGCAATTTGGCTTTTCCAAGGGATCTGTATAGTTAGTGGGCATGTACTATCAGTCGTTATTTGCCACGTTATGGTAACCAGGCTTTTTGCAGGAAGGAAAGCCATTTTGTATACATTGATTCCCATATCTGTACTGATGATACTATACACGACCTTAAGCCTTTGGTTACTTTCCTCACCACGTGGTGTTTAGTTATTTTCTACCCTAGCCTACCAGTAACTTGCCTAAAAATTGGTTTTTGTTGTATGACTCTTAGTTGAGTAATAATTTGCTCGTTTGGATGAAATATAGGGAGATAGTAATGAAGAAGGTAAAACTAATTAAACCAGGGATTTCAAGGAGATCAGCTTTGAAAGCTGTTGGTGCCATTGGTGGAACCGCCATGGTATCAAGTACGATACCTGGTTGGTATCTACAAGCTTCTACTTCTGAACCAATAAAAATTGGTTTTCAGGTGCATAGGACTGGTATAGGTGCCGCCTATGGAAGATGGTATGAAAGAACCTCCATTGCAGCTGTTGAAAGGATTAACAGTGAAGGAGGAATTATGGGCCGTCAAGTCGAATTGGTTGCCGAAGATGATGGTACCGACCCCAAAAGAGGTGCCGAAGTAGTTGAAAAACTTACCGTTCAACATGGCTGTGATGTCGTTTTTGGCACTCTGTTTAGTCATGTTGTAATAGGGTCTTCTCCTCGTGCAGGTGAGTTAAAAATGCCCTATTTTGTGGTTTCGGAAGGCCATCATGTGGCAAGTGGGATGTTGAATAGATATACCTTGCAACCTTGCATTACAGACGTGAAAAGCCAAGTGGAAGCCATGGCTCCATTTGTCAGTGGAAATTTAGGGAAGAAAGTGACCATGATTTTTCCTGATTTTGCCTTTGGGCACGATCATCGCGATTATTTTTCGGCTGCAATGGAAAAAAATGGTGGCCAGATATTGGAAAAAATCGCCATTCCACCCACTGAAACCTCGTTTTCCAAGTACTTTCCAAAAATCCCAAGAGATACCGAAGTCCTGTACCATGTTATGGTTGGACCTGCGGTACTTACCTTTGTCAAGGAACTTGGAGAATTCTTTGGTGGCCAGGGACCGACACTATTTGGCTTCATTGACAGCCTGGAAGCTGTCGATATGACCAGCCCGGGATTAGAGTTCCTCGATGGCAGTTATTTCTGGGAAGGTATGCCAAGATATTCCCAGGGAGATACCTTGCCATTTGATCAGGCTTACCGTGATGCTGTAGGATGTGACGAAAATGGCGCCTCCGTGACCGATTCCAGAGATGTTTCAACCTATGCCCATATGTTTGGATGCTGGGAAACTCTCTTCTTGTTACGTGAAGCCATGACCATGGCTGATTACAAGAGTGATCAGGCTTCTCGTGTGAGACTCATCGAAACTGTTGAAAGCATGAGTGAAATCCCTGCATCGGAAGAACATCCTCAGGGACCGAAAATTTTCAATGGTAAAACTCATCAGGTGTTCGGACAGCAATATATCACCAAAGTGGAAAATGGTCGCCTTAATTTGGCCCATGCTACGTCCATTGAAGATACCTTTTATCCAGATGAAGTTGATTATACCTCACAATCCTTCTGATCGGTTTACGCTGAATTCCAATACATTATGGAATTCGGTCCATATTTAATAATAGCCCTTTTTGAAGGTGCACTGACCTCGGCGGTTATAGCATTAACCGCCGTGGGTTTGAGTGTTGTCTTTGGCCTAATGCGAGTGGTCAATGTTGCACACGGTGAATTCTTCATGCTAGGAGCAGTATTTACCTGGTTTATCACCTGGAACCTTGGTCTAAATCCCACTGTGGGCTTTATCACAGCCTTGCTATTGGTCCCCTTAGCCGTGGGTTCTCTGGCCACTTTGGCTGATCGATTGATACTGAATAGACTCGATTACGATCCAGAAAGAACCATCGTCGCAACCATCGGATTACTTTATCTGATCCAGCAATCCACCCTGATGTCCTATGGGCCAGATGCCCGACCTGTGGAACCTCCATTCAATCACCGGATTGCCCTACCATGGATTGAACTTGGGGAATCCGGATGGCAGATCTATTGGCCATGGGGCTTTGGTATCACAACCTATAAATTGGCTGTCATTTTAGCGGCAATTGTTTTGCTTTGGATATTGCTTCGGTTATTGGCTAGAACAAAATATGGCTTGTTGATCAGGGCAACACAACAAGACAGCGAAATGGCCCTTGCCTTTGGTATTCCAGTATCACGGGTCTATGCTATTGTTTTTGGAATTGGCGGAGGCTTGGCTGCCCTTGGTGCGGTTCTAATC
Organism: Paracoccaceae bacterium; assembly: GCA_009842205.1. Taxonomy (GTDB): domain Bacteria; phylum Pseudomonadota; class Alphaproteobacteria; order Rhodobacterales; family Rhodobacteraceae; genus MPNP01. The sequence continues at coordinate 41,869 of VYFX01000085.1, read as the reverse complement.
GTCCCAATTCGGCAGGCTCATTATTTAATGGGGGGTGAACCACTACTACTATCATTCATTGTTGTAATCGTAGGTGGCCTTGGGAGTATTCCTGGGACCATCTTGGCAGCCATCCTGATTGGCATGAGTGATGGGCTGATCTCGGTCTTTTTTTCTCCGACCCTAGCTAAAATCGTAGCCACACTGTTGGTAGTTTTTGTATTGATTTTCCGTCCTAACGGCTTGTTTGGGAAGAATCAACAGTGAATGACAAGAATCTTGCCTTGAATATAGGGGTTGTTGGTTTCCTTGCCCTACTATTTTTTCTGGTTTCGGACTACCATGATGGCATTATTGCCCGTATTCTGATTCTCGCCATTTTTGCCATGGGGTACAATCTGTTGTTTGGATATACCGGCCTGCTTAGTTTGGGTCATGCAATGTTTTTTGCCACTGGTATGTATGGGTATGGCCTTTCAGTGGAGCTTTGGAAATTTTCAGCCTTTGAAGGGTTACTGTTTGCCTTGGTAATATCGTTTTTGTTTTCGATGAGTATTGGTGTTTTGACCCTGCGAACAAAAGGTGTGGCCTTTATGATCGTTACTTTGATGTTTTCACAAGTGTTTTATCTGGTCGTCTTGCTTTTTGGGGAACACACGGGTGGTGATGAGGGTTTTGTAATCTCAACCCATGGCCGAACCCTTTTCGGGTTAAATTTTGTTGATCCGACCAGTAAATACTTTGCATCCCTATTTTTGTTTGCGGTGGTACTCCTTGGCCTGACCCTTTTTGTTCGGACCAGAACCGGTAAATGTCTCGTAGCCATCCGTGAAAATGAAGAAAGGGCAAAAATGCTTGGTTATGATGTTTGGGTCCATAAATTTATTGCCATTATCATCTCCGGAGTTATTTGCGGTTTGGCTGGAGCATCATATACCCTGATTTTTGGTTATGCTGGAGCGGCTTTTGCCGAGGTACATTATTCCATTTTGCCGCTTCTCTGGGTCCTTTTGGGTGGAGCGGGTACTTTGATTGGGCCACTAGTAGGAACTGTTTTTGCCTTTTACCTGATTGATATTTCCAGTGGCTATACCAGTGCGTATTTGTTGATAGTTGGATTGGTTATTGTCCTTCTGACATTATTTGCTCCCCAGGGATTGGCAGGTGAACTTAAAAGGAGAATGGCACATTGGCTCCAATAAGTCACTTATCGACCAAAGGCTTGTCAAAGAACTTTGGAGGTATCCAGGCCATAAGGAATGTTGATTTTGATATATCCAAGGGGCAAATCAGGGCCTTGATAGGACCCAATGGTGCGGGGAAATCAACTTTCGTAGGCATGATAAGTGGAAGAATTCCCCCAACCACAGGAGAAATCTACTTTGCTGATCAAAATATTACCAGTTTACCAGCTCATAAGCGAATATGCCTTGGTATTGCTTATACCTTTCAAATTACGTCGGTTTTTTCAAAACTTACGGTCCATGAAAATGTCGCCTTAGCAGTTAGAAGGAACCGTCAACTAAAACCCAATGATGTGCTTGAGCAGGTAAGTTCCATTCTCGATAAAGTAGGACTTCTGGACAGGGCTAATAGTGAGGTTAGGGAGTTAAGCTATGGCCACCAGCGGCTGCTTGAAATTGCCATGGGGTTGGGGCAAGAACCCTCCTTGTTTATTCTTGATGAACCCACACAGGGGTTGGCAGAAAGCGAGGTATTGGAATTCATAACTATTTTAAAATCAATGGCAGGATTAACTACGATCCTTCTCATAGAACATAATATGGATGTGGTCATGGCAACTGCTGAATTTATCACGGTCATGAATTTTGGTGAAATCCTGGCCGAAGGAACCCCAGACCAAATCAGATTGAATGAGGAAGTCCAACTTGCCTATCTGGGAAAAACCTGATGCTGATCATTGACAAAGTCAATGTATCCTATGGACCACTGCAGGTCCTCTTTGATATCTCATTACAGGTAGGTGAAGGTGAAATTGTCTGTCTGGCCGGCAGAAATGGTGCTGGGAAAACAACCCTCTGCAAGGCAATCATGGGGTTATTACCCATTTCATCTGGAGACATTACATTGGATGGTGAGATGCTGGGAAGTTTACCAGCACACGTGATCCCAAAGAAAGGCATTGCTTTGGTCCCACAAGGACGTCGTCTGTTCTCAGAACTGACAGTGGGTGAAAACCTTGAAATTGGTTTGATAACGCAGGGCGAGGAAGCATCTACCCTGGAATGGATATTTAATCTCTTTCCTAGATTGGAAGAAAGGCTGGAACAAGTTTCCTCGACACTTTCGGGTGGCGAACAACAGATGTTGGCAATGGCCCGTGCCCTCTGTCTAAAACCCAAGGTCCTGTTATTGGATGAACCCACAGAAGGTTTGCAACCATCGATGGTTGAACTAATCCGTGCCACTACCAAGCAATTGGTAAAGGAAGGCGTTTCTATTCTGCTAGTGGAACAAAAGTTTGAGGCCATAATCGAACTCTCCAACCGGGTTGTAATTATTGAAAATGGTCGGAATCGGTTGATTCTTGATAAACCTAGTCTAGAAGAAGACCCAGTCATATTAAAACAGGCACTTGGTGTCTAATC
>VYFX01000085.1:20142-39181 GCA_009842205.1 Paracoccaceae bacterium | reverse complement strand
TCAATAATATCCTGCATTATGGAATTTATTTCATAATCCTTGGGGGTATAAATTGCTGAAATACCTAATTTTAACAGGTCTTCACGATCTTCCTCAGGAATAATACCACCCAAAATGACGGGGATATTTTTGCCACCTTTTTCCTTAAGTTTTTCCACCAATTCGATCACAAGTGATAAATGCGAGCCAGAGAGAATAGACAGGCCGATTAAATGAACCTCTTTCTCTAGAGCGGTATCAACTATTTCATCAACTGTGTAACGTATACCCGTGTATACTATTTTCATACCAATGTCTCTGGCCCTGACAGCAATCTGTTCTGCTCCATTGGAATGGCCATCAAGTCCAGGTTTGCCAATCAATACCTTAATTCTGGTTCCAAGCTCCCCAGAAACCCTATCCACTTCACTTCTGAGTTCAACCAATCCTTCCGTTCTATTGGATGGTGTGCTGGTAATTCCCAATGGTCCCCGATAGTTTCCATATATCTCGCGCAATGTCTGGGCCCATTCACCGGTGGTTACACCTGCTTGGGCAGCCTTGATTGAAACTGGCATTATGTTCTCGCCTAGTCTTGCCGCATTAGCCAGATCCTTCAATGCCTTTGATACGGCACGACTGTTCCTGGAATTTTTCCACTCATTCAGTGATGCGATTTGAAACTCTTCTGCGGTTTCCTTTGTAGTCAGGAATACTTCCTCACCATCAACTAGAGGTGAAGGTTCGGATTCTACAAACTTGTTTACCCCAACGAGGGTCGTTTCACCTGATTCAATTTTTCCTATTCTCTCGGCATTACTTTCAACCAGCCGTCTTTTCATATGTTCAATTGATTTTATGGCACCACCCATGGTCAAAATTTGCTTGAGTTCAGCCAAGGCCTTGGTTTTGATTTCCTCGACCTTTTTTTCTATTTCCGGGTTGCCATCAAAGAGATCATCAAACTCCAGAAGGTCGGTTTCGTAAGCAAGAATTTGCTGCATCCTCAATGACCATTGCTGGTCCCAAGGTCTGGGCAGGCCGAGAGCTTCATTCCAGGCAGGAAGCTGAACAGCCCTTGCTCTAGCATTTTTTGAAAGTGTTACAGCAAGCAATTCCAACAAGATTCTGTAAACATTGTTCTCCGGCTGTTGCTCCGTAAGTCCAAGGCTATTGACCTGTACTCCATATCTGAAACGTCTGTATTTTGGGTCCTCCACCTTGTATCTGTTCAGGCAAATATCATCCCATAACTCCACGAAGGCCCTGATTTTACAGGTTTCGGTGATGAATTTAATACCTGCATTAAGGAAAAAGGAAATGCGGCCAACGATTTGGGGGAAATCTTCTGGGGACACCTGTGGCTGGATTTCATCGAGTACGGCAATTGCAGTTGCCAAGGCAAAGGCCAATTCCTGAACCGGGGTAGCACCAGCTTCCTGTAGATGATAGGAACATACGTTCATCGGGTTCCATTTGGGGATATTCTGAAAACAGTATGTCGCAACATCACCCATCAGTTTCAAGGATTCCTCGGGTGGAAAGATAAATGTTCCCCTGCTCAGATATTCCTTAACCAGATCATTCTGAACGGTTCCCCTTAAATCGCCAGGTTCGGTATTCTGTTCCTTCGCCAAGGCGATATAAAGTGCCAATAGCCAGGGAGCAGTCGCATTTATTGTCATTGAAGTGTTCATCCGCTCCAAGGGTATCCCTTCAAAAAGTGTACGCATATCCCCAAGATGACAGATGGGAACACCCACCTTGCCCACCTCTCCCCTGGATAAAACATGGTCACTGTCATAACCGGTCTGGGTGGGTAGGTCAAAGGCAATTGAAAGACCCGTTTGCCCCTTGGCCAGATTTGCCTTGTAAAGGGCATTGGAATCCTTGGCCGAAGAATGTCCCGAATAGGTTCTGATTATCCAGGGTTTGTCTCTTTTTGTCATGTTATCCATGTTCACAATATACGTATTGAAAATATCCAAATTCAAATAGTTCTGCAATGCAGCATAATATTAAATACTCATTCTGGAGGAAATTTCATCGTAAAAGTATTCCTAAAGAAATATTTTTTGGTTAATTTTGCAACAAAGGAGTTCTGATTGGTTCATATATTTCCAGAAAATTTATCCTCAGCATTGGCATCAATGGAGGTACCGGCCAAGGTAATTGCCGGGTGTACGGATTTTTATCCGAGCCTGGAGAATGGGCATGTACCTGATCGAATTGTCGATGTCAGTAAGGTTGATGAAATGGTTGGAATTACCAAATCAACTCCCGGATGGAGGATTGGGGGTTCAACAACCTGGACTGAGATAATTGATCATCCATTTCCTCCGGCATTTGATGGGCTAAAGGCAGCAGCCAGGGAAGTTGGTTCTATACAGATTCAGAACTCGGGAACGATAGCTGGCAATATATGTAACGCCTCACCTGCAGCTGATGGTATTCCACCCCTGCTTACCCTGGAGGCAATGGTAGAAGTTCAATCTGCCAATTCTACCCGATTGGTGAATGTTGAGGATTTTGTTCTTGGGCCAAGAAAGGTTGACCTCGGTGCAAATGAATTGGTTACTGCCATCTGGGTCCCGGAAACCAGGAATAATACTACCAGTTCATTTCTCAAATTGGGTAGCAGAAAGTATCTTGTCATTTCCATCGCCATGGTTGCTGTAACTCTTTCAATTTCTCCCCAGGGATTGATTGAATTCCTGAACATTGCAGTAGGTTCTTGCTCCCCTGTTGCCAGAAGAATGCCTGTCCTGGAGAAAAAATTGACAGGCCTTAGGGCTAGGGATATATTGGATGACATTCCTGTTGAGGTTGAGGATTTAACCGGCTTGACACCTATAACAGATATCAGGGGCACCTCGGAATATCGCCAGTCGGCAGTAAGGGAGTTATGTCAAAGCACCATTCGTGATGCAATAGGTAAAAGCTTGGAGATAACATGAGTAATCAGAATGAATATTATTCTGGTGTTGATCTCGGGTTTACCCTAAACAACAGTGAGGTTTTTGTCACCAATGTTCAACCGGCTGAGAGACTTTCCGAAAGTCTCAGGGAAAGATTGCTCGTTCGGGACGTCAAGGTAGGTTGCAACGCCGGAGATTGTGGAGCATGTTCCGTTATCATAGATGGAGAAATCGTTTGTGCCTGTTTGACACCAACATTACAGGTCGAAGGTAAATCCATTCTGACAGCTCAGGGAATAGTTAATGATACGCAACTGGGTCAACGACTAGCCGGGTCATTCCAAAAGCATGGTGCTTCCCAATGCGGGATTTGTACACCGGGAATGATGGTTTCGGCATACAGGCTTTTGGAAACCGAAAAAGAACCTACAGAAGAAATGGTTAGAGATTATCTTGGCGGTGTCCTTTGCAGATGTACAGGGTATCAAAAAATCATTGACGGAGTCCTCGGTGTAAATGGAAACGATCCTGAAACTAGAACTCAACTTTCAGGTTTTCCAACCATAGGGGAGAGTGTAAGGCATTTGGACGGCAAAGACAAAGTTACTGGGTTGATGAAATACGGTGACGATGTTGCTCCTCCTTATACGTTGATGGTCAAGGTAATTCGGTCCCCCTATAATCGGGCTGCATTCCATTTTGGTGATCTTGATGGTTTTGTTGAAGATAATCCTGAAGTAGAAGCAATTCTAACCCATGGTGATATACCAGGAGTAAATCATTTCGGGATTTTTCCGGGATTTATTGATCAACCGGTTTTTGCCGATGATGAAGCACGCTTCAAAGGGGAAGCCGTAGCGGCTATCGTGGGTTTTCCGGAGTTCATCAATTCTTTTGCGGTAGAAGATTTCCCCATTACCTGGACCGAATTGCCTTCGGTTATGGATATGGACGATGCCGAAGAGGAAGGTATCCACCAGGTGTTGCCGAGAAGGGATCGAAATGTTCTTTGTAGAGGATTTGTAAAGAGAGGGGATTATCAAAATGGGTTGCAGAATTCCGAGTTTGTAGCTGAGGGTGAGTTTACGACTTCATTCGTCGAACATGCCTATATTGAACCCGAAGCGGGATATTCATTCATGGATGGGGAGCAGCTGGTTATACAGGCATGTACCCAATCGACCTTCATGGACAAGGAATCCCTGCAGGAAATCCTGAATTTGGATCAATCGAAAATCAGGGTGGTTCCGACAGCCGTGGGCGGAGCTTTTGGAGCAAAGCTGGATTTGTCAGTCCAACCCTATCTGGCTCTGGCAACCCTGAAAACAGGCCAACCGGCCAGAATTGCCTATACAAGACAGGAATCATTTTTATCCACAACTAAAAGACATCCCGCCGAATTATCAATCAAGGTGGGTGTTAATGATGAGGGATTGATACAAGGAATACACTTTAGGGGAAAGTTCAATACTGGTGCGTTTTCATCATGGGGACCGGCGGTGATCAATCGTGTTCCCATTCATGCCACGGGACCATACTATGTTCCAAATTATCTGGCTGAAACCAAGGCAATTCTTACCAATTCCACTCCTTCGGGTGCATTTCGAGGATTTGGGGTGCCTCAAGCCACGGCAGCCTTGGAAGCCCTTTTGGACGATTTGGCTCTGAAGATTGGCATGGATCCCTTGGAATTCCGTATCAAAAACGCCCTTGATGACGGTTTGCCAAATGGTTGTGGTCAAATATTTGAGAGCGGGGTTGGTATTAAGCCTTGCCTGGAGGCATTGCGACCATACTGGGCAGAAGAGAAAAAAAGGGTCAGGGAATTTAACGATGCCCATAAGAATCATCATCTGGTTCGAGGTATTGGAGTGGCTTCAGGGTGGTATGGTTGCGGAAATACGGCACTCTCGAATCCTTCCACAATCAAGGCTGGCATCAAGTCCGATGGAACGGTATTTCTTCATCAGGGGGCAATTGACATAGGGCAGGGCTCAAACACGGTTATTCCACAAATATTCGGGGAAGCATTGGGTATGGAAAAAGCACAGTTCGAAATGATTTATGCTGACACTGACCTAACCCCGGATGCCGGGAAAACCTCGGGTTCAAGACAGACCTTCGTCTCAGGCAATGCTGCCAGACTTTGTGGTATAGCACTTAAACGACAGATTACACGCCAATTGAATGTTTCGGAAGATTCCATCCTGAAAATTGAAGGAACCATTGTAAGTGCTGGTGAAGAACCAAACGAGCCAACTCTGGATTTGGCAACCTTATCATCAGACGATGATGGTTTTGTATTCAAGGCCATGGAGACCTATGACCCACCAACCATTACGTTAGATGAAAATGGCCAAGGGGAACCTTATGCCCAATACGGGTACACCGCACATCTGGCTGTGGTTGAGGTGGATCGGAAACTTGGAAAGGTAGGGGTTGTCAGGATTGTAGCAGCCCATGATGTTGGCAAAGCCATAAATCCAATGCTGATAGAGGGGCAAGTTCATGGAGGGGTGGTCCAGGGATTGGGAATGACCTTGATGGAGGAATTCATACCGGGTAAAACAGACAATCTTCACGATTACCTGATACCAACAATTGGTGATATCCCTGAAATCAAAACCATTATCGTGGAGGTTCCGGATCCCTGCGGTCCCTTTGGGGCAAAGGGGTTGGGAGAACATGCCCTTATCCCAACACCACCGGCTATTCTCAATGGGATATTTGATGCAACTGGCGTTCAAATCAGAAAATTACCTGCCAGTCCAGACAGGGTACTGAAAGCACTTATGGACTCTGAAAATGACCTCTAAATCCCGTACGAGAGAAGAAAAAATCAGGTGTGATGCATGTCCGGTCATGTGTTACATAAGTGATGGAAGGGTTGGTGCTTGTGACAGGTATGCAAACCATGGAGGAAATCTCGTTCGGCTGGATCCCTTGACAGTAGTTGAAAATATCCAGGGTAAAAGTGGAAGAACCGTACCGTTTCTTCAAACCGAAGGTGGGAATGAATGGGACGGAGATCTGGTACAATCCAAGAGACCCTTTGTCACAGCCATTGGTGCTGGAACTACTTATCCCGACTATAAGCCGGCTCCCTTTATCGTCAGTCAAGAGGTTGAGGGTGTGGATATGGTGACTGTTGTTACCGAAGGCATATTCAGTTATTGTGGAGCCAAGGTCAAAATAGACACTGACCGTTATATTGGTAACGAAAAGGCCACAATCTTTGCCAAATCGGAGCCAATTGGTCATGTTACAACCAGTGAATATGGTTCCAAAATGCTTTCGCTTGGTGGCGTTGAACATCTGACGGGTGGATCAAAACCGGAGGGCAGGGTAACTTGTGACAGCCTTTTGCGGATATGTAATCGAAAATCCTTGGAGATAACGATTGAGAATGGTGCGGAATTGACCATCCAGGCCGGGAAACCTCCCATTATTGATGGCGAAACGGAAAACCTCATGAGGATTGGCTGTGGATCTGCAGCGATCGGAATGTTTGCCAAGCAATGGTATCCTCATGTTGATGAGGTGATCGTAGTGGATGATCACATAACCGGTGTACTGACCGAACATGAAGGCGGAAAGCAGTTGAACATGAAACCAACAGGCATCAGAGTTACTGGTAGGAGATCCACTCCTGGTCGATATTTCAAGGTTGCACAACCCGGTACAGGTTGGGGAGGCACCAACATCACCGAACCACTAAGCATAATCAAAAGGATTGATCCAAATATTGCCTGGCCGGGATTGCGCCTTCTGATGGTTTCAACAACCGGTGAGCAGTGGGCCTACTTCGAATTGGATAAAAATCTTGAACCGCAAGAGACCAGGATACCTTCGGATCTGCGGGTATCGACCGACAGGATTGCCGAAAACTGTGAACCTTCAGTTTGCTCGGTATTGTTTATGGGTGGGGCTGGAGGTTCTCTAAGGGCTGGTGTTACTGAAAATCCTGTTCATTTGACCCGGTCGGTTAAATCATCCCTAACCAAGGTGACATGTGGGGGTGTCGAAGCTTATGTCTGGCCTGGAGGTGGAATTACCTTCATGGTGGATGTTGCAGAAATGCCGGACAATTCATTTGGGTATGTTCCAACACCAGCCTTGGTTGCACCAATTGAATTCACATTGAGCTATAACGATTACAAGAATCTCGGAGGCCATCTGGATTATGTTCAGCCGATTGAAAGTGTGCTGAATTCTGAAATCAGACTGGTCTGAATATCTTATTAATTTCATGCCATGACGATGACAGCAACGATGATCGGTGGAGACAGGCTTCACCTGCATCATGGTCCAATCGATCTCATTATCAAGGCTGAAGCAAAGAAACAGGATTTTGTCAGAAAAGCCTATTCCAGCGCAACAAAAAAGTTCGAGAGTGTGCTCGATGAGTTGGTTGCAGAACTACCATTGTTGAAAACTCCCATCAGTTCGGTATTCAATTCACCCAAGGGTCAGGTCGCAAGGAGAATGTACAAGTCCACTTGGCCATATGCTAGGAGGGTATTTGTTACCCCAATGGCTGCAGTAGCCGGTGCTGTTGCAGATGAGATACTTTCCTGCATGCTCAATGATACGACCCTGACCAAGGCATATGTCAACAATGGAGGGGATATCAGCATTTACTTGGGCAGGGGAGAAAAATTCACCGTGGATATCAAGCAATTGAACAATACCGGATTAGGTCAAATCGAATTATGTGACGGTCTGGAAATTGGCGGTATTGCGACCAGTGGGAAAGGTGGAAGAAGCTTATCCATGGGGATAGCGGATTCTGTAACGGTTCTTGCCGGTAATGCCAGTGATGCTGATGTTGCGGCGACCTTGATTGCGAATCATGTTGATATCCCTGAACATCCCGGAATCACCAGAATGCCAGCGGAAGAAATTGCTGATGATTCCGATTTGATAAATCAGAATGTCGTGATAGCGTGTGAGAATTTGGATTCTCATGATGTTGAATTGGCCCTGACAAGAGGTAATCAATTTGCACAAGAACTTTTGAATGAAGGTAAAATCAAGTCTGTTGCCATGTTTTTGCAGAATTCATTCAGGCTGGTAGGGCCATCATTCCAACATTTGACCGGGTAAAATTTTGAGGAGAAAGTAATGAAAGCCAATATCAGAAAAATTGCTGTCGTAGTTGAGGAAACACATTTGGAAATGGGTAGGGAAGTATCCCCACCTACACGAAAAGCGGCTGCCATAGCAGTAATTTCGAATCCTCTAGCCGGGCAATTCAAGGAAGACTTGACGGATTTGATTGAAATTGGAGAAGAATTGGGAGGTTTGTTGGGTGAAAGATCTGTAAGGGCATTGGGTATAAATCCAGAACAAGCCGAGAGTTATGGCAAGTCAGCGATGGTTGGCGAGTCGGGTGAACTTGAACATGCAGCTGCTATTCTTCATCCCAAACTGGGAGCACCCTTGCGCAAGGAAGTTTCCAAAGGAGCAGCATTGGTACCTTCGACCAAGAAAATGGGTTCCATGGGACAAACCCTCGATATCCCCTTAGGGCATAAGGATGCAGCCTATGTAAGATCACATTTTGACGGTATGGAAGTCAGGCTATGTGATGCCCCCAAGGGTGATGAGATTATGGTTGCAGTAGCAGTTACCGACAGCGGGCGACCATTCCCTAGAGTAGGAGGACTTGAGGCCAAGGACGCAAAGGGTGAGGATGGGCTTAGATAGCCTTGATTCCAAAAAAGATTAAGGGGTGTAATCTACCCAACAAATTGCAGATATATCAGATATCCAAATCCTGATAGGATTGAACCAACAAAACCCAAAATCAGGTACCAGACAAATAGATTGCGCCTGACCAGTACAAAAACGGCCATTGAGGCAGGAAGGCTGCTGACGCCACCTGCGACCATGAAAGTCAGGGCTCCTGGCAATGACATTCCCATATCGACAAGACCTCCAACCATCGGGATTGCGGCATATCCATTCAAATAGGCTGGGACACCAACGGCGGCGGCAGTTGGAATCAACCACCATTCACTGTTGGCCCCAAGATAATTGCCAACAAATTCAGGTGGTATATAAGCAACCATGAGACTTTCGATCAAAAATGCGAGTGTCAACCATTTGAAAAGAAACCATCCGGTAGTTTTTGATTCTGCAATAAAGGAGTCTCTCCTTTCATCATCTTTCCAAAAGGCCCAAACAATTTTTTTGTTGCTTCTGGTTGAAGGGCTACAACCACTATACCCGGTTACTGCTTCTTCACGCAGGGGATTGGTAAACAGACCACGCTGAACCAGAGCATGTGTGGTAAAGCCTGCACCCAGTCCAAGAACGATGGCTGCTATGGTTTTGACAATCGTAAATTCAATACCGAGAACCGCCGATAGAAGGATAAACATTTCGGGGTCCATAAGGGGTGAGGAAATCCAAAAAGCCATGACAGGCGCCAAGGGAACTCCAGCCTGTAACAAACCAGCTATCAGCGGAATTACGGTACATGAACAAAAAGGTGAGAGTCCACCAAAAATTGCTGCCGCAACTATCATTTTCCTTGCATGTCCAGCAAAGACAGTTGCAATTTGCTGATCCAGACCCGTGGCTTTTGCACCCCCGGCTATAACAACGGACAAAACCAGAAACGGAAAGATAAACCCTAGCGATGCTAATAAGAATCTTATACTTTCCGGAACTTGTTCGGTATCGAATAATGCAATCCCAAGGAATAGAATTATGAATGCAAGAACAACCTTATCCAATGGGAAGGAATATGATACCAAAAGGGCCTTTGCTTCTCTGATTGTCATGTGCGTACGATTTCAATAAAGCGAAAAAATATCGAATTAATACCTACTATTTATGATGGTTATTAAAATTTCCCACAAAAACAATTGATAAAAATTGAGTTAGCCTTATTGGAATAAACCATCCAAAATCCCATTAGTCTGGCTTCAGTTTAAATGACAATTACACTTAATTTAACGAAACTATAAACCATATCGGTTAATTGAAGATTACCCGGAATTCCAGTCTTGCCGATCAGGGATTTGAAGTCTTTGTCATTTGTTGTGAACTGTCAAACTTCTGACCCTGTATATTTTACTTTAGCCTTAATTATGGCTCAACACCTATCAAGATAAGCGGTACAGCAGGAACACCTCGGCCTTGTCGAATAACATTTAAAATCTCCCGCTCATAGTAGGAAGGCCCACTGGACATCATGCACTGCAGTTCTTTAGTTGGAAGGATTTCGATTCCAACATCGATGATATTGGAAGTGTAGAAACTCAGGTGTTTGACAAACAGATCATAAGCAACAAATGAATACTTACCTAACTGCACTTCAACTGCCACTCTTTCCTTGATAAAATCAGTCTGGTTGAAAGATTTGATCGGGGTTAGACCTTTGGCTTCAATCTCTTTCTTCTGTTCCTTTTCGGGTAGATCATAAATACCACGTAGCAGCTTTGTATCGGAAGTAACCCAGAAGTTGTTGCGTCGTTCCTTCCACCCCAATCTTTCAAATTCTTCCTTGAAAGCCTTGTTTATACCAGGTGGGGAATAAATCAATTCTCCTAGTCTATCTCTTTCCTTTGATATTTTTGTTCTACATGCTCCAGCATCAACCTTTTGAATAGTATCCTGCACTTCCTGCCAAAGTTGGGGTTTATGAACAATGAGATATTCTTCACCATTCAAGTGAGAATATTTTTCAACAATTTTCATTTATGCCCTCCATTAGGCATCTTTGGATTATAGATCGGTTTACCCATTGGACGGGTTCTTAGCTCACCCTTTTCCCAAGATTTGATCCTTTGACGAGCAATGGCCACATATTCCGGTACAATGTCACAACCATAACCAACCCTTCCATGTTTCAGTGCAGCAATGATGGATGATCCGACCCCCATGTACGGATCCAATATGGCATCCCCCTCATCAGTCATAGAAAGTACCAACCTTTCTACCAATTCTACCGGAAACTGACAAGGATGTGACGTTTTTTCTGGATGATTGCTTTTAACATTCGGAAATTCCCAAACATCAGATGGATTTTTTCCTTTCGGATTACTAGACAATTTACCTTTGTTGGGTCCCTTGAAATGTCTTTTTGCTGGGTATTTGGCGGGGATTCGAATAGGATCGAGGTGCCAAGTGTAATTATCCTCTAGTGTCCACCAATTAATGGTTTCGTAGCGTCCGGACAAACGCCTGGTACAATGGAGACCATGACCGAAATGCCAGACGACCCGATTCCGTAGCTTTAGTTGGTGTTGACGAAAGATGGGATATAGCACGGTATCAAGTGGGATAATTTCTCCCTTCCATACATAATTTCCTACTTGCCAACACAGAGAACCTTGGGGATGGAGCACCCTGGTGCACTCTGCTATCACTTTTTCTTGTTGTTTCAAGTAATCATCAAGGGGAGTCCTGAATTCGTATTCCTTGCCTAGATTGTAAGGGGGTGATGTAACGATCAACTTAAAATGACCAGAAGGGAGCTTTGCCATAAACTCCAAGTTATCAACACATTCGACTATTACTCCTAAATTTTTTGACGAATAAGCATTGGAATTTTTTGGATTTTCCTGCACTAATGACTCCTCGGCCATCATTTCAGTATCCATTAATCAATCCTTTCATTCCCAAATTACCCCTCCATCATAGGAAAAGGAAATTAATTATGGTAACCTCTTTTTATTCATTTTCCAGAGATTCCATAATTTTCAAAAGTCCGTATTTCGAATTCAAGATCATTCAATATTATGGATTTTTTACAATATCAATTCAAATCCATTCAAATTTCAGCAAAAACCAGCCTCAATTAGCAAGATCACATACATTTCATAGTTGCTAATTGAATGGGGATTAGTTTCATCTAGTTGTAAACTAAATTGAGGAATTTGTTGTCAGAATAGTTAATTGAAGAGAGGATTTAAATTTTTCTTTGTGGATAAAATGAAGGTATGAAATGACAGATACAATCAATGTAGGAAATGTTGTAAAGCTTAGATCTGGTGGTCCAGACATGACAGTTAGTAAATTAAAAAATGGCATGGTTGAATGTAAGTGGTTTGACGGAAAAAAACTACAAACGGCTAATCTAAATGAGAAATTGCTGGAAATAGGCAACGATGGAAGTTTGCTTGATGAGCTTAATGTATTTGTAGATAAGTTTGATCTTGTTTTTAACATTGATTGGGAGTTTACTCAAGCTTGTATTGAAAATCCTAATCATCTGATTGAAGGCACTTTTATTCATCCCGGAGTCAGCGATGAGGACAACAATTGGTGGAACCGTGGATCTTTTCTGCATAGTTGGCGGAACTTGCTAGATTGCATGAAGAGATTGGAAGTTCTTGATAAGGAATTAGAAAAAAGGTTATAACAAAGGTCAAAACCCTGATTGTAGTCTTGCTTCATTTTAAGCCCTGCAATTTAGGCAATTAAGTTCTTCCGATAAGGCGGTTTCGGTCTAGTTCAGACAGTTGGTTGCAAATGTCTTAAGGCGATCAAGGTTGATCCGTTATACAAGTCAAACCTGTCAATAATAGATCAAGACAATATTCAGAAAAATAATAGAAAAAAGGAAATTACCGTGAAAGCGAAATGGTGTATCCAAGGATTTGACAGCCTAAATGAAATATTCAAGAAAGAGATTCCTCATCATTTCTTGTCTGAAAACCAGCTCGAAGAACTTCTTAAACGACTGGCATCACGACACCTTTTGGAAGATGAAATAATTTCTTCGAGCCTAAATAGGCGCGCAAAAAAAGATAAAACAGATCATTTGAGAGTTAACCGCGATGTAAGCAGTGTACTAACATTTTCATGTGGGGAAAATCCCTATTACACAGCAACGTGGTTAAAATGCCGTTCAGAACAAAATTGAATTCAAAAGGAACCAGCCATTTTTGTGACCTTCAGTATGTATTGAATGGAGAAATTTTGCCAATTTCATACATCTCTATGTCTTGCTTGAACTTTCTGTACTTTCAGAAATTATGGTTCTGAGTAAAGATATAAATTTTACAAATTCATTAAAATGTGGATTCTGAGTTTTAAGCAATCCAACTTGCTAACTCTGCTTCCATCAGTTCACCAGATGCCAGTTTCATAAGTGGCTTGTATTTATCAGAAGCATCAGCTTTGAGTTCTATACCATTAAGTTTAAGAAAAAGAAGGTATATAACCAAGGCAGTTCTTTTGTTCCCATCAACAAAGGCCTGATTGCGGGCAATGCCATAGGCATAAGCAGCAGCAATTTCAGCTAAGTAAGGTTTGGGGTCGCTTAAGTGATATAAATTTCTTGGCCTGATAAGAGTAGATTCGAGCAGCCTTTTATCACGTACACCATCCATACCGCCATGTTCAGCGATTTGCCTTCGATGGATAGCAACTACTACTTCATCGAGAATCCACTTTGGCTCCGCCATTACTCAGCTAACTTCTTGAGCACATCACGATTATCACGCAGAATTGCTTCAGCCGTATCCATTTGTTCGGCAAATGCTGGATTATATGCACTCAATTCAATGCCATTGGGGGTTTCAGAAGTATAAAGCATGTCTCCTTTTGCAACACGCAGTCTGGCAAGCACTTCTTTGGGAAGTACGACACCTACAGAATTGCCAACTGTTGTAACTTTCAAACGTGTCATAATCATCTCCTAATTTTCAAGATGTTATAACAAATGTTATAAAATATTTCAACCTTGATTAGCATTCTCTGAATAACAAGATTTTTTTTGAAATCATTCATCATTCCTGACAAAAATTAAGATTTCTTCAGTTCTCCTGATCAAACTTCAGATAATTTGGGGAAGTTTCTTGGCTGGAGGTGTGTTTCTGCTTCTTTGAGATCTGACAATTCCGTCTATGATGGTCATCCCAACACCTGGAAGGTTCCCTTGTTCTACGGAAGCCAGAATATTGTCTCCGGGGGAATGTTGGGCTTGATCCATTAGTACGAAATCTGCACAATAACCGACCTCCATCAGTCCGACATCCAAGTTCCTGTTGCGAGAGGTGTTTCCAGTACCAAAACAGAATGCAATTTCAGCTGGAATATTTCCGAAACTGGACAGCAAAGCGATCATTCTCAGAATCCCAAGTGGTTGAACACCTGATCCAGCCGGTCCATCGGTACCCAAAATAATCCTGTCCAGTTGATCAAGTTCCCTGGCCGTATTTAGTGTTAATATTGCGGCACGTTCATTCCCATTGTGCACGATTTCCAGGCTACGTTGACAGGATTCACACAAGCAGACTATTTGGTCGTCCGGTAAAGCAGAATGACCACCATTAATGTGACCAATTACATCTGTATCTGCCTCAAGCACAACATCCTTGTCTATAAGACCTGAACCGGGGATTGAGGGACCTCCGGTGTGAATGGTACTTTGCATGCCATATTTTCTGGCCCATTGAACCATTTTTTTGGCAGTGGGGCCGTCCTTGACAGATCCCAAGCCTACTTCTCCCAATAATTTGACACCTGCATCTGACAATTGTTTGAAATCTTCTTCCTCCATGCCATGCTCGATTACCGGGGCACCGGCAAGAACCTTTACGCCGGAAGGGCGAAAGTTTTCATACCATCTTTGGGCAGCTATGGCCATGGCCTTAAGTCCAACTATGTCTTTGGGCCTACCGGGCATATGGACCTCACCAGCAGAAATCAGGGTAGTTACACCTCCATTAAGGGTAGAATCGATCCAGTGGAGTTGTTGTTGTCTGGGGGTATAGTCCCCAACGACAGGGTGAATGTGGCTATCAATCAATCCAGGTGAAATCGTAACTCCATTGGCATCTACCACCTGGTTCGGTTGGTCGGTGTCTAGGTCTTTCTCAAAACCAATATCGGAAATCTTGCCGTCCATACAAACAATACAATCTCCATCCAGAATTGGTTGTTCCAATTTTCCGGACAGGATCATCCCAATGTTTTTAATAACTAGTTTGTTTTCTGAAGTTCCCATTTTTCTTTCTCAATAAAAATTGCCATTCTTGAAGATCTGGCCTGCTTCCCTAATTCATTACTACAACTGATATATCACGATAGGAAAAATAATCTAATCAGATTTCTTATTCGTTAGCTCCTATTGTGGAATATTTCCAGGAACTAGAACAGCTCTTGCTGACAAAGAAATTAAATTGGAGTCATTCCTGCTATGGTCGTTGCAGATTCAGTAAAATCCCAACCAATTTCCATACCTAAAGGGGTTTTTTGCGAAAAGGTGGTATCAGTAGAGCATTACACTGACAAGTTGTTCATGTTCAGGATTACCCGCCCCACTTCCTTCCGTTTTCGTTCGGGAGAGTTTGTAATGATCGGACTTCCCAATGCTGAAAGGCCGATTTACAGGGCATATTCGATAGCCTGCCCGAGTTGGGATGATGAATTGGAATTTTATTCGATCAAGGTTCCAGATGGTCCCTTGACCAAGGATTTGCAGAAAATCAAGATAGGCGACTCAATCCTGATGAGACCAAAACCAACCGGAACGTTGGTCAATGATGCCCTCATTGATGGTAAAAACCTCTATTTGTTTTCCACAGGAACAGGTATTGCACCTTTTGCTTCCGTTATCAGGGATCCAGAGACCTACGAGAAATTCGAAAATATCATTCTTACCCACACTTGCAGGCAAGTTGCCGAACTTGAGTATGGTAAAAAGCTTTACGATCTGACACTTGATGATCCATTGGTAGGAGATGAGGCCAAAATTCAGCTGAAATATTACCCATCAGTTACACAGGAAGAGTTTGCAACAATCGGCAGGGTTACTGATCTTGTACAATCCGGTAAAATTTTTGATGACTTGAATTTACCTAACCTTGATCCAAAAAGAGATAGAGGCATGATTTGCGGTTCCATGGGCTTTCTCAAGGACATGAAGGATATTCTTCTTGACAGGGGATTCGTCGAAGGTTCGAACAGTTCACCGGCTGATTTCGTGGTTGAAAGAGCCTTTGTTGGTTGAGATATTAATTTATCACCCAAAAAATTGGGGATTATATACTTAAGTATACAGCCTCTTGACCATCGGTTAATCGTTTAATTCCAAAACTCCCCCACTACACTAGTGAAAACCAACCCTCAATAAATCAATCAACACGGAACTTCCCCGGAAGTCCTTTTTTTATTTTAATTAAAAATTGGTTGTATGAAATTGACATATATACCTTCTACAAAAAGTCTCAGTATAAGTTCCTGAAATAGCCATATCAAACCAGAAGTAATAAATTCCAAACCCGCACGGATATAGCCGGGATGATCTGTTATCCATTCAATAATCCATTCTAGAATATATGCTGGTATGATAATAACAACAACATATTTCAACTTTTGCAACACGAAATCTATCCTCACCAACAAACGATTTCCTTATCAATAACCAAATTAAATTCTAATTTGAATTAAAGGTTAATACAGAATCGGTTAATTAGTAATATGGATTTTAATAAGCAGTATAAGGGGGGTTATAAACTTGTTTACCCATCCTCAAATACTAAGAGAGACCCTTAACAACTTTCGACATTCACTCGCAAATACTCGTCAATGAATCTATCTGTTCCTTGGGATACTTTTTGAAGTATATAAGAATCATCAGCGTTGGTTAAAATGGTATCATTTGACCAAGTGACTGCCGCCCCTCGCTCATTCGTTATCGGATTTCCTAAAATCTGAATTAATGCAAATTCAATATAACTAGCCGATTCCAATATATAAACAGTCACAAATAGGTTAGGTGCTTCTAATTCTTGTTCGTTGTACAGTCCAGCTGAGCGCAAGCGACTTCGAACAGCAATCCCAATATCCTCTTCGCTAATGTCAATAGTTGTATCTTTCTTGCTTAAACCAATTCCTAAACTCACTGGTTTGCAATTATGAAATAAATCAAACCTATCCCAATCAGTTATCTCTTCACCAATCGCACTTGTTGAAAACAACACAAGAATAATTACTGCAAGTATTTTGATCATAATTTTATCCTATTTTTTTGAATTGATTTTCTTCGGTCAAAACAATCTAGTAAAGAGATAGCAAAACAGGTATCAGGGTATAAAGCCCTTTTTAAGGAATTAATTTTAACAATAACTATCAAATCATAGGAAATTCCACGAAACAAGAAACAAATGAAAACAAACAAAAAAATAAAGAGGAAGAGAACAAAGAAAACGATCCGATTTCTGAATGGCTTCATCAAAGAGCAGAAGCTTTCGTAAGGGTATGTTTAGGAATGATAGGGATTTAAGAGATAATGGGAAGGGGTAAGATTTGTATATTCAAGTATGTAATCCCCAAAAAATTCCCTTGGGAACTTGATTTGGCGATAAATAATATTGCACCGCAGCAATAAAATGTTATTTATAATTTTCCCTTCAAGAAACCCTTGTAAAATTGAGTACTATTATGACACAACCATTAGAACGCAGTGATCTCCACGCAGGTGAATTTAAAGACCTTTATCAGATGGGTGAAATCCCTCCCCTCGGTCATGTTCCCAAGTCAATGCATGCTTGGGTTATCCGCAGGGAAAGGCAGGGAGTGCCTGTTGATGCCATGAAGGTGGAAGTGGTTGATGTTCCCAAGATAGACAGTCACGAGGTATTGGTGCTGGTGATGGCTGCGGGTGTCAATTATAACGGTGTTTGGGCAGGGCTTGGAACGCCAATCTCAATGTTTGATGTTCACAAGGCCGAGTATCATATTGCCGGGTCCGATGCTTCCGGAATAGTTTGGGCAGTAGGTGACAAGGTTCGTCGATGGAAGGTTGGTAACGAGGTTGTCATTCATTGTAATCAGGATGATGGTGATGATGAGGAATGCAACGGTGGTGATCCAATGTTTTCTGCTTCCCAAAGGATTTGGGGCTACGAAACACCTGATGGCTCATTTGCACAATTCACAAGAGTTCAATCCCAACAGTTGATGAAGAGACCCCAGCATCTGACTTGGGAGGAAAGTGCCTGTTATACACTGACCCTTGCAACTGCCTATCGAATGCTTTTCGGTCATCGTCCTCACATTCTACGACCAGGACAAAATGTACTCGTATGGGGTGCTTCGGGAGGATTGGGTTCATATGCCATTCAGTTGATAAATACGGCTGGTGCCAATGCGATAGGAATAATTTCAGATGAAAGCAAGAGAGATTTCGTTCTAGACCTTGGAGCCAAGGGTGTTATCAACAGGAAGGATTTTAATTGCTGGGGACAATTACCCAAGGTCAACTCCATGGAGTACAAGGAATGGTTTTCCGAAGCAAGGAAATTTGGCAAGGCCATCTGGGATATTACTGGCAAGGGTAAAAATGTTGATATCGTATTTGAGCATCCCGGGCAAGCAACCTTCCCGATATCGACCTTTGTCGTGAAAAGGGGTGGCATGGTGGTAATTTGCGCCGGAACATCGGGGTATAATCTGACTATGGATGCCCGATATGTCTGGATGCACCAGAAAAGAATTCAGGGTTCACACTTCGCCAATCTCAAGCAGGCAAGCCAGGCCAATCAGCTGGTGCTGGAAAAGAGGATTGATCCGTGCATGTCCGAAGTATTTGGATGGGATCAGATACCTGATGCCCATATGAAAATGTATCATAATGAACATAAACCCGGCAACATGGCGGTCATGGTATCTGCTCCCTATCCAGGATTAAAAACCTTTGAGGATGTCATTGAGGCAAGTGAACCAGCTCTGGTGGTTTAGGATCGTTTGACTTCAATTAAGAATTTGATTTTCCAAAGGTAAGCCAGCCTGACTTGTCGTATCACCTATTGGGTTTTATTCAATGTGAAAATCTCTTCAGAGGTTATTTCCAAGAATTTGAAAAAAACAAATAACCTTTGTTTTGGATTTTTACTGGCTTCGGTATAAACCTACTCCAAAGAATGTTGTTGAAAACCGGATTCTTTCAAAAACCATTGAAAGAACGGACCGCAATATTCCCTACAGATTGTACCTTAATTGGCTGGATTAGGTTGTGAAAGTCGCAGATTATATAATAATTGGTTCAGGAAGTTCGGGCTCCGCCCTGACTTTCAGATTGGCTCAAAACTCTGACGATAGAATTATCGTACTTGAGTTTGGGGGTTCTGATTTCGGGCCATTTATCAACATGCCTGCAGCCCTTTCATACCCTATGA
>VYFX01000085.1:0-20042 GCA_009842205.1 Paracoccaceae bacterium | reverse complement strand
GGTTCTGATTTCGGGCCATTTATCAACATGCCTGCAGCCCTTTCATACCCTATGAATATGAAGAGATATGATTGGGGGTACTTTACTGAACCGGAACCTCATTTGGATGGAAGACAGATAGCTGCACCCAGGGGGAAGGTGATTGGAGGATCTTCCTCAATTAATGGGATGGTTTATGTAAGGGGACATGCTAGGGATTTTGATAATTGGGCCCAACTGGGTGCCAGCGGTTGGTCGTACAGGGATGTTGTTCCCTATTTCCGCAGAATGGAAAATTGGCATGATTGTGGTTCTGGTGGCGACCCAGAAATAAGAGGTAACGATGGACCTTTGCATGTTACCCGGGGGAAAAGGAAAAATCCCCTGATAGAAGCCTTTGAATTGGCTGGTGTACAGGCTGGCTATCAAACAACCGAAGATTATAACGGGTTCAAACAGGAAGGATTTGGACCGATGGAGCAAACCATTTGGAAAGGCAAGCGTTGGTCGGCAGCATCTGCGTATCTCAAGCCTGCCTTGCAAATGACTAATGTCGAAATGATCAGGTGTTTGGCTCGCAGGATAATTTTCGAAGGCAAGAAAGCCGTTGGAGTTGAGGTTGAAATTGGCCACAGAACGGAGGTAATACGGGCCAACAAGGAAATTATTGTTTCTGCATCAGCCTTCAATTCCCCCAAACTGCTGATGTTATCAGGCATTGGTCCTGCAGAAGAATTGGCTGAATTGGGTATAGAAGTTCTGGTTGATCGCCCCGGGGTTGGTGGCAATTTGATGGATCATCCGGAAGTTTATATCCAGCAGGCCTGTAAACAGGATGTCACCCTTTTCAAATATTGGAATTGGCCGGCCAAAATCATTGCAGGAGCTCAATGGACCTTTTTCCGGACTGGAGTTGGAACATCCAACCACTTTGAAAGTTGTGCCTTCATCAGGTCATCTCCTGGAGTGGAATATCCCGATATTCAGATTCATTTCCTTCCGATCGCCATCAGGTATGATGGTCAGGCAGTTTCCGAAGGTCATGGCTATCAGATGCATATCGGACCAATGAGGTGCTCCTCAAGAGGGAAGGTTTCACTCAGGGACAGCAACCCCAACACACCACCTAGGATACAATTCAACTATCTGGCAGAGCAAAAGGATATAAGTGATTTCAGAAAATGCGTTGCTGTTGCCAGGGAGATTTTTGCCCAACCAGCCTTTGATCCCTATCGGGGAAAGGAAATACAGCCCGGTGAAAATGTAATGGCCGATGACGAAATCGATCAATTTGTCCGGGAACATCTTGAGAGTGCCTATCATCCTTCAGGAACCTGTCGCATGGGTAGTACAAATGACAAACTTGCTGTTGTAGATCCCCAATGCAAGGTAATCGGTGTTGATAATCTCAGGGTAATCGACAGCTCAATATTTCCACAATTAACCTATGGCAATACCAATGGACCCTCCATTATGGTTGGCGAGAAGGGTGCAGATTTTATCCTTGGAAAAACCCTTCCACCTGATGAAAATGCAGAGGTTTGGATTAATCCCAACTGGGAAACAAGTGACAGATGAAACATAAACTCAAGAATATTGGTAAATCATGAATCAGCTTATTTCATCAATTGATCCATCTTCACCAGAGTTTACTCAAAACCGGGAGGCCATGTCGGCCTTAATCAGGGACTTGCGAGAGTTAAATTCCAAGGTTAAGGAAGGTGGCGGAAAAAAAGCCATGGAGAGGCACCGAAACAGGAATAAATTACCTGTAAGGGAACGAGTAAAACTGCTTCTTGATGAGGGTTATCCATTTTTAGAATTGTCCCCTTTGGCGGCGCATGAAGTTTACAAGGAAGAAATTCCATCTGCAGGATTGGTTTCCGGTATCGGTTTGGTTCAGGGAAGACACTGCCTGATTATTGCCAATGATGCAACTGTTAAAGGCGGGACCTATTACCCGCTAACCGTAAAAAAGCATTTGCGGGCACAGGAAATTGCACTTCAGAACCAATTGCCCTGTATTTATCTGGTGGATTCGGGTGGGGCCAATTTGCCCCATCAGGACGAAGTATTTCCGGACAGGGATCATTTTGGCAGGATTTTCTATAACCAGGCAACCATGTCGGCGAGGGGTATACCTCAAATTGCAGCAGTCATGGGGTCGTGTACTGCAGGTGGGGCCTATGTACCAGCTATGTCAGAGGAGAGTGTCATTGTAAAAGGCACTGGAACCATTTTTCTGGGTGGACCGCCCCTGGTCAAAGCCGCAACTGGAGAAGAAGTGACAGCCGAGGAGTTGGGAGGAGGTGATGTTCATGCCAGAGTATCAGGTGTTGCCGATCATCTT
This sequence comes from Paracoccaceae bacterium, assembly GCA_009842205.1. Taxonomy (GTDB): domain Bacteria; phylum Pseudomonadota; class Alphaproteobacteria; order Rhodobacterales; family Rhodobacteraceae; genus MPNP01. The sequence continues at coordinate 17,713 of VYFX01000085.1, read as the reverse complement.
GCTGAAAATGATTATGACGCCATTGCTAGAATCAGGAGAATAATATCCAACCTCAAGGAACCCGATTTTCCCATTTCCCATACTGAACCTGCCACCCCAAAATATGATTCGCTGGAGTTGAATGGAATTGTACCGACAGACCTCAGAAAATCCTTTGATATCAAGGAAGTGATAGCAAGAATAGTCGACGGTTCGGAGTTTGATGAATTCAAGGAGCTTTACGGAACAACGCTGATTTGTGGATTCGCCAGAATTCATGGGATCAGGGTGGGAATACTGGCCAATAACGGCATTCTGTTTTCGGAATCGGCATTGAAAGGTACGCATTTCATTGAAATTTGCTGCAAACGAAACATTCCCTTGGTGTTTTTGCAGAATATTTCCGGGTTCATGGTTGGAAAATCCTATGAAGCCAGAGGCATTGCCAAGGATGGGGCAAAACTTGTAACTGCCGTTTCCTGTGCACGAGTACCAAAGATCACCATAATCGTTGGAGGTTCCTTTGGAGCAGGTAATTACGGCATGTGTGGCAGAGCATTCAATCCAAGGTTTTTATTCACATGGCCCAATGCCAGAATTTCGGTCATGGGTGGTGAACAGGCTGCCAGTGTGCTTGTGACAGTCAAGCGGGATAACCTTGAGAGGGCAGGTGAGGATTGGGACAAGGAAGATGAAGAAGTGTTCAAGCAACCCATACGGGATAAATTCGAAAAGGAAGGACATCCCTATTATGCAACAGCCAGGCTTTGGGATGATGGAATTATTGAACCAAAGGATACTAGAATGATTTTAGGGTTGACCTTGTCTGTTACAATAGGCAGAACTCCGGAAGAAACAGAATTCGGTGTCTTTCGAATGTAGTTAATCACCCAGAATAGACACCATCAGCCGTGATAAACAAAATATTGATAGCCAATAGGGGTGAAATTGCCTGCAGGATCATCCATACCTGTAAACGGATGGGAATTGCGACTGTGGGCATCTATGCACCCAACGACCGTAACTCCCTACACGTCAAACTAGCAGATGAAGCCTATTGTGTAGGACCCAAAGATATGGGTACAGGGTACCTCAATGTAGATGGTATCCTTGAAATTGCTCGCAAAACGAATTCCGATGCCATTCATCCCGGATATGGGTTCCTTTCTGAAAACCATGAATTTGCTCAAAAGTGCAGAAATAAGAAAATCATATTTATTGGTCCATCCCCGTCAGTGATCAAAGCCATGGGATTGAAGAACGAAGCCAAGACCATAATGGCTAAGGCAGGTATACCCGTTATATCAGGGTTTAATCCACAAGATCAGGGTCGTGCCTCTTTTCTTGCTCTGGCAGATAAGGTTGGATACCCGGTAATGCTCAAGGCAGTTGCCGGAGGCGGTGGAAGGGGGATGCGGGTAGTCAAATCAGAAAGCGAGATGAGTGAATCGATCGATTCTGCCAAGAGAGAAAGCCTTTCTTCCTTTGGAGATGATACATTGCTCATCGAAAAATATGTCAATTCCGCCCGCCATATCGAGGTCCAGATCATCGGTGATAATTACGGCAATGTTGCCCACCTGTTTGAAAGGGAATGTTCTCTGCAAAGAAGGCACCAAAAGGTAATCGAGGAAGCCCCGGCACCGGGACTGCAAAAAGCAACAAGGGATAAATTGTTCGAAGCGGCAATTATAGGTGGCAAAGCAATTGACTACAGTGGGGTGGGGACCTTTGAATTTCTGGTGGATCCAGATGGTCATTTTTGGTTTCTGGAAATGAATACCCGAATACAAGTGGAGCATCCGGTAACCGAATTCATAACCGGTTTGGATATTGTAGAACTCCAAATCCGGGTTGCCAGGGATGAACAATTGCCAGAACATTTGAAAACAATTAGGGCCAGGGGACATGCAATCGAAGCAAGATTGTATTTGGAAAATCCCGATTTTACCCCCAGTTTCGGCAAGCTTTACCATTTGGGATTGCCGGAGGAAGATGAAAGCCTGAGGATAGACCGAGGGGTGATTGAAGGGGATGAAGTATCTCTAAACTATGACCCCATGATTGCCAAGCTTATAGGTTATGGCTCAACCAGAGATCAGGCACTCGAAGTTATCCACAATGGATTACGGTCAATCAAGATTGGAGGTCCGGCAACCAACGAGGATTTCTTGCTTTCCCTTGTCAACAATTCCCATGTTAGGTCGGGTGATTTTGATACAAAATTTATCGAAACAAACATTGAGAACCTGCGTCCACGCCAGGATGTTTCCAACCAACTTTTGGCGATTTCTGCTTATGCTTTGATGGTTAAATCAGATTTTTCCGGAAAGGGCCATTCTCCATGGTTTGATAACTCCGGATGGAGGCTTGGGGCTTCATTAGGTCGAGAAATCAAACTCCGGTTCAATAACAGAATATGGGACTTTACCCTTCAGGGAAATACCATTTCATTTCGGGAAGAAGACCTCTCATTCAGTATTGAGGGTAAATGGACAGGTTCTCAGGATTTTCACGGCAAAATTGACCAAGAAGAATTTTTTCTTGAGATATACAGCGATCAAGATGATTTTACCGTATTCACAAATGATCAGAAATTGAGGCTCAAACGCATATCAGAGTTCCAGGAAACCCAGAGGTCAAACAATCAGTCTGGAACATTAACTTCTCCAATGCCCGGGGTAATTGTGAATGTTTTGGTCAACCAGGGACAAGAAATCACAGAAGGAGAATCACTACTTGTTCTGGAGGCCATGAAAACCGAACATGTGATACGGGCACCACATGCCGGTATAGTCAAAGAGATGTTCTTTTTCCTAGGAGATCAGGTTTCAGAGGGTGTTGAACTTCTTACAATCCGGAAATGATTTCAGAACGGAATTATTCGTTCAGGGTTGATAACGATTGTCATTTGTCAATAGCGGTATAAAATCACCCCACATTTATGGTCGAAAAAGGGATCATTCCGACGGTTGGCTTCACCAGCTGATGCTTTCTTATATCGATGATCTCTCTAGGCTCGACGACACCATGAAGTGGCAAGGCCTCGGCTGCTACGGCTATGTGATGCAGCCCGATGACAAGCATCTGGGCTTCATTGCCAAGAACGTCTATGGGGATACGGAACGCTGGCGGGAGATTGCCAGGCTGAACGGTATCTCCAGGGACAATCCCTACCGGGCAGGCGACTACCTGAAGGTGTTCGGTGTCTACTGGTGAGGACAAAGGGAAAATGGTTCAATCAGAACACAATAAACAACTGCATGTACTTGCGGTAAAATGTCTGATGCCAACCAGCTTTTTTTGTTTTCTATCTGCTATTTGAAATATTTTGTCAAAAAGAAAACGTTCCCCGTTTTCAATGTACCGTCTCAAGGCATAGGCACAAAGATCAGCTATCTGAACCATGCTTGTCAGTTTGCTGTCCACGAAGAGGGGTGTTTCAATCACATGATCAATAGTATCCAGGTGTCTGGTTCCCTCATCGATAAAAACACGCATCATTTGCATGCGTTCAGCAGCAATTTCGGGGCTGTTATCGTGGACGATAATTCCTTGTTCTTCTTGGGTGCTTGAACTTTTGTTTCTAAGATAAGTGTTAAATCGGGATATAATCTGGTCGAAGGCCTCCTCCCCCACAGAACGGCCTCCTGCCCTTACAGGTTCAAAATGGTTTTTGTCAATGCAATCTGCAAAAAGGCGTGCAAAGTCCCATTTGGATATGGCTACAGAAATTTTTTCCAGAAAATCCTTCCGTTCCTGCAGGGTCAAATGGGTATAGGGTTCAATCTTGGCAAAGTCTCTTTTATATTTTTTCCTTCTTTCCTAGTCCCGGCTAAGTTCGGATATTTTTCTATTCCTTATGCTCCTGGTTTCCATTTTCCTCTGCTCTGGATCCAGGTTCTCAAAGCCAGGAATCCTTCTTTGTTCAATGTATGATCTCAGGATCCATGCCGTATGAATTTCAGTGGTGTCTTCCAAACCATATTCTTGCTTGATATTGGAAATTACCCTGTCGGCTTCCCGCCAATTGGTTATGGGTAATGCGATTCCAGCAAGGACGAAATGGCTAGTGTTTTGACTATTATTTTGAACAGAAGTTCCTGATTCATCAACATAACAAATATGCATTGAATTCCAAAATACCCAGTTATGAAAACACAAAAGCGTCCGAGCCCCGTTATGGCATCAAGCCAAAAAGGGAACGAGTTGCATAGGCAACCCTGCCCAGACGCGATAATATACATCTAGCCTTTTTATCTGGAATTGTCAAGTGATGCTTCCGAGGATGGGAAATAGATCGTTAATCGGATGACCATGTTTTTAATAATATACAGTCAGCCGGTCAGGGCCAGGGATTGTTTCCTACTGCCGGAAAAGTAACACCCACAAACACAACAAGTTTTTTTTATATTTTACTGAATGGTGGGGCACCCTGCTCCATACGGCAAACCAACAACTAGATGAATAAATGTAGTGGGTAAGAACTATTACCTAAATCGCTATTCCTGCCTATAATGCGGCCACCTGATTGATGGGTTCTGAATAGGTTTCAAATCAATTTTAACATTCTTGAAAATACAAAGGGAAATTATGGCTACAACCCTGATCCTACTAGGCGGCCTTTCCCCGGACTATGTCCTGGCCTCAAGCTGGGGTTTTGGACAATCCGTGCTTCACAAGCTGGTGATTAGGGACCGTCCCGACCAGTTGGACCGGGTCGAACAACTGCTCAGGGAGGGTGCCGATGTCAATGCCAAGACCACGGGAGAGCACAAGCATCCCAGCCGGACACTGCTCTTCAATGCCGTCCTCAATGGCAATTCCCGAATGGTAGAACTGCTCCTTGCCCATGGGGCCGATCCGAACATCCTCAATGGTCCCTTATTCAACCGTTAACATTGAGGAATATATAACGTTAGTGAAATCGCGATTGTAGTTTATCAACATTTTCTAGGAAATATTACTGATCCAGTTTAGGGATAACTTGCCTAATTTTTATTCAAGTGTTCCAATAATTCAGCAGAAACCCCAACAGCGATTTGCCACGGATGTTTTCCCAAATCACGCTTTCCGATTGGGCATTTTACTTGATTCAGAGCCTCTTCGGCAAGGCCCAAACCCTGTAGTCTCTGTTTGAATCGTGACCATTTGGTCCTTGAACCGATCAGACCTAGATATGAAAAGTCTTTCCTTAGCAAGCCCTCCATGATTTTCAAATCAAGATCATGGGAATGGGTGAGAACCAGAAATAACCCTCCCGGTGGTGCATATTTGGTGAGTTGATCTGGCTCGGCAGCAATAATTTTATTCACACCTACCGGTATCTCGGTAGGAAAACGATCCTCCTGAAAATCAATCCAGGTAATTTCTATGAAAGGGAGTTTTGAAACAAGATTTACAATGGCTGTTCCTACGTGTCCTGAACCAAAAACCCACAATTGTTCCTTGCTTGCAACCACCTGTTCAAGCAACCATCCATCTTTGATAACAGGAAGATTTTCAATTGGTGGAAAATTTTGCACCACCTTGCTATCGATATCTCTTTCTATGGGTCTGCCATAAATTGTTTGGCCCGTGGTTTTTGCCCTGATAGAGTTAACTTCCTCCATGTTGAAGTACTCAAGGACAAATTTGACATGACCCCCGCAACATTGGCCCAGCCCAGGACCAAGAGGTTGGGAGATTACGAGTGGGTTTTGATTACCACCAGTCAATCTTTGGTGACAGATATCAAGTATTTTATACTCTAGTGCACCCCCGCCAATGGTACCTTTCTGACCTTTGGTCCAGACCAGCATTCTGGTACCTGCATCCCGTGGAGTGGAACCTTGAGTGGCAACAATCAGAACACGAATTAATTCTTCATGTTCTGCAACCAGTTGTTCAATTTCTTCCAGATTTAAAGTCAAAGGGTACCTGATAATTCCGGGTGAGGGTATTTAATATACGTTCAGGGGTTGCTGGTGCATTCAAAGATGGATAGTCCTCCGTAATGGAAGCTATAGCATTAGATAAGGCCAGAAAAACAGATATGCCCAACATCAAGGGAGGTTCACCTACCGCCTTGGAATTAAATATGGTTTCCTCCCTGTTCCAGCCTTTCTCCCAAAGTTTTACCCGCAAATCCATCGGTCGGTCTCGACAGGCAGGTATTTTGTAGGTAGATGGTGCATGGGTTCGTAAATATCCCTTGGAATCCCAGTAGAGTTCTTCGGTGGTTAACCAGCCATAACCCTGTACAAAACCACCCTCTACCTGTCCCAGATCAATGGCCGGATTTACGGAATTACCGACATCATGGATTATATCTGCTCGTAGCAATTTGTTTTCACCGGTAAGAACATCAATCATTACTTCGGAAACGGCTGCACCGTATGCAAAGTAAAAGAATGGACGACCCTTGCCAATTTTGCGGTCCCAATGCAATTTCGGAGTTGAATAGAAGCCCGTAGCGGATAGTGATATCCTGTTCATGTAAGCATCATTAATGATCTCCTTTAAGCCATAGGTCTCATTCTGAACCTTGAATTCACCTTGCTCAAACCGGACCTCATCAGGATGTGATTGATGCCGCTCGGCCAGAAACCCAATCAACCGGTCAATTATCTTGGTACAGGCAATTTTGGTTGCCATTCCATTGATGTCCGTACCAGAGGAAGCAGCTGTTGCTGAGGTATTGGGAACCTTGTCGGTATCAGCGGGTGTAATTCTTACTGAGCCGACTGGTTGGCCAAACGTATTGGCTGCAATTTGAGCAATTTTAATCATCAAACCCTGGCCCATCTCGGTTCCACCATGATTCAAGTGAATGGAACCATCCCTGTAGACATGAACAAGCGACCCAGCCTGATTTAAATGTGTAAGGGTAAATGAAATCCCGAACTTGACGGGTGTCAATGCAATACCTTTTTTTAGAAAGGGATTTTTGTCATTCCATTCATTGATTTGCTGCCTTCTGTTTCTGTAGTCAGAAGTTGAAACCAACTCGTCGACAATTTCCTCGATGATGCAATCTTCCACTTCCATTCCGTAATGGGTCCTTTGGAGTACACCTGAATTGGGTGGGTTGTAGAAATTGATTCTTCGGACATCTAGTGGGTCCATTCCCAGCTCATAGGCAATATGATCCATGATCCTTTCAATTCCCACCATCCCCTGGGGACCTCCAAAACCCCTGAAGGCGGTTGCCGATTGAGTGTTGGTTTTCAAACGGTGTGAGGTAATTTTTGATGCCGGCAGAAAATAGGCATTGTCTGAATGGAGCATGGCCCTGTCAGCAACGGGAAGGGACAAGTCCAATGACCAGCCACAGCGAACAAATTGATCAATGATTACTCCATTGATTTTCCCGGTTTCATCAAACCCAACACGATAGGTTATTCGACAATCATGACGCTTCCCGGTAATCAGAAAATCATCATCCCTGTCATAACGGAATCGGCAAGGTTTGCCGATAAGATTGGCAGCAATCGCACAGGCGCATGCGACCGAGTTGGCCTGACTTTCCTTGCCACCAAAACCCCCACCCATTCTGCGAACTTCAACCCTTACTTTATTCATGGGAACGCCAAGGCTATCTGCAACCTTGTGCTGTACTTCTGACGGGTGTTGGCTTGAGGAATAAATCAACATCCCTTCATTTTCCTGAGGTATGGCCATGGCAACCTGACCCTCTAGGTAGAAATGTTCCTGTCCACCCATTTCAATCTCACCGGAGAGGATTTTGGGAGACGTATCCACGGCACTTTCAGGATCACCATTTTGATACACAAGGGGATCCTCGAACAAACTGTTGGCCTCAAGTGCCTCATCAATTGTCAACAGGGGCTTGATCTCTTCGATTTCTATAATTGCCTTTCGGGCAGCTTTCCTGGCATTCAAGTTGGTATCGGCAATGACCAGGAATATCGGTTGCCCGATATATTCAACATTATCCTTGGCCAGCAGGGGTTCCCAATATGGGGAAGGTGATACATCATTGGCTGCAGGCAGATGCGAGCAGAGGAGTACCTTAACCACCCCCTGGGATTGCCAGACAGGTTCAAGGTCAATGGAAATGATCTTGCCACAGGCTACCTTTGAGAGACCGAAAGCCAGGTGTAATGTTCCCTCAGTTGAAACCAAATCATCAACATATTGTGCTTCGCCGGTAACATGGAGTCTGGCGGAATCGTGGTGAATATTCGATTGGGCTTTATATTCGGTCATATCCATTCACGTGGTCAAGATTGATTGTTGGTGTCCGGACATGCGTTGTCTGCCAAGATAGTATTTCAAAAGGAGATTTTTGGCAATTTGCATCCGGTATGCACTTGATGCTCTCATATCTGAAATAGGCTTGAAATCTGTCTCCAGTAATTCCATGGCCATTTGAATTGTTTCAAGGTTGAGGGTTTTACCTTGCAAAAAGGCTTCGGTTGCGGATGCCCTCTTTGGAATTGCAGCCAAACCACCAAAGACAATTCTGACATCGTTGATCGTTTGAAAATTCAACTCCATGAGAAAACTGCCACAAACAGCCGAAATATCCTGGTCCCTTCGCTTGGATATCTTGTAACACCTAAACCACTCGTGCTGCAGGGGAATTTCCACACCTTCCACGAACTCACCGGATTGTCGGTCCTGGACCCCATAATCCACAAAGAAATCTTCCAGGGGCAGTTTTCTTCTGGTGTCTTTTCTTCTAAGGATCAGCTTTGATTTCAGGGCAATGAGTGCCGGGGGCAAATCTCCAATGGGTGAACCATTGGCAATGTTTCCACCAACTGTAGCGGCATTGCGGATTTGTACCGAACCAAAGCGATTGATCATGACACTCAAGGAGGGATAATATTTTGAAATGACATCATCAAATTTGGTCAGGTTTGTTGCCGCACCAACGGTCATGGTATTGCCACTGATTTTGACTTTTTTCAGTTCGTGAATATCAGAAATAAAGCAGGGAGTAGGTAATGATTTGAGATCTTTGGTTACCCAAAGACCAACATCCGTTCCACCCGCGATCAGGGTTGCATTGGGATTTTCAGCATACCAATCGGCGAATTCATCCAGCCAGACCGGATTACGAATCGTTCCATTTCCTGTATCCTGAGAAACTTCCTGGGTAGGTCCCTCGATATTGTCAATCCAAACCGGCTTTGGCTTTTGCAGGCTTTCCTCACCTGCGTTGATAATTGAATCGTACCCGGTACATCGGCATAGATTTCCTGCCAATACCGTATCAAGATCACTGGTACCGTTTGTATGCGCGGCTACCAGTGACATGACTATACCCGGAGTACAGAAACCACATTGATTGCCATTGAACTTGATCATTGCTTCCTGAACGGGATGCAAATCCCCTTCAATGCCAGAAACACCTTCAATGGTTCGAATTGACTTGTTTTCCAACTGATGCAGAAACAAAATACACGAGTTGACAGCTGAGTGAATCAGTCTGTTGTCTTCCATTGATTCAATTATTACCGTACAAGCACCACAATCACCCTCATTGCAACCTTCTTTTGTGCCCTTGAGATAAGCCTTTTCCCTGAGCCATTCCAGCAATGTTGTGGTTCCGGATGGATCTTCTGCGGCAATTTGCCGACCATTGATAAAAAAATTTATTTTTGACATCAACCCCTATCTTTAAAGGAAAATAATCAAACTCGCCAATTTTGATTTGTAACTGCTTCGTTTTTTCTTTTTGTTTTTGTATCTAGAATTTAGGGTTTGTGTCAATTGCAAATTTAAATTGGAATCAAGGTTTGTAGTCAAATTCTTGCCTTGGATTACCATACCTGGTTCACAATTTGATTATGAAAAATGTAAGGGTTTCTTGACATGCGGATTATCCCGAGACTTCAGATTGGGACCATATGATGGTTTCTGATCCCCGTTTCGTTCACCTCAGGGTTCACAGCAAGTTTTCCATACTTGAAGGTATTCTGGATATCAACAAGATAGCGCAAACCTGCCGGGATTTGGAAATGCCGGCTGTGGCTTTAACCGATACCAACAACATGTTTGCTGCCCTTGAGTTCGCCAAGGGATGTTCGTCCAAAGGCATTCAACCGATACAAGGTTTACAGGTTCACATAAAAATCAGGGATAACCACCTTAACCCCCATAGTCCTGATGATACAGCCCCCATCGTGTTGCTGGCACAGAATCAAACAGGATATCAAAACCTTTTGCAATTGAATTCCAGAATGTATCTGGATCAGGAAAAAGTCTTTCCATATCTGACACTTGACGAACTCAAGGCTTGCCATGAGGGATTGATCTGCCTGACAGGAGGGAGCGAGGGTCCCCCCGGATTGTATTTGCATGATGGTTCGTATGCAGATGCCAAGAAGATAGTATCAGAACTAATGGCCATTTTCCCGGCGGGTATCTACCAGGAAATCCAGCGTCATTCATTTGAAGGTTCAACCTGTACCGCCAATGAGATGAAAACGGAAGCCGGGTTGATTGACATTGCCTATGAGTTGGGGCTTCCGTTGGTTGCAACCAACAATGTTATCCTTGCCAATAGGGATGAATATGCTTCCGTGGACTTGCTGTTCTATATCAAAAACGGAGGATTCAAGACACAAAATGACCCCAGGCGGATATTAACTCCTGAACATTATTTCAAATCGCAGGATGATATGGTTGAGCTGTTCGGGGATTTACCCGAAGCAATCGATAGTACAATCGAGATTGCCAAAAGATGCAGTTTCCATTCACAGACCCATCCCCCAATGTTGCCCAGATTTTGTGAAGATGAAAGTGAGGAACTGAGGAAAAGAACTCTGGAGGGTTTGCAAAAAAGGGTCAACACCATCGAATTGGCTGATTCTGAAGATGTCTACTTTGAACGGCTGGAATATGAGCTTGGAGTTATAAACAATACCAATTTTGCAGGTTATTTTCTTATTGTTGCCGATTTCATTGGTTGGGCCAAGGAACAAGGCATTCCAGTAGGGCCGGGTAGGGGTTCGGGTGCTGGGTCACTCGTGGCTTATGCTCTCAATATCACAACACTTGATCCAATCAGGTATTCTTTGCTGTTCGAGCGATTTCTCAATACGGAACGGCTGTCGTTTCCTGACTTTGATATCGATTTCTGCTCCGAAAAGCGTGATGATGTTCTGGGGTATGTTACGGAGAGATATGGCGAGGACAAGGTGGCCCAGATTGTGACCTTTGGTAGCCTCGGGGCCAAGAATGCCATAAGGGATTTTGGGCGTATTCTGCGTGTACCTAGACATCTAATCAACCTTTGGGCTTCGGAAATTGATCCTCGTTTTCCCTTCAAGCAGCAAAGGAGGGGCAATGAAATCCTGCAAGAAGCCGAAAGATCACAGGATTACATCAGGGATATGTTCAATCAGATTGAGGTTGTTGAAGGTATTCCAAGAAATACCAGTCGACACCCTGGGGGCATAGTAATCAGCAATAAACCCCTGCTGGAATCAGTCCCTCTTTACCATGACAGAAAACAAGGGTTACCAGTTACACAATTTGACCTGAAATGGGTTGAGGAAGCCGGCTTGGTGAAGATGGATTTCCTAGGGGTTAAAACCCTTACGGTGATTGCCAAAACCCTGGAGAAACTTGCTAGGAGCGGTTTGGAAATTGATATAGAAAACATACCCCTGACTGATGAAAAGACCTTTGACCTCTATGCAAATGGAAGAACCATGGGGGTATTTCAGGTTGAGGGGGTTGGTATGACCAACGCCCTGAGGCTCATGAAACCAACCAGATTTGAGGATATTATTGCCATAGTAGCCCTTTACAGACCTGGACCGATGGAAATCATCGGTGATTTCTGTGCTGCCAAGAATGGAATGAAAAAGGCCCAAAAACTGCATGAATCCATTGATTATATTCTTGAGGAAACCAATGGATTTATCGTCTATCAGGAACAGGTAATGGAAATTGTCCGAGTCATGGCCGGCTATTCACTGGGGCGGGCAGACCTTGTCAGAAGAATCATGGGTAAGAAAATTCCTGCCGAAATGGCCAAGGAGAAACCGGAATTCTTCAAGGGGGCTGATGATAAGGATATTCCCAAGGAGACTGTGGAAAAAGTGTGGGACCAGTTGGAGAAATTTGCCCATTATGGTTTCAACAAGTCCCATGCAGCCGTTTATGCTTTGGTCAGTTACCAGACTGCTTGGCTAAAAGCCAACCATCATCTGGAATACATGGCTTCGGTAATGACCATGGATTTGAATGATGTCGACAAGTTGGCAGCTTATTCAAAGGATTTGGTAAAATCGGGTATTGAAATCATTTGCCCCGATATCAACCAATCCAACTCGGATTTTGAAGTACAGGATGGCAAGATTGTTTATTCTCTTTCGGCCATCAAAAGTGTCGGTGTTGATGTTGCTCGCAAGGTTGAAGAGGTCAGGGGGGATGAACCCTTCAAGGATATATTCGATTTTGCTGAGAGGATTGATTTGTCCACCATTTCAAAGGGAGCCTTTGAAAACATGGTACGTGCCGGTGTCTTTGACAAATTAGTTGGGAATCGCCATCAACTGTTCAATAATTTTGACATTCTTTCAAATTATGCCAAGTCACAAAACTCAACCAGCAATCAACAAAGCCTTTTTGATGACATACCGGACATGCCCAAACCAGCCTTGCGGCCTGCGCAGGATTGGAGTGAAGGGCAAAAACTGGCCGAAGAACATACATCGATCGGATTTTATCTGAGTGAACATCCCATAACCAGATTCAAGAGCAGATTGACAGATTTACAGTTGACATCGATTTCGGAAATCGTTGAATGGCAGGAAAATCCTGTCGAAAAATTCGACTCAAAGAAAACTATCAGGATTGCTGGCATCATCGCCAAGGTTACCAAACGAATCTCGAGTAATGGTGGTACCATGGCGTTTATCAAATTTTCCGATGATACGGGCGAGATCGAGGCTTTCCTGTCTCCAGAACTCTATTCCCATGGCGATGTTGTCATGAATGAGAATGCCTTGGTCCATGCCCATCTGGAAGTAGATAAATTCAAGGATCAGATCAGGGCTTCCACCTTCAAGATTTTACCCCTGGAAAATCTGATCAAAGATCCTCAAGATCCTCCGATTACAGTTTGTATTCATTTTGACAAGGTATCAGTACCTGGTCAGGTCAGATCAATCCTGGAGGAAAACACTAGGGAGCTGCCCAATTACCAATGGTCAAGGATAGTTTTCTCCCCATTTTGTGAGGAAATCAAGGAAGAGCTGGCCATTGATATTGCAGGTACTTACAAAATGAATAAAAAGGTGAAACAGGCGATAAAAAGCCTGGAGGGGGTTATAAAAGTTTCACCAATGGATTAATTCAACGCAGGGCAGGCAATAACGAAATACGCTTTCCCCCTTTGTAGCAGAGCATTTGGCAATACATTCTTGATATACTTAAAGTTGGCAATCCACTACCCGGAAATTTTACCATGGTTGCAAAATCCAAAAAACAGAAAATAGCGCGCCCAAAGGCTGAAACACCTCAGGGTTTCCAGGATTATTTTGGAGAAACCCATAAATTTCGGGTTCAAATGATGAATGACATTACCGAGGTATTCAACAAGTTTGGATTTGATCCCTTGGAAACTCCAGCGGTTGAGTACCTTGATAGCCTGGGGAAATTTTTGCCCGACTTGGACCGACCCAATGAGGGTGTTTTTGCCTGGAAGGATGAAGAGAAATGGTTGTCATTGCGTTATGACATGACAGCACCTCTTGCCAGGGTTGCAGCCCAATACAGAAATACCTTGCCCTCACCTTATCGGAGATATGCGATGGGGCCTGTCTGGCGGAACGAAAAACCCGGGCCGGGCCGATTTCGTCAGTTTTACCAATGTGATGCTGATACTGTCGGATCAAGCAATGTTGCAGCCGATGCCGAAATGGCTGAACTGACATCCGAAATCCTGGATGCATTGGGAATGGCAAAGAACGACTATCTCATCAAAATCAACAATCGGAAAATTCTTGATGGCATCCTCGTTGTAGCTGGCGTACTGAAAGAGGGAAATGCTGAATCCGATTCCGAAATCCGCGGTGCAATTTTTCGGGCAATGGACAAATTGGACAGGCTAGGACCGAAGGGAGTTCGACTGCTTTTGGGCGAGGGAAGGCTTGATGAAAGTGGTGATTACACCAAGGGGGCTGGACTGACCGGAAGCCAAATTGACCCAATCATGAGTTTCCTGGAACTTGGTAATCAATCCAATACCAAAATCTTGGACAAGCTGAGGGATTTGGTTGCTGAAACCGATGTGGGATCAGAGGGTGTATACGAGCTGAATGAAATATTGGATTGTATCAATGCCCAGAATAGTAACATGGATAATTTCGTGATAGATACCTCCATTGTACGAGGGCTGGATTATTATACCGGACCAGTATTGGAAGCAGAACTTACTTTTGAAATATTCGATGAAAAGGGAAGGCGGAAAAGATTTGGTTCTGTTGCGGGTGGCGGTCGCTATGACGATCTTGTCAAAAGATTTACCGGCCAAAAGGTTCCTGCAACAGGGGTTTCAATAGGTATTGACAGGCTCATTGCTGCTAGGGAAAGCAGACAAGCGGAAAAGATCAAGGTCCGTGGTCCTGTTTTGGTTACAGTCATGGACCGCCATCGAATGGCCGATTATCAAAAGATGGTGGCAGACCTCCGTAAAGCGGGAATTAAGTCCGAAGTATTTTTGGGGAATGCCCGGAACTTTGGCAAGCAATTGAAATATGCAGATACCAGGAACTGTCCCATAGCAATTATTCAAGGGGAAGAAGAAAGGAACAAGGGTGTAGTTCTGATCAAAGATCTTGAACTAGGTTCAAAAATTTCAGAAACGGCATCGTTGGATGAATGGAAATCACGAGATTGGCAGCAAGAGGTCAGGGTCGAAAACCTGATACCCACAATCAAGGAGATACTTGCCAAGTAATCATCAAGGAAGGTTTGCAAAATTGCTACCTTGGATAAGGTTCAATGGTGATTTTGAACTCTTCATAGGGATATTTTTCAAAAAGCCTCCTAACATTTTCAAAACTTCCCGTTTGACCCTGAAAAGGTAAATCCAGTGGACTTTTTTTGGGGGTAAGATACCTCCATCCCTGGAAAGGCCTTTTGGGAACAGGTTCGGTTCGAACGATCCGATCATCGAAAACGATGGCCCATCGCTTGATACCCTCCGGATCAATTCTCTGGTCAAAGGCAATGATCCTTTGACGAGCTGCAATGGCACCATTGATAACCCAGTATAATGATCCCCCGTTCAGTACTTCCTCATATCTCTTTGGTCGAAACCGGGTTACATGCTCGGGAGAAGTATAGACGCCACTCTTTCTTCTTTCCTTCTGCCACTCCTCCAATTCCTCGACAGTGTTTACTCCAACACACAGTTTGAGGAGATTCATGGTTTTTGTCGTATTCATTCAAAAACTTCAAATTACGCAATACAAAAAAGATGAAGGGTACCAAATGATTTACCACATTTCAGTATATCAATCTGGTAGAAAAGTAAAAATCCGAATCCAGACCTTTGCCATTTTCTTGAATATATAAGTTGAAAATACATTTATCCGAACTTATGTGAACCTTCCACTTGTCAAAATCAGATTAACCTTGGTGTTGGTGGGTCTCGCAAGAGAATTCCTGTCGCCTGACATTGATTGTCGGGAAAGGACAACACCCTTCAGAAAACAGAAGGAAACCAGCCGTGACAAAAAGAACGACTGCCAAGTACAAAATTGACCGCAGAATGGGGGAAAACATTTGGGGAAGACCCAAATCACCATTCAACAAAAGAAACTATGGCCCTGGTCAACATGGCCAGCGAAGAAAAGGCAAACTCTCCGATTTCGGTATTCAGTTGAGGTCCAAACAGAAACTGAAAGGCTACTATGGTGATTTGACCGAAAAACAATTCCGCCGAACATTTGGTGAAGCTGAACGAATGAAGGGAGATACGGGCGAAAATCTCATTGGTCTTTTGGAACAACGACTTGACGCAGTTGTTTATAGGGCAAAATTTGTGGTTACAATGTTCGCAGCCAGACAATTCATCAACCATGGACATGTTCTGGTTAACGGCAAGAAAGTGAATATTCCTTCCTACAGGGTCAAGGAAGGGGATGAAATTGAAGTCAGGGAAAAATCAAGACAACTGATTATCGTGGATGATGCCATTGATAACCGAGAAAGAGAAATTCCTGAATATATCGAAGTGGATATTGAAAACCTGAAGGCAAAATTTATCAGGGTACCCCAGTTGAAGGATGTTCCTTATCCAACGATAATGGAACCAAATCTGGTTGTTGAGTATTACGCCAAAAACTAGGAAACTCTCCACCCAACAGCGGTATTTTTTCAATCCCCAATACGGGGATTATAAATTGCTTTTCCTTATTGATAGACTCATTTAAGGTGATGGTCTTGGTTGGAACAACAGTTCCCGCCAATTTCGAGTCAAATAACCAAAGGAATAATATTGCATAGGATGTTGTTGACAGAGGCCAGAAACCTTCCTTTCTGGAAACAGCCGGTTTTTCTTCTAGTGTTAATAGCGATAGCTTTACATCTTGGCTTTTCTACCTGGAATGCACTCCTAAACAATTTTGTTGTTGAGGTTGGCAATTTCGATGGCGTGAAAATCGGATGGTTGCATACCGTGAGGGAAATACCAGGTTTTTTGGCCGTGGGGGTCATTGCACTCATCATTTTCATTCGTGAACAATACCTGGCCTTGCTATCCCTGGCAATTATGGCCATAGCAATTGCTGTTGTGGCTTGGTTCCCCAGTTATCAAGGCATATTGATTACAACCATAATCAGTTCCATAGGTTTTCACTATTATGAAACAATCAATCAATCCCTGCAATTGCAATGGATTCCAAAGGACAAGGCGCCACAAACGATAGGTTGGCTCGTATCGGTTGGATCAGGAGCATCATTGGTTGCCTACCTGTTTGTTGTAGGTGGATGGAAGCTCTTGGACCTTTCCTATAACAGCATTTACATGGTATCTGGCGTGATAACCTTCATCATTGTGGTTTATTGTTATCTAGCCTTTCCAAGGTTCGAAACTCCAAATCCCCAAAAAGCCAGGATGGTACTTAGGAAAAGATATTGGCTCTATTATGCACTGCAATTCATGTCAGGGGCCAGAAGACAGATATTCATGGTCTTTGCGGCCTTCATGATGGTCGAAAGGTTCGGTTTTGAAGTTCATGAGGTAACCATTCTCTTTATCATCAATTTCATAGCAAACATGATTTTTGCCCCGATAATGGGAAAGGGAGTCAATGTATTTGGTGAGAGAAACGCCCTTGCCTTTGAATACATAGGCTTGACCCTTGTATTTTCGGCGTATGGAGGAATTTATTATTTTGGTTGGGGATTTCTGATTGCTAGTTTTCTGTTTGTTTTAGACAATGTTTTCTATGCTCTTGCATTTGCCTTACAGACCTATTTTCAAAAAATCTGTGACCCTGCGGATATTGCGCCGACGGCTGCAGTTGCGTTCACGATCAATCACATAGCAGCAGTATTTCTGCCTGCACTCTTGGGATATTTGTGGATCATTGCACCTCAGTATGTATTTGTCCTTGCTGCCGGCATGGCCATTTTCTCCTTGATCTTATCCCTTTTGATACCCAGGAATCCTTCCCCAGGTAAAGAAACCATACTCAATTAGGTGAACATCAATTAAATTTTTCCCAAATTTACACTCAAAGGAGATTAGGAAAAAAAT
>VYFX01000076.1 GCA_009842205.1 Paracoccaceae bacterium | reverse complement strand
GGTGGATTGGAGATAGTCTTTTACTTGTTCGGGGGAATTAAATCCCATTACCGCAAGTCTTATGCCCCGAGACCTAGACGGGAAGATACCAAATGAATCAAGCCGAGTATTAGCTGGTTGGGACTGGTAAATCAGTTCTAGTTTCTGTCTTTCCTGAGAATTCAATTTCCAATTCGCAATCGAATAAAGTGCGTTTGATAAGGATAGGACATCATTTTGTTTATTTTCATCTCCATATATTGGAATGTTACCAGGTCGAAGAAAAAACCCGGGTAGTTCAGGTATTCCATTTTTGGCTGAACCGACATCAAATTCCAACATTACCTTACGACCAACGACGGACTGTAGTTTGGAATCCTTACTATCAAGTAAGTTGAGTAGATTAGCTATGGCAATTGCGAGCTTGTTTGAACCTGAAGACCTGGCGCGATCATGAAAAATATTTCCGGTGGGTGTACCTCCAGAAAGGCTTGCGCCAAAATCAGCCACGGGGTTTTCATCATGTAGTGGGAATTCAAAGCCGAAGGGAAAAGCCCCCATTGATTTGGGTAAATGACTGGCCTGTTCCACGATATTGTCCCATTCATTACCGGAGACCAGACATTCATGTGTCCATCCTTTGGCCAATTCCAGCAAATTCCCCAAATTGCCATCTTCCTCGGACAATCTCTTTTGTGTTAGCTTTAAGGTAGTTTCAAAATCCATTTTTCTCTGCTCATGCGAAAACAGGTATTTCGTTCATTTCGAATTCTTTCAGTGGTTTTTTATTGTAACCCATTGCTACAGGAACCTCATAAAGACGACCAGGTGCCATTCGTGGCCAGAAATGTCTCAATCCCGGAACAATCACCCTCACAACATTCAACCCAATATCGGGTCTGGTTTGATCCAACACCAAAAATTCCATCTGCCTATCTTCTACCAAGCCTCTGCAATAGTCAATTTCTTCTCTCAAATCCTGAAATTCGAGTTTTTTATCAGAATTGACTTTTCCCTTTTCCGGATTTTCTGTTGTAGGTACAAGCCAGGAACAATCCTGAAGCCTACTGTTTCTTAACCAGTCCAAGACCTTTGGTTCATCTATTGCCGGCTGTCCTTGTCCTTTTTCAGGTTTGGGCATCCAGGATAAACACTGGTTCAATTCGCATATTGCACGGGTGACGGCTGTCTTCGGATTGGAATGTGTTCCAGCACCATATATTATATCCTCGGTTTCACCATCTGGCCGATTGGAAATTGCAACATAGGTGGGTATTCCGATATCAGAAGTGATGTCTAGTACCCATAAATCCCGTTCGCAGGATTGATAATATGGTTTTGCCTGATTCAAAAATTCATTATCAAAACAATTCAGGTTTACCAAGGGCATTTGCAACCTGTTGTACCACCAAATGGCAAAGGCGTCTCTTTCTACCAGCTCATAGAAACCCTGTAGAATTGCTTCCTCAATTGTGTTGCCGGCAGCACAACCATTTGAATCTGCTATCAGATCGGTAGATTTGCGTAATTCGGAATGCATGAAGTATAGCATGGTCGTTGGAAGGTAACGATGCCGATTTTGAGTTAATGACCACACAGGTGTCCATTCCCGACTTAATTCATGATCAAACCGTTGGGGAATCATATTGTAAGGGTGACCTTCAGAATTTATCTCCTCAGCATTATCAAGTTGGTAGTCACTGAATAATTGACCATCATTGGGATGAATGGCATTACCATCCTCTGAAAAATCTTCGAATGCCCTGTTAATTCGGATTTCATCACCAAAGTAGCCACCCGAGTATCGTTCAATTGCTTCACAAAGGGCACCGACTTGAGATTGTGTACGTGTTGAACCCTTGCCAGCACTTTTACTTCTCAGGCTACGGCGGAGGGAGTTCAAACTTTTGATCTTCAATCCAAGATTGCTACCGGCCCAATGGACATGAAGCCATCCATTTGTTTCGTCTGTTCTTGGGGATAACCATGAGGCAATTCCACTAATAGGACTTACCAGATGCTTGTACTTTGCCAAAGTTACATCTGCGGAAACCGTTCGTGTTCCTTCTCCTTGCGATATGGATTTGGTTTTTGATTCCAAAATTATGGGCAGGGGTTCACGATTTGGGTCATTAAGGGAATTATCTCCACAATATAAACATTGAGGTCTCTTTACCACCTTATGCCAAGAAATATCCATCTTGCCCGTATTAAATGCCATGACATGATTGTGAATCAAAGTTGTATCCCCAAGTACGATCCATTTCATGATTTCGGCCGCGAAAAGCTTGTAAACCGAGTCCTTCAAATCTGGATTTAGGGGTACGGTTTCAAAAGTTGCCTGTTGTCCACCGATGTTTCTCAGGAATTCATGCACTTCCTGATGACATCGAAGACGGGTTGCAAGACAGTCCCAACAGGCGTTTCCATAATTGCAACCAAATATGGGCCCGAGCATCGGTTCAATGCCGGAAGGTCTAACCAAAATCCATGGTTTCTTTTGGTTCAGATACAACTTGTTTAATTCCTGAAGGTGGGAATCCAGATAATTTTTACATGTTACCACTGTTAACTGTGCTTTAACGGGATCAATGGTAACACCAGTTTCCAAAATCTTCTGGATCAACAGGCTATCGCTTTCCACTATAGCTATTGGGGTATTCCCAAGTCTTTCCTCGGCCCAACAGGGAGATGCTCCCAAGTTTGTCCAATATGCTGCCTGTCCATGATTGAATGCGTGTTCGGCAGATACAATATAACCCCTTGCCGAAAGGGAAAAAATCACCCCAAAGATATCTGATGCGGAATGCAGGCCATCAAGTTTGGCGACGATTTGATCAATGGTATGGGATCCATCAAGAAGAGGCAGGAGATGGCAATAGATCTCGCCATTAATCAACGTATTGAAAAATTCCGAAACCAGTAAAACCTGTTTGTTTTCCAGTAGACGGAATTGCAGATGTGGTGTGAGTACAGGACGGTTGATAAATCCACGATCAGCTTTTGTAGATTTGGTCAAAATGGATTGCATGAGGTTCAAAAACTCAAAATCTCAGTTGAACCAACCGATTGTTCATGGTTATTGAATTATTGAATTGATTTGGTCTTCAGTAGTTGCTGCCTGTTCTTCGATAATGGTTTTCAGGTCGGCAAAATCTTCCTGACCACAGGTTTTTGCCACAAGTGACTTGACACTTTTTGAGGAGCTTTCGATATCCTCATCTCCTGCCAAAGATACTGCTCCTTGTATTTCCCTCAAGTTTGAAGCAATCTGCGCCATTTTTTCCATATCTACCATGGCAAGTATATTCTCGGCAGTTAATGCTTCTTTGTGCAACTCCTCATTTGTTGAGGATAATTGAAAATAGCGTGCAATCTGATCCACCTTTTTCAGGACATACTTTAAGGTTTTATTAATGGAAACATCGGTTTCTGCATTTTGACTTGTACTCGAATTATCATGAAGAGGATGTTCGATGTTATAAGCTCTCCTTAATTTGCCACGTTCACCATCAAAGAGCTTGGCCATGTCAGTTGAACCGTTTGTGTAGATACAACGGGATTTGGTAAGAATTGATATGGTTTGACCAATACTCCTTGTACCGAAGCTTTCCAATCCGTTTAATTCAAGGGATGATATCGAACTGGAATTGTTCCCGACGGGTTCGAATATCAGGCTTTCAGCCGTCAAAATGCTCAATGCCTCCCTGAATCTCTGATCCAGACGGGAACTCTTCTCATTGTTCATGTCGTCATAAACAAGTACAAGCTCAAGGACAGATCCAAGTTGGATTTGTCGGGTGGCCAGATCATTGAGAAATATTGCAGCTGTAGAAAATGGAAGGGGTCCCATCCGCTCCTCAAAATCTGCAACCACGGCTTCAAATATAGTGGAAACCGAAGCTTCGGCCAGATTTGAATAGGCCTTGGAAGCCTCGACGGGTGTCAAATTACCCCTAACAACATGCATACCAATTTGAAAAGCCTTGTCATTTGTCCAATCCTGGACAATCTGGGCAGTTTCCTCGGCATCAGCAGCAGGCCATTCACCTATTCTATCCTTGATTTCCTGGACATCCATTTCATAGGTCCAGTAAACCCTTGCCAATCCTTTGCGTATCAATGAATCAACTTCAGGATCAGCATCAAACCCTTTGGGTAGGTCGAGATCAATAAACTCCCTTGCCTTTAGACTATCAAGTAATTTAGGATGGCTTTCAATCCATTTGGCCAGTCTGGGAGAAGCACCAAAAATTTCAACGATTGCTGGAAAATCATCAGGTCTTGCCATTGCTACCGGACTGTCATAAGCACTCCAGTCATCCATTTCGGGATAGAAATATTCACGCCATTGTTCAACCAACGGATCCATTTTCTCGAACCATTTCTTGGGTTTCAACAGAATCTTCATCATGTCCCCATAGGTTCCGGGCAGTTCGGGGGATTCCTCGGGACCACGAACTTGCAGCAAGGGGTAGTGCCGTGAGGCGGTGGCATGATGATCGGCATGTCTTTGCATATTGAAAAACATCCAATTGCTGAACTTGAAATCGGCACTCCATGAATGACGCGGGGCCACTTTTTCCCATCTTCCAGTAGGCAGGAGGACCCTACGCAAACCATAATGCTGAAGATAATTGGAGAGTTTCATCGAGAAGACACAACCAAATCCCAGAAATATAAAAATGGGTATGGCCCATATTCCCCCCATAAGGTATGCGGCACCATACCAGAACAGAAGCCCAAATCCATAACGCCAGAAGGGATTTGAATAATGCCAAGCGGGAAGTCCGCGCCGTGCCAGGCGATCTTTATCAAGTGCCCAGGAATTGGTTATATTACTGACAAGTTCCTTGGGGAGATAACTCCAAAAACTTTCACCCTTGGGAGCGGACCCAACATCATAAGGCGTACCGACCTTGGCATGATGTATGTATACATGTTCTGTGGCATAAGTGGGATAGGATGCGGATGCCAGCAAAAACTCTCCAACACGTCTCTCCCATTTGACTCTCCGGTGAATCATTTCGTGGCCTATGACGAAAACAGCTTGTGCCTCCATGGTCAAGATTATGGCCATGGCTATACTTTCCCAAACAGATAAATGACCTGCTACCAAAATCTGCCACATGCAAAACAATAGCGTAACCGGCCAAAGGAAAGCCCAAATCCATACAGGCAGGTTGTGCCAGAACAATCCTTTTTCAGTGGTATTGTAGGGGTCAAGAACTTTACCATCCACACCCAGCAATTTGTCAAAAAAATCACTCACGCTCATGAAAATGAAGGCAGGAAGCAACCACCATCCGCCATTGATGGCAGCAAGAAAGATCAATGGGAAAATACCAAGGGGCAGATAATGGGGAATGATATTGATAAGGGAAGGTTTTATATACCTCTTTAATTCCGATTCTTTTGATTCGACGGGAACGGTTTCAATTGTCATAATATATCAAGATCCAGAAAAACAGCCGTTGATTTAGGTTAAGTCCGAATGGAAATATTTTCAAATAAAACTTGATGGTAAATGCAATCCAGGCAATTAATTTTTCAGAATAGGGGACAATTTTATTGTTTCTGCCAATTGTTCCATCATTTTAGTATTAACAATAATACCATTGCTTAATGGCAGCCTGATTCGAATGGTGTAATGCAGTTTCCTTTACCTCAATTATACCAAGGAATGATTGTATTTACAGCGGGGATTTTTCGGACAATAATTTACTTTACAAACCAAGATAAAAATAATTTGACTATTGCATTCAAACATAAATCCTGCAAGACATGGCTTTCGTTAGTTGCTAAATGACAATACTTATGTACTTATGTCTTAATAATAATTTAATTCAGGATTCCTTCATGGAGATCAACTGATGTCAGATACAGATTCTAAACAAACAGCCAGTATTCGATACCAGGCTGACGAAATTCCCCCGGTTTCCCTTTCCACAGGGTTGGGTATTCAACTTGCGGTACTTTGTATCGCTGGCATTGTATTAACACCTGCCATTGTTATTCAGGCAGCTGGGGGTTATGAAGACTACATTCCCTGGGCGGTTTTTGGTGCTGTCCTTGTCAGTGGAATTACAACTGTAATCCAAGCTGTGAAAGTGGGTCGAATCGGTGCTGGTTATGTACTTGCGATGGGTACATCCGGGGCCTTTATTGCAGTCTGTGTCAGTGCCATTGTGGAAGGTGGGCCGGCTTTGCTGGCAACCTTGGTGGTTATCTCCTCCATTTTTCAGTTTTTGTTGTCCTGGAGATTATCCCTGTTTCGCAAAATTCTGACACCGTCTGTTGCGGGAACTGTAATTATGCTGATACCTGTAACGGTCATGCCGCTTGTATTTGGAAAGTTGACAGATGTTCCAAGCGATGCTCCAGACCCTTCGGCTCATGTTTCTGCTGCCGTTACGGTGTTGGTAATTTGCTTGATTGCCTTAAGGGCCCGAGGTTTTTGGCGACTGTGGGCACCAGTAGCTGGCATTGTGGCGGGAAGTATTGTAGCAAGTTATTATGGTATTTATGATTTCCAAAGTATAAGGGATGCGAGTTGGATAGGATTGCCATCGGGGCGGTGGCCAGGAATGGACTTGTCTTTTGGTCCTGCATTTTGGACTTTGTTACCGGCTTTCATATTTGTGACCCTGGTTGGGGCAATCGAAACGTTGGGTGACGGAGTGGCAATTCAGAGGGTTTCGTGGCGAACCCCAAGGGCAATAGATTACAGATCCGTACAAGGCGCTGTCGGAGCAGATGGGCTGGGCAACCTGCTTTCGGGATTAATAGGAACTGTTCCTAATACCACATATTCTACGAGTATTTCGGTTACCGCCTTGACAGGTGTTGGTGCTCGCAGTGTAGGAGTGGCTCTTGGGGCCACTTTTGTCCTGGTGGCATTTGTCCCCAAGGTACTTGCTGTTGTATTGGCAATTCCTGGTCCAGTAGCTGCATCCTACATTGCCGTTTTATTGGCAATGTTGTTCGTGGTTGGGATGAGAGTGGTCATTCAAGATGCGACTGATCATCGCAAGGCATTGACCGTAGGTGTGGCATTTTGGGTGGGGGTAGGATGCCAGAACAATCTGATCTTCCCAGAACTTTTGGCAGGCCTTGCTGGTGGAATATTTGAAAATGGCATGACAGCTGGTGGTCTTGTTGCAATCCTGTTAACCCTATATCAGGAATTGACGGCACCACGCAGGTATAAGCTAAAAGTACCCTTCTTAAATGATTCCCTACACCAAGTGAGGGAATTCCTGGGTAAGTTTGCACGGAAAAACCAATTGAATGAACAAGCCTTGGAAAGGCTTGGTGCAGTTGCTGAAGAAGCGTTGCATACCCTTTCTGATACCGATAGAGATCCAGATCGTGGCGATCGCGTTCTCTTTCTGAGTGTTCAAAAAGAAGGGAACGCGGTAAAATTGGAAGTCATAGCTGCTGTGAATGAAAATAATCTTGAAGACAGAATTTCTTCGCTAGGTGATCATCCTGAAGTGGTCTCCATGGAAAAGGAAGTTTCCTTGAGAATGCTGCGCCATCTTGCTTCCTCGGTTCATCACCAACAATATCACGATTCAGACATTATAACAATCAAGGTAGATGCATCTTGATGATTATGGGTGTTATAGGCCATATTCTTCAGACCACCCCAAGACGACCATTTTGGTTTGAATCATGGCCATAGGGCACGTTAGTGAATATCCTGAAATGGAACTGGGGTGAAGCTACAATTGGATTGGCCTGCAAACCTCTTGAAATTTCACATCAGGGGTGAAAATAGGTGTTTATTTCCCCAAAGTACTATAAAAATATAAATGAATTATATATTTTCTATATATGGATTTTGCAGAGAACCTTAAGGAAGCCCGCCGGGCACGTAATTTGACCCAGAAAGATCTGGCCAAGCTTAGTCAACTCACCCAGCCCCAAATAAGCCAACTCGAGGCAGGCAAGAATGAACCTAAACTCAGTACAGTTATGGCTCTCTCCAGTGTACTAGGGATGTCTCTTGATGAGCTCACGGCCTGCAGAAATTCCACGAAGCAACCTACCAACAAGAGTGACCAAAAAAGCAAACAACCTGCGGGTAAAGCAAGGTGGCCTCATAATTATACAGGAATAATACCGATCCCTAAGCGTTTTCACTGCATGGCGGAACAACGTGCAAAACGATTCCGTATCAATCTAGAATACGAAGATATAGGTGAAGAATTGTTGCTTTTGCGAAAGCAAGCCTATGATTTTTATGGGGACATTTGTCTATGGAACATACCTGGACACGCTACAATCAGTGGCTTGCGGGGAATCGCAGGAGGTTTGCAAAAATATGGTAATCTCAATGCTGCCCGACTAGCGGCGAAAATCTTGGAAAAAACAAAATGGGATGAATTAATTGCCCCTTGATGATTTTCAAAAGGAAATACTGGAGTTAATTCATAACAATAGAGCGACATCCAGCCCTTTTGCAGGAGGATCGGCAATTCAATATCACGGAATGCGATTGTCAGATGATCAGGATATTTTCATCACCGGTGATCCTGAACCAGTTATGCGCATTGATAAACAGGCCCTTGTAGATGCCGGGTTGATTGTACAGGAAACAAAAACCTACACTGGCTTTCGAGAATGTCGAGTAATAAGACCAGGGATATCCACTACGCTGCTCCAATGGACACAAGCACTAAATCTTGAGTATTTCGCTCCTGTTCCTGATCCGGATTTCGGCCAAAGGCTCCATTTCGTTGACCTGGCTGTGAACAAAACTCTGGCTGCTGGACAGACATGTCATGCCTTTGTGGCGCATGGCATGTGCCGCCGGTTCAAAATCACTAGATTTTGGCCCACTCGCACTTGTTGAAAGAATTTCATTTAATTACCTACTTGCGACCACAAAGAATAAAAATCCATCAACAGTTATTCGAACAACAGAAATACTTAAGGGCGAATCTACTGAAGGGCTATTTGCTGCGATAGACAAAGCACGATTGATCTTACCACGGTTCCCTGAGTTATGGTTGGGAAAATTACAACTCAACAACAAAGGTCAACCTATTTTAGATAAAGATCTTGTTGCAACTGAAGGAGAATCGTGGATTTTACCAGAATTAGGCGGTGCATTGCCAACCTTTGAGGGTATTGATGATCAAATGGTCGCAGCTCTTATCGCGGAATATGGAGAAGAGGATAACCAGCCTACCGAATCAATTGAACCGCAAGCCAACCAGGATGTTGTGGAGGATGATACCCCGTTTGTCATTCCAGATCCTTTTGCACCACCAAATCCCTATAACACCTGAAAAATTTCGACAACAAATCCTGCCGGATTAACATGTTAATCAGGATTACGGCATGCAGTTCATTATATTTCCAAATACCACAATCGATTGATTCTAGTCGAGATTGAATTCGATGGTCAATTTAGTGGGGCATGCGAGAAGCATCTCAATGGAATGGCCAAGTAGCCAAACTAGTTTTCAGTACTGAGGATTTACGTATGTACGTTTTTCAATAGAAGGTTCTTTACCAAACCATCCAATAATGGTAGATAACAGGTTTTAATCATATTTGGAGGTAAAGATTATGACAGAAAACTTCAAACCACAACCAGGTCAAATTTGCTGGAACGAACTTAATGCCAGTGACCTGGAGGCAGCCAAGAAGTTCTATTCGGAAGTTATGGGCTGGACCAGCCAGGATATGCCAGATCACCAGTACACACTATTTCTGCACAATGGAGTACCCGTTGCCGGTTATATGGATATCGCATTTATCGAAGATGGTGATCAAATTCCTCCAAACTGGTTTGTTTACTTGACGGTAGCCAATATGGATGAGGCACTGGCGAAGGTAAATTCCAATGGGGGAGCAGTGATGAAAGAACCATTTCATGTGGACAACATGGGTAAAATTGCCATTGTTGTCGATGCTGCCAAGGCAGTCGTAGGTTTAGTCGAACCCGATTAAAGGTTAGGTTTACAGATTTTCAGCCTGAGGCATCCCAAGAATATGGAAACCACCGTCAACCTTGATGATTTCGCCAGTGGTTGAGGCACCGTAGTCCGAGGCGAGGTAAACAGCGGTTCCACCAACATGTTCAAGGGTGGAATTGGTACCCATTGGGGCGTTGGATTCCGTGTGTCTGAAAGTCTTTCTTGCTGACCCTATGGCAGCTCCGGCAAGGGTTTTCATGGGGCCAGGGCTTATGGCATTTACCCTGATGCCATCTTTCCCCAAATCATTGGCCAGATACTTTACGGTTGATTCCAGGGCCGCCTTGGCGACTCCCATAACGTTGTAATTTGGTGTTACCCTGTTCGATCCGATAAAGGTAAGTGTAATGATCGAACCACCAGACTTCATCAAGGGCACGGACCGGCGGGTCAGATCAATAAGTGAGTAGCATGAAATATTCAGTGACAGGAGGAAATTCTCCTTGGAGGTGTTGATAAAGTTCCCGGTCAGTTCGGATTTGTCCGAAAAGGCAATGGCATGAACTAGAAAGTCCAGACTTCCCCATTTCACATCAATTTCATCAAAGAGCTTATCAAGAGATTCAGGATTCAGGACATCAGCCTCGACGATAATTTCCGAGTCAATCTGCTCACCAAGCGGAATGACCCTTTTTCCCAACTGTTCCTTTTGATAGTTAAGGGCAATTTTTGCCCCGGCCCGATGCATTTCCTTTGCTATTCCCCAAGCTATCGAACGATCGTTGGCAACACCAAATACCAAGCCCTTTTTTTCTGCAAGAAGATTTGTCATGAAAATCAATCCAGAAGTCTACCGAAGGTCAGGGTGGAATTGGTTCCTCCAAAGCCAAAACTATTGGACATGACCGTGTCGAGGTTGGCATTTTCAACAAGTGTAGTTGTGACTTCATTCTCCTTGATGGCAGGGTCCAGTTCGGTCAGATTGGCCGAGGCCGAAACGAAACGCTCGGAAAGCATGATCAGCGAGTAAATGGCTTCATGAACACCAGTAGCGCCAAGTGAGTGACCAGTAAGGGATTTGGTTGAACTCAGATAGGGAAATTCGGAAGGCCCGAACAATTGCCTGATGGCTTCAATTTCCACGGTATCTCCTGCCGGAGTGGAAGTTCCATGGGCATTGATATAGTCAACCTTGCGACCATTAAGATTGTTCATGGCAAGTTTCATGGACCTCAGGCCGCCTTCACCAGAAGGAGCCACCATATCATAGCCATCTGAGGTTGCGCCATAACCAAGAAGTTCGGCGTAAATTTTTGCTCCCCTTGCCTTGGCCCTTTCAAGTTCTTCCAGAACAAGTACACCTGCACCCCCGGCAATAACAAAACCATCCCTGGTTGCGTCAAAAGGTCGAGAGGCTGTCTCTGGTGTATCGTTATATTTGGAACTCAGGGCTCCCATCGCATCAAACAAACAGGAAAGGGTCCAGTCAAGTTCTTCACCACCCCCAGCAAAAACGATATCCTGCAAGCCAAATCTGATCTGTTCGAAACCGTTTCCGATACAATGCGCCGAGGTGGCACAGGCTGAGGAAATGGAATAATTGACACCCTTGATCTTGAATGGTGTGGCCAGACAAGCTGAATTGGTGGAAGACATGCATCTCGTTACCATAAATGGTCCAATCCTACGGGGACTTTTCTTTTCCTGGACAATATTATGAGCAATATGGAAATTCGAGGTGGAAGGTCCACCTGATCCCATTACCAGACCGGTTCTTTCGTTGGAGACTTCGTCTTCTTCAAGCCCAGAATCTTCTATCGCCTGCTCCATGGCCAGAAAATTATAGGATGCTCCCGGTCCCATGAAACGCAGTTGCCGCTTATTGACATGATCTGCCAGATTTAACTTGATATTGCCATGGACTTGGCTACGGAACCCCCTTTCGGCATATTCTTCGGCGAATACAATACCGGATTTACCCTTTTTCAGTGAATCGGACACCTCTGACAAGGAATTTCCAATCGGGGAAATTATCCCCATACCAGTTACAACTACTCTCCTCATGGAAATCTGCTTCCAATATTCCCTAATCTACGGTGAACAACCCGACTTTCATCCCGGTTGTGCGATAAAATTCCTTGCCGTCGGCCAGCATTCTTCCATCAGATATACCCAGTTTCAATTTGCGGTCAATGACTCGAGTGAAATCTACACAGTAAGTAAGGAGTTTGCAATCGGGAGTTACCATATCCGTAAACTTGACTTCACTGACACCCAGGGCACGACCACGACCCGGAAAACCCCGCCAGCCCAGATTGAAACCGGTCAATTGCCACAGGGCATCTAATCCCAGGCAACCAGGCATGACCGGGTCGCCAACGAAATGGCAGTCAAAAAACCATAGATCAGGTCTAATGTCCAATTCAGCCACTGCATGACCCTTCCCGTGCAACCCTCCATCGCTTGATATCTCGGTTATACGTTCAAACATCAGCATCGGAGGTAGTGGCAGTTGGGCATTGCCCGGACCAAAGAGATTGCCTTTTGCGCAATCTATCAAACCGTCAAGATCATATGAAGTAGGGTATTTGGTCATATTTAATGAAATGGTAAGTTTAAAATGGTGAAAGTCGCCGAAGATTCTTCATCAAGAACCAGATACACTCAATAGGATAATAAAAAAAATACTCAGGATTAAACAGATAAATCAATTTGGCATCAAAGTTTCAACATAAAATCTTTGTAGAAAAACACAACCCCATAAACTACCCTAATATGATGTGATTTTCAGCAGGATGGTATATTAATTCAAATTTCGAAAGTAATTTTGCAGAAGAGGATTTTGGAATTGAACAACACTGAATCACAATCCCTTACTATTGCCAAAGCCGAGTTGCCACGATGTTTTGGATATGGTCCCGGCAAGGAGTTTTATGCCGATTATCATGACAATGAATGGGGAATTCCTGTACATGATGACAGGCAATTGTTTGAAATGCTGATTCTTGAGGGAGCCCAGGCAGGGCTGAGCTGGGAAACAATTCTCAAAAGGAGAGAGGGTTACAGGGAAGTATTTTTTCAATTTGATATTGAACGGGTTGCCAATTTAAGCGACAATTACCTTGAAGGTTTGAGGTCAGATGCAAGAATTATCAGAAACAGGCTCAAAATTTATTCGACAAGAACTAATGCCCAGGTAACTTTGGAAATAATAAATGAATTCGGTTCTTTCGATAATTATCTTTGGGAGTATGTCGATGGTAAGCCGATCAAGAACCATTGGAATTCATTTGAAGAATTACCCGCTACTTCGCCAATCAGCGATAGATTGTCCAAGGACCTGAAGAAAAGGGGTATGAGTTTTGTAGGATCAACAATTATCTATGCCTTCATGCAGGCCACGGGAATGGTTAATGATCATTTGACAACCTGTTGGAAGTATCAACCATAATACGATTGGTCCTGAATGATTATTTCTGAATGTTGGAATATATATCCCTGAACCTGAAACCGACATCGGCAAAGGGTAGAAACCAGGGTACGCCATTATAGTACCATTTGGTCGGCATTTCTATCTCGGCAAAGGCGGTTTGACCCTCGGGGTTGCCCAGAATACGGTTTGCCACCTTGTATCCCAGCCAAGGAGCCATTCCATTGCCATTACCGCAATACCCCATGGCATGCCAGACATTGTTCAATTTCCCGACATGGGGCAGCATTTCAAAGGTAAAACCAGTATTTCCCCACCATGCATGGGTAATCCCAACATTTTTCAGTTCAGGAAAAATACCTGCAAGCAGCATTCTGAGCTGACTCTCGAAGAAATTGTCTGGTGGTTTGAACATTGCGGCCCTTCCTCCGAAAACTATTCTTTTGCGATCTGGCGAGGGGCGGAAGTAACAATGCCTTTCACGAGTCTCGACAATCATCTTGAGCCCGGGAAACAAGTCTCGTACCCGATTTTCACCCAGGGTTTCGGTGACAATTATGAAACTGGGAATTGGAAAAATTCGCTTGCTCAAATCCCCGAAATTGGAAGGGGTATACCCATTTGTTGCCATCAGG
Source organism: Paracoccaceae bacterium (assembly GCA_009842205.1). Classification (GTDB taxonomy): domain Bacteria; phylum Pseudomonadota; class Alphaproteobacteria; order Rhodobacterales; family Rhodobacteraceae; genus MPNP01. The sequence goes on along the minus strand of VYFX01000076.1, from coordinate 3,550 downwards.
ACATCTTGTGCCTTGACACTGCCTCGTGGGGTTTTGACGGTATGAACTCCTGCATTGTAATTCAATTTTTCAACTGGTGTATCTCCCTGAATGATCCCCCCTTGTTCCAAGACACGGTTTTTGATGCCACAAACCCATTTGGCAGGATTGATTCCACCATGCAGGTGGTAGGTAATGCCGCCATGATAGGCATTGCTGGCAACTTCATTCTTTTGATCGGTAGGGGAAACCAAATCGGCCTCGACCGGTATTAACTCCCTCAGTTGGTCCAACTTGCTGGCGAATGATTCATAGTCTGATTTTTTCCAGAAGGCCTGAAATCTTCCGGTTTCCTGAAAATCACAGTCTATGTTTTCAGATGTCATTAGATTCTTGGCAAAGACAGTTGAATCTATATGCATCTCCTCAAGTAGGCGGGAAGCGAGGTCCCGGCCGTATTTTTGAATGAGTAGGTCAACCGAAACCCTGTGGCCTCCACCGATCATGCCTCCATTTCTTGAACTTGCTCCCAAACATGGGGTGGTTTTGTCCAGAACCAGAACCTTCTTGTGTCCTTTGGCAAGAAACAGCGCTGCGGTTAATCCAGTCAATCCAGCACCGACAACCACCACATCAACTTCCTCGGGAAGGTCAATTTCTGCAACGGGTTCGGGTCTCCCGGCACTTTCCCACCAAAATGGTTCCTTGATCAGTTCAGCCATTCATCATCTCTCAATATATTTCTAATCCGAGCCTTGATGGAGGGGGCTTCATTGGAATATGCCTTGTTCAGTAGTATAATCATTTCAGTTTTGTATTCGGGATGGCATGTTTGGAGATAATACAAACCGTTATATGCCCATGCCCTGATGAACTTGTTGTTTTCCTCAATCAATGCAAGTAGAATTTTCCTGATTGTTGCAGACCGGGATTTTGGAACTGTAATGTATGGCAATATCTGCAAAAGGTGTAATTTTGCCTCCCAAGCCGATAAGTGTGGAAGCAAGTCCAGTATCCTTATCTCACTATTTGCAGGAAGTTGATTACCATTTTCAAGATATCGCTTGAGCAACCATGTATTGGCGTTTTCAAACTCATCATCTGGAAGTTGATTCAATAAATTGTCTGAAAAGTCTTCGTTCTCGTGATTAAGGTCATAGTACCTTTCAAGTTCCTTGAGATTTATCGGAGACTTCTTGGCCAAGGACTTAAGGGAGTTCTATTGACTTTCTACAAAGGCTTTGAAATCGTTCATGTATTTTCTGGTTTGTTTCTTGAAAGCACCTGGCATGAAAAAGGCCATTAACTTCATCATTAACGCTTTGCAACTGAAATAGGATTGAGCAACCATTTTTGTCGTTGTAGGAGAGAGTTCGGTAAACCAGAAATCCATGATATTGATGTTTCCATCGGCATCATACTTGATTTGGTAATGGTCTGGACAATTATTGATCATAAGGGTTTCGGTCATCTCCAAGGTAGTTTTGCCCATCGAAACAACGATTTTGTAGGTACTTCCCTCTTCACCGATGGTTCCTTCAAGCAATTCTGTGCTTAACAATTGAGGTTGCCATTCCTTGAATGTATCCCGATCCTGAATTAGCCTTGCAACTTCTTCCCTTGGTTTGTTGATTTCGATTTCAAGTGTGTATTTCATTGGTGTTCCTTTATTTGACTGCACCCAAGGTCAAGCCAGCAATGAAATGCTTTTGCATGAGAAAGAACATAGCAACCGGTGGTATCGCTGCAACTATGGAACCCGCTGACACAAGATGCCAGGCAGCAATCCATTGGCCGTTCAATGAGTACAAGCCTGCAGTGATCGGTTGCGAATCCACACCCTGGGTTAAGACGGTAGCCCAGAAATAGTCATTCCAAATGAAGGTGAATATCAAGACACTCAAGGCAGCAATGGCCGGCTTCATGAGAGGTAAAACGACAAACCAGAAAATTCGGATTTCGGAAACTCCCTCAACCCTTGCCGCCTCGATGAGTTCCCGAGGTAGAGCCCTGATGAAATTACGCATGAAAAGGGTACAGAAACCGGTCTGGAAGGCAATGTGAAACATTGCCAATCCCGTTGCGGTATTGTAAACTCCCAATTGCAAGGTCAAATCGCGAACCGGAACCATTAATATTTGAAAGGGTACAAAGTTGCCGGCGATGAACATGAAAAATATCAGCAAATTCGATCGGAATTGATAGACAGCCAAAGCGAACCCTGTCATGCAAGACAGCGCAACAGCGCCGATAACAGTGGGAATAGCAACCCTAAAACTGTTGAAAAGGTATTTCCCAAGGGGTGTATTTTCGAAGATTGAGGTGTAGTTGGCAATCAGATTGATTGAGGTTGGCCATCCCCAGTAGTTGCCCGCAGTGATATCTCCTGCCGATCTGATGGAGGTCAAAAATACTGCAATAAGGGGTAGCAACCAGAGTACAAGGGCAATGGGCAGAGCTACCTTGTATATCCACTGCAATGGCAGTGCTCTTCTTTCTATGGGGGCTGGAAACACCTCAATAACCCTTTTCGTCGCGGTACATCTTATAGAGAAAATAGCTGATATAAACGATCATGATAAGGAAAAGTACAACAGCTATTGCTGCACCATAACCCATACGAAAGCCATATTCCGAGAAGGCTTTCTCATACATGTAATAGCCAAGAACCCTGCTGGAACCCCATGGGCCGCCTTTGGTCATTATTGAAACAAGGTCAAATGAACGCAAGGCACCAATAACTGTCACAACTATGGAAATGAAGGTAGCTGGTTTCAGCTGTGGCAGAACAACATACCAGAGCATTTTCCAGCCCTTGGCATTGTCCAGACGACCAGCCTCTATCTGTTCCGGGTTGACTGCATTCAATCCCGTGAGATACAATATCATGCAGTAAGCGGTTTGGGGCCAAAGACCAGCAACGATAATACCATAGGTTACAAATCTTTCATCTGCCAATACAGGAATTGAATCAAAGCCCAAACCATTCAGGAGGATATTCATTAAACCGTTGGATGGATCATAAAACCAGCTGAATACCAGACCGACAACGACTTGGCTAATCACAAAGGGAAAAAAGAACAAAGATTTATAAAGTCTGATACCCCATACATTCTGATTGAGAAACAGTGCTATGAACAACCCTGCAGGAATGGCCAGCAAATAAAGCACCAACCATATGACATTGTTCTTGAGTGATGTATAGAAGGCATCGTCATCAGCCAACTCAACATAATTTTGCAGTCCTATGTAAGTTTTTTCCCCGAGACCATCCCACGCATAGAATGAAATGTTGATTGACTGGAAAATGGGAAGGATCACATAGATCAGAAAAATAAATACCCCAGGAGCAAGAAACAGCCAGGGTGCAAGCGTTCTCTGTGTTAGGCCAAAAAGCCGCATGAAGTGATCTCGAATGGCATGAACACTACAGTCGAAACTGTAGTGTTCACTAATTTTAAATTATTGGTAAATCCTTTGTCGGGCCTTTTCCAATCTATCCAGAATATCGTCCAGCCTGTCAGGCTTGACCATGAATTCCTGGAAACCCTGCATTGCTTCCGCAGCAAAT
>VYFX01000015.1:339-3574 GCA_009842205.1 Paracoccaceae bacterium | reverse complement strand
GGTCCGGGGCGGGAGGTCCGGGAACCCGGCAACGGCGCTCAGCGGGCCGGAAACCGGCGCTCAGGTCCTGAATCGGCCCGTTCCGGGGGTCGGCGCGGCCCGGAAACGGCTCCCGGAGCCTCTCAAAGGCCCGGAGAGCGCCGGAGAGGGCGCACGGGGTGCCCGGGCGTTTCCCGTGCCGGAGCCGCCTCAGCGGCGATCTGGGGGCCTCTGGGACGGTCCTGCGGGGGCGTCCACCGGTTGCCAGCCCCGGCGATCCGATCCAGACCGCTGCCGGCGGCGCGGCCCGTCGGACAATCCTGCCCAAGGTGCTTGGCGGGGCCGCGCCGCTTCCCGGCCCCGGCGTCCAGTCGAGGCCGGACTGGACGATCCGCCCGCTCCGCTCCCAGGAACTTCCCCCGGCTTCCCGGACCAGGCCCCGCGCAGCTCCGTGTTCGTTTCCGGCGATCCAAACATCCGACCGGACGACCCGCCCCCGCCCCCGGTCCCGGCCTCGATGCCAGCCGATCCCGGAGCCGGAGCATCCGCCCGCTGAGTCTCTCGCTGTCCCAACATTTCGACGCAGGCACGATTAACCATTCGCCGCATGCGCTCTGAATGGTTCCCTGTGTGCCGAGGGCAAAAGCCCTTGTTTGCAGCGGTTTGGCGTCTGTGAGGCTTCGCTCGTGGGTGATTGCCCAGGCAAACGGCCCTCAGCGCGACGAGAGAGGCCGTTTCGAGGGCGGCACAGGGCCGGTTTCGGCCCGAATCAGGGGGTCCGAGGGAAGAACCGGGAACAACGGAACGGCCCGCGATCCGGCCCGATCCCGGCGCTTGCGTGCGCCGTCCGGCCCGGACTAGGGTCGTGTCCGGCCCGCCCGTCCCGTGGTCCAAACGTTCAGGCGGGCCACGAGGTCCCCAGCCTGTGGCCCCGGCGTCCAGCCGGGACCGGACTGGACGAACCGCCGGGCGATCCGCCCGGCCCGCTTCCAGGAACTTCCATCGACTTCCCGGACCAGGCCCCGCCCGGACCCCGTGCCGGTCCGTGTTCGTTTCCGGCGATCCAAACATCCGCCTGGGCGGTCCGCCCGGACCTCGGAACCTGAGCCGGAGCATCCGCCCGCTGAGACTCTCGCTGTCCCAACATTTCGACGCAGGCACGATTAAGCATTCGTCGCTTGCGCTCCGAATGCTTCCCTGTGTGCCGAGGGCAAAACCCTTGCCCCGTTGGGGTTTCGCGGCTCTGAGGCTTCGCTCGTGGGCGGTTGCCCAGGCAAACCGCCCTCAGCGCGACGAGAGAGGCCGTTTCGGGACCGGTCCGGCGCGGATTTCGGCCCGAATCGGGTGGTCCGAGGGAAGAGCCAGGAACAACGGGCGGCCCGCGATCCGGCCCGATCCCGGCCACGTCGACCGGCGCGGGCCGGGCCGCCAGCTGGACGGACCGCGCGGATCCCGGCGGGCAGGATCCGGCGCTATGTGCCAGCTGGCACATTGCCGGGGATCCCCCGTTCGATCGTCCCGGCCTCGATCCCCGTGCCGGAGCATCCGCCCGCAGATCGTCGCTGTCGCCGAATTTCGACGCAGGCACGATTACACATTCGCCGCATGCGCTCCGAATGTGTTCCCGTCCGCTGACGGCAAAAGCCCTTGTTTGCAGGGGTTTCGTGGCTCTGAGGTTTCGCTCGCGGGTGATTGCCCAGGCAAACGGCCCTCAGCTCGACGAGAGAGGCTGTTTCAAGGGCTGTTCAGGGCCGTTTTCGGCCCGAATCGGGGGGTCCGAGGGAAGAACCGGGAACAACGGGCGGGCCGCGATCCGCCCCCCCCGGTCGAGGGGCGGAGGCCGTGCGGGCTATTCGGCAGGGGGCTTGTCCTGCCGTCCCACGAACCCTTGGAAGAGACCTTCAAGGCGGGCCATGCGCTCGCGCAGGTCGGCCATCTCGCCGGAAATGTCCTTCCGGAGATCGGCCATGTCGCGGCGCATGTCGCGGTGCGCGTTCCACAGGAAGGCGAAGATCGCGACAACGCCGCCCATCGTGATCCAGTCGGAAAGCTCAGCCATCGGAGCGCCCGCCGTCGATCACGTCCAGCTTGTAGCGCTCGACCGCCTTCCCGTGCTGGTTGACGTCGCCCCGGAAGGCCCCTTCCGGCGTCACCGTTATCAGCTTCACCCGGCCCCGCTTCACGCGCCGGATCGCCCCCACGTCCTCGAGCAGGTTGAGCGCCCGCGCCATGCGCGCCTTGTCGGTTCTAGTGATCTCGCAGAGCTGGCTCGCGGTCTTGTCGCAGGTGTATGTCTGCCATCCGAGGTGACGGCAGATCGTCCAGAGGATCGAAAGCGCCTCCTTCGCTGCTGCAGTTGTTGGTGCGGTCTCGAAGAGCCGCTCCGTCACGGCGTCCTGGTACTGGAATGCTATGCTCACGTTGCCCCCTCCAAAGAAGTCGAATTCAAGCTGCACGGCGGAGCTGAGCTCCTTCGCGATCCCGGCGGCCTCCCGCGCCCTGACTGCCCGCTCCGGGCTGCGCTCTGCAAGCGCCTGCTGGTCGAGCAGGAGCGCCGCCTGGTCGTAGGTCCCGCGACGGCGGAGCGCGCGGGCCGTGAAGTCCGCCGGACCGTCCCTCCCGGACCCTTTCCGGCGGCGGTGCTCGACGGCCCCGACGAGGACCGCCACGGACTGCACCGGGGACCCCGTGCGGCGCTGCGCGGCCTGCGTCGCGCGGGCCATGTCGATGTCCTCCTGGGACACCCCCATCTTGCGCAGCTCGTTCATGGAAATTCTGGCCATGTGGAAACCTCCCCAAAAGCTCGATAGTTGTCTGTGGGACAACTTTAGTTGTCTGACAGACAACTGTCAAACTTGCGGAAATTCAATCAACCAGTTGAATTAACTGCCGGAATCGCGAAAAGTGCACTAGCGTATCCTAAGTATCCTAAGAGAATCTCCAAAACCGCCGGAAAACGGCCCGGAAAACGGCCGCTGGCGCGGCCCGAATCGGTCGCCGCTGCGCGGCGGTTTCTGGCTCTCTTGCCGGGGGGCGGTGGCCCCCCGGACCCCCCGCGGGTCCGCACCCGGAACGGAGGGCTTCGCACAGGCCGTCAGGACGCCGGGGAGAGGCTTCGGGGCCGGTCCCCAACCCCGACCACCGGACAAGCCGAAAGGCCGTGCCATTTTGTGATGAAAAGGGTCCGTGACCGGACGGGGAGTCCGCACCCGGAACGGAGGGCTTCGCACAGGCCGTCAGGACGCCGGGGAGAGGC
>VYFX01000015.1:0-329 GCA_009842205.1 Paracoccaceae bacterium | reverse complement strand
GTCCGCACCCGGAACGGAGGGCTTCGCACAGGCCGTCAGGACGCCGGGGAGAGGCTTCGGGGCCGGTCCCCAACCCCGACCACCGGACAAGCCGAAAGGCCGTGCCTGGTCCTCTCCTGCCGTCAGCACACAGGAAGCCATTCGGAGCGTCCAGCGACGAATGCGTATACGTGCCTGCCGAGACTTGCGGCGATCGGAGCTGATCGGCGGGCGGATGTTCCGGCACGGGGCGCCGGGGGAGGCCGCGCCGCGGGTTCGGATCGGCGCGGTCCCGGCCCCGGAGACGCGCCTGGAGCGCCGCAGGGAGCCGCCGGGGCGGGTCCCTGCGG
>VYFX01000059.1 GCA_009842205.1 Paracoccaceae bacterium | reverse complement strand
TGCCTATCCCGATCGGGTTTGATTCTTGACCAGTGCAGCCATACGGTAAAATCCATGTATCATTTTCGAGTAAGGTGTAACCAGGAAAAAGGTTAGTACTGTTCCCAGGTGGATGGGCAGGAACCATTCAACCAAAACTGTTCCAGTAGCTGCATACAACATGAGGCCCGTGGCACTTACTGAGAACAGTAACAGAATGAATGCCATCTCACTACCCCAGATCCGGGCAACACCCAAACTTGGGTCCGCCTTTGTTTTTAACCATGCCAATCCCCCTGTACCCAGACAAAGCAATACTCCACCCGGAACACCCAATAGTTTAGGCAGGGAATACCAGGAATAGGGTGCCTCAAGTCCGAAGGCATAATGCAGGATTGTGCCAGCAGTGGTTGAACCGAAACACATAAGGAAACCCCAAAAGGTCATTTTATGCAATGCTGAACGTGTCTTGGTAAAGCGGTCTTCATCTTCGAAATTGCAACCATCACCATGACCTCCCTTGAGATTCCGCAGGGTAATCGCCTCCAGGCTGGCCTGCCATAATTCCATCAATGTCATCTTTTTTCCACCGATATAACGCCAATAGCGATTGATGGATACTCCTGTGGCAATTAACGGCAACAGAAAGGAAGGTAGAAAGATCATCACCATAAGACCGTGTGACATGTGGGCATAAAACCCATCTCCATCTTCGGGTATGAATGTATTTACCAGCCAAAACAGAAAGGCCAGTGAACATGCCAAAACTGCCACCATGATCATACCAGACCGATCAAACATGTTGGCGAATCCTTGGGGCCAGGAGAATTTCTTCCAACTATCATATCTTACTTCATCCAAGGCAGCCGGAAGATTGATCGCAAACTCATGGGGTGGGGTATATTGACAAGCATAATAGCACCCCCTGCAGTTGTGGCACAAATTGGCCAACTGGATAATGCTGCTGTCGGAGAAACTTCGTTCGGCAAACATGGCAGGAAAAACCGAGCAATAACCCTCGCAATAGCGACATGCATTGCAAATCTCGGCCTGCCTTCGTGCTTCCAATATTGAATTATCTGACATGCTCCGCTGCTCCTTGCCCGGCAAGACGACCAAATACCGTACCGATAGTCATTCCAAATCCGGCCAGGTAGCCTTCACCAAGAATTGAACCTGCCATGATTTCCCCGGCAGCCCAGAGATTTTCCACCGGACCTTCCTTGCCCTGAACCCTGGCCTGTTTATCCACTTTCAGACCCAGATAGGTGAATGTAACCCCCGGACGTAATTCATAACCATAAAAGGGAGGTTCATTAATCGGGCGTGCCCAATTGGATTTGGGTGGATTCAATCCCTTGGTCGACAACTCATCCAGTTCGGTTGGATGAAAATTCCCTGGTTGACAGGCCGCATTAAATTCATCAATGGTCCGCCTGAGTCTTGATGAAGGCAGTTGCATCTTTTGAGCCAACTCCTCAATTGTGTTTCCTTGAATCGGTGGAAAAACGGACGGCATAAAAAGTTCGAGCGATTTTGAATCGATGATTGCATAGCCTACCTGATCGGGCTGTGCTGCAACAAGGCGTCCCCATATTGCATAACGTTTTGGCCAGACATCCTCGCCTTCATCATAAAACCTCTCACAGTTTTTGTTGACCACCGCAGCAAAAGGAACACAATCAAGACGGGTAACGATACCGCCATCGTATTTGGGTGCACGCCCGTCAATTGCCACCGCATGACATTGGGTAGGATCACCTACACTCATTATCCCCTGATCAAGAAGGTTTCTCAATACCACACCACGGTTATATGGCGTACCCCTTATCAAGAAATTTCTTGCCGCTTCTCCCCAGGCATTCGCCAACCAGTCAATATCTGCCTGGAACCCACCCGAAGCAACTACAACCGCTGCTGGTGTAAAGATGACATCCTTATTGTTTATTTCGGCAGTAACTGATTTGATTTGTCGATTTTCATATTCGAGATGTTTTACCTTGGATTCATAACTGACTTCAACACCCAAATCCATGGCCTTGCGGTAATAAGCATTCACAAGTGCCTTTCCACCGCCCAGAAAAAAGGCATTAGTTCGGCTGAGTGAAAGCGTACCTGAGAGCGATGGTTGAAATCGAACACCATGGGCATGCATCCAGCCATATGCCTCTTGCGAAGAGCGAATACACATTCTGGCCAGCTCTTCGTCGGTCTTGCCCTTCGTTACTTTCAAAAGGTCATCGAAATATTCTTCCTCCTCATACTTTCCGGTCAATTCCCCCAAGGGCTCCGAATGCATGCATCTGAAATTCCTGGTATGCCGACTGTTCCCCCCTCGATAGGGTTTAGGTGCACTTTCTAGGAGCAAGACAGATGCTCCTGCCTCCTTTGCCGTGATTGCAGCACAAAGCGCTGCGTTACCTCCTCCAATTATCAATACATAGGGTTCGGATATATTAAAATTCTCAATCAATTGTTTATCAAACTAGGTTATAAAATTGACCCATCCGGTACCTCCACTATTCGGAGTTGAATACTGTTTCCCAAAGCTTCAAGCCAATCACTATATATGACAGAAAGACCTATTTGTACTGCCAACTTTAGTTTTTTGGTAAATTCGGTTGCTTGTTATCTTTTCAATTAATTGAGAGAACTATTCCGTCCGAAAGATCTGTTTAATGGAATTCTCTTGCTTGAATCCATGCCCTAGTTCCTTGTCAATGAGATTCGAAGAGGTTCACGATTAATTTCTGAATCTCAGTATTTTGGCAATGGTAAAATCAAGTCATCAACTGAATTCCAGAATTCCCCTGGCAACCTTTCGAGCATCCTTGATCGTACCAACAATTCTATCGGATGGAATCCCTTCGAGGATGTCGAGGCTGTTCAGTATGGAAGCCACATCATTGCTGAGACCAGTTACTATGCATTCCGTATTAGAATTGGCCGCAACTTCCAGAAGTTGTCCTATTACTACAGCGGCACTATCGTCTATATACACCGTGTCCGAGAAATCAAAAATGACAACCTCATGCTCAATAATATCTTGACCGATCACACTGACCAACTTATGAGATGCGGCAACACTCAGCATACCTCTCAACGCCACCATCCCAGCCCTTGCCGAAAGAGGGTTGTCTTGATTTGACATCTCGTCTTCTTCAAGCAATTTCGTATCCAACAAAGGTACCGAAACCACACTGTCAAGCTCCAACTTTTCCAATCCCCGTGCATGTACCATGCCACCAGCGATCAATCCAATGGCAACAGCAGTGATCAAATCTACAAATACAGTAAGGAAGAGTGTTACCATTAATACGACGAGATGCTCACGCCTTAGCCTGTGAACCCTAACCAGCATTCGCCAGTCGATGATATCCCAACCAACCTTGATCAGTACCCCAGCCAAGGCAGCAAGCGGTATCGGTTCAACGAATCGACCGAGGCCCAATACCAGCCCAAACAAGAGTAGAGCTCGAACCACACCTGATACTGGGGTTGATCCTCCAGAACGGATGTTGATGACCGTACCCATGGTGGCCCCTGCACCCTACTGGATTCACACATTTCCCACCAGGTCATATCCAAGTTGTATGGCCCG
>VYFX01000028.1 GCA_009842205.1 Paracoccaceae bacterium | reverse complement strand
CCATTAGACATTTTGCCTATTTAACAATTATTGCAAAAAATACAATCCATCTAATGGAAGAGAAGAAATTCCTCAAAATTACCTTACAATTTTTATCGGGGATTTAATACTTAACTTAAGAATCCTTAATTTACTTATAGAAACTGAAACTTGGTATGGTTGTTATTGGTAGATATTGGATTACTCTAACTATAAGAAATTGATTATCAGGTGTTTTTGATCTATTGAAGGTGAAGTAATTGATCTAAAAATGTTAGGAATTTGGATATGTCAGATTTTAAAGTAATAAATTATGACTGCTTTGATAAATATGCTGTAGTTACTTTCCTTGCAGATGGAAAGATATATTCACGGGAAACACGTTGTTGCAATGGCGCAAGGCACTATTTAAAGAGGGATTGGTGCAATAATCGCCCTGATATTGAACGACATGCTATTGGTGTTTGGTTAGCCAATAACTATGAAAAAGTATCCGAGCGCACATGTGAAAAAATGCATACTTTCATACATTCAAATTAGATCTAATTTTATACTCAACAATGGACGGTCCAAGAGAATCGATTATTTGATCTGACTGTCTTTGTTTATTGAGATTGGGTTGAGGTGAACATTTGAAATTGATAATTAAAATATCGTTCACGAACCTTTCAAATCCTGTAAAAGCATAAACAATAAATGCGAACGATTCATGAAAAATCGTTACGTCAGAAACTCAATAATCGGAAATTCCATGCTATTTAAACATTAAATTTGGTACTCATCATTCTTCTCCTGAAAGGATATGCCAAATTTGTTTGTATTCCTTGCCAGAAAGAGAAGATGATCGTGGAATTGCTCTATCCCAAGTTGAGATATCAGTTTGTTTCAAAAACGATCGTGCATCCTGAACTGTGCGGTTCTCAATGGTTACAGAATCTTTCATGATGCTACCCAAAGACTCTGCAATTGACCTAGGTACAGAATTCATGCGCAACAATACACCTTCCTCCGATTTTACACCGTGATAAATCATTGCAGGAACCATATTGATCAGGCGTTTTTCAGAATTGGATAGTTGATCAAAATCGAATCCTGATAAACGGCTTAGGGCTGACATTCCCCAGGTTCCGTTATTCACCAGAGTTTTATATATGGCCTTGCATGCAGCACTTATATCCTTGGTTTGAACTTCGTCACCACTGAAATAGTCCCGGGTAATTTCCTCTATGCTTTTACCATTGACCCAAGCTTTGGTGATGTTTGATAACTGGCTGTGTTCAAATCCTTTGCTGGTAATCTCCTCTAGATTGCCCTTGAGTTGTGGAATCTTCAGCATCACTCCATACAGATCGGCCATGCCGGATTGCTCACCAAACAGACTGCCTGGTTTCCAGTCTTTAACAGTCAGTTCTTTATCTAGGGATTTGATACCAGCCATTGCTCTCCGAATACCTTCAGGGGAGAAACCCGTCATATCTGCAAGGGATGCATAACCTGGATTGTTCGAGAGTATACGAGCATAATTTTTGGTTACTTCCAAAAGCTTTTCTGCCTTAATCTTCTGGTCTGGTCGACTTTCCAGCAGGCCGTAACCGAGAGTATTTCGAAGCAGTTGCTCAGTATTTGAAAGAACTGCATCAAGGTTTTTCTTTTCATTCCAAAGATGTGCAACATAACATCGGAAGTCCTCCCATTGTTCGTTCTGAATAACAAAGCCCAGATTATTTAGATTTCCTGCCTGCTCAACCTCATCAAGCATCTTCACCAAACGGGAGGCAAGTTCTCCTGTTGAGCGGGATACATATTCAATTATATTCTGAGGTTCATTACCCGCAGCAAGACCCACAACACCTACACTGTCATGGTTCATGCGACCTGCACGACCCGCAAGGTTCCAGAACTCACGTGGGGACATTTCCTGCCCGTACGGATAATTGTTTGAAGCCAGAAACACAGAGGAAACAGGAAAGTTAATACCTTGAGCGATGGTAGTCGTCGCACAAAGCACCCGCAGCTTTCCTTCCTCAGCAAGCCATTCCATGAGTGTTTTGACTTCGTCAGACAGTCCGGAATGATGCACCCCGATACCCCTTGAGAGCATCTCGATAAGCTCAAAATCTGTACTAATTTCTGTGCGCAGAAAATTTTGAACCAATTGTATTTCATCAGGAATCTCGGCGAATTGTTCCATGGTCTCTAATATTTTTCGAGCCATGTTCCACACCCAGCTGGTGTTATTTGCTACTGCAATACTAGTTCCACGCTCAGACATAATTCGAGCCATTGCTGCTGTCTGCAGGGTTATTCCAGCTTGTTCGTCATTTTTCAAAACCGAGCTCTTGGGAAAATTTAACGGTCTCACATCACCTGCAATGTATTCACCTTTTAGATGTATCGTGTTCGGAGTAGTAGTAAGAGTTTCATATTTCATATGCCAGCCGGCATTGATGGAATCATTTGCTTCCGCCTTGAATATACCTACTATTCGATCATTGGGCTTCCATGGTGTAGTTCCAAAGCTGATTGTCCGCCCGGCGTTAATATCCTGTGCAAGCCAGCGAGCAAGAACATCAGGCTTCTCAACATATGGCATCAACAACAAAAAGTTGGCTGAGCTACACTCACCTTTGATTGTTGCCAATAGCAATTCAATCCTCAATCCGCGGGTTTCATCTTCAATATTGTGAGCTTCATCCATGACAACGAGTGCCAGAGGTCGTGGTACTTTTTTATTGCGAATAATGAGTTGCAGTTTTTCCGGAGTAGCAACCAATACATCAAAAGCTTTCGCTTTTTCTGTTTGTACTAATAAATCTTCCTCAAAAGCATCAATCTCAATCGCACCGGTAAGTTGCTCAACCTTTACGCCTATGGGCTCAAAATCACGTCTAAGCCTTCGAGTAATCTGGGCTGTTAGTGCTTTTGTTGGGGCTACATAAGCCACCCATCCCTTACCGGATTCATCCTGATCAAACTGATTGAGAGCCTGCAATATTCTAAACTGTGCAAGCAGGGTTTTTCCACCAGAAGTAGGCATATCAACGACAATGGCTGTAGCGGCCTGATCAAGCAACCCCTGTTCCTGTATTGCAGCCCGCTGAGGAGGGAGCAATTCAAACAAAGCTTGCTGTTTGGTCACTTCATTCACAAATTTTGTGACACGGGAATTGATACTTCTTGCGATCCACCAGATTGAATCAGTAATCATCCGACGTCCTGCAATCTGTAACCAGCGCAATAGTAATTCAAGCTTTATATCACCACTCACCTCTACAGCTTTTAATGCCGACTCAAAATGCTTGTTTAACAAAGTAGTGACTCCGGCTGGTTCCCCTTGTAGCATATATTTAGCTAGGATTTCCGTAGCCTTGGCCCAGTGGTACAAGCTGATGAGTCGCAAAGCCATGGAACGTTGTTCAGCATTTTTGGTATTGTTGAGAAATTCAAATTCATACTTATTTTGGTTTTCTCTAAGTTCAGAAATAACTTCACTGATACGGTCCAAATCTTCCCAGCGTTTTTTTCTAAAAAGGCAAACCCAGCAATTGAACAGAAGGTTAACCAAGTGCTGATCCCAAATTTCCCCATTGACAGAGGGGGTCTGCAAAATTTGTTCGTTTTCGTTGTACCAACGGCGCAAGTCAGTCCACCTGTCACCACAATAGGCCAAAGAAGAGAGATGCAGAATATGGTATATCCGCTCTAAATCAGTATTAGGGATTTCAAAGAGCCTTTGGATTTCAAAAGCCTTGTGAGCACCTGAAGCACATTGCTCACTCAGTTCCTTTGCTGAGGAAGTAGGATTCAAGAAATCATTCAGCCCTTCTATGGCAGCTATCTCATACGCCATGGAAACTCGATCGAGTAACTGATAGTCAGATTTTGATGGTTTATAATTGAAATGAATCAGATTTCCGACGGCTTTCTCCACGAGGAGACGATTGGACAGCTCAACGGCTTGATTGATTTCGTCGTCGCTAATGGCTTGAATGGCCCAGTGTTGGGTAATTCTTTCCAGAGATGCTTTTGTTACGTTCATTCAACACCTCCTTTTCTATAGCTGACAACCTTTTTACTCAATTGATTAATACTGTTTTGTGGCAAATAAAGAACCAATAATTCAATTACCATATCCGGGTGATGATCAACGGCGAGTTTGGATACACGGGTACGAATGTCATTCTCATGCGGCTCCACATCACGAACCAAAAAACCGAAAATACGGACATTGGTTCTGCATTTATCAAAGTTTAAATACGCTCGTTTGAACCTTTCTTGCCAATTGCTATTTACAGCTCGGTGACCGAGGTACATGATAAGATCTTTCTGAATCTCCACATCATTTTTGAGATCCTCAATTTGTTTTTTCAATCCTGTACGGCCATACATTACTCCAGGAGGATACATTTTATCACTTGAAGTCTTGGCCTCACCGAAGACAAAAACATCATCTTTACCGTTGGATTGAAAACCTACCAAATCGGCACCAGGTAGGCTGGAGCCTCTCTTACGTTCATCACGGCTATCCGGCCAAGGGAAAAAACAGCCCCTATGATGTGACAGATATGTCTCTGCGATTGCTTCACCTACTCTCCAGTCTTCATACATTTTTGAATCAGGCAAAAATTGTTCGATTTCACCATTTTGAAATTCGGTTGTGGCAATCTCTGTAAACATTGCTTTAAATCGCATTTTACCTGAGTCATCAAACACAATTGCTGTAATATAATTGGACAAGCCAGTTTCCAGCTCTTCTTCAGAATAGGAGAATCCGCATCCCGTAACCGGTGAGATTCCCATTTGGTATTGACTGGTTCCTATGGCTACACTCATTATTTTGTTTCACCGCTCTCTAATATTCCAACTTGGATGTAGTCAACTGGAAGGCATTAAACAGACTTGGGACCAGCTGGAAATGATGTATAAATTTAATACCTATTTCTAGATACTCGACTATTGTCTGTATTGAGCAAGTCTTACCTGATTGCTCTTCATTATCACCAACATGAAAGATTTAAAATATCTGCTCGCCTCATTAGTCTTTTTGACCGACCTAAATTCCTTTGTTTTTTCTATGATCCTCTCGTCAGTTACTACATATCCTAATGAACAAAACTTTTACAGGTGCTAAACTCTCCAATCAAGTGGATATATCCCTACTCAACATAGAGTAGCATACCTATGAAGAAAAGTAATTCCAGTTATAAATTATATATTACTGAGATAAATTTCTGATTTATTACAAGGAATTCCCACCCTATGAAATGTTTTGTCATCAATCTGAAAAGGGCAGTTGAAAGAAAACAGTATATTTCAAACCAGTTGCATCAGCTTTCCCAAGAGTTTGAATTCGTCGAAGGAGTTGATTGGAAGGATATTGATCCAGACAGTCTTACCCAAACAGTAAGCAATATTAAAATCAAAAATTCATATAGGACCCTAACACTTGGTCAGATGGGGTGTAATCTAAGTCATAGGAAAGTATTGAAATGGCTAGTGGATAGTTCCGAAAGGATGATCGCTGTTTTAGAGGATGATGTTAGGTTAAGTAACGATTTCCCGGATGTTCTTGATGCTCTTGAGACAAAGACCAAACCATTTGATATTGTGTTTTTGGGAAGCAGGTTTACAGAACAAGGGTTAGTCAACTTGGTACCTTTGAATGACAAGTTCTATTTTTCACTCAGCAAGGCAAGGGAAAAAGGTGGTTGGGGTTATGTAATAACCAAGGAGGCAGCCAAAGAGTTTCTGAGGATTTTGCCAGAAGTAACAGGCCCTATTGATGATGCTCTCCATGCATATTTTCTGCATGGTTTGAAAACATATACGTTAAATCCCCAAATCGTATTTCATGAAGAAGAAGCAAAAAGGTTTTCTTTCAATACTGAAACCAAAATAGAAAACTTTGTCCTAAAGGAAGAGTTAATGAGGTTTGTAAGTCTGTTTTATGAATTCTATGCTCATAAAACTTGCTTTAGAAATAGGGTAAAGGCTGAAAAAATGAGACCTATATAAATCGATAGGCAATCTATGACTAGTACAGGAAATCATCCACTGTGATCTTTGAAAATTTGTGCTTGACCTTGATGGATTTCAAGGCACTCAAGCTTTTTCCATCTGTTTAGCTTTTTGCAGTTGATCTATCCAGCCTTCGATTTTAGATTCAAAATCCGGATGATAATGATCAGAACAAAATATTCGTATTCTTCCTTCAAGGTCATATAGTAAGTCTACTGCTTCAGCAAAGCAGCCATAATCGTCGAACATATCTCTATGCTCTTCATACCCTTCTGGAGGTTTATTCCAAGGCGGGCCAAAATGCTTCCACGATGTTTTTTTGAGTTGGTATCTGATCTGTGCGGGAGCAGCTCCGCCTACTTTGTTATAACCGAAATCGGGATTTGCAGTATCCCATTCATAGATCAAAATCCGTTCCAGCAATTCCATAACGGGTTTTGATCCTTCTGCTACCGTTCGCCACTCAAATGCATTAACTCCATATTTTCTCAAAGCATCTTGAAACAATCCCTTTTTCCCTGCTTTGGCTTGAGACCCATGATCGGATTTTCGTTTTGACAGTTTCTGACTCGTTATGCCTACATAAATTAAACCGGCGGTTTTGTGTGTTGCCGTATAGCAAATGTGTTTGCTCATTTGCTCACCCTCCTTTTCAGTTTGACATACTTTTTCTTCAATTCAATCTCTGACTCTGCTACTCATAATTTTTATCTGTCTAGCGATGTGTATTAGCCCCAAAAAAATTAAGTGGTGATTACCTAAGGACGAGTAGATTTATTGTCAAATTAAAGTATCAAGCATACCCCAATTTTTATTACCTAATGAGAATCCGAGTATTGAATCTAGATACAGGTTCTGTCCCTTGAATTAATCAATACTGCAGATGGTTTTCGATCCAATCGTTTTTGGGGAGAACAATCTCCAGTGAAGAACCCGTTTTAACAAAAGAACTGAATTCACTCACATCCAGTTGTTCCTGTTGCAAGGGCAACCATTGAAACATAATCTGGATCAGGGCAATAGCTGCAATGCGGGCAGTATTTGCCTTCTCTTTGGTTCCATTGTTCTGGCTTTCCTGTGAGTTTATTTCCGACAGTGCAACTTTCAGTACATTGTCGGTTTCACCATCAAGTTTCTTTCCTTGTACTATCTGAACTCTTGTCAGAGGTAATTCATTTATCTTGACCAAACCGGTAAAGACATTTTCCGAACCTGATATGGTTGCCTGAAAATCAACGGAAACATCATTCCTTGCTAGTATTACCCAGAGATTGTTTTCAAAAGACCATTCATCATCTAGGTATTTACGAACTCCACCAAGTTTCAGACCTTTGATTGTTCCCGTGTATGTATTGCCCGGTTTCCACCAATCAAATGGCATTCCAGTTATCTTTACGGTTTGTAGGGGCATGGTCCCTTTTGAATGTATATGGAAGGCATCAAACCCGATCAGTAGATCATCTTCATCAATTTGAAAGGTTTCGCTGCATTGGGTATTGTCCTTACAACCTAAGAAGATGTCCTGACCGGATAGTAACAACCCCTTGTTGTCATCTCCCAATATCCTGAATTGATCAAAGAAGACTCTCAATCCCTCTATTCCGAGAATGCCATCTATATTTGTTTCGGCATATAGTTTCTTAATAACAATATTGGCCTGATCAATGACCTTTGTGTGATCAAGGTAGAATTCTACCCCTCCCAGATTGAAACCCCACTCGGCCCGGCTGTAACCGGGCCGAGGCAAAAAGGATTCCTTCAGTTGATAAAGATCTATGGATGAATGATCCTTGTCTGCCTTCACTGGTAATACATGCAAGGCACACAGAATACATACAGCAATCATTTGCCAAACTCGGTTGTTGATCATGGTTCAAAACCTGTCAGTTCGTTAAAGTCCGGGTCGGGCAGGGCCCAGGGATCTTCATGTCTCAAATCGTTTTTCTGAACCCGCAACCTTTTGGACTTCCAGACCTTCCTGGTTCTAGCTAGGGCATTTTCTTCAGGCTTTGGAAACCAGCGACTGCTTTTCCTTTTCCGGCTGTATCTGGAATATTTGCCACCATACCCTCTCATTGTCCTGATTGATGTATGGCCGCTCAGGGTACCAACTTCATCGGGTGGCAATGATTTCCTGGCTTCATCAATGAAGGCATGCCGCAGGGTATGAAATGTTATCCTGTCCCTCCTGTCCGGAAAAACAAGTTGGGAGGCTTTTCCAAGATTTCTTGTACCATAATTAGTTAGGACGCGTTTCTGTATTCTTGAGAACATTCCTTTCCTGATGCAGGATGTCAACAGGATGGTTTTCAAATCATCCCTAGCTATTCCCTCAAGTCTTTGAACACGGGTCTCATTGTTTATCAATTTGGAAGAATTCCTGGTCTTGGAAGTCAATATGTGCAATACGAGACCACTTTCTTCGTCTTTACCTGAATAGGACTCGATGATCTTGTCCAGGGTTTTGTCAAAATCTTCAAGCCAGTCAGACGATACTTCCTGTTCGGGAGCAATATTATCCTTCAGGAAATAACTGGGTTCAAGAAAGGAAAACACCTCCTTACCGTTCTTGTTTTCAACAACCTTGCACTTGAACAGCTCACTTGATCTCATACCTGTCAACCAGATTGTACGTGCCAGTAATCTGACTATTCCTGGGCTGTTGATTCCCATGGCAAGCAGGGTACAGAGTCCCTCCATCTCGGTACCGGGCTCCAACCTGTCCAGAATTTTCTCCAGATCTTTCCTATTGATGGGCTCCCAGTTTTTCTTTGGAGGCTTTCTTTTGGTTGGGCTGAATATTTGATCACTGATACCGGTAGCGATAAAATGTATGTCAGGTGTAAGTAGCAATGGATAATGGGATTTAAGCGGTGCCGATACCCTGTCTATGATTTCCCAGCCCTTGTCCTTCAATTCTTCTAATGTAATATTGGCCAGCGCTTCATGAAGCAGGCGAAGGTCTGTCCAATGGGCTGACACGAACCATTCGGGAAGATCACTTAACTCGGTAATCGTGGACCCTAAATCCACCCTATTGCCCGTCTTTGCCATTTCCTCCCTGATCCCAAGGGATCTGGAAAGAATATCCCTGATCGTTTTTCGTTCCTTTACTGTGGTGTTCTTGTTGAGATAAATCGATCGGATGGCCAATTGATCAAAAATATCATCCGGCCTTGGCGTTCTCCCTGAATAGCTGACCCTTTGGTTTGTTTTCAGCACTATCTTCCTAGTCAATTCGATGTGCTTGGCGGAGAGTTTGTTTCCCATTGTATTTGTAATAATCTTGTCCTCTTCATTCCCTGTTGAGATAACTGCAAAACTTGCCTTTGACTTTGGAACTAAACCGGTTTCCTGAAACTATCAAGGTATCTCGAACACCCTCGGAAAATCTCTTGTGGATAAAAGTGGTGTTTGGTTTTTTGGGGGTATTTCCACCCAACCTTGAAGAAAGCCTGTTTCAATATCAGGATTGGCAAACTGCCTGTTTCCACTTCAGGGGTTGGGAAAATATGCTACATTCCCCTATGAAAAAGAGGGGGGAGGGGGATAGGATTTTCAGCAAATAATTTTAAGCTTATCAAATTGAGTTTTTCCCAGATTGGTAAGCTAACTTTAGGTATAAAATTACCAAATTATGTACTTCTTTTTGAGTTATCTATTTTATGCAAGATCGTTATCGTATCAAAACCCGATTTCAATTATTCTACCAGAAGCGAATTAATTCAAGACTTATTTCAGGTATTGTATTTTTCTCACTGGCATAATTTAACATTTTTTGCTTTGGGTACATATACTGGATTTGATGAAATCAAAGATTCACAAGCAGCGACACATTTCTTAGACTAAGTTAATTCAATAATAGACGATTAGTCTAAACCCAGAAGAAGTATTACTTTTAAGGGCCTTTCAGGAATTGCTTTTGGTTGGAGAAATTGACAATGAAATTCGATGGATAGAGCTAGACAAAGTTAATGAAATAGCAATCTTTAAGGAAAAAAACCTGTTAAGTATTTTTAGACCAAAGAGCTAATTTTTTATCCCCACATTGGCTGAATTAAAGCATAAGTAATTTTATCTAGTAGCACGAACCAACAGCCAATTGACTGCTTTACGACAACCACTGCAAGGGGGAAAACGTTCCCCTTTACTTAGGGAAATCTCCCTTGAACAATTGCAATCACCTTTATAAATACCACTTTTTTTACAAGTCTGACCCGTTCCAGGCATTCTTATTCTCCACTACTTATTTTGATTGTTTATCAATTTAGCCCCAAATAGTTACTTAATTGTAATTTAAAAGGCAGGCTTTTGGTTATTTCATTCTTTGTACTCAATTTTACTCTGATCGGGGATCAGGGATAATGTTGTAAAATCTATAGTTTCAAAGGGTAGAAAAATTGAAAAACCAACTTTTGAAAATCATGGAAACTCAGGATACAGAAAAAAAGGTTTCTAATAAATTTTAATTTGAATAAAGCCTTACAGCTGAGACTATGCTATGACTGTTCCAACCGACAGGATTACACCACGAAGCATCTTGAACAATCTTTGGGATACGTTCTTGACCCCAAGGCTTCACACAGACAATTGGTTTGCTCATTCTGTCTGCTTCGGATATTTCATATTCAATCCAATCACTATGGGCTGCGTACATACCACCTAGAACCAGAACTACTTGGCTTGGATTGATCTGCCTTGTCATCCCTTCCATCAATCCTTTACTGGACTTGTCGGACAATCCATTTGTGCTTGGTACACTACAATTTTTCCAAATAAAATTTGGGGCTTCGTCAAACCATTCCACAATCTTTTCATAATGCTGACTATATCTCCAAGCATGGCTGATAAAAATCATTCTTGTCTTCAAAATTGGCATTTGATTACTCCCAGAAGGTCTTTACTTGTTCATTTCTTTAACATCTTTTTTGCTTCCAAATAAGTTTTCTTTACCCATTCAGCAGACTCTAAATCATAAAACTTTTTTTCATACTTATTTGCTTCAGATTTTCGATTTAATGCAAATAAGCAGTGTGAAAGTGTAGCGAAAATCCAAATTTGATCAGTTCTCTCATCGAAATTTTCACTTATCACGGTCGTTTCCAAATTGTTTACAATTGTCTCCCGAATTTTTAAGGCGGTCATTTTGTCATACAATTTCTCTGCTGCCTCGTCATGTAATTTTGACCTTTTTTCCAAACAAAGAGCGGCATTTTCGCCAGTGTAGTAATCACCATTTAAATCAAAACCCTTCTTGTAATATTTTATTGCCAGATCAAGTGTTTTTCTATCTTTGTTATGATTCCAAAGCCGTTTATAAATTGCACCACTCAAACCTAAGGTTTCAGTATCATTTGATTTTTCAGGTTCAAGTGGTTTAAGCAAATTTGTTGCTTCAATTAATGCCAAAGGTTCTGATGGGTCCTTTGATTTGTATGTATGCAGAGCAGCTTGTTGACGTAAATATGGATTATTAGGTGCCTGTTCCAATAGTAATTTAAAATTCTTAGCAGCAATAAGGTGATTTGAATCTGTGGCTGCTTGCTCAGCACTATCAAGTAACGAAGAAAAATTGTCTTGGTCTTCTTCGGCATCATCAAGTGATTCTTCAAATTCTTCTTCGGTATAGTTGGGTTCTTTTAAAAAAGGGATGTAAGTATATACAGGACTGTCGGGCTCAGATTTTTCTGAAATCTGTTGAATGAGCCTACTAAGTTTTTCTTTAGCACGCTTTGCTTCGCGATTCCCGATATCAGTACCGAGGTGTTCATACATAAAAATTGCAGTATGATCTAAATCAAAGTGCATCTTACCTTCTTTTTCTTTCATTACAATCGTCGAAAAAGGACGCAAAGCGTGACGTACTCCAAGTTCATAAACAGCATTCACGTTGCCTGTTGAAATATCTGCTATCACCAAGTCAGCGCGCAGAAGCATTTCGTACATTTTTCTATCAATGACACCTGAATGTAAAATATCGATAGCTCGAATACACCTGTAACCGTTAGCCTCAACTGATGGTTGTATTATAGCCTCGTAAGTGGCATCAAGATCAAGTACTCTTCCAGACTCATGATCCGCTTTTTTTACCAAAGCCCATCACCACAAAACAAACTTTTCTCTTATCGCCCATACCAATTTATATCCTAAGTGAAATTTGGAACAAATAACTATTTCGAACAGCATAGGAATACAATAATTGAAGAAATATTTTTCCAGTATTGCAAATAAAAAAGATAACCGAACTTCATCTTGCTAAACGGGCGAAAAAGTTTCAAATGAAGTAAACGATTTGGAAATAAATTGCTTAAGATTTATGGCAGTTTCAATTTTTAGTGGTATCATCAAGTATGAAACTATAGTTAGAAAATTACATAACCAAAGGATTTGTAGATGAACAATTTCAATTCTAACAAAAATCCCAAGCACAAGACGTTTATCAGTTTTCATCATGAAGATGATTTATTTAAAAAAGATTTTGAGAAACAATGGGGAGAACAGTTTAAAGGGTTTGTTTCAAGGTCAGTAAGAGATGGTGATATTGACAAAAATAAATCAACAGAACATACCCGTCAGTTGATTCGTGATAATTTTATTTCTGATGCGACTGTGACACTTGTTCTAGTTGGTAAAAATACTTGGAAAAGAAAGCATGTGGACTGGGAAATAGCCTCAAGTATTCGTGATACAAGAAAAAACCCTCGAACCGGATTACTGGGGCTGTTTCTACCAACATATTCAGAACATGTATCGGGGATGAAAACATCAGTTTTAAAGAAAGCTGAAAACGGTTTGATTTATAACCCTTACAATATTCCCCCACGTTTGTACGATAACATTGAATGTGGATTTGCCAAATTATACTCGTGGCCAAATTCACCAATTGATTTGCGCCTATGGATTCATGATGCATTTAAGCACAGTAAAAAATGTCTGCCAAATAACAACCGAGCCGGTTTTGCAAAAAATATATCTGAAACAAAAAACCGTTGGTTTGACTAATATTGATATAAAGTACAAATGGAATTAAGGGATGTATTTCTCCTTATAAAGACGATTGGAAGGAAGTTGATGATTGCAAAAGCGGGTTAAGTACCAATAGAAATATTGATTATGCTGACAGTAAGAACACCTACTACATAACGAAACAAATAATGGAAAAAAACTTGGTTACTGTGCAACTTGAAGAATTATAAAGAATGATACATGCAAAATCATGTAATAAATTTAGTGCTTACACATATCTAAACGTACCTGACCAGATTTTATTGAAATAGTTACTAGATGGCATTCAGCTCAAAGCGATTTATATTCAAGTGTTCGTTTATCTCTATTCCCGACGACGATTCCACCGTTATGTTTAAGTATATGCCGAAACACTTCATAACCTTGCAGGATTGCGTTTTCCCATAAATTGAGAGGACATTGTTCTACTTCATACCCTCGTACGAAGTTACTTACATCTTCAAGCATATCAAAAGACACTGAAGTGTGACCTTCGAAAAAGTTAAGAGTTTTGGCTTGTGAAAAGATGTAGGCCGATACACCTTCATCAACAACAATTGCCCGTCCACTATCCTGAGTCTCATCGACCTTGGGGTCACTTTTACGCTTGTGTTTGATCAATGAACGAAACGTTGGTGACCAGTGCAAAATTGCAGCGTTAGCGAAATGAAATACGTCATGAAATCGGTAACCGTCTTGGTCTACGATGTTATCTGAAAGAGGGTCACCTAAAAAAACGCCGTTCCAGCGAAGATAGCTACGCCCATTTGGGCGTTGGGTAATCTCTATTTCGAAGGTACGTGGTAATTGCTCCTCTAAAGGGAAAGTGGAATCAAAATCGGGAAGATCTTCCAAAGATGGCTTAATAAAACGGCCTTTGACTTTAGCGATATTCCCATTTATTACAGAAGAAAAAGATACTTCCAAGGCCTGTAAGGCCTCGATATAAATTCGGATGAATTCTAGCAGTAGTGGTTTTACCTTTTTTGGTTCTATTTCAATACAGAGCAAGTGGGCAGTATGCTCACCCAATTTTAGTAGGACAGTATGATGTTGCTTGAGATTATTTACGCTAATCACCTGCGAAACAGGATAATTCGGATCTGAATTGGTTGCAATGTGTACTGAGTAGTTACCGCTGCCAAGAACCTCTGAAAACAAGTCTGCTAAACTAAATTTGAACCGCCTACATAGCGCCGTAAAATACCAGAGCGTATCGCCAAGTTCTTCTTCGACATCGTCCATGTATCCGACTGAGAATGCATTCTCTTCCCTGTACAGCTTCTTGGACGCGGTCATCACACTACCTACTTCACCAAACAATCCCATTTGGATGGGAATTATTTCACTTTCGAGGAAGAGATCTGTTGACTTAACTGCCTGTTCGTACTCAGAAAGTAATATTGGAGAAACTGTAATAGAATTTCTCATTTTCGTTTTTGGGCCTCCTGAAGCATATCGAATGGCATACCTTGATAGCCCTTCAGTTTAAGATTGCACAACCAGGACTCAAACTCAGCTATCAATGACTGGTCATTGAATTTACGATAACCTCTACCTTTATGCACCAATTCAGCATTTAATTCATTGGTAATTTCTGGTCCTTCTGCACCAAAATAGACAAATTCGTTGCTTACAAGAACGCGATCAATGGAAGTATCACGATTAATATGTTTTTGGCGTGGCGTGCCATCATTCCAGCTATGATATGAATTAAGCTGAATCCAACCATTACTATCTGGATTGGGGCAATAAATGTTATCACCACAAGCCATACGATAACTACCACTAAGGTTGGGTTTTTTACGGGTAAAACGTGAATCTTTCCAATAATCAGAAAATGTTAAGATCTCCTGTACACGCATTGCATAAACGAGAAAACCACCCCGTTCCACACCTCGCCTGTTACTTCCTGTTCCAACAATCCAATCATTGATGGTTACATTTTTCCTAATATCTGGCTTGCAGGTTGCGAGTGTACAGAATCCGTTGAAAGGATTTGGTGCAAATCCGCTATCATAGGCGACGATATAGCTGTAGAGCACAGGCATGAAGATTTCCTCATCCACACGGGTGTCGACGGATTGTGCGTTTTGGCATAGGTGTACCATCCTGATACTCAAACCCATCGCATTCCCCATTGATTGCATTAATAATCTTTTCGGCATTCCAACCCACAAGTGCATGTCCGTATTGATCAAGTGCTTCAGGAATTTCACAACCTTTTGCACCACGTTCCCACACACCGATGATCGTCATGTCTTGTTTATTGGCCTCTTGAATCTCCCAATTAACCCATTCACTATCCTTGGTTTCTGGAGAAATATAGACGATCATGCATCCTGCCCAAGTAATGCGAGGTTTGAGAATTTTTGACTTGATGTACTCCTCCTCTTTGGCGTTGTTAGGTTTTTCGGAAGTAATTGAACTATCCCTTGCTTCCATCCCGTTTTTCTTGAGTAATTCCTTCAGATCGGTCAAACCTTGATCGTCCTTGCTAACATGGCTGATAAATATGTTTTTGATCTGATCTGACATTGATAATATCTCCTTGGGAGAGAATATAAATTATTATACTGTTAGCATTTCCCTAGTATGGATTTAAGAATTAACCTGAATTCAAACTTGGGAGGGGTTAATATTTTCTTTTATATCGTGAATCATTAACAAAATTTGCCACCATCAAAAGTAGTAATTTTATACTTAACTTTCCAATGTAATTTTATTTTGCTTCTAACTTTGTTAGAAAAGATAAATTAATTTTCGAGGCATTCATTAACTCATTATTTCAGGGTGATTAATATGAGATATATGCCGTTATCACTAACAATAAACAATACCAACTAAACACCTCTTTGTTTTTTTTCAAGGGCACTAATTTCCGAAATTATTGAATTTATGCATAAAGCAATTTAAGCTAGATTAAGGGTCCTACGTCTTGAACTGATAATTTTCAACTTCACTACTCCATATAAATTTTTCACCGGACGAGTTTTCTGAAGGTATTCATGAATATGACCAAAAGAAATTCAACAAGTGTATAGGTGTGATCTTATGCGCTCTAACCAATTAATATATTTGAAGATGTGCTTTGCATACTGCTTGATTTATTGAAGGTCGATTTTAAGTTTTAGAAACAATATCAATTCGTTCAGGTGTTATAATACCTTAGAGTTATTGAAAGGAAGAATATCTAACTCATAACTCTATCCCATATCGAAATTTCTATCCTATGTTAGGTTATGGGTTTCCTTATGTGGCGTTAGTAAGCAAATCGACAGAGAATAATTTGGAAGACAAAACTTCAGACAATATCCACTATGAAGCTGATCTAAATCGTCAATTAGCAGAAAAGCAACATGATATCGAAACAGCTTTTGGTGAAAAGGCCACTCAACATGCAGTTGATAGTGCACAACAGGTAGTAAGAGCACTTGTTTTGGTCAATGGTGCTGCTGGTATCGCAGTTCTTGCTTTCTTAGGCAACCACTTATCAGTTGGATCAGATTTTCAAAGTGAACTTCATAATATTGCAGTGATGCCAATGATTTGGTTCTCGCGTGGGGTAGTAATAGCAGTGCTTGGCATAGTATTATCTTACCTAACAAACTACTCAATCGCCGAGTCTTCTACATTAAAGGCCCGTACCTACGCTTTTCCATATCTTGAGGAAACTGCCAAATCTAAGTGTTGGAAGAATATTGCTAAGTGCACTCATGTAGCAGCAATTCTGGCAGTATTATTTTCAGTGGGCTGTTTTGTGAAGGGATTTGAGACAACAGCCAATATAATCACTATTTTGTAAATTATGAGTTATCTGAAGTATGTGTATCGGAATAAATTGTCATGTTCTATAGTGAATAAAGCCAAATTTAACTAAAATAATGGCTAATATATATTGCGCAGATTTAAAGGTTGATGTTCTCAACTCTGACCGCCTTTTGTGCAATTACGAAATACTCCATGCTTAAAACACATGTACTACGAAACTCACAACTCGTTTAAGTGAAATAAAACTAAATCACATGATCATTATAGATCTCAGGGGTGGGTTGGGTAACCAGATGTTCCAGTATGCAGCTGGAAGGACATTATCTTTGCGTTTAGGTGTGACCCTGGGTTTATATGATTATAATAACAAGACAGATAGTATTCCTAACCAACTTGGCCAATTCAATATAAAGGTTGAAAATATCCCTCAACCCCTACTACCTCCAAATAGATCCTTGAATGGATTTCTTTGGATGCTGTGGAAACTGGGACTTACCAAGCCAAAGGTGTTTCGTCAGGGTGGATTAGGCTATAATCCAAAATTCGAGAAGGTTGCTGATTACACCTACTTGAGGGGTTATTAGCAATCCGAAAGGTATTTCCAGGATTGCAAGGATATGATTAGATCAGATTTCGAATTCACTTCAAAACCAACAGGTCAAAATCTGGAAATTTATCAGGAGATCCAAGATACGGCATCTTCAATATCTCTTCATGTCAGAAGGGGAGATTACCTTGATCAGAAGAACATATCCATTTTTAGCAGTTGTTCCCAGGAATATTATGAGCAAGCAGTAGGTTTGATTGCCGAGCAATGCCAGGTAACCCCCAAGATATATGTATTTTCAGATGATCCCGAATGGGTATCCAATTATTTCAAACTGCCATT
>VYFX01000032.1 GCA_009842205.1 Paracoccaceae bacterium | reverse complement strand
CTGTTTCCTCTGTGGGTTGGGGTTCCACGGTTTCTTCCTCGGCCTCAGGTTCAGTTACAATAGGTTCTTCAGGTGGTGTGACCAAATCTTCCTGTTCTCTTGTCAGGAAAAATACCAGAAGCAAAATTATAACAAGGGCAATAATCCCAATTATAATATTTCTATTTGAGTTGGATGAATTGTCTGCCATGCTCTAATTCTTTATACCATTTGGAGTGTTACATAATTTTGCAAAATAATCTTACCTGACCTAATTACATCATTTAACAGATAATAAATATGAAAAAGAATAAAATCACAAAAACTGAAAAGACCATATGTGTGTTCTGTGGTTCCAGACCAGGGAAAAACCCCGGGTTTGTCACAATAGCAGAAGAGATCGGCACGACATTCGCCTCCGAAGGCTGGACCCTGCTTTATGGCGCCGGAAGTTCCGGATTAATGGGAACATCTGCCCAGGCTGCAATAGATGCTGGGGGAAAAGTTATAGGTGTTATACCTTCACGTTTTCCGGAAGAGGTTCTACCCAATCTTTATTATACCATCAAGACAACGACTATTCAGGAACGAAAAAGTGTTATGTTCAACTGTTCCGATGCCATTGTCGTTTTACCGGGCGGTATCGGAACCCTGGAGGAATTTTTTGAAGTGCTGACCTGGAAACAACTTGGATGGCATGACAAACCTGTAATACTCTTCAACTTTGAAGGTTATTGGGACAATATTTCAAATTTGGTGGGTAACATTGTCGATAATGAATTCGCCGATGCCGATAGTCAAAAACTCTATTCGGTTGAAAGAACTTTACCTGACCTGATTTCTCGATTGCGGGAATCCCTTTCAAGTCGTAGCTGCTCAAACGAATAGATAACAAGCGCTATCCAGATAAAGCAAAAACATATCAACGTTGCACTGGAAACAACCTCACCAATAACAAGAGTTGCCAGTAGAAACTGCAAGGTTGGGTTAAGGTACTGGATCAATCCAACCTCTGTATATTTGATACGAGAGGTCGAATAGGTGAGCAGAATCAGAGGTCCTGCAGTAAACAAGCCGGAAAATAAGTACATGACCGTATGAAAGAAATCGACTCCAAAAAAGCCAACCGACTTGGCACCCACTTCCCCGACACCAGACCAATGCACATATACCAAAAATCCAAAGGCAATCGGTGCTACTAGAAGTACATCAGTTGTAACGGACATGATCGGGTCAACCGTTAGATTTTTCTTTACAAGGCCATATGCCAGAAAGGTAATAGCCAAACTCAACGGTATCCAAGGAAGAACCCCCTTGCTGATTGTAAGTATTCCCACCCCTATAGTTGCTATTCCCAAAGCGGTCCACTGCCAGCGTGTAAATTTTTCCTTCAGAAAAATGGATCCAACCAAGACAGCCGTGAGTGGGAAAATAAAATACCCCAAGCTTGCTTCAGTGGCATAACCATTTTGAACAGCAAACAGGAATATTATCCAATTCAGGGTAATCATCGTACTACCGAAAAAGAATTTGATTGTAGTTCGTGTGTCGGAAAAAAGCAGTAACAGGAATTCCCTGATCTTTTTTCGAAGGAAAATAATCAACAGGAATGTTAACAGTGACCAGCAAATTCTATGGGCCAAAACTTCCCAATGGGACGCCTGGTCCAGCAACTTGAAGTAATATCCTGTAAATCCCCAAATTGTACTGGCCAAAGCCATGGCCAGTACACCCTTGCTACCCTCTCTCATCTTGATTATGACTTATGTTGGGAAGGGTATGATGTAAATTTACATCCTGTTTGCCACGTTTTCCCAATTGACAAGATTATCAAGGAAATTGGCCAGATAAGCCGGTCGCTTGTTTCTGAAATCAATGTAGTAGGAATGTTCCCAGACGTCACATCCCAGCAAAGCCGTTTGTCCAAAGCAGAGAGGATTAACTCCATTCTCGGTTTTGGTTATTTTGAGGGATCCATCTTTATCCTTGACCAGCCAGACCCAGCCCGAGCCAAATTGTCCAACACCAGATGCAACAAAGTTTTCCTTGAATGAATCCACTGAACCAAAATTATCAACAATGGCTGATTCCAGTTCAGATGGCATCGCCGAATTACCTGGTCCCATCATTTCCCAAAACTGACAATGGTTCCAGTGTTGGGATGCATTGTTGAAAATACCATTTTGGGCAACGGCACCACTTTGATAGGTACCGACAACTATTTCTTCAAGTGATTTGTTTTCCCATTCGGTCCCGGCAATCAATTTGTTTCCGTTTTCCACATAGGCATTATGATGGAGGCCGTGGTGATATTCCAAAGTTTCCTGGGACATACCTCCACTGGCAAGATCGCCATGCGAATAGGGAAGTTCGGGTAATTTAAATGTCATACTTTTCTCCTAACTAAAATTCGAAACTACTGCCTATTAGGATTAGATAACCTTTTCAACATTTTTTTCCAGATTGATGTAAGAGCAAAACCCAATGTTTTGTCAGTCAACCATTCATCAATTTCAAAATTCAAATAAGCTGGATTGAAATGCCACCCAGCAACCAGGTTGTCTTTATTACACAATATCAGATTTTCCTGAGATTAAACTTGAGGTATGATTTATGATAACCGTTTATCAACCAACTGATGGGAGTGAATTTAACAAACAGGTAATACATGATGACACTTGATACGAAACCAAAAACAATTGAAAGCAAAATTACTTCGACTTGATCATAACCGGCTTTGAACAACTCGCCACTGAACACGATTATGGCAAATACATGAAAAAGATATATGGGATAAGACAGTTCAACGAGCCAATCAAGAATGGCATTTCGGGAAAGTATCATTTTGGTTGCAAGCCCCAGAAATAACAAACACCAAAATAGTGAGTTCATTCCCTTAAGTATCAAATATAACCAGAAATCCGTTTCCATAAGCAATTGAAATACCATCACCACAGTTGCAACAAGGGCAATTGATAGAAGGGGTTTGTTTCTGGCTATCAGTGTGAAAATTTTTTGATTTGCATAGAGTACTGTCCCTGCAAGAAAATATGTTAAATAATAAACAATATTACCGGTTTTAATGTCCCCATACCTTTCAGGAGGTGATAAAAAGGTGTAAGGATCCCAATTGGCATTGAGCAAACCTGCGAGTGGTACAGTCAATATTAAGCATGATGCGATGAAAAGAAGCGAAACTGGTGACAATGGATTAGAATAAAGACGCTTGAAGTGAGAAAAATGGTACAAAAATACAAAGATCACGCAAAAGAACAGTAAATAATACAGAAACCATAGATGCCCCAAGGTGAAATCCAACCTCCCATCGGAATAGTCGTACAAAAAAGCAAACAACAATAGTGTTATGCCAATTCTTACCGTACGATCTCCCAAAAACCTGAGTGAGCCTCTTTTTTGAATTACCAGGACGGAAAAAAAACCTGCAAGCAGGAAAAACAAGGGCATTCGCCAACTTGTAATGAACCCCAACATAAGCCACACCCATAATTCTGGCTCAGGTACGTTCTCAATCCCGAGTTCAACGGCAACACCTGGATAATAATAAATTAGAGGTGCATGAACTGCTAGTCCCAACAGCATTGCGAATGCTCTTAGAAAATCCAGGTTATGATACCTTTGCATTCATTCCTCG
>VYFX01000012.1:6147-18737 GCA_009842205.1 Paracoccaceae bacterium | reverse complement strand
CTTGGAAGTTTACAGATTTTAGGTTATCCGAAAATACACATCATGGTTGGATTCCACCATGTCTCTCTGGTTGTTATGCCAATAATAGGTTCATCAAGACAATTTAAAATGCGAATAAATATCATTATAGTAAAGTGTGAACCTTAAAATACGGACAAAATGGGCACAATTTTTTCTACCAATGACACTAATAAAATCACACTCAATAACAGCTAGTTTGACAATTTTCATTGGCCTTGTTTTGGTCACGAGCGGATTGTCGCAAGAAAAAAACACCCGGATAGAACTTTCGGTTACAGAAGGTTATATCGAGGCCTTGGCGACAGCAAATGTGCTTGGTCAAGAAATTGATTCAGTAGGTATAGTCGATACTTATGAAGACACGTACGCAGTTGTTAGTGGCCCCTTTGATCTCACTACAGCACGAGAACGGTTGGAAGTGATTTATGTCGGCTCACATGGTGATAGTTTACAGTTAAGGATAGTTGATGGGTCGCAATATCGTAGTTTGCTGTGGTCAAAGGACCCTCCTGTTGAGGAACTCGAGCAGGATTTGAATGCCTCCCTTGATGATGATCCTCTTGATGGTTCAGATTTGTCCAGTTTGGATTCGAATGACAATGACGGTGATTTAGTAATCGAAGAGGATGACGTTTCTGTTGGAAACCTGCTTGTACCCTTGAGTAATAACAATGAAGAAACGAATAGCCAGAAAAATTATGAAGTTGTAACCGAAATCGTTCAGAGGGAAGAAAATTTATCCGATGAGGGCATTACAAATAATGATATTAATGACCTTGAATTGGTGGTCGAAAAAGAAACCTCTCCCTCGATTCCATTAATCGAAGAATTGGAATTCTCAGAGATAAACCAGAAAAAACGAATTCAATTGGCCCTTCGCATAATTGGTTTATATAACGGGAAGGTTGATGGTATTATAGGTTCGCAATCGGAGGCAGCAGTATCACTTTACCAAAGAAGGTTGGGAGAAGAACAAACGGGTACCCTGACCCTTGATCAACGGTTAAACCTGTTTTCGGATTCTGACAAAGTTATTGGCTTCGTAGATTCCAGAATGCTGACAGATAGAAACTTAGGTCTCAAGGTGATTTTACCGACAGACTTGCTGGAATTATCCGAAATCAGTTATCCATACGTCATGCTAGCACCAACTACTTTTCGTGATATTAATGTCGCATTAATCAGCATGGATGGTGGCAAGGATGGCCTAAGGGCCCTATTCGAGGGTATCTTGAAAAAAGGTGAAATCCCCAGGGCAGGCTACAAAATAAAAAATGGCAGCTTTGAAATCTCATATTCCGACTTCAAAAAAAATGTTGTCGCTAGCGCCAAGTTGTTTGGAGATAGAATCAGGGGGGTAATTGTAACCTGGAATCCGGATCAGGATTATTGGATGAATGATTATTCCCAAATCATTGCCAGCAGTATCGGTGAGGTGAACAGCAAGACCTTGGTCAAGGCTGAAAATACAAAACCCATTGAAAGCGGCTTGCAAATTCTTAACCGGAACAACATTCAGGAGCCAAGATCGAGTGCATCCGGATTTTATATATCACCGAATGGAGACATACTGACAAGTTTGGAGAATGTAGCTGGCTGCAATTACATTACGGCAGATTTCAAACACCCGATGGAAATTCGACAAATTTACGAAGACTACGATCTGGCTCACCTGGTACCGGTGGATACCATTACTCCTCTCAATTATGCCGAACTCAAGGAAAACCAGCTATCTTATCTAGACAGAATAATCCTGAGCGGTTATTCCTTTGGCGGTTTGGTTAAGGAAGCATCAATAACAGTAGGTTCATTGTCGAATGCTTTTGAAGTTTCCAATGGCAAGGTAAATTATATTGTTGAAATGGAATCAACCGAGGGGGATTTTGGAGGCCCCATATTGGATGGAACAGGAACCGTCATAGGGGTGTTGACCAGATCAGCACCACAAGGGAAAATTCTCCCATCCGGTATCCATTCGATACAACCATCATCAACCGTACTTGAACTTCTGAAAGGTGAAGGGTTGGAACCGATCGTCAGTACCCAAACTGAACCTTTGGAATTTCAACAACTAAACAGAGTTGCCCGGGATATTACTGTTTTGGTCAGATGTTTCTAATTTGCTGTTAAATTGCCTAAGATAATTGAAACAACAGGATGGGAACCTTAATGAAAAAAAAGCATATCACTATTCTAGGAGTCTTTGTTGCCGATACTGCATTCAGGGCTGATCGAATGCCAAAAATGGGTGAAACGCTCATTGGAATGGATTTTAAATTGGGACCTGGAGGAAAGGGTTCCAATCAGGCTGTGGCTGTAGCCCGTCTGGGAGCACAGGTTTCATTCATTTCCAAGCTCGGGAAGGATGAATTTGCCAAAATGGCTTTATCTACTTGGGAAAGCGAAGGTGTTACTCCCCGAATTCTGGAAGACAAGGACAGCTTTACCGGTGCGGCATTCATCTATGTTGATGACAAACTTGGTGACAATGCCATAATAGTCGTTCCGGGGGCTGCACAAACGATTACTCCTGATGATATGGAAAACTACAGGGAGGAAATTGCCACTAGCTCAATTTTTATGACCCAAATAGAAACACCATTGGATGCTTCTGTCAAGGGACTTGCAATTGCCAGGGAATCAGGTGTGACAACAATCCTTAACCCGGCGCCGGCAGTACCACTATCAAGAGACGTTTTGGAATTATGTGACTATCTGACTCCAAATGAAAGTGAAGCGGAAATATTGACCGGAATGGAAGTTAAAAATGTCAATGATGCGATCGAAGCAACGGAAAAGCTTCGTTCAATGGGTGGCAATAGGATCATTATAACCCTTGGTGAACAAGGTGCCTTTTACAATGATGGGGAAATTACAGAACATGTCCCAGCCAGTTCAATTGGCAAGGTTGTAGAGACAACAGGTGCTGGAGATAGTTTTTGTGGTGCATTTGCCTATGCACTATTGAATGATATGGATCCCGTCAATTCAATAAGGTTTGCTTGTACAGCAGCTTCGATTTCTGTCACCAGACCTGGTACGGCTCCTGCCATGCCAACCCTGGAAGAAGTAAAACAGTATTTATAGCTCTCCAACATCATTGAACAGGTAAAACAGTGACTGATAATGATACCCATCACCATCACAGGCATTTGCCACCCGACCCTGAATATACTGCCGAAAAGTTGCAGGAATTGCTTATCCAGAAAGGATTGCTGGATGAAAAGACCCTGGATGAAATCGTAAACATCTACGAGCACAAGATTGGACCACAAAATGGGTCGACGGTTGTTGCCAAGTCATGGGTTGATGAAGAATTCAAAAAACTACTTTTTGACAATCCTACCGAGGCGATTAGATCTCTTGGATTCCTTGGCAGGCAGGGTGAACATATTATTGCTGTCGAAAACACTACTGAAACCCACAACATGGTTGTTTGTACCCTTTGCAGTTGTTATCCTTGGCCTCTGTTGGGAATTCCGCCGAATTGGTACAAATCTGATTCCTATCGAAAAAGAGCTGTAAAGGAACCACGAAAGGTTCTTCAGGAATTTGGTGTTGAACTACAAGATACCCAGAAAGTCAAGGTCTGGGATAGCACGGCTGAGATAAGGTATTTGGTTGTACCGATGCAACCGGAAGAATCCAAGGGATTGAGCGAAGATGAATTGATACCTTGGGTTACAAGAAACTCAATGATTGGAACAGGATTACCTACCGAACCAAAATGACCAAGATACATGATATGGGTGGAATGCCATGCTTGGAGGCCCTGCCCGTAGAAAACAAAACAGTATTTGAAAAGAAATGGCACAAAATTGTTTTGTCCCTGACCTTGGCTGTTGGAGCCTTGGGTAAATGGAACATTGACCGATCACGGTATTTTCGGGAATCACTCCCGCCGGATGATTACGAACGATTTACCTATTACGAGAAATGGATGGCAGGGCTGGTAAACCTAATGGTTGACAGTGGGCTGGTTGATCAATCCGAGTTGCATGATTTCAAGGTAGCACATAAACCCCTGCAAGGGGTCAGCGTATCGCCTCAAGCCCTAAAATCAATGATTGCTGAGGGTGATCCCAGTCTTTGCAGTAATAACGCAACCTTTCAACCACATGAAATTGGAACATTGGTTAAAAC
Source organism: Paracoccaceae bacterium (assembly GCA_009842205.1). Lineage (GTDB taxonomy): Bacteria > Pseudomonadota > Alphaproteobacteria > Rhodobacterales > Rhodobacteraceae > MPNP01. Next base: position 14,573 of record VYFX01000012.1, on the reverse strand, counting down.
CAAATCTCCTCCAGCCAACCATTATCTGGAGAATGGTCACACAAGATTGCCAGCCTATTCTTCAGGATATCAGGGTGAAATCGTTTTGTATCATGGATTTCATCGATTACCTGATGCTAACGCACATTTGTTGGGACCAAAGCCTGAACCTCTTTATACCGTCAGTTTCAAGGCCAAAACTCTTTGGGGAAACGAAGCCGAAAATCCTGATGACGAAATTCACCTGGATTTATGGCACAGTTATCTGGAGCCGTTACCAGGTGAATAACGTGCAAACCGTTCCACACTAATTTCCAAAATGAATTTTATTTCCTGTTTGGTAACTATTCAGGTATCATGATTACCATGAAGATAGGTAAAATCGATATCACCCAATATGAACCTGTACATTTTAGTCTGTAAATTACCTTCAAGATACAGGCAAAAAAATCAACTTAAGTTCCATACCCGAATAGTTACAGAATTAGTATTACATACGAGGGGTATAGTCATCTGGCTCATTTCGGGATTGAAGGGTTGGTTCCTGGATTGGTTCATTTTCGGGCTTTGCTTCCAACCTGTCGGCCTCTGCAATGACAGCTTCCGTCAACAATGGGGCTGTAAGTACCATATGCTCTTTTGACATGTCAGGGTCGGGAACCAGAAGGCCCATCCTGGAAAATGCTGCCAAGTGTTTTTCAACCAATTTCTCCTGATTGGTTTCTTTCAGAACCGTTCTCAAATTTTTCTCCAGATATGAGGTTGGCAAAAGAGGTTCCAGTTTGAAGTACGAACGAATCCTTCGAAAAGACAATAGCGCATTCTCTTCCTTGATCCGGTCCAAAACCATCGAGACTGCTTCCTTGCGAACATGGGTGGCAAGACTGGGTATGCCGAATTGCCAATTGCCTATACCCTCCTGCCAGATAAATCCGGTATGCAACAACTTCTCCTCCGCTTCCCATCGGTCACGGGTATATGCCATTTTCTGGGTAATTGCCATGAAATCACTCCTCGACGGCTTGCCATTTTCCCCAATGCGAAAGGCAATCTCGGCCACCGGAGCCAGCATGCCTTCTCCGTCCAGTTCGTGCAATCGGCGATTGTAGAGTTCATGACGTGCCTGATCAAAAGTCTTGCGAGCCTCCTTCATCTCCTCATCACCGACATGGGTTACACCTTTCCTGACAAGTGCATCCCAGAGTGCACTTCCCCAATGCTGGATGAAATAGGGATAGCCCTGGGTCCTGCTGAGAATGGAAAACTTTGCATTGTCATCGAAAGTTACATTATTGCCGAAAGGCTCAATCAAGGCACGGCTTGTGTCGTCCCAGGAAAGCCGGCCTATACGCTTCGTATTCATTCTTTCAACAAAGGTGGCGTGGGAACGCTCCAATACCGATTCAAGGTCAGGGGTTCCTGCAATGACCAGCATGATGGGATTATTCAGGGCGGCTGACTGGGCAGCATCGTAGAATATGTGACCAACCTCAGGTGACATGTCATGGGCTTCATCAATCAGGATGGCAAGCCCCTTGGTGGACGCTACAGCCAAAAGGCTTTCCAGAAAACGGCTCTTATCCCCCGGTGTGGCTTCCGCCCCCCATTTATATTCTCCTTTAAAAGAAGCCAATTGCACGAAGGGATCCTTGAGTTCACCCCCCAGAGTCAACCCCTCCAACCAGGATTTGGTGTCCACTTGGCTGATTAGGAATTTTTGTATTTCCTCAACGGATTGTACATGCTGCTTGGTTAACTTGATAACAGGCAATTTCTTCTTTTCGGCTTTCTTGATAATCCAGGCCAACAGGGCTGTTTTGCCACACCCCCTTGGTCCGATAAGGGCAATGGCGGTAGGATTTTTCTCCCCCGTGCCAGTTCTTGCAAGTCGCCTATTAACCTCGTTTTTAAGATTATCCCTTCCTGCCAACACGGGTGGAAGTACATCATAGCCAGGATTGAACGGGTTGTTATCAATGCCAATGGCCATATATTTTTTCTCCATTCAGATCAAGGCTACAAATATGCGGAAGAACCTTGTTTTCAAGATGTACGAGTAATTGAAAAAGGGCGAATGTTTAGAGGGAATTATCAATTGTAACAATCCCATTATTATATTGACCTGACACATTATCTGGATAGTTATTTGTACGATGATGTTCGCAATCTTCAAAAGGCTGAGTCATAAATCACCCAGGTGAATGTTTCAGGTTCCTTGGGGGCCTCTTTTGACCCAAATGAATTACCAACCGAAAATTGGAGAGAACACAAGGAAATAAATCGGCAACCAAGGATAAAGAAAAAAATGTAACTATTTAAGGACACCTTATAATCCTGTTGTGGTTTGGACAAGAATAACTTCCAATGCAATTGGGCTTCAGGTGTTCCACCCGGCCGGACAATTCCACAGGCTTGGTCACAATGGGTCAAAAGGTAGGTTTCACCTTGACCAGTTGTCCCATCGGCAGGGAAACATGGTTCGGTTTCCACAAAGTAAACCGGATCATGTCACTAAAAGTCAATAAATGCTTCAATATTAAAGTTGTAAAAAAGCACCAGTCAATGATGTCAACATGACTGGTGTGATTCAAAATAGAGGCCAACCGGAAAATTCATTATTGCATTGGTGGAACCAAACCCAACTGCTACACAAAGACGATCAGGAAAAGAAAAATTTGTAGCCAAACTGAAATTGTACGAAAAAAACTGGAATTGCGTACGAAAATTGGTCTTACAACTGTCGAAATAATGTGAGAAAATGGAAGTGGTTTATTGTGAGTAACGGCGGGGATTCAATTACCTTACTGGCTGTTGAAAGCTGACCCGTTAAGGAGAGATGTCGATGAAAGCGGATTTTGAACATGGGGGCGCTCGATGAATGAATTGTTGTTTTGTGACATATTGAACAGGATTTGCAAATGGGGAAAAAGGATCAATGGGGTTTGTGAAAAATAATTTTCGACAAACTCGTAATACCCTTGTTTATGAAGGAAAAAATTAGTGGGTATGACTGATCATATTGTTCAGGATATTGAATGATTTGATATCTAGTAACCTTGTTTGTTTACATTTGGGAAATAAATCTTAATTGCTTAGGGCAGGTAAATGTGGAGAGGTGGCCGAGTGGTCGAAGGCGCACGCCTGGAACGCGTGTAGGCGGGGAACCGTCTCCAGGGTTCGAATCCCTGTCTCTCCGCCATTCTTATCAATTCCAATAGATCTGAGGATAGAATTTTGCGATTTAAATATACAATTCTCTATGTTGAAGATGTTACCCGCAGCATTGAGTTTTACGAAAGGGCATTTGGGCTTGAACGAAGAATGATTGTTGAAGCTGGTGACTATGGGGAATTAGCAACAGGGGCAACAACGTTGGCATTTTCTTCACATCACCTTATGACAGAACTCGGCAAAACCCCTGGAATAGCTGATGTTAAAGCCCCTGTTTTCGAGATAGCTTTTGAAACGGACGATGTACCTGAATCTCTTGAGAAAGCCAAACAGGCTGGTGCCACCGTCATTCAAGACGCCAGCGAAATGCCCTGGGGACAAACCATTTCCTATGTGTCAGATTTGGATGGATATTTGATTGAAATTTGTTCACCTGTCAGAGGTGCTTAGAAATTTCCATTAGACGAGTTTGAAAATGATTGGAACATGGGAGATTCCAACTTTATAATCGAGCACCTGACCAAGGGGGTGCATATGATCTTGACGCTTCTCAAACAACAGAGCGAAAAATAATTCTAGTAGCCATCCCCTCTTGGAAGAAAATCTATATTGGGTGATGATTTACAATTGATGGGAAGATGGACCCGGTTGAAAACCCAATGAAAACTGCCGTATGAAAAAAGGGAAATCTGGTACCTCATTATGATCGAATGCATATCATGGTATCTGTGTTAGAAATGGTCCCTAAATGGCAAGGCTAGAAACATTCTGTAATTGAGTGAAGTGAAAAATCTCTAAAAAGTCATGACGGAATTCATTTGTATAGCCGTCTAATGGTTAATAATATGTAACATCACGAAATGGAGGGGTTAGAAAATTAAAGCGATTGTTAAAAAATTAACCCTCTATGGAATGATTGTCGTTTTATTACTGGGTGTACTTGTTGTTGTGGCAATTCAATTTCCGCGCCAGACCACGGCACTGTTTTTTAGTGTAAATATTTCTCCTGTCGGGATCGATGTGAAGGATGAATTTCCTGATCGTCAAACAGATACACAAACAATTGCTATTGTTACTGCAGCTAATTTATTTTTGGAATCACTGGATGAGCAACAAAAAGATGCAGCAACTTATGCTTTCTCGGATAATGCACAACGTTCAAACTGGTCTAATTTTCCAGAGGGCATGATCCCTCGTGGTGGTCTGAAGATGGGTACACTGACGGAAGATCAACTTGCTAAACTCAATGCCCTCCTTGCTGTAATTATGAGTGAAAAAGGTTATGAGAATATTGAATATCAACTTGCAGCAGAACGTACATTTCCAACAAATCATTTGACCAATAAATACGGCGTGGATCATTTCTATGTTGCATTCTTGGGTGAGCCGTCAGAAAAGCAACCATGGATGTTCCAGTTTGGAGGTCATCATTTGGGGATTAACGTAACGATCTATGGCCCAGATGCCACATTTTCACCAATGCTTACAGGTGGCCAACCACTCTATATCCAATATCAGGGTAATGAAATCTTTATTACCGAAGAAGAAACCGCGGCAGCCCAAGCATTCATGAGCAGTTTAACAAAGGATCAGCAAAACACGGCCATCCGCAGTCATGAGCCAATCAACCTGTTACTTGGCCCAGGTAAGTACGGTACAGTTATTGCTCCCGAAGGTATCAAGGGAAGTGATTTAACCGAAGCCCAAAAGCAGTTGCTCATAACTTTAATCAACACCCGTTTAGGCTTTATCAACAAAGATGATCATAAAGCAAAAATGGAAACCGTCATCGCTGAACTAGATGACACATATTTTGGCTGGTGGGGGCCACAAGGCAAGCTTGGATTCGCGTATTTTCGTATTACAGGTCCATCCGTAATCATTGAATATGCGCCACAAAATGATGCCGGCGATTTAAGAACAGAGCATGCACACAGCATGTTCCGCAATCCTCTGAATGACTATGGTTCAGCATGGATTGAACAAAAGCAGCAATGATTAGATATTTCTATTTATGCATTTTGGCGTTAGGCTTTGTTTCAAATACCCAAGCACATCCGCATAGTCATGTCGAACAACAGGCTTTACTTTACATAGGACTCTATAAATTGGTGCTAAATATACGTATTGTACCATCCTATGTTGAAGGCGCCGAGATTTATGCGCATATTGATACTGATATGAATGGATTGGTGTCAGATCGAGAAGCGTCTAATTTTGGAAGATCCATATTGGAAGATGTGACTATACTCGTTGATGGTGAACAAGTTTCATTTTTCACACCAGTCGTAAGTATTCCAGATTTGCAAAGCATAAATTCCGGGTTTGGTATGATTGAATTAGAAACAAGTGTGGATATCCAGCTTACAGATCAGCGTCAGCATAAACTTAGTTTTGCAATTGGATATCAAGAATTTGCAAATGACTGGTTTATTCAACCTTTTTACTTTCCTGACTTGAACGAGACGATACCAAATAAACGTTTAGAACGTTCCCATACTGATCATAGCGTAATGCTTACCTTAACACCGAGTAATTGACCAAACTTGTCAATCAAACCAAATAACTAATCCTGATCTTTCCCGCACAATCATTCCCCTGGTTTGCCGTTCAGCGTTTCATCCACCATGCTGCCAGTGGTCTCATATTCAATATCGCACGACAAGTAAGTTGACCCTTGTCGTAAGCTGCAGGAGTTTGAAAAACCAGGTTTCTTCGAACATACAATTGGTGATAAAGAGTTTTCCTCAGTTGTTCGGCTTCATCAAGCAATCCCCATTCCTCAAGCTGGGCAGCAAAGCTGAAGTTGAATCCCGGTTGAATTTCTTTCGTTTGAAAGCTGGTATCATCCTGGTGAGGAAGTTTGGCGATTGCAGCAGGGGGGATTTCTGCCAATGAGACAACCCCTTCCCCACCACCTTCATCAAGGAAATTCCTCTCAAAAATACTTTTTAATGCTTTGCAGGCATTTTCTTGAGGGACAATATCTCCCAATCCCAGCCGTCGAGCCAGAAAAGGACCGAAAAGCTGTTCAATGAAGCAGGCCTCTGAAAAGTGACCCTGGGTATCCACCCGATACCAGTAACCAGTAAACAAACTATCATTATATGCCTGTATTGCCTTTTTGGCCATGGAATTCCACTGCTCTGACAAGTTATGTTCACCAGCTTCCCTTGCCAGTTTTGAACCTGCCAGCAGTGCCGCAATCCAAAGACCACCACAATAACTTGAGGCGCCAAGCATCGGAATATTGTCGAAAGTTTGATCTGGAATACCTTCATTTTCAATCAATCCGTCATCATCCCGATCAAAGACCTGTAGAAATTCTATGGCAGCCTTGACTGCAGGGAATCTGGTGGTTCGCCATTCAATTCCCATAGCCTTACCTTCCCTGTAGAGACAGAGAATGAGATCACAGTTCAGATCCTTCCAGATCGTGGCATCCCGATAGGTATAGGAATTAGCGGTAAAAAACGGATCTTCTCCAGGGCCTCCCAAATCATGTGGACAAGCGTCTTGGGGATTAACAGGAAACAGGTTTTTGTCCCAGCGGTGTCGTCTCAGGCTGGTATCATTTTCTTGCAAATGCATGGCATAATCGCTGGCCACACTGGCAGCGAGTTCAGGAAAAAAATTGGCTACTGCTTCGGCAGCATAAATCCATAGGTCCAACGTATTGTAGAGTGCGTAATCATGACATTCGATTATTCCAAAATGAGCCTGCTGGTCCTGACTGTCCTCAGGAATTGCAAATATCGTCAATCCATCAACCAGAAAATAGGATTCATTGATGGCAACTCCAGCTCGATGGGGCTCTTGCCCAAGTTGACTGGCAATTGAATCATGCCACTCGGAAATTTGACTCTCCCAAATATCAACAGAATTGAATGCCAATTCCGTCAACTTTTGTGCATTCCGACCGGTTTTTCCCCACTCCCTCGTGTAGTATCTGTACCACTTCCGCCCTTGTCCGAAGGTGATTTCTGGAAGGTCCCACACCATGGTCATTGTCAGGGTTCGTTCTTCACCCGGAGACAAGGTTGTTCTCGCACTAACTGCGGCTGTTGGATGTCCCGGGGGTGTTTCCCTAAAACCGCTTTCACTCAGCCATCCCTCACCCAAGTCCGGAGCATCGCCATATTGCAGGAAATGATTCCAGAATTCATGACCATCACCTGTTCCATCAAAACATAGTGTCTTGCTCAGTATTAAATCACTCTCATCTCTGACCGCAATTCCCCACTCGCCTGTTCCTTCGGAGGGAATTTTATCAACACGACGCCTGTCAAGTATAATCCCCTGTCCTAGGTCAGTCGCCATCGAATGATTGAAACAACCTGCTTCAACACGCCCGGGGCGTCCTTCCTGAAAGTCATTAAACCAACCATTCAAATTGGCAAAGTGAAAACCAAGAGATACCTCGGCCGGCGATTGTCCCCTGTTTCTCAATCGCCAACGAAATACCGCAACAGGTAAGGTTGAACTCTGCAAATCACCTGCGATTACCGGCGAGAAAGACATGCATTCTGGAACGATATCATCTATAGCTTCATGCTTGTGCCAAGCCAGTGGAAACAAACCATTCCACTCGGGCAATATTGTTTCAAAGTCAAATGATTCCAATTCACCTGAGGATGGCGGAGGTTGCAATGAACGAGCTTGAGGGGAGCTTCCTTCCTGCTTAACTCGAAGTACAAACCCATTGGCGGGCATGTCAAATGCCTTGACACCACCTCCCTTTATTGTCCAACGGCTAAACCTTCCATCGCAAGAGCGAGTAATTCCCCCGGTACCAATACCTCCAAGTGGAACTCCAGTAGAGGTTATGGGTTTAAACAGACAGTCAATCTTTGGGGTCGAAGTAGCCAATTCGTGATTGCTTGATCGATATAAAGCAGATTGTGGTGCTGAAAAAGGATCGTTTCGCATCTGGTCACCTTTTAATCCGGGTAAAATCGTAACCCAGAACATTTTACCCATTGATGTGTACAAGATATCAAGTGAGATCTTTTGGAAAGGTGATAAATCAAACTCAATTCCAAGTCAAGGCTATTGATGCACCCTGCAGAGCAATGTTTCTGGAAAATGGTGTCTTAAACATAACTTTTATGATGTCCTGAAAAGGGGGTACTCAGTTTCTTTGATTTATGTTGAATACCCATGATAGCAGGATGTAAAACCTCAAGGTACCTGGGAAAGATAAATTGTTCCATAAAATGAGGAACGAAAAAGTGCTTTATTCATGTCCATTTATTCAATACACTTACCCATAATGA
>VYFX01000012.1:0-6047 GCA_009842205.1 Paracoccaceae bacterium | reverse complement strand
AATGGTTTATAAATTTTATCAAGGAGTGAATTATGTATTTTGTAATATTGGGTACTGACAAGGCCGGAGTTGGACAGCAGCGTCGGGATACCATCAATGAGGTTGCCAAATATGTGGGAGAACGTCCGGGACATCCCGAAATTAACCTATATTGTGGTGGTCCGACTCTTGACGAAGAAGGAAACATAACCGGTACACTCGTTATAATCGATGCCCCTTCACTTGAAGCGGCCCAGTCTTTCATGGATGACAATCCCCTGCAGAAAATGGGATTGTTGGATAAGGTGGAAATTCGGCAATTTGATTGGAAAACGGGACGTCCAGATTAAATCCTGGGAGCCTGTTTTCTGCTTGAGATTATTTAATCGCAGGCTGGAGAAAAGCGCTTCCGCCTTGGTGTATTCATCCTTCCGAGGACTGAGGACTAGGATGTTTATTCTAAAAATGTTGAATTCATGCTATTGGCTCAAGCCTGAATACCATGGACAAAATAGTTGGAGAACATGTGTTAAAGTCAAGGGTATTATTTAGTACCGTCGCCATGATAATAATGGTTTCAGGAATGCTATTCCTGTTCCCGAACCGTTCCAGTTCAGAACAGATTATCCTTAGGTTGCACCACTTTAACTCGCCGAAGGCAATCGCTCACCAACAGTTCCTTTTGCCTTGGGCCAAAGAGATTGAGGACAAGTCTGAAGGTCGGGTCAAGATAGAGGTTTTTCCAGCAATGCAACTTGGTGGCAGGCCGGCGGACCTCTATAGCCAGGTACGCGATGGTGTTGTAGATATCGTGTGGACAATTCCGGGTTATACCCCCGGTCGATTTCCCCTGACAGAAGCATTTGAATTACCCTTTCTTGCAGGTAATGCTTCAACAGCAAGTCCGGCACTAACGGAGTACTATCAGAAATGGATGAAGGAAGAATACGAGGACACTTACCCTCTTGTATTCCACAGCACTGCTCCGACCCATTTGCACACTGTCGTGAAACAGATCAGCAAACTAGAAGATTTCAGGGGAATGAAGATTCGTGCTCCCTCGCAGGTCAGTGCCGAGACACTCCGTGCGTTGGGTGCCGTACCGGTTGGCATGCCAATTCCTGCAGTGTACGAGGGCTTGGCCCGAGGTGTGGTGGAAGGAACAGCTATCCCATGGACCATAATGCGCCCTTTTCGGTTGCATGAGGTAACTGAATTCCACACGGAAGTTGCACTATCTCGTGTAACATTCGTACTTACAATGAACAAGCAGAGTTATGGCGAATTACCTCCAGACATCAAAGCCATCATCGACAATAGCACCGGTATTGCTCTGGCCAAACGGCTTGGTCAGCTATGGGACGACGATGAAAAGCCAGGCAGAACAATCGTGGTTGAGCGCGGTCATCCCATCCTTACCTTGACCGAAAGAGAACGTCAAAAGTGGCAAGAAGCCACTCAACCGGTTATTGACAGTTGGATCAGCAAGGTCAATGCCCTGGGGTATGATGGTCAGGAGTTGATTGAGGACGTAAAAAAACTGCTTGCAAAATACGACAGCAATTAGGGTTTGGTGTCAAGCTAATGGCAGGTAGTAATACGCGGGGTAGTTTTCACGACCTGATAGCAAGAGAGAGGGAATTCGGTCTAGGTTTCGTTTGCTGGAATCTTGCCAAGGCCTTGGCCATAGCTGGCGGTATACTCATGATCGGGATTGTAGTGATGACTGTAATCAGTGTATTGGGACGTTATCTCTATAATGCACCTATACCCGGTGATTACGAGATTACCGAGTTGGCCTCGGGTGTGGCAGTTTTTGCCTTCTTCCCCTATTGCTATATGAAAAATGCCAATATCGTCGTCGAATTTTTTACCGGATCAATGAACTTGAGGTGGAAAAGGGCATTGGACACGGTACACCATTTTGTTTTTACAATTGTTGCTGGTTTGATTTCCTGGCGTCTCTACATAGGAGGAATGAATAAACTTGAGGATGGTGAGACAACACTATTCCTTGGCATTCCGATTTGGATCGGTTATTTCTCCGCCCTTCCAGGGGCAATATTATTGACTGCAGTCTGCATCTGGGGATTCTGTCTCCATCTGCGTGCAATTTCTCAATGACTGAAATAGAATTCGGTGGACTCCTGTTTGGCATTTGCCTGGTATTGATTACCCTCAGAATGCCAGTCGCAATAGCCATGTTCGTGGTTGGTAGTTTTGGATTTATCTCACTTGCGGGATTACAGGCCTTTCTAGGTTTGCTCAACACTGGACCCTTTGGTCGGGTTTCGGGTTATACACTCTCCGTGTTACCATTATTTCTGTTGATGGGCCAGTTTGCTGTACGTGCAGGGTTGGGGAGGTCATTATTCGACTCGGCACGTGCCTGGGTTGGGAACTATCGCGGAGGTTTGGCGATATCGACTATTTTCGGATGTGCTGCTTTCGGTTCCATCTGTGGATCATCTGTAGCTACGGCAGCAACGATGGGTTCAGTAGCTATACCTGAGATGCGGCGTTTTGGTTACTCCGATGGATTAATTACTGGTACTTTGGCTGCCGGTGGCACTCTGGGAATCCTGATACCTCCCTCCCTGATTCTAGTAATTTACGCAGTCATAACAGAGCAGTCGATTGGAAAGCTTTTCCTTGCCGCACTAATCCCTGGTATTATTGCGACGCTGGGCTATTCCCTGACAGTTGGAATCTATGTCAGGCTCAAACCATCTGCAGCTCCACTAATTCAAGGAGTACCGATCCAAAAGAAAGTTCGTAGTTTGGTTCCAGTGATACCTGTTGCTGCAATATTTCTGCTGGTTATTGGTGGAATATACATTGGCGTATTTACCCCTACCGAAGGTGCAGCAATCGGTGCGGCAGCAACCTTTCTACTAGCCTGTGTTTTGGGAAGATTGAACTGGTCTAGTTTTGTCACCAGTGTTCTTGAAACTGCACAGGCAACAGCAGCGATCTTTCTCATTTTGATTGGTGCCGAGATCTATAACGGTTTTCTTGCCTTGTCCGGAATACCATCTGAGCTGGCCGGGTTGTTCGAGGAGTCAGGATTGGCACCCATGTCAATCCTTATTGGTATTCTGTTCTTGTATCTTATCCTTGGCTGTGTCATGGACAGCCTGGCAATGATTCTGCTTACAGTACCGGTTTTCTTTCCTCTTGTCACTGGCCTTGATTTTGGCTTTTCTGAAGAAGCGATTGCCATCTGGTTTGGAATCCTGACATTGATTGTCGTTGAGGTCGGCCTTATCACCCCACCCCTTGGCCTTAATGTCTATGTAATCAACTCTCTTGCAAAAGACATTCCACTTGCCAGTTCGTTCAAGGGAATCTTACCGTTCCTGTTAAGCGATATTGTTCGAATTGGGATCATCCTGGCCTTACCAGCTACTTGCCTCTGGCTTCCTGGGTTGGCATGATGATATTTGGTAAGAATATATTATGACTACAATATTCGAGATTATTTCTATCAAGGTAGTAGATTTTTATTTGCCGTCAGGGGCGACATCATGAGTGAAGATACTTCCAATACCCATCCTAAGGCGGGTTTGAATCCTGACAAGAAAATCCCCTTAATTCTTGCTACAGGTCTTGGAATACAACTTTCAGGTCTGGTAATACCTGGCCTCGTGATAATGCCAATCGTTGTATTCAGGGCTGCTGAACAGGCTGAATCCGTTATGTTGTGGGCTGTCTCTGCATCACTTATGATTTGCGGCTTAGTATCAATATTACAGGCAATTAGGGTTGGACGGATTGGGGCTGGATACATACTTGTTACAGGAACTTCGGGTGCATCACTTGCAATCTGTATTGCGGCACTGAACGAAGGAGGTACTGCCTTGCTTGCTGTTCTTATGCTTGTTCTTGCCCTTTTTCAAATTGTTTTTTCAACTCAACTCTCGCTGTTTCGAAGAATTCTGACCCCGGCAATCATGGGAACGGTTTTAATGTTGACACCAGTTACAGTAATGCCGATAATTTTTGATCAGTTGGAAAATGTACCTGCTGGCGCCCCACCTTATGCAGCTCCGTTGAGTAGTTTGATAACAATCCTCGTCATTGTCGCCATGGTTCTGAAGACAAAAGGTAAATTGCGTCTCTGGGCTCCAGTTATTGGTATTATTCTTGGTTCAGCTTTCTCAGGAATTTTTGGCCTTTACGATATTGACCGCATTGCCAAGTCTTCCTGGTTTGGATTTCCAAAGATGCATTGGCCTGGGCTTGATCTTAGCTTTGGGCCAGCCTTTTGGGGTCTTCTTCCTGCTTTTCTGTTCATATCTATAGTATGTACAATCCAGACGATCAGTGGTTCCATAGCTGTTCAGGGTGTATCATGGCCATCACCTCGATCAGCCGACTTCAGAAAGACACAAGGAGCGATAGCGGCAGATGGTATCGGTAATATCCTGTCAGGTATTTTTGGGGCTATTCCGATTGGTTTTCGCCCCTATGGTACTTCAATGATTGAGCTCACGGGAATCAGTTCACGTAGAATCGGAGTTGCTTACGGAATTGTGATAATTGCACTGGCGTTCTTTCCAAAGGGGTTGGCCATGATTCTGGCAATCCCGGGTCCGGTGACAGCTGCTTTTATTACAATAATGATGGCCACTATTTTTATTATTGGAATAAGAATTGTTGTTCAGGATGGGATAGATTATCGAAAAGGATTGATCGTCGGTGTATCATTTTGGGTTGGTGTTGGTTTCCAAAATGGTGTGGTATTTTCGGATTACATATCTGAGCACATCGGTCCTTATCTTAACAATGGCATGGTAGCCGGTGGTCTTACAGCCATCCTTCTAGTCCTGTTCGTTGATTTGACCAAACCTGTTAGCAGTAGGATTGAAGTGGAGTTGGCACTCACGTCCCTGAAAGATATAAGAGTTTTTTTGTCGACATTCGCCCAAAAAAATGGCTGGGATAAGCACATGACAGAGCGTCTAAACGCTGCTGCCGAGGAAACGCTCATGTCCCTCCAACAGAATGATGAAGCCCGGGAGGAATCCAAGAAAAGGCTTTTCTTATCCGCAAGAAAAGAGGATGGAGGTGCAATTCTGGAATTCGTATCCTTAATGGGAAGTGGGAACCTCCAGGATCGGCTTGCCATGCTTGACGATCAGGTGCAGGAAGAAACCATCGGACGGGAAGTATCCCTGAGGTTGTTAAGACACTTTTCCTCTTGGGTTCGCCACCAAAAGTATCACGATACTGATATCATTACAATACGAATTGAAAATACAGACACCTCACCCTACAAAAAAACATGGAATTAGGCCCATTACTGTATCCTCCAACAACCTTAAACTGTATAGGATAAACAACGAAATTGGGGAATTCATTTTCCCTTGATGTATCGATAAAATGCCAAAACTAAGGTAATTATATATTTAGGTTGACTAACCCTTATTGTGGCAAATTCAATCCACATAAAAAAGGGCGATAACAATCACCCCTTCTTTATTCATAATTCTTCCTTGAACTAGAAGGAAAAGGCAATTACCGCTTCAAGCGTTGTCTCTTCTGATTTAACAACGGTTGCATTTCCCTGTAAGGGGCCCAGTTCCAAGGTTTCACCATCCTTCTTGTCAATTCCGACCTCAAGGGTGGCACCGCCACCAAGATCGTAGGTGAAATCAACCTCGATCAACTTGGTCCTTGCATTTCCGGTTGCACTAGTTGCAGTAGGACCTGTCGAAGTCACCTGCTCAACCTTGAGAGTGGAATATCCAACCGAGAAGGTGGCACCCTCACCTGCGGATATCGAAGCCTTGACACCCAATCCCGCGTTGTCCTGGTTTACCCGATAATCACCGATTCCGTTTATATCGGTGCCATAAGAAAATACCTTATTCCTATACTCTGATTTCGACCAGTAGACAAAGGTACTCACACCTGAAAGGTCGGTACCAACGCCAATGGCAAGCCCATCCTCGGAATCCATGCCGATCCCGACATTGATCGTGTCGATCGAATGGCTGACACCGATCGACCAGTCATTGTCCCTGTCCACAGCAGCTGCATAGGCATCGCGTGCAGCAATATTT
>VYFX01000088.1:1880-3929 GCA_009842205.1 Paracoccaceae bacterium | reverse complement strand
GCCGATATCCTTTCCATCACCCCCGCCCGTTTCCGGCTCGGCCCACAGGTCGATGCTGTAGTCCCGGTCCCGGTTGTCAAGATCGGGTTCCATCCGGTAGCCCAGACGCGTCGTCCGGTCCGAGGTGCCTTCCCTGACCGCCATGTAGGGCGATCCCACACGTCCCTGTCCCAGGTCCGTGCCATGGGCCATCTCGGCCGTCCAGCTGTCCTCCGTGCCTAGACCCCCGCCCCCGGGCAGCGGATCCGCCCCGAGCAGGGGACCTCCATCCGGCGACAGGCCGCCCAGATCATGCGACACCCGTGCCGAAAAACCCTCCCGGGTCATGGGCGAGGGATCATAGGCCAGGGAGATGCGAACGCCCCAGTCGTCAAAGTCGTCATCGGCATGGACAACCAGTTTCCGGCCACGCACCAGGAGGGATATCCCCGGTGCCTCCGGATCGGTCCATTCAAGGCCACCGCCGATCTCCACCCCAAGACCGGTCTCGGCATCGCCGGCATCATGGCGGATGCCGACATCGAGGATCGGACGGAGCACCGTGCCGTTCCCAAGCACCTGCTCCCAGGCGGCCTCGACGCCCACGCGCGAGCGAAGGGTCCGGCCATCCAATTCCTCCCAGCCGTCCACGACGGCATCCGCACCCGTGCGGGTCCAGAGGAGATCGGCATGCCACGTGAGGGCGGCTCCCGCCAATGCCCCCGACGGCGGCAGGTCACCGCCCGCACCGAGAGCGGCCATCCGCCAGTCGATACCGGAACGGACCGTGTCCACACCATCCTCAAGGCGGGTCAGGCTGCCCGAGCCGAAGCCCAGGGCTCCCCACACCCGGATGTCATTCTTCAGCGTCCGGGAGGCATAGGGTATGAGGGCCGTCAGTTCAAGATCCATCGAACCCGTCCGGGCCGCCGCATCGTAACGGACATCGCCGCTGCTCAGGCTCAGCATGAAGCCGTGGAGACGGTCACGCTCCCTTGAATCCCAGCCCAGCATGAAGCCCGTCACGTCACCGTCGAGGGAGATCAGTCCCGTCCGGCCCTCGAAACCGGAACGGCTTCCCTGTCCCCACAGGGTCACCACATTGCCCGAACCCCTTTCCCGGGTCAGGGTGAACGAGGTCCCGGCCACGATCTCATCGGCCTCCAGGGCCCGGCTCTCCGGGTGGGGTGACTGATCGCCGGGCAGTGATTGGTCATGGGCAGGCAACGATGTGGCCGTTTCGGTGACATCGGAACAGCCGGGGGCATGGGGATCGTCGTCGCAGCCGACACCCGACAGGGCATGGCCGGCGAATGTCCCGCCGAAACCGATGTACGGAGGGGAATCAAGGCGGCCACGGATGGCCGACACCGACTGCTCGCCGACCGTCCGCCCGAAGCGGACAAGGCCCGCCTCCACAACGTCGGACGGCGGAATGTCGTTGTCACGGATGGTCAGGGTCAACCGCACTTCACGTTCATCGCTTCCTTCCCTCACCGCATGCACCAGTGTCACGCTCTCGCTGGTCTTGTCCTCATCCTCACCGGCACTGATCGTAACGGTCTGCGGTACATTCCAGTCGTCGGTATCGAAGGTCAGGGATGAGGGGTCAAGGCCCAGGTCCGGAGCGTCATCATCCCCCTCGATGGAGATGTCCACGGACACGCTTCCGGAAGGCCGGCCTCCCAATGCAACGCCATAGCTGGCACTTCCTCCCTCGATGACGGTCAGTGCCCTGATCGCCACCGACCCCTGGATACTCAGGTTCGGGGCGTCGTCGTCATTCACGGCAACGGTCGCCTCATTGCCGGTACTGTCAATGGTGTAGTTGGAAGCGGACTCACGGATCGAGACCCGCACCTCACCATCGGGTTCGTCGGTGGCGTCATCAACGGTCGCCACCTCGAAGGTGAAGGATGTTTCATCGGCCGGAATGGTGACCGTCCTGTTTCCCTCGTTGCCGGACGACACGTAGTTGCGGCCGTCCTCGGTGTCCTCGCCTACGGACAGAAGGACCGTCAGGGCCGAACCCGCCGATTCCGCACGGTTCACCGTGAATTCCGCCGGGCT
>VYFX01000088.1:0-1780 GCA_009842205.1 Paracoccaceae bacterium | reverse complement strand
GAGTTGTCGCCATCGCCGTCATTGTCCGTCACCGCCACGGTCGTCTCGATGAGGGAAAAATCATCCAGGAGATCATTGTCACCATGCCTCCTGTAGACTGAATTGTTTGACCGTATCCAGACCGACACCGAACCATCCGGCTCGTCCACCCCGTCATCCACGGTCGGAACCGAATAGGTGGCTTTTCTCCTATTGGCCGGAATGGTAACCGTCTTGTCACGTCCCTCTTCACCGGAGTCCACGAAATCCCCGGCAGCGGCATCCTTCTCCTGGACCCCGATCCCGACCGTCAGGGCTGAGCCTATCGGTCCGCCCGTCCTTCTTATCTCGAACTCCGCTCCCGCTCCCTCGACAATCGGACTGGTTCCGGCAATGATGCTCACCAACTGGGGACCGTCGTCATCATGAATGACAGTAACCGCATTGCTGGCGTCACCGTCGATAATGTATTGGTCGGCCTCTCTGATCGAGACCGTGATCTCGCCATTCGGCTCGTCCGTCCTGTCTCCAGCTAAAGGAATCCTGTAGGTTTTTGAGGAGGAGCCAACATCAATAAATATCGACCGATCTCCTAAATCTCTCGAGTTGAAAAATCTCTGTCCTTCATCGACCTTCTCGCTGATCGAAACCTTGACAACCATTGATGAGGTCGTCGGTCCTGTCCGGCTTACCTTGAAATCTGCATATTCTTTGCCGTCTCCGATTTCCTCATCAACCGGGGTTATGCTCACCACCGGTTTTTGCGCCGGGAGAGGGACGTTCTTGATGTTCAGCGTGATGCCATCGAAAACCGGAGTGAAATAATTCCCTTGTCGAGTAGTGATTGATTGCTGGCCCCTCAGCCTCAGCATAATCGTTTCATCCACCGAAGCATTGTCCGGGATGGCATGCACCGTGAAGGTCTGGGCGACGTTATATTTGTCAATGGAGTTAAATGAAATAATTCCGGGGGCGATGATCAAGCGGGGATTCCCACTGTTGGGATAGTATGAAGGCAGGTCTACTGATGTACTACCCCCTTCGGCATCGTAAGCCATCACGGTAACGGGACGATGTGTCGGGAACTGCTCTTCGCTCATTTTTACTGTGAATGACGCACTCTGCCCCTCGGTGACCGACAGAGTGCCCGTGCTCAGGATCATGCGCCTAGTGCCGTGATCATCGTTCAGGATATTGAGGGAGTGGGTCAGGTTGCCCGGTCTGACGACATCGTCCTCAATACCATTTTCCTCAAGTTCTGCCCACGGTATGGTATCTCCATCGACCGTCTTGTCCCGGCCGATAACTTCCACTGTCGCAATGATTTCCTCGTCCCCTTCCGCGTCCGTGTCGCCCCTCACCTCGAGCCAGAAGCCGGCTCTGGAGAGTGTACCCCCCGGCGTGAAAACAAAATTGCCCGTGCAATTGCTTGCTCTATTTGTGCCTTGAACAAGCCTGTAGTCCGAGCCTTCCTGCCAATCGGCATTGCCGCTTTTATCCTGGGTCGCCGTAAAACCTCTAAGTGTCCAGGTAGTGAAGCAGACCTTATATGCCACCGGACCCGAATCCTTCGGTAAACTCTCCGACAGGCTGACCGTGTAGTCCAGCCTCCGCTCGCCGCTGTCACCCTCAGGGGCACTGGCCGGGCCGCTGATCGAGAGCCTGGCCTGGGCCTGGGCCGAAACCGTCAGGACGGGCAGAAGTCCCGCACCCAACACCACCGCCACAAGGAGCGGGCACAACAACCCCGCGAATCGGGGGACCTGTACGGAAGGTCGCCCGGGACCAAGCCTGCCGGATC
>VYFX01000078.1 GCA_009842205.1 Paracoccaceae bacterium | reverse complement strand
TGCGGTAATGGGATTTAATTCCCCCGAACAAGTAAAAGACTATCTCCAATCCACCAATTGGCAAGGTGATGGTTCCAAAGTTCAGGAAACTATTCAATCACTTCAGGATAGAACACAAATTGCAAGATATGGAATTAATATAGATGTACGGGAAGATGGTTTGGGGCAAGATCTTGGCATTACCACGATGGTTAAACAAAGATACACAAATGATAGGCGTTATTGGTTGGATGATACCGATTTGTGGGATTCTTTTCTTGATGCTCTTAGGCAAGAGAAATGTGTCTTGAAAGACAAACTGCTTGCGCTCAAGGGTTGGATGTCAAAACCTGAAATGAATTTTTCCAAGTCTGGTTGCTTTGTTATACTTCGGGGAATCCACCATATCAAACTGGTTATATCCGATGGGCACGTAAGCAAGGTTAAAGCCTACGTGTTTATGGTATTAATCGCAATTTAAGCAGAAAAACAAGTTATCGGTATTCTTGGACCCCTAGCTATAGTCCAGTTTACCAGCATTAGCCAGAATTTAGAGTTGGTATTTAAGCGTACAAGAAATCCCTGCCAAGGAAAATATCTTGATATGACATACCTCATTCTAACGGTGCTGAAATAAGACTAAACAAATGACAACGGGATAACCAAGATGTCATTTGTCTCAAAAAGCAGGGATTCTCAAAGATTGATTAAAATGAGGTACGCTTATTTTGATTACCAACAGCAACACAAGCCTGCAGAAACGGCTTCCAGTTGCTCTTCCGAAATATTCGGATCGGGTGGAAGTGCAATATGTACCGTATTCATATCACTTTCGTGTACATGGATTGACATTGATTCAGGCATTGTGATACCCAGTTCATCACATATTGTACTCTTGGGGTCAGACATGAGTTGTTGGCGGAATGAAGCATCAGCGGCAGACTTGTCCACAATTTGCTTCAACATTTGTTCTCCTGTCATAATTTTCTCCTTACATAAAGGTGTGTTTAGGAATAAAATAGGACAAACTTTGAAACCTGTCAATTGAATTTTTCGATGTCACTTTTAAAAAATGGAAAGGTAAATTTTCAGTTACAAACAAGACTTGGTTTTTGCAGGTTGGCTCTCTAATCAGTTTGGAATCGATGGTATACAATGGATTGGAACAAAACAAATGAGCAGTGATTGGATTGATTTATTGCCTGGAAAAAGAAACTGCATCTGAAGTTCAGATGGCTTTGAAATAACAATATTGTTATAGTTTGATCATGAAGCCTGCTGTTATAAGAATTGGTTTTACTAGGCTGGGAAAATTTATGTTTTCTGTGGGTTGCAAAGAGTGGAACTGAAAATTGCCGTTGTTGGCAGGGGAACTGCTGGATCTCTAGCTGCTGCATGTATTACCAAAATTGCTCAAGCCGACAATGACATTGAACTTCATCATATTTATGACTCAAGGATTCCTGTAATTGGGGTTGGTGAAGGCGGTTGGCCGTCACTCGTCGCACAACTGCATGAAATAACAAGTATTCCGCATGATCAAATCCAGCTAAGGTTGAACGCGACCCGGAAATATGGTGTTACATTCGAGGGTTGGGGACAAAACAATAGGGATTTTACCCATTACTTTACACCTCAGCAGGTCGGTTATTCATATCATCTATCAGCCGACCTGATTACAAAACTTCTAGAGGAAGCTACTGTCGCACAACATATTGATACCAAGGTCAGGAACATCACCAATGCAGGACAACGTGCAATAGTTGATTTTGACAATAGTCCCTCGGAAAGCTACGATCTGGTTTTTGATGCCCGAGGTTTCCCTAAGGAAATAAACCCTGAGGAGCACATGGGCATTTCATTTATTCCTACCAATACGGCGATTATTCGTCGATGTCCGCCTATTTTTGGCCAATCGGGCAAAGAACCATATATATCCCCTACCTATACTAGATCCGTTGCCCGACCACATGGGTGGGTATTCATTATTCCGCTAACAACCCATACATCTTACGGGTATATTTTCAATCGCAATTGTTCGGACATTGATGAAGTCAATTCGGATTTTGATGATTTGCTTGAGATTGAAGGAATCAGGGAATTCGAAAAGCGAGCAGTAATCCAGTTTCCCAATTTTATTCACAAGAAAATGTATGAAGGGCCCATAGCCCGTATTGGAAACGCCGGTGCCTTTATGGAACCCCTTGAGGCTACGGCAATTGTATCGGCACAAATCCAGATCGGCATGGTACTGAAGATGCGACAAAACCGCCCTGTTGAATATTGGAACCGTGATGTTAAGGCAATCAATAATTTTTTGATCAATAAAATGCTCGGGTTTGGGTTATTTGTTGGATGGCATTACAGTTGCGGTTCAAAATACGACACTGAGTTCTGGCGTTATGCCAAAGAAGAAGTTTGGCCCAAACATCGGATGAATCCTGATCCTGAAAACAAGGAAATTAATGCCTTGAGCAAATTCGATGTCATGCTGGATTTATTGAAACTACCCGTCATTGATGAAAGGGAATTGACTCAACATAAAATACTACCGGTTTCAAGTTACGCCCAGATTTCACATGGGCTTGGTTACGGTTTGTCTTGTTAATACGGGTGAATGGTTTTGCAATATTCTGGATTGGAAGTCCCAGATGAAGCAATTGAAGTCGGTGGGGAGATGGTTGAATTAACACATGATTTATTTGGAATTAAATATTATCTTATTTCCCAGAACCATCCTCGACTAACACTCTTGGCCAAAAAAGAGCCACGATGAAGTTTCTTTGGTGAATAGAATAATAATATTATAATCATATAGTTGGGTTTGATAGTAAACTGGAAAAGCAGGTTTATATGGCAATTATCAATCAAAAACTCCAGAGGTGTCATTGTGTTTGATAACTTGAATTCCTTTCACAATACAGTCGCGGAATCTAAAGAAGAGCGAGACCAACACGACAAGTTGCTCGCCGTTGCCACGAAGGCCCAAAGATTATTAATCATTTGCACTGCGCTTTTGTTTCTGGCAGTTGGATTATGGCTATACTTTGGGAGTATAAATGAAACCCGTTCAACTCAAGCCTTGATAATGGAATATGATAATAACCTGGATAATTCCAATCAAATGGCCATAACAGAATTTTTGGTTTGGCTTGGAGTAGAGGATGCTTCACTGATGATAGTAGGTACTCCCGTGTACATGGATTGTAATCAGTTTTCCAGCAACACGGTCACCCTTAATGGTCAGATTACTGATATTACTCCCTTGTCCTCAAACGAACCAAATCTAACGCAGGTAATGACCGAACTGGCAAGAGGCCAGCCTTACAAGGTTGCAATCTCAAATGGAGATATTAATCTTGATTCCTCAATGGTTGACCAGAAGTGTTGGGCACAATTCGAGGTTGGAAAAGTGTCGCCTATTCAGTATTTCTTTTCGGGTTGATTTTGACCATAATATTTAACACCTTTTTTTGCAGAACTGGCATTTAGGTCCATGTCGAAATCAAGTAAACGAGTAGTTACTCCCATTGTTTTGCAAATGCATGCTACGGAGTGTGGTGCAGCATGCCTTGGCATGGTCCTAGGATACTTTGGTCGATGGATTCCCCTTTCGGTTTTGAGGGATGACTGCAATGTAGGACGTGATGGTTGCACTGCTGCAAGTATTTTGCGAGCTGCAAAAAAATATGATCTAGAATGCAAGGGACTTAGTGTCAATGCCGACATTTTACCCAAGTTGAAGTACCCACTCATCCTGTTTTGGCAATATAGTCATTTCGTTGTATTGGAGGGTATTGAAAATGACGGTTTCATTCTCAATGATCCAGCCATTGGTCGGAGAAGAGTCTCCAGGGAAGATTTTCTCAACGGATATAGCTATATCGCATTGCAATTCGAGCGTGGCAAGGATTTCAAACCAGGTGGTCGTCAGGTAAGTTTATACAAAAAAATTCAACCAC
>VYFX01000068.1 GCA_009842205.1 Paracoccaceae bacterium | reverse complement strand
AAGTCAGACCATCAGGCGATAATCCCCCATTGAAAGCCATCCTTGTACCAGGGCAATGCGAACGGATCATCGATGTAGGTTTCCCTACTCGTTCGCAAGGTACGATACCGTCGGACAATGACTATCGAGGTGTTCCGTATTCCGTAAGCGGCGCGGATTATGATCGCACGCAAACCGGCATCACGGAGTTTTACCCTTGGAACTTTAACAATCCGTTTGACAAGTTTGCACCAGCGGTAAATAAGCGTTTGAGGATCGTAGGTGGCACTACTGAACTGATCTTGCTTATGCAGCGAATCAATTCGGATCTGGATGCTTACAGCAAGCGGTTACTAGCCCCAACTGAGCTAATCACGTACCTTTTGGTGCCGCCGCTAATGTATGTGCCAAGCAATACATCGGTTGATACTGGGGCTAACTGGTTTGGGTTGGAAATTGACGTAACCGGGATGTATTCGCGTGAATTGGAGGACTTGATACCGTATGTATGATCAACGAGACGCTATGGAATCAATGGTATCAGTTGTTGCTAAGTCAATGGGGATTGGATTGGCGTTTCGCGTTCATTGTGAGTGCTGTACAAGCAGGACTAGAAACCTATGGATATGAACCGGTTACCGTTACGAGTGGCTACCGCTCACCAGCGCGGCAAAAAGCCTTGCAAGCGCGTTGGGATGCTAATGATCGAACGGGACTGGTTGTACGACCGGCAACACGATCATGGCATATGCAAGGTTTGGCAGTCGATGTATCTACCAGGTCGCAAAGCTTTAACCTGTTTCGACAACTCATGGAGTCGATACCTTATGTTCGTTGGGGAGGAAGGTTTAAGAAGGCCGACCCGGTTCACTTTGACTACCCTATAGGACGTTTGAAGTCCATAGATCAATTATTAGCTGCCTAACGCGTCCAAGGTACTATAGTAAGATAGGGTTTGATAGGGGTTAGAATCAAAAAGAAAGGCCCATAGGAGCGAATCCTATGGGCCTTGCCTTTTGTACCCCAATGTTTGGTTACTTCACTTTCTCGGAGGGATGCTTGAGCTTCCCTTTCGAGTTGCGACTTCTCAATGGGCTTAAAAGTTCAGCACTTAGCTCAGCCTTAGTAGCATATTGCATCGCGTCCTGTACTCTAAGATGGGCATCGATGTATTGCATATCCTCAAAGTGAGCCCTTGCACTCTGCAGGTATTGTACAACAATCTCTAGTGTGTGTCGAATCTCAACTACTTCGAAGCCTCTGAAATTCTGCATCGACAACATGTATTGCACCATGATACACTCGATAACCCAATCAAAACGGAACAAGATTTTCTGCCTAGTTTCTGCTGTTGGGGAGTTGCCTTTGCAACCGGAAATCTTAGGTTCGAATGCCTTAAGAATGCCTACAATTCTGTTGATAGAACATTGATAAAAGATATTCCGTTGAGTAAAAACGTCAATGATCATTGAATACCACTGATCATGTATCGCAATGTTAACGGAATGTTGAATACTTTGCTGAATTTTGTTACTCATTTTGTATAGGGTTTTAAAGGGTTATAAAGGGGTACAATAGGTAGACGCGTCCAATATAATAAAAGTTACTCACAAATTCACATACCCAACAACAAATGGGTTGTATTTTCAAAAAAACCGTATATTGTTGCATATGTGAATTGTGTGGACAAGTGAGGTCCCCCTAATGGTTACTTTTAGTGTTTTGGAGTTGTTTAGCGTACTGTTTTGCGCGTTATCGTTATGTGCAAGTGTTTACAGTGTATACAGGAGTTTCATTTACGACACTGTACGAATCAGGTCTGCCGCACTGGTCCAGCGCATTGATCTATTGGAAGCGGATCTAAAATCGCTAAAGCATAGTACAGCGCGAAAGATTCAACTTCTTGAGGACAATACAGGGAACAATAGCATCGACGAAATATTAAAAAATTTAGTATATTCACAACTAGGAGTCAACGCAAACCAGGAACAGGAATAGAATGCCAATAGCAGCATTAACAGCAGCCGCACCTACAATAGGTACGATAGCATCAGGAGTAGGAACCGTACTTGGCGGCATACGAAGTTTGTTTGGTGGTGGTCGGCGTCGGCGTCGGCGTAGAGCAGCAGCAGCAGCGGCAGCTATGGCAGCAGCGGCACCTATGGCAGCAGCGGCACCTATGGCTATGGCAGCAGCGGCACCTATGGCAGCAGCGGGACCTATGGCAGTAGCGGCACCTAGGGCAGCAGCGGGACCTATGGCAGCAGCGCAGCAACTTCCAACTGTACGCGACTTGGCAATAGGTACTGCCAATACAATCCAACCAGGTTTAGGAACGGGATTGGACATTGCCGATAGAGTTACCGACCGTTTAGGACAGCTGTTCAACCGTGGCGGCAATGGACAAGCAGTACAACCTAATCCTACTGATGCATTGCAGTTGTTGGACTTGATGAATCGCCGCGGCGGCAGCCGCAAGGCACTAGCGGAGTATCTACTATTTAGCGGCGGGTTGGCGTCGATCATACGGCAACCGGTCGTCTATGAAACCAACGACGGCACTGGCCGTCTTAAGTATGGTTCAGATCTAGGCTATTCCTTGGTACGACGGAAGAACGGTTCGCAAGAACTCATCTTCCAAATACCTACCGAGATAGGCAAGATGTTGGGGTTTGTCAAAGCGCGGCGTAAACCGGTCATTAGTGTTCGGGATACGCAAGCAATAAGGCGCGCGGCAAGGGCTAAGGATAAAGTCTACAAGTTGGCCAAAGATGCGGATTTGTGCGTCAAAAAAGGAACGCGCCGCTGTTAAGATATTACTGAAACTCGAAGCGAAATTATATGCAATTTTCAAAACGAATTACCGCTGATACGCAAGATGTATTGGCGGGTAGTGTAGTTGGCATTTTGCCAACTAATGCACCATCCTACGAGGTGGAAGTACGCGTAGCAGCGTACGATCCAAGCAACTCTACGGAAGCCGCAGATGCGGCAAACGTAACGCTTCTCGTTAATGGTGTGGCCGTGATGCAAGGTAGCCGGAGTTGGACAGTCAACCAGGGAGGCAACTCTGAGCCGCGTTCCGACGGCCCATTGGCGTCCTTTACTGCACCAGGTGGATCACGCCTTACTCTGAACATTGACTTAGCAGCTGGTACGAATGCAAGTGTGTACGTCGAAGCTTTAGAGAGTACTTCAGTCCCAGGGATTGGAGCAACCCATGTTGGTAGAAAGGAATTGGCAGCGAACTCTTCAGAGCAGGATGTGCTATCTGGTACAGTAGTAGCCCAGGTTCCCAGTTCGGGTATGCATGTCGTTAGGATGATGCTCTCTTCAAGCAATACGGGTGGCCTGGCGACGGTTTTGATCGATTCGGATACCGTTTGCGAAGGGTTCGAGATACCATACAGGACGGAAACCCTGGCGGAAGCCACGATCGAACGCGATCAATTCGGAATAGAGGATAGAGACACGGTAATTACAGTGCTTGCAACTGCAGGAAGTGCGGTTACGCTCAATCTGGCAAGCGGTACGAATGCCGTAAACATTGTCTATGCGGTGTCGATAGATCCAGCTTAGGGTAATGCCGTTATTGCCATTGGCAGATAGTCCAGCAGGTGAAACTCAGTTGGGAGCGGTTACGAAGTTTCACGTAAACCAGGCCAACTATTTTTGGCAGGGAGATGCAAGTGAGCTAGGGGTAAATAGGAGTACCTACATTGGCGGCGTCGTTTCTCTCCCAGGGATACAACGGGATAAACCGTCTCCTTTTCATTACCTAATCAATAGCGTCAAAGCCAAGGTTGCGATTAACCCATATTGGACGGATTTAGCATCAACCGGTGTAGGTTGGGCGCGTGTTCCGAATCCGTATATCTTGGCATTCACGTCTACCAGGGAGCAAGCGAACACGTTTATTCTGAATCTACGAGAAGCGAGTAATGAAGTCAGACCATCAGGCGATAATCCCCCATTGAAAGCCATCCTTGTACCAGGGCA
>VYFX01000074.1 GCA_009842205.1 Paracoccaceae bacterium | reverse complement strand
TGGGGATTATATGCGAAAGTCACAATCTAAATTGTCCGACAATCCAAGCCACACATAATTGCGAAAAAGCCAATTCCACTGAAGAAGCTCCCTTCTCTAATTCCCACCATTATACCACCTATGATAGCAACTATTAGAGCCACGATTACATATCCTTGCTGGTTATTCATTTTTTCTCTTCCTCGACCTTGAAAGGACGGAAGAAGGTATCTCGTAATTGATCGTCCGTCATTCCAGGCATATTTGTTTCAACTTCTTTTTCAGCCTTTTTGGGTTGATACTGGCTGGACTTCAACTTGATTGAAGTTGGTTCAGGGATCGGGTGTTTTTTCTTGGTCATAATCTAATTGGAATTGTTCTATTAGGATAATCAGCAACAATCTCATCTACTTGGTTACAAGTTAGTTTCCTACGATATTCAAATACAGGGTCATCTACCGGTATGGAAAAAATGAAATAATTGGGAGAGTTGCGAACATCTACGAAGATGAAGGCATAGAGTTCATTACGCCTTTCGGCAATGGCATCAAGATTTATCATCCTGCCCTGTCCAATTTGATTACTTGGAACAAGGTTTACACCTCTATTGGTAATGGTTCTTGATTCATACCTACGATTTTGTTGATCCATCAAATCATGTGAACCACCGCCCACATCATTTCTTGTCAATCCAATAAACAGGGTTTGCAACAAATCTTCATTTAACAACCCTGATATGCGACCATCAGTAAATCTCTCATATAAACGCTGTCTAGGAACAGGTCCATATTGAACCCTATCAAGCATTGAAACATTATATCGGGTTCTCATTGCCAATCTAACTGGCATCGTAAACCTCGTTTAGCCTGTAGGCAATTTCGCTTTTGGATAATGATCTGACACCGGCTGTTTGTTTGGTAATATCAGTCCAGTTGATTGAACGAAGAACCTGGATAACATCGGATTTCAAATCCTTCATGAAATAGTGGGTTGATTGGGAAAGATTTTTAATCCCTCGTTCAATTACCCTACCAGCATAAAATCCTACACGCCTCATTGCAAAACTGGCATCTTTCTGATCAGTATATACTAGTAGATGATTTACGCATGGTATAGGTGTAACGGCACGATTCACTGGCTTTCTTACCCATACTTGCCAAGCACAAGGAACATCATACGGATTTCCATCCAAGAGAAAGGCACCTTTTTGGACATCCTTGTCAGATACCAAATGGAATTTTTCATGCAATCTGTTTTGGATGCTCATTTTTCTGAATGTTCTAGGTAATATGAAGGCAATCTCATTTGCATAAAGAGCCGAATGATTGAAGAAACGTACCGCTGTCGATGAATTTTTGCCAAAAGGTGGATTGCCTAAAACAACAATAGAAGAATGGTCTGTCTTGAACAGGTCATGTGAATTGAGATAATCAACCTTGCCTATATTGTCAGCTCTGGGTTCAATATCAATGGCCCTAACATCAAATCCAGACTGCATGAGGGGATTGGAAAAAGATCCCGTTCCAGCCGAAGGCTCAATAAACAGAACGTCTTTTCCTTTCCACCTCGAAAGAACTTCATCAACATAACCTTGGGCAATTTTGGGATTGGTGTAGTATTGATCTAGTGAAGTCATATACTTCTTGCTCCCGAATCAAGACCATTATCGGCAATCAGGTTTTGATAGGTCAATCTCTTTCCGGGCATGGCTTTCACGATTTCCTCCATTTGTTCTATCGTGTCCAACGGTCGGTTGTTGTACCTATCGCCAAACTCGTTTACATATCGGGAAAGATGCTTTGGACTCATCTTGTGATAGGTGCCGGTATAACCACGCTTCATCAATGCCCAGAACGATTCAATCCCGTTGGTATGTGCCATGCCCTTAACATATTCACCCACACTATGGCAAACAGTTTCATGCGGACGGTCCATACCAACATATGCCTTGGCATCATCAGTATATACCATGGCTTCTTCCTCGGTATTGTCTTCAACAAAACCCTGAAGTGTCTTGGCATCGGTCTTTTGAACAACCTGGGCGGTGATCTGATTGGTATCCCGATTCTTCATTCCTGCAACAACCGCTTTTCCTACACCGCCCCGACCAGTCATTTCCTTCCTTTTGGAATTTGGCATGTTCTTACGCTTACCACCAATAAAGGTCTCATCAACCTCGACTTCACCGCCAAATATGGGTGTGTTCTTTTCAGCTGCCTTCCTGATTCGGTGCAACAGGTGCCATGCAGCTTTCTGACCAATTCCCAATTCCCTGTGCAACCTCATTGAACTAATGCCCTTGATGTTGGTTGTATAGAGATACAATCCGATTGCCCAAACCCTGAATTTAAGTTTGGAACCTTCCATGACGGTACCAACCTTTACGGTAAACATTGGCCTCTTGGGGCAATCCCTGCATCTGTGGGTCATGGTCTTGTGGTTTATATCCGATTGAACATTGTAGGAACCACAATGAGGGCAGAAGGGTCCGTTCTTCCATCGCTTTGATTCGATCCACTTCCTTGCATCTTCCTCATTGCCGAACTTGTCAGCGACTTCCAAAAGTGTTAAACCCTGTCGGTATGATTTTCCCGGTGCTTTTGCCATTTCAATATCCCTTTCCAGTATGGTGACTATAAAGTAATATTTATTTTGGGAATTTCAAGGGGAAATTGTGACTTTCGCATATAATCCCCCTTCCAATAATACATGGAAGAGGAAAAGGAAATAAGTGGACCCCCATTTTTCCCCGTTATATGACTTGAAAATACAACGAACTTTTTTTTGGAAATTCCTTTATACATTCCTTCAAGAGTCATAGAGTTGTAGTTTAAGGTAAAGTAATTCCCGCAGGGAACATGCCTTTGTTAAATGAATTTGAAATAAACCCTGATCACCATAAAACCGTATTGATTGCCGGACCGACAGCATCGGGTAAATCTGGCCTGGCAATGGAGATTGCAGGTAGGTATGGTGGAATTATTATCAATGCAGATTCGCTTCAGGTTTATGAATGTTGGCGTATTTTGACCTCACGCCCCTCGCCTGAAGATGAAAAGACAGTACCCCACTTCCTGTATGGCCATGTACCTTGCCACCAGCCCTATTCCATCAGTCAATGGCTTGATGAAATTCATAACCTGCTCAAGGAACACAAGGATGTGCTGAAATTAATTGTGGGTGGAACAGGTTTGTATTTTACGATGTTGACAAAAGGATTTGCCTCGATTCCCGATATCAATGAAGAAACCAGATTGAAAAGTGAAGAATTGCTGCGAGAGGATGGGATTGAAAGGTTACTGTTTGATTTAAAGAATAATGATCCATCAACATACAATAACCTTGACAAGCACAACCCCAGAAGGATTCAGAGAGCATGGGAGGTTTTGCAATCCACCGGCATGGGTCTTTCATCATGGTTCGAATACAATCAGGAACCCCTTGTGAAATTAGATCAAGCTTTACCTGTCGTTCTGGATATTGATAAATCCAGGCTTGAGGAAAATATCAGGTTGAGGCTAGACCAGATGCTAAATTCAGGTGCTTTGGATGAGTGCCGACGGAATATTTCAATTCTGGACATGACTAATTCAGCTGGCAAGGCAATCGGTGCAAAGGTGCTGACAGAATATATCAAGGGTACCTTAACCCTTGAAGAAGCCAAATACAAAATGCTTGTCGAAACCCGACAGTATGCCA
Organism: Paracoccaceae bacterium; assembly: GCA_009842205.1. Taxonomy (GTDB): domain Bacteria; phylum Pseudomonadota; class Alphaproteobacteria; order Rhodobacterales; family Rhodobacteraceae; genus MPNP01. Next base: position 70,687 of record VYFX01000074.1, on the reverse strand, counting down.
AACGGCAACGAACATGGTTTCGAAACAAAATGGCTGGATGGGAATGGAAACATGTTCCCTAAATCCAGTTGAATCATTTGATGATAAGAGAATTGGATTTGACACCATTTGCAAAAAAATTACAAAAGTACAAAAATATTGTAATATCAGCCACTTATCCGCTGATTCATTCAAATTTTTTGCAACTTACCATTTTTGAATTGGTGGGTTAATGGCAATGCAATAAGGGTTGTATTGTCTCAATCTGTTAGCACTAGTAAGGGAGCTGAAAATGAGAAAATTAGTTTCTATTTTCGTTGGATTTGTCTTGTCATTAGGAATTGTGGCTTCAGCAAATTCGCAATCAATGGGTGTTGTGGTAAAAATCGGGGGAATACCCTGGTTCAATGCCATGGAGGAAGGAATCAAGGCCAGGGGAGCTGAACTCGGCATGGATGCCTGGATGGTAGGACCTACTTCTGCCGACCCGGCTCTTCAGGTTAGAGCCATTGAAGATTTGATTGCCCAAGGGGTCGACATCATCGGTGTAGTACCGAATGACGAAGGCGCTCTTGAACCGGTCCTCACCAAGGCCATGGAAGCAGGAATCAAGGTTGTCGCACATGAAGGACCAGGCCTGATGAATGTTGATTGGAATTTCGAATTGGCATCTGCAACCGGATTTGGAGAGGCACATGCCAAACTGCTTTGTGAAAAGGTAGATGGTTCTGGTCAATATGCCGTTTATGTCGGCTCACTCACAGTCCCATTGCACAATGCTTGGGCTGATGCAGCTATTGCCTGGATGGGAGAAAATTGTCCCCAGCTTGAGCTAATAGGTGAACGTTACGGGGTTGCCGAAAGTGTTGATGATAGCCGTACCACAGCCTTGGATCTTATAGCAGCAAATCCGGATCTCAAGGGTTTCCTGGCTTTTGGTAGCCAAGGCCCGATTGGTGCAGGTCGTGCTGTCCAGGAAAGACGAATGGGAGGACAGATTCATGTTCTTGGACCATTTTCACCAGGACAGGGCAGACAGTTGGTGCATGAAGGAATTCTCTCTGGCGGGTTTATGTGGAATCCCATGGAAGCCGGTCGGGTTTTCGTAACCATGGGCAAGTTGCTTGCTGATGGCGCTGCTATTGAAGAAGGAACCATGATTGAAGGACTTGGTGCGGTGAGCCCGGACCCAGCAACCAGAAATATCATTACCGATAACCTTCTTGAACTGAACGTCAATACCGTTGACGGTTTGGCTGATATGGGGCTTTAAACTTTTAAGGGTGGGGGTTCTTGCCCCCACCCGATTACCTTATCCCCAAATATGTGGTCTTTTACCCATCGTGAATCTGAAAATTAATTCAGGAGTGGTTGGTAAATAATTGTTTATCGGTAACCTTCCTCCCAATTGGCAAAATGAATTCCAGGACCTGCAACGATGACGACTGATCCGGAATGGGTATTATCATTGGAGAATGTTTCCAAGAATTTCGGTGGTGTCAAGGCATTGACCGATGTGTCATTCCGGGTAAAACCAGGTGAAGTGCATTGTTTGGCTGGAGAAAATGGGTGCGGTAAAAGTACCCTGATCAAAATAATTACCGGTGTTTATACTCCGTCACCAGGAGCAAAACTGAATATACTGGGGAAGGAAATAGAACATATAACCCCTGCCCTGGCAAGGGAAATGGGAATTTCGGTCATCTGGCAAGACCTTGCACTTTTCCCCCACATGTCGGTGGCAGAAAATATTTCCTTTGATGAAGTGGTAGGGTTCTGGCCGAAACTGGTTCGAACCGAAACATTCAAGCCCAAGGTTGAAGCTATTCTAAAACGCTTGAATGTTGAAATGGATCTGGATGAGCCCATCAAGGACTTGCCCATTGCTCAAAGGCAAATTGTCGCCATCGCCAGAGCCTTGATGGGAAATGCCAAGTTGATTTTCATGGACGAACCTACATCCTCCCTGACCCAATCCGAAACAAACATGCTCATGAGGATTGTGCAGAAACTATCCGAAGATGGTGTTGCAGTTGTCTTCGTCAGTCACCGATTGGCCGAAGTTCTTGCCATTTCCTCACAGGTAACCGTTTTGCGTGATGGGTATCTTGTTGGAGTTTTTCCAACAGAGGGTATGACGCAAACGAAACTTGCCGAATTGATGACCAATCTTACCCTGGTCAATGAGGTTACGGCAACTCCCGATATAGATACCGAATCAATCTTGGAAATAGAAAACCTGTCTCGTGAAAATGAATTCCAAAATGTATCATTGAATATCAAAAAAGGTGAAATCGTAGGGCTTACAGGCCTGATCGGTGCCGGTAGAACGGAGTTGGCACATGCCTTAATAGGAATGACAAAACCGACTTCGGGTACTATCAAACTTGGTGGCAAGGAGGTTAATTTCAGTTCCATTCGAGACGCCATACTTGAAGGAATTGCCTATGTTTCCGAGGACCGTCTTTCACTTGGGTTGATTCAACCCCAATCAATTGCCGACAACATTGTGACTACTGTACTCAATAGAATTCTGACATTCATGGGGTTTGTTTCCACCAAGAAAAAGGAAACCATGGTCAATTATTGGATCAAGGAGTTAGCCATAAGAATTGGTGAATCCTCTGATGCGGTTTCCACCCTTTCAGGAGGAAACCAACAAAGGGTTGTCCTGGCCAAATGGCTGGCCACAGAACCACAGTTGATGATATTGGATAATCCAACGGTAGGTGTTGATGTGGGTGCCAGAGCTGGCATCTTCAGAATTGTCAAATCTCTCGCCGAGCAAGGAATGGGAATCCTTCTGATTTCGGACGAGGTCCATGAAGTGCACTTTAACTCCGACCGGGTTTTGGTAATGACCAATGGCGAAATCAACCTGGAGCATAATCCCCTGGAACACTCAGTCGAGCAGCTTGAAAGCATAGTATATGCCTAGGTGGAAATTAGTTGCAAACTACACGGTCGAGATGCGGCTGCTGGTCGTTCTTGTCATTATGTGTTTTGGTTTATCTCTTGCCTCAGACCAGTTTCTGAGCCTTGGAAACCTGACTTCATTACTCAACAACAATGCTGTAAACCTCATTTGGGCAGTTGGCTTGCTCGTCGTATTAATTTCTGGTGGCATTGACATTTCCTTTGCCGTAGCCGCCTCGGTAGTACAATATGTTGCTGCCTACTGTTTCGGGTTCCTAGGTGGAGGCAATTGGATCCTGGGTTTCTTGGTAAGCGGCTTGATCGGTATAGGTTTGGGCCTTATCAATGCCACTTTGATTCATGGATTCAGAATCATCTCGATTGTTATCACCATTGCCACCTTCAACGCATTTTTTGGACTGTTGATGTTCTTCACTTCAGGTAGGAACATTTACAATCTCCCCAGTTGGTGGACATCTCGCATATTTATTTTTGAACATCAGTCAGCCAATGGTACATGGTCCGAACTTAACCTTGCCGTTGCGGTCATGATTGGATGTGTTGTTGCGACCTGGATATTGATAAGGTTCACCGGAACCGGACGCCAGCTCTATGCATTTGGGGATAATCCCGAGGCAGCTAGACGGGCAGGTGTCAATATTGCCCTTATGCAAGCCGTGGCTTATGGCTGGATGGGGATGATGGCAGGTATTGCTGGCCTGATGCAAGTCAACATCGTCAAGGAAGTCATTCCCAATGCCTTGTATGGTCGAGAACTTGAAGTCCTGGCAGCTGTCGTACTTGGAGGTGCAAGGTTGGGTGGTGGCAAGGGTTCAATACTTGGGTGTCTTCTTGGGGTCATGTTTGTGGCCATCACGCAAAATGGTCTTAACCTCCTGGGAGTTTCGCCGTTTGCATTCCAGATGATCATTGGTGGAAGCATCCTCATAGCTGTATCAACCTCAAATATTCAAATTGGTTCCGATCTGTTCAAAAACCCTGGAAAATATATTCGTACACGCTACTGATCATGCGACAAATCGTTCAAAATATTTCCGATCAAATAGGCAAGGAAACTTTTGCCCTGATTTGCTTTCTGGCATTCCTGTTTCTTACATTTTCCAGTTTGACACCAAGATTTTTGACTGCAGCCAATCTCAGTTCGATGGCTTTTCAACTTCCGGTATTGGGAATCCTGACTCTTGCCATGCTTGCCCCGATCCTTTCGGGTGGTCTCAATTTGGCAATTATATTCACTGCAAACCTTTCCGGCTTAACGCTTGCCTGGACATTGTTGCAGGCTGGTGGACCTGACGCAGGGATATTTGCTTTCGTCATCGGGGTTGCAGCAGCTCTTGCCGTAGGAGCCGCAGCCGGACTTGTCATGGGACTTGCCGTCGCTTACACGGGTGCCCATCCAATTTTGGTTTCACTAGCAATGATGATATTTCTGCGGGGACTTGGGGAATTCCTAACACGAGGGGGCGATATATCCGGTTTTCCTGAATTTGTTGGAACCATCGGTCATGGCAGTTTGTTCCTGATACCCATTCCCATGATTATTTTTACACTGGTTGCCTTGGCTTGGCATATAATGCTGGTATCAACCAAACATGGATTTTCAGTTTACATGATTGGATCCAACCTCAACGCCTCTGAATATTCGGGAATTCCAACCAAGAAAACACTAACCCTGATTTATACATTTTCAGGTGTCTTATGTGGTATTGCTGGAATTCTCATGGTTTCCCGTTTCAATTCTGTTCGGGTTGGCCATGGTGAAGCCTTATTGCTGGTGACCGTTTTGGCTTGCTTCTTGGGTGGCATTGATCCTTTTGGGGGATTTGGAAAAGTAATGCCGGTGGTAATTGCCTTGATTATCCTACAAGTATTGTCTTCAGGGTTAAACCTTTTGGGGGCCAATCAGCACCTGTCAACTGCAGTATGGGGTTTATTTTTGATTTTGGTCATGGTAATCAGGCACGTGGTAAATCAATTGAGGAATTATTTGGCTAGAAGGGAATGAGATGAAGGGATTTGGCGTACATGCTTGCATGTGGACGATGAAATGGGATCGTGATGGAGCTGAACTGGGAGTTCGTTCGGCAGCAGGTTACAATGTAGATTTTGTGGAAATTCCTTTATTGGATCCATCAATTGTTGATACCACACACACACGCAAACTACTGGAAAAATATGAATTGAAGGCTGTATGTTCATTGGGTTTGCCTGAAGGTAGTTGGCCTTCGAGTAATCCTGAAGGTGCGATATCTTTTCTGAAAACTGCCCTGGAGAAGTCCAAGGAAATAGGAGCGGATGCACTGACTGGAGTAACATTTGGCGGAATAGGAGAACGAACCGGTTTTCCACCTACCAGTAAAGAAATCGACAATGTGGCATACGCTGTTGATGCAATAGGCAAACATGCCAAATCCCTGGGGTTACTATTTGGTATCGAACCGGTAAATAGATATGAAACTCATTTGCTTAACACTGGATGGCAAGCTCGGGATCTAATTGAACGCATCGGCAATGATAATGTGTTCATTCACCTTGACACATATCACATGAACATCGAGGAAAAAGGTGTTGTGAATGGTATCATTGATGCGTCAAAATATTTGAAATACATTCATCTCTCCGAGAGTGACAGGGGAACACCTGGGTGTGGAACCTGTGATTGGGATGAAATTTTTGCCGGGCTGGCAGCCGTCGGATTTGACGGTGGTATGGCAATGGAAAGTTTTATTGAACTACCACCGGAAATTGCAAATGGATTAAGTGTCTGGCGTCCTGTCGCTAACAGCAATACCGAGGTAATGGATGAGGGACTGCCCTTCCTTCGCAACAAGGCAAAACAGTACAGGTTGATTTAGGCCGCCTTTGACAAAATCATCAGTATTGGAATGATCGAAGGATTGTGTCGTCCAAATTAATTCGCTTGCAAATTACATTGGAATTTATCCAGCTTGCAACGCTTGTTCAGTTTGGACTTTGTACACAAATACCCAAGAAGAAAGTTTAATTAGAAGTAATTTGGCTTTGTTCGGCCTTGATGATTTTGCTTTGCTAGATTGGTAAATAGGAGGGATTATGGTGCTGGTTGACCGGTCGAGGGTCAAGGGAATCCTATTGCTATCATTTTACATCTCACTTCCCGACCGCAGCCGTAAACATAATCTTTAATACCTGATAAACTCCTTCACTACCGGCAAAACCTTTTGGCAGTAGTTGGCAGGATTACCGAAACACCGACTCTCAATGTCGGGCAAATGCAAAAGGTTGACAATCTTGTCAAGAAGGCATTGGAAATCGAAAGTGGTAGGTTCCCGGATTGTTTAATTATTTTTGTGAATTCTTTTTTGACGTTTTGATTGGAAGTACCTATTCTTATTATTTAAAGGTTCGGCGAGGTGAAATGTCCCTTGGTTTTTTGCCTCTTTTTTTTATGTGATAATTGTAGCAATCCTGATCTTTCTGGCAATATTCAATAGTTAAACAAAACTCCCCCAATAAATATGATTTAGATAGATTGCTATTATTGGGAGATAATGCTCAAAATAATATCCGCAAGATCAAAAAGTCCTCGGGTAACTGATTTTGATTAATCAATCTGTCATTTCTTTTTTGAACGTCTGTTCCTAAACCTATTTTCATAATCCGGGTCATACACCGTTTGATGATCACCAATTCTATGAAATACAATATGATTTCCATTTTGATGTATTTTGTAGACAATAACAACATCTTCATTAAAGTTTGGGAAAAGATGGAGTGATCTGAATCCCTCCAGCCTTCCGGTTAAATCATGGTCGTTATATTGATTTAATGAATTGGAGTACTCTCCATATTTTTAAATTGTTGAGTTACATCAGATATTTTGGATAAGACCTCTCTATCGTTCTCGTATCTTTCCAGATCATTAAGATAGGTCTCATGTGCAGAAACCAGAACGGATTTCCGTACTGTTTTTTTCTGCATTTAGAATCATCGAATTTTCATGATTTTTTTATAAAATGATTCATGATCATTCGGAATTGAGATGGGTTTTTTCAATTCATTTTCCAAGCAGATTTTTACTGTATCTGCATTGGCACTAAAAACATCGTAACCCAATTTTTTGCCTTCCTTACGAATACGATTGTTTTCTTTCTCAACATCTATATTTTTTTTGGAGCATTTGTTTGTAGTTTCCAACATACCGTATTTCCTTCCGTGATGATTGAATCCAACATATCCAACTATTTTTTTTCAATCATATTATTGATAATAGTATATGCTATTTCAGTTTAAATAATCATCATTATCTGGTACGAATTTCTGACATACTATCAAAAATTAGCTTCATTAAGACCTTCTGAAATTGGAAAAATGTTGATTATTTTTGTGACTTCGTCTTTTTTTGATACCATGTGCTTGATAGCTCCCCAACCTTTTTGACAAAAGGATCGGGAAGCGGAGAGCATCCCGACAAGAGCCTCTCCATCATTTCATCCCTATCCCCCTTTCATCTACTTGGGAAAGGAAATGACCAAATATTGTTTATCGAATGTGGGGTTGGATTTATATCCCGGGTGGATCACCAGATGAATTACCCGCCATTATGGACGAAGGGTCTTTTTATTATGATTTGTCTCCGATCAACTTTATAAGGATTTGAACGAATGTAATGCCAAAGGTTTCAAAACCCTGGCCATGGTTTTTTTCTTGTATTGCAACTTGCGTAAACTAGCCCCGAACATATTGGCGAGTTCAGGAGGGGTTTTCAGCATCCTTACCCCGATTTGGCAAACGAAAACACCAATTGATTGCGTATATGAACTCTGCAGCCTGAATAGCTATGGTTGTATGGGTGGAAACAAACAAAGGAGGTGGTACAACAAGACACCCTCGTTTACGTCCAATTCTATTTTCGAAAAATATTTTTCTATCTGGACCACGAAACGACTGTCCTGAATCCTCTCGGTTTCATCCATGACAATCACATAGTGTTCATTTTTTTCCTCCAAAAAATTACCGGATAAATTTTTTTTGTGGATAAGTCTTTTGCCCAAATTTCAATAATCTTACCTATCCATGGAGTTTCAGAGAAACTAATCAGTGACATTTTGTCTCACATTTGGATTTTACTAATATACTCGAAGTTTCACCACACTGTTTAATGATGAGGTTAAGTTGGTTTTCATTAATTTTTTTTGAAAATCTTTAACCAATCAAAAAGGAAAAATCATGGACAAAGCATCAGAGGAATATCAGGCAAGTTTGGATATTTGCAATGATAGAAGTAACGGCATCACCAGACTCCTGGAAATCATGAAACGATTGAGAGACAAGGACAATGGTTGTGCGTGGGATCTTGAACAGGATTATCAATCACTGGTTTCAAATGTCATAGAAGAAGCCTACGAGGTTGTAGAGGCAATTGAATCAAATAATGTCAATTCCTTGAAGGAAGAACTTGGGGATTTGTTGTTTGGAATCGTTTTTTTGTCCCATCTTGCCGGTGAAGACAAGCATTTTAATTTTTATTCGGTTGTTAATGAGATTGCCGATAAAATGATCCGAAGGCACCCTCATGTATTTGCAGACAATGATGATATAAAAACGGTCGAGGATCAGATAATCAACTGGGAAAATATCAAGAAAATCGAACAGAAGCATCAGAACAGCAAAAATTCCGATAGTTTGAAGAATAGCAGACTACCTGCTTTGCATTTGGCCAGGAAATGGTATCAGTCTGTAAATCCGGAGATAAATGATCGTGAGGAATTGAAGGCTAATATAGGCGAGGTTAAAAACATTATGAGCAAATTCAGCCCTGCAAAATCAAAGGATAGCAGGTATATAAATTTCCTGCTCATGGGTGAAATCCTGTATAATATGGTCAAAATCTCAAGATGCATTTCAGTTGACCCTGAAGCTGCACTCAAGAATGCCATCAAAACAAGGATAGATCGTACTTCCGTGGAAACCAGTTGAAAAGAGGAGCTTAAATGAACATCAAGCGAAAGATAATTATTGATACTGATCCTGGACAGGATGATGCCGTAGCCATTCTGATGGCCTTGGCAAGTGAGGAACTTGAGGTTGTGGGAGTTACTGCCGTGGCCGGAAATGTTCCATTGGAACTCACTGAAAAAAACAGCAGGATTATACTTGAACTATCTGGCAGGAAAGACATTCCCGTTTATGCCGGTTGTTCAAAGCCCCTGGGCAGAGAATTGGTTACGGCCGAAGAAGTTCATGGTAAAACCGGCTTGGATGGAATGGAGTTGACGGAACCATCGATTCAACTTGAAGACAAGCATGCCGTAGACTTCATAATTGAAACCCTTAGGGAAAATAATCCCGGTACCATTTCGCTTTGCCCTCTTGGTCCCTTGACCAACATAGCCCAGGCCATGATTCAGGCACCGGATATTGTTGAAAGGATTCAGGAAATCATTTTGATGGGTGGGGCCTATTTTGAAGTGGGTAATGTAACTCCGGCTGCTGAATTCAATATTTACGTGGATCCTGAAGCTGCCAAAAAGGTATTTTCGTCCGGGGTTCCCATAACCGTGCTGCCGCTTGATGTTACCCATCAGGTATTAACGACCAAAACCAGAATGGATAAAGTCAGGGATATCGGTAATCGAACCGGAAAGGAAGTTGCCAATTTGACAACTTTCTTCGAGCGTTTTGACAAGGAGAAATATGGTTTGGATGGGGCACCCCTGCATGACCCCTGTGTCATTGCCTATCTGCTGGAGCCGGAAATTTTTGAAGGTCGATTCATCAATGTGGAAATCGAAACCGAATCCGAGTTGACCAGAGGTATGACTGTTGCCGATTGGTGGGATGTAACCGATCGAAATCCCAATGCTCTTTTCATAGGTAAGGTTGACAGTGACAGGTTTTTTGAACTTCTGACGGAAAAACTTCGTCTCTTACCCTAGTTTGGGATACTGGTAAGGAGAATTTCACAAGATGGATATTTTTCCCTTCGAAAACAGTTATTCCTCCTTGCCGGAGAGGTTCTACGCAAGATTGACACCAACCAAGGTATCAAGACCCGAGTTGATTAAGATTAATTCTGAATTGGCTGCCGAATTGGGTTTGGACCCATCCAAGCTTGCAACTGAACAAGCAATTGAAGTTTTTGCCGGTAATCGGGTACCTGGAAAATCCAAACCGATTGCCCTTGCATATGCAGGCCATCAATTCGGTGGATGGGTTCCCTCGCTGGGAGATGGCAGAGCAATACTTCTTGGTGAACTCAGAAACCAGTCAGGGCACCTTTATGATTTGCAATTGAAAGGTTCGGGGCCAACACCCTTTTCACGCAATGGTGACGGGAGAGCCTGGCTGGGCCCTGTTATCCGGGAATATATTGTTTCCGAGGCAATGCACAATCTGGGCATTCCTTCAACCAGAACACTGTCGGTTGTATCGACTGGAGAAAGGGTTTTTCGGGAAAGGCCCTACCCCGGTGGCATTTTAACCAGAGTAGCCCGTAGCCATATTCGTGTCGGAACCTTCCAGTATTTTTATGCCCGGGAAGATCACGATGCCCTGAAATTATTGGCAGACTATCTGATCGATCGTAACTATCCCGAGCTGAACAAATCCGAAAACCCTTTGCTATCATTGCTTGTGCAAGTTGTTGAGGGACAGGCCAAGCTTATCTCGGAATGGATGGCTGTTGGATTTATTCACGGGGTAATGAACACGGACAACACTTCCTTGTCCTGCGAAACCATAGATTTTGGGCCCTGTGCCTTCATGGATCGCTTTCAGTCAGCAAAAGTCTTCAGCTCTATAGATCACAATGGTCGATACGCCTATGCAAACCAACCAATGATAGCCCATTGGAATCTGGCCCAATTTGCAACAACGTTGATACCGATCCTTGAAGATGAAAAAGAAACAGCAATCAAGAAGGTTACAGATATCATTAACCGGTTTCCCCAGCTTTATCTGGACAACTGGTTATCAATCTTCGGGAAAAAACTTGGTATGGAAAATCCTGGAAACGAGGATTTTGAATTTATTACCGACTTCTTGAATATTCTTGAAAAGGCAGAGGCAGATTTCACCCTGACGTTCAGAACATTATCAACAGTACCTGCAAGAAACCTACAATCTTATCATTTTGAAAACTTTGCCGTTTCACCAAATCTGATACTTGAGTGGATACCTATTTGGTTGGAAAGGTTAAATAGGGAAAAGGCATCAGAAAGTGAACGGCTGCTGTCAATGCAAAAGGTCAATCCCGCTTACATTCCACGAAACCATCAAATCGAAAAAGCCATTGTTGAAGGGGTGGAAGGAAATTTTGATAGATTCAACACCATGGTAGAAATGCTCAAGTCTCCATATACTCAACAGCAAGGGTACGAGGAATTTGAAAAAACGCCTGAAACGAATGAAGTCGTCACCAAAACCTTCTGTGGAACTTAGGAAATTATTTGTTTAACACCCGGTATTTAGGTATTATTTTTCTGCTGATCTGAAGATTAACCATTACCTCTAATTTGAATATTACAGTCAAGATATTAATTTAGATAAATTGGACAAGTAATTTGAAATTGTGTGCAGAATTTTGGTCTAGGTAAGGTTTGCAAGAGATAAGGAAAGATTGAATTTTGGGTACCCTCCTTCAGCATTGCGAAAAAATAGGATTGCGGTTGACTGACCAAAGAAGGGCTGTTGTTTCCGTTTTGGAAAAAGCCAGGGATCATCCCAATATTCAGGATCTTTATGAGCGAGCAAGCCAGATTGATCCAAACCTTTCTATAGCTACCGTTTACCGTACCGTCAAGTTACTGGAAGAATTGGACATTCTTACCAAGTTGGAATTTGGTGATGGTGTGGCCAGATATGAAATAGCTGACAAGAATCATCATGACCATCTGATTGATTTGAAAACCGGAAAAGTCATCGAATTCTACGATGAGGAAATAGAAAGGCTCCAGAAAAAACAGGCCCAAAAGCTGGGTTATCGCCTTATTGGTCATCGTCTGGAATTATATGGCACACCTTTGGAAGATAAAAATGGATAATCTAATTGTAATTGATCATATTCACGCACGTGAAATACTTGATAGCAGGGGAAACCCGACGATTGAGGTTGAAGTCTCCCTATCTGACGGGTCGATGGGACGAGTTGCCGTACCCTCAGGTGCTTCAACCGGTGCCCGTGAAGCCCATGAACTAAGAGATGGTGATTCACAAAGATACTCGGGCAAAGGGGTTACCAAAGCAGTGGAAAACGTTGTTACGACCCTGGGTGAAGCACTCTTGGGCTATGATCCCTATGATCAGGTTGACATTGACAATACCATGATTGATCTTGATGGCACCCCAAATAAATCGAAATTGGGAGCCAATACCATTCTGGGAGTTTCCCTCGCTGTTGCCAAGGCATCGGCTATCAGTATGGAAATGCCTTTCTACCGATATGTTGGGGGAGTAAACGCCAAGGTTTTACCTGTGCCCATGTTCAACGTTATTAACGGTGGTGAACATGCCAATAACTCCATTGACTTCCAAGAATTCATGGTCATGCCGGTTGGAGCCAACAACTTTCGGGAAGCTTTGCAATTTGGTGCTGGTGTATTTCACAGTTTGAAAAAAAACCTTGACAAGGCCGGCCATTCAACCGCGGTTGGTGATGAGGGAGGATTTGCACCGAATTTGGATTCCTCAGAGCAAGCCCTGGACATATTGCTCAAGGCCATCGAAGATACGGGCCTTGCACCCGGCAAGGACATGGTCATTGCCCTGGATTGTGCCTCATCGGAATATTATTCCAACCACAAATATAACTTTTCAGGCGAAGGAATTACCCGATCCTGTGAGGAGAATATTTCCTATTTGGAAAAGCTGGTAACCACATATCCCATCCATTCCATTGAAGATGGTTGCAGTGAGGATGATTGGGAAGGATGGCAGACACTCACTGAAGTCCTTGGGAACCGATGCCAGTTGGTTGGTGATGACCTGTTTGTGACCAATACCTCTATACTGGAGGATGGGATTGCCAAGGGTTGTGCCAACTCGCTTCTGGTCAAGGTTAACCAGATCGGAACCCTGACGGAAACCCTTGATGCCATTGATGTGGCACATAGAAATGGTTACACGACAATATTGTCACATAGGTCGGGAGAAACCGAGGATACCACCATTGCCGATTTGGCTGTTGCGGTCAACTGTGGGCAAATCAAGTCGGGTTCCACTTCACGTTCTGATCGAATTGCCAAATACAACCAATTGTTGAGAATTGAGGAAGAATTGGGTGATCAGGCCCAATATCTGGGGAAAAAGGCCTTCAGGTTTTAGTTTTACGAGGTTGCGAAATCCTGCCACCAACGGTGGGATATTCACATCCCGTTGTACCTGGTGCTGAAGTGGGAAGATTACCCAATACCCTAGCTGCCAGAAAACCGAATGCTTGGGCTTCCAGATATTGTGAGGGCAAACCCCTTTCCTCAGCTGTTTGAATTTCCATTGCAGCAATTTCCTTCAACCGAGCAACAATATAGGAATTTTTTGTCCCTCCCCCGCACAAAACAACATGTTTGGGTTTGAGCCTTGTTCTTTCAAGAACAGTCGAAATTGCCTGTATGGTACATTCCGCTAAGGTTGCAACTCCATCTTCAAACCTGAGTTGCTCGACCTGATTCAAGAGAAAATAGAAATCATGAATATCAAAGGATTTTGGTCCCTCAAACCCAAGTTGTTCATGTTCCAGGAACTTTCTTACCAAATCATTGTCGGCTTTTCCCCGGGTAGCAAAATATCCATTCCTGTCAAAGGGCAGATTTCTTTTCATGTTGCAGAATTTATCGATTAGACTGTTTCCGGGTCCAATATCAAATGCAATCAGGGCACCATTATCAACTGGTTCATCCTTTTGGGGATCAACAATGCTTATGTTGGTAATGCCGCCGATATTGATGAAGGCACATGGTTCCGTAATTCCAAGGTATTTGGCCAGTGCAAAATGATAAAATGGTGCCAATGGTGCACCCTCACCCCCATTGAGCATATCCTGTTTTCGAAAGTCCCAGACAACCGTTTTACCCAAATTGTCAGCAAGGTACTGACCATCTCCGGCCTGGTGCGTTTTCCGATTTCCAGGATCATGGGCTAGCGTCTGACCATGAAACCCGACGATGGCCTTCGGACTGGTTTGCATAAGCAAGGCAAGATGAGTTTCCTCAACAATCCGGGCAACCTGGTTTACGCCTTCTTCACCCAGCCACTTACCACGGGCCATGTGAAGTATTTCAACTTCATCAGGAGTAAAACTCTTGCTGGCAGTTGGTCCAAATTCCAGGATTTTCTGTCCATCAGTTCTGATTGCAGCAATATCAACCCCATCCATTGAGGTACCTGACATGCAACCGATAAACCAATTTTCTTTGAGTGATGACATTTTCATTGTAAAATTCCAATATCCATCCCTTTGTGTCTGTTCCATTAGTCTGGAAAATTGTTAGCACCACTCAACAAGATTTTGTACTTACCTCCATTAATTTTCTAATACAAGGAGTAAACCATGAACGGTTAGAGGGTGCAAATCTGGTATTGCGACAAATTTTGGAGATCAAGGATTGATTATTCACAGAATTTCGTATATTGGGCTGGTTGGCTTTGTCGTCAAGGGACTTCCTAAGGGTTGACCTTGAAGCTGTTTTCAAAGGAGGAGAAGATTATGAAAAAGAGATCGAAGGAAATCAGGCTTCACATTGATGAGTATGAGGCGAACATGGATTTTGATACGATGATGCCCCATGTCCTGGCCTATAGTCAGGAAACCAAACAGCAACTGGCCGGCAACCTGCAAAAGGCCGGGGAGAAGAAACCGTAACTGGATTGTTTCCTGTTCGGTTTCTTGGTCTTTACCCTTCTCACCTCGGAACTGCTTGAGGAATTTACACCAAGGAGGAGGATGGTCCAGAGGAAACCATGCATTGAATTTATCCAGTACACACAGGCAATCATTCCCGAAATATCAGAGATTTCATGACCCAGCTCATTAAATATGGCCAAAAGGTGGAAACTTTTTTCGATCTGCTTGGAAATGATGAAAATGCCATGACCTTTAGCCTCGGGTGGGCCCTTTCAGAGTGTGACACCCTCTGCCAGAAGCTGGCAGCCAAGCTTTGTCTGGATGATAACTTTTCAGATGCCATGCATTTACGGTTACAGGAATATGAATTTCAAAAGGGAATTTCGGATATTGAGATAGTAGATCCTGGCAGATTTCATATTGTGATTGAGGCAAAACGCGGCTTCAATATACCATTGCCTGACCAGCTAGAAAAGTATGCCGAAAGACTGTCTAGCAATAGAGACCCAAAAGCAAGGAAAATGATTTTGGTACTTGCCGAGTCTGATCGTGAAGAGCAATGGCTTCCCCAACATGTGCCGGCAAATGTTTGTCAGATAGAGGTACAGGCAATTTCCTGGAAACAAATTCGTGACATGGCTGAAGAATGTGTTGGTTCGGCAACAAAGCGATCAGAGAAATTGTTGCTTCGCCAACTTATCGATTATTTCAGGAAGGTAACTAACGTGCAGAATAAAATGTCCAATCTTGTCTATGTTGTATCAGCCAGTAACAATGTCATTTTCAAAGATCTCGGGACAACCTTTATTGATGTTATTGAAAAACATCAAAGGTATTTCCACCCGGTAGGTAAATCCTATCCTGTGGATCCTCCTAATTACATTGCCTTTCGATACCATGGCAAATTGCAATCAATCCACCATATAGACTCCTACACAATAATCGAGGATTATCAGAAACCTTTCAATCTACCAAATCCATACCCGATCGACAAACATTATCTTTATGAGCTGGGACCAGCAATAAAGCCTGCAAAAGAAATCAGAACGATTGACAAGACCAAAGGGTTCACCCAGATACCGATGTCGGCCCGCCGATGGTGTTTTATAGACTTATTGCTTACCTGCGATAGTATATCTGAAGCCGCGGTGAAAACCAGGCAACGCCTGGAAGGAGATTAAGGTGAGGTGTATTTTTGGATTTTGGATGGGCGGCTGGAAAGTATCCCCTGAGGAACGTTATACCTTCCCCTTAAGCCAATCCAAAATTGGCTTTGTGTCGGCGAATGCCTCTTCAGTTCCCCTCTTATCAAGTTTAAATTTTACCCTCTGACTTCGTTCAAGGTAATTTGCAAAATCTTTATCATTCTCATCTACAACACCACTAAGGATAAATACCTGTTTTGTAAATGTATTCCAAAAAAAATTCTCTTCCTTTGCCTCCTTATCGATTATATAGACTTTTGGAGGAGGCTTATGCCGGGAGGGAAGATAAAATCGGTTCTGTAAAGCCCGATTTATATGTGAGTCCCCGAATCCATACCCAATGATCAAGATAGCATCAGCTTCATGAACATGTTTTGACAATGCAGACTGAAAGGTCTGAAATGGTTCAGGGGCAAGCTGTTCACGTTTGAAACCTCCTGTCAGAATCGTTGCTAAAGGAATCCAGTTGGCATCAAAACTAGCTTCCATTTGGGGAAAGCCAATATCTGTAAAACTTTTTTTCCCATCATCTTGCCAATCTTGCCAGATAATTAAGTCTGTTTCATGAGTAAGATCCAAGTTTTCGATAAGGTTAAAATGGACACTGCCATGCAAATGGTATAAAAAATCCCATTCCTTCCGATTGTAGATTTCATCAGGTTGAAAGTTCCAATCGTCAAAGCCGGTAAAAACTCCCTCATTAGTTTTTTTCAAAGCACGGTAAGCAAGATTGTCATGGTTAAGATTGTATACCCCAACATCAAAAGCCTTTCTGATTTCTTTGAAGAAATTGATATATCCATCAAAATTTTCTGGTGGGGTATTTTCAACCTCCTGACATTTTGCTCTGAAATACTTTGCCAGTATATCAATTAAAAACTGGTGTTGGTCTAGATTATTTGTTCCGGCATTGAGGCAACCACCATCAACAAAGCCAAAAAGTTTTCCAATGTCCTCTACCTCAATCAATTTATCAATAATGGGGTCACCATAGGTTTCAAGCGACAGCCATTTGGCAATGGCTAACATGTTGCCAAGGACACTTTCATAATTCGGGTATACGCCCTTGTGAAATTTATCCTGTTTGTAATATCCTTGGGATACGTTCCAAAGAGATTTGAAAGGATTCACTTGATTTTCATGCTCCCACTCATCACTCCATTTTATCATTTGTTTATTGATGGCTGAAACGCACGGCATCCCATAGGGGATTGAACTGCCCGCACCCAGGATTACCAATAGTTTTTGTCTTTGAGAATTGCTCCCGTTTTCCATCAGTTATTCTTTTCTACACAGGAGGGTGATAAATGTTGAACAACATCCTGATAAAACTATCAGGAAGGTAATTCCAATCAAATTATCTGATTCCAAGAGTTTTCGCAATGAAGTCCCTGTCAGGGCATTTTTTGAAGTAATTCCCAGTTGTTCTTTGCTTTCGATAGCTTGTTGATGGAGATCGATTTTTGCTTTAATTCCTCAATATAAATTGTTGGATCAAACCAAAAAACGATTTTCTTTTCGCCATTGCCCACTGAATCCAGTTGCTCGTGTCATCTTTCATCCGGCAGGTTGGTAAACACTTTCTTCCTGATTTCCTGAAAAACATCATTTGGAACCCGGCAAATGCCTTTTTCTTTGTCTGGTGAGAAGCGATAGGTGGAAAAGGTCATAATGTGCGAACAGACGGCCCATGTGTCTTGCCCGTCCAGAGGGGATTTCATTTTTACTGCCATCTCGGGCCTGGTTTGTTCTGCTGTACTGAGGGGTATGACTAGGGCTGTACCATAGAGTTTGTTTTTCTTGGAGAAGATCATAACTGGTCGATATTCTTTGCCACCATACCCAAATTCCTTGCGATAGATGGTTTCCGGCATCTTGCACCAATATATTTCCCCAAGTCTAGGCGAACGTTTGATATCGAGGACTGCTTCATTGTCTTTTTTATTTGTCATGTCACTTTCCCCAATGGAATCTCCTGCAAAAAAATATTCTTGGCAATTTAAATCTTGACATTTGTCTTAACCTCTTTATTTTTATGATCATAAACGGGATCTTTTGATCACCGCTGCCCCGATAGGGGAAGTAACGGAGAAGGGCGGCTTGCCGCCCTATCTTTTTTCTGTATCACTTAGGTTAGTTTTATTGACTTCCAATCGAGGTTCTTCTACCAAATTCCTTATGAAATCATGCAACCACCATAGGTTGATTGATATTTGCCCGAAATTTATTGAAAACGTGGTTTGCCTGACCTGTCGGGGGCTTCTGTCCAAACCTTATGGCATTGAAGATATTTGATCTCCCAATTTCATGAAGGACCATTTATAGCTAAACTTTACAGGATTCGTTATTATTGGTTCTTCTCTTCCGGTCTTGAAGGAAAGTTGATATGAATCACCGTATCAAGTGGTATCTGGATACCCCGGGGAGATTTTACCGTGTAATTGGTAAAATTTCATTTCCAATCAGAAACTTATTCCCTATATTGTATCTATTAGACCTGCCGAGCCTCTGATTCAAGCGCACCCGGCAGGTAATTTTTTTGATCCCTATCTTGGGGGGCAAAAATTTCACAATCCCCGCCCAGTGGAACGTCTCGCAAACCGTGGTATGATCATTGCCAATAGAAATGAACCAACTTCTTTCCTTGAATGTGTATCTTGCTAACGGCTAAGGGTTTATCGGAAGCCTTTTGACATTGAAAGAGATACCACGGTCCATTCAATGACCATCAGTTCATATTGCATAAGTTTGTTTGCTCGCTTATATTTTTGCCGGCAGCCTTGTTGGAGTTCATGGAAGTTTGTACAAAGCCTTTTTCAGGGCCAATTACAACCTTCCATACTAATGGAACAAGCTCTTACTTATAACCAACTCAATCAATTGTCGAAAATCTGAAATGACCTACAATCTCAAATCCGAATTCCTGAACGTAATTCGCCAACGTGGGTTTTTCGATGATTGCAGCAATTTGGAAGAATTGGACAATTCCCTGATGAAGGGGATTTTACCAGCCTATATTGGTTTTGATGCCACGGCCAAATCACTCCACATCGGCAGCCTGATCCAGATCATGATGTTACGGTGGCTTCAAAAGACCGGCCACAAGCCTATCGTATTGATGGGTGGGGGTACAACAAAGGTCGGCGACCCATCATTTCGAGCGGATGAGAGACCCCTTCTGGACAACAGTGAAATCGAAACAAATATTTCAGGCATCAAGGAAGTATTCAGCAATTACGTAACCTTTGGTGATAATCCTACTGATGCCATTATGGTGAATAACGCTGAATGGCTGGACAATCTGAACTATATTTCTTTCCTTAGGGATATCGGGAAATACTTCTCTGTTAACAGAATGCTCTCATTCGAATCCGTCAAGTCAAGATTGGACCGGGAACAATCCCTTTCTTTCCTGGAATTCAACTACATGATTTTACAGGCCTATGATTTCCTTCAGCTAGCTAAACGGCATGATTGTCAACTGCAGATGGGTGGTTCCGATCAATGGGGTAACATACTGAATGGTGTTGACCTGACCAGAAGAATAATCGGTAAACAGGTCTTTGCCCTTACCTCGCCTCTCTTGACCACTTCCGATGGCAAGAAAATGGGAAAGACCCAAAGTGGAGCCGTCTGGCTCAATGCCAATTTATTCTCCCCTTACGATTTTTGGCAATATTGGCGTAATGTAAGTGACAATGATGTCAGCAAATTCCTGAAACTTTTCACGGAACTGGATCTTGCCGAATGTGATCGCCTTGGTTCTCTAGAGGGTTCTGAAATCAACGAGGCAAAAATAATTTTAGCGAATGAGGTAACTACCCTTGCACATGGTAAGGAACAAGCCCAAAAGGCCTTATCAACCGCGAGGGAAGTATTTGTTGAAGGGAGGCAAAGTGAAGGATTGCCCATTTTGTCGGTTACTTCAGATTCCTTGATCGAAGATGGTTATCCCCTGCTTCAAGCCTTGGTTCAACTTGGGCTGGTTTCTTCGGGCAAGGAAGCCAGAAGAAATTTGTTGGGCAATGGTGTCAGGGTAAATGATATCGTCGAAACCGATACGGCAAGAATGTTGAGTTTGGAAGAATTAAGAAAATCAGCAAAGATATCAGTTGGCAAAAAACGCCACGCCATCGTTCAGCTTGAAAAATAACAATTTAATTGTTTGACAAAAGGTTGCCCATTTCCCATTCACCATCGGGGAAGAATGCCTCAAAAGCAAAGGCAAACAATAGATCATGGGCTAGGTCTTCTCCAGTTTCCAGATCCCTGACCCTCACTGTGCCTACATTTATACCTTGACCAACGGAAGCAGTATCAAGAGGTGATGCCTGTCCCCCAGTCCAGGTCAAGACAATACCATGTTCCTCGATTCTTCCTTCAAGAATCAGTCTCTCCAGTGGCCAGGCTCTCTGCCCAACCTTTACCACCCTTGCCAGGGGACCTATTCCTTCCTGCTTGAATTCCTTGGTGTAAAGAAATGGACTGACGGAAAGTTCATACCCCTTGTAGGGATTTTGCCCATAGGGTCGGCGGAATTCAGGCTGGGCCATGACCAATCCCCCCTTGTCCTTGTTTCTAGAAAGGAAATCATGCCAGCTTTCTGTCCAGCCCGGAAGTTGTACCAGACTGTTGCCAGTATGACTTCCAACAATTCCTGTTCCAAGGGCCTGTTGCCACCAGCTTTCAGTTTCGAGGTCATACATGACCATATCCGAGTTTCTGAGCAATCCAGATACACCAAAAGTCAGGGTTTGGCCGTTCAGTTCCCTGGAGAAAAATACTCCGGAATTACAAAGGGGACAGTAAGTTACAGCAATTTTTTGTTCGCCAATCTGATCGTTGACGATTTCATGCCAGAGAAGATATCTGATTGGGTATGCCCTGGGGAGATGGCCTTTCAGTTCAATGGTCATTACCCCTTCCCTGGGAAGTAAATCAATATTATCATCCAGAGTTAAAAAAGTTGGATTGTGAACTGCCGGGATTCCATCCTTGGGAACACCACCCGATATTATCTCATCCAAGGGCACCGATGCTAGAGAAAAATCAGTATTTGGCCACTGGCTGCTGAACAGTTTCTCGTTGGCTTGTGCTGAGGCAAGACCTAGAACCCAGATCAAGGCTAGGGTAACAAATAGTTTGATAACAACCAACCTTGTTGGACTATGTCCCATCTTCAAACTTCTTTCATTTCCAGAGCATCAATAGTAAATTATTTCATCTATTCTTCAATTCTGGCACTAGCAATATAATCCGGATCAGTAACCGCACCATTTTGCCCCTGCCCTCTTTTGATGGCATCAACTACATCCTGTCCTGAAATTACCCTTCCAAATACGGTATATTGGCCATTCAGGAACGGTGCTTCCTCAAACATTATGAAAAATTGGGAATTGGCGGAATTGGGATTCTGTGCTCTTGCCATGCCAACGGTTCCCTTTCTGAAGGGAAGCGGTGAAAATTCAGCCTTCAAATCAGGCAAATCAGAGCCCCCTATCCCGGCCTTTTGCAAAGAACCTTGATCAACTCGTCCGAACTGAACATCACCTGTTTGGGCCATGAAACCCTCAATCACCCGATGAAATGCTACATTGTCGTATAATCCGTTATTTGTTAAAGTAATTATTCGTTCAACATGCAGGGGAGCAACTTCATGAAGAAGTTCAATTTTTATGGTACCGGAGTTTTCACCGGCGACATCAAGTATCAACACATTTCTTTCCTTTTCGGCTATTGCATTTATGGTTCCCAGTAGAAGGAAAGTTAAAACTAGTATTATTTTTTTCATATACACCTCTCAAGGGGAAGATTAAGGCTTTCCCGATTAAAACAAAATCAAATTAAAGTGAACCCCTATAGCGACGATAAAAGGGTAGCCAAGGTCAATCGCTGAACTTTTTCTTCAACTCTTCCATTACATTCCTTGGTACAAATTCGGAAACATCACCTCCGAGGCGGGCAATCTCTTTTACAAGTTTGGATGCAATAGCCTGCTTTCTTGCATCTGCCATCATGAATACGGTTTCAATATTTTGATCCAATACCCTATTCATACCAACCATCTGGAACTCATACTCAAAATCCGAGACAGCTCTCAATCCTCTGATAATGATGTTGGCTCCAACTTCACGGGCACAATCCACCAACAGGTTTTCGAAAGGATATACCTCAATTTCCTGATTGGTTTTTTTCTTCAGTTCCGTGATCTCCCTGTTAATCATGGAAACCCTTTCATCCAAACTGAACAGGGGGGATTTTTCCTTATTGATGGCAACACCAATTACCAGTTTGTCCACCAGAGAGAATGATCTTCTGAAAATATCCAGGTGACCAAATGTTACGGGATCAAAAGTCCCGGCGTAGAGACCGATTTTCACAAAATTCTCTTTCTTAAGATTATCAGAAAATTTGACTTAATGGCCGATATATTCCTCTAGAGCCTGTTTTTCCATATTCAGCTCGCCCAAACGAGCCTTGACAACATCACCAATGGAAATCAGCCCAATCATTTTCTTATTGTCCATGACCGGTATATGACGGAATCTCCCCAAAGTCATTTTGTTCAGTACATCAAAGGCAGTTTCGTTGGTATTACAGGTAACAACCTTTTTACTCATGAGTTCCTTTACCGATAAATTCAGGACCTGGGCACCCTTTATACCTATTTCCCTGACAATATCCCTTTCCGAAACGATGCCAACGAGCAATCCTTCATCATCAAATACTACCAAAGCACCAATTCGATTCCTGGACAAAAGACTGACAGCCATCAAAATACCATCATCGGGACCAATGGAGATAATGCTTTGACTGCTTTTGCCCTTGAGAATTTGGCTCACAAGCATTGGAAGAATCCTTTCATTTTGAATTGAAAATGTAGTTTGAACACAATTTTGATTATCCCGATTTTCAAAAAAAATTCATCCAGTTTTTAGCGCAAATTAATGAATTTGCTTTGATTGGAACAAAGTATCAGCCAAAAATTGAATTTGCTTTGATGCTATACTAATCTGTCTCGTTAGTTTTCCTCTGGAATTAATAACCACTATGTGGAAGAATTTTCCCTACTTCAATATTTCCATGAAAGACATATTTTAGTTTTGGTATAAAGGTTCGCGTTTAACCGATATATTTTTCCCGCATTACAAACTGCAAGGGTGTTTCAAATGAAAGAACTATTCCACTTTATCAATGGCAAAAGGGTAAAGGGCCAATCCGGTCGTTTTGGCGATGTCTTTAATCCGGCAATAGGAGAAGTCCAAGCCAAGGTTCCATTTGCATCAAACGAGGAAATGGATGTTGCTGTCAGAGGGGCGTTGAAAGCCCAGCAATCATGGGCATTAACCAACCCCCAAAAAAGGGGTAGGGTCATGATGGAGTTTGTCCGATTGCTCCATAAGAACATGGAACCTCTGGCCGAGGTACTTTCCAGTGAACATGGCAAAACGATTCCTGATGCCCGCGGTGATATTCAAAGAGGTCTGGAGGTAGTCGAATTTTGTATTGGAGCCCCTCACCTTCTGAAGGGTGAATATACCGATAGTGCCGGTGGCGGAATTGACATGTACTCCATGAGACAGCCTTTGGGGGTGGTTGCTGGGATTACACCATTCAATTTCCCGGCCATGATCCCAATGTGGAAATTTGCACCAGCAATCGCCTGTGGAAACGCATTCATTCTAAAGCCATCCGAAAGGGATCCTTCCGTTCCCCTGATGCTGGCTGAATTGATGCTTGAAGCCGGACTTCCAGAAGGAGTTCTACAGGTGGTCAATGGTGATAAAACGGCTGTTGATGCAATTCTTGACCATCCCGATATTCAGGCTGTGGGTTTTGTGGGATCAACACCCATTGCAGAGTATATTTATTCTCAGGCAAGCAAATCGGGTAAAAGGGTACAATGCTTTGGTGGTGCCAAGAATCACATGATTGTCATGCCGGATGCCGACCTTGATCAGGCCGCCGATGCACTGGTGGGTTCAGGTTATGGGGCAGCAGGAGAGAGATGTATGGCCATTTCGGTGGCTGTACCTGTTGGTGAAAGTACTGCCGACAATCTCATTGAAAAACTGATACCCAAGATTGAAACCTTAAAGGTTGGACCATACACAGCCGGTGAAGACATGGATTTTGGTCCACTGGTTACCAGAGAAGCTCAGCAAAGGGTTTTGGGATTGGTTCAATCAGGTGTGGACCAAGGTGCTGAACTAGTTGTTGACGGAAGGGATTTCAAACTTCAGGGCTACGAAGATGGCTTTTTTGTAGGGCCCCACCTTTTTGATAAGGTGTCACCAGACATGGACATATACAAGCAGGAAATATTTGGACCTGTTTTATCCACCGTAAGGGCCAAAAACTATGATGATGCCCTTAGTCTTACCATGAATAATCCTTATGGCAACGGGACGGCTATATTTACCAGGGATGGTGATACGGCCCGGGATTTTGCCAATAGGGTCAATGTCGGTATGGTTGGTATAAATGTTCCTATCCCTGTTCCACTTGCCTATCATACTTTCGGTGGTTGGAAAAAATCTGGTTTTGGTGATCTTAATCAACATGGCCCGGATGCTTTCAGATTCTATACCAAAACCAAGACAGTAACTTCTCGTTGGCCAAGCGGCATCAAGGAAGGCGCGATTCTCAACTTCCCGACAATAAATTGATTATCTACAATTCGGTTGAGTAATTTAGAGTTCGGGTGGTATCTACAAACTGTTATTGACTGGCTTTTTGTAAATGGATTTCAATTTGACAGAAGAACAGGAAGCCGTTTTTCAAATGGCTCTTGGTCTTGGTGAGAAGTATATTTCACCACATGCAAAATCTTGGGAGAGTCAAGAAACCATTCCAAAAGATTTATGGCAGACCCTGGGGGAATATGGTCTTGGTGGTATCAATACCAGTATTGATTACGGTGGCTCTTCACTGAAGCGGGTTGATTCTGTATTAATTTTCGAGGCACTATCCATGGCATGCCCATCGGTTGCTGCGTTTCTTTCTATTCATAATATGTGTGGTTGGATGATCGACACATTTGGGAGTGTTGAACTAAAGGAGAAATACCTCGAGAAAACGAATGAAATGTCATGCATCATGTCCTATTGCCTTACAGAGCCGGGTTCGGGGTCAGATGCAGCTGCCATGGCAACCAAGGCTGTAAAACTCAATGATCGCTGGGAAATGACTGGTACCAAATCGTTTATCTCGGGTGGTGGCTATTCCGATTCATACATTGTCATGTGCAAGACTGATGATGGGATTTCATCCATAATCATTGATGAAGATTCACCGGGGCTGTCATTTGGAGGACTGGAAGACAAAATGGGATGGCGGGCCCAGCCAACTAGACAGGTACAGATGGACAATTGCCGGGTTCCCCTGGAAAACCTCCTGGGTATCCAGGGCAAGGGTTTTACTTATGCCATGTCAGGTCTTGATGGTGGTAGGCTGAATATTGCCGCCTGTTCACTTGGTGGGGCCCAACAGGCTTTCAATCAAACTCTGGCCTACATGAAAGAACGAAAGGCCTTCGGTAAAAGGCTGGACGAATTTCAGGCCCTGCAATTCAGGATTGCCGATATCGAAACCGATCTTCAGGTTGCCCGAAATTTTCTTCGCTTTGCCGCGTGGAAAATGGATGAAGGTCATTCTGACAAAACCAAATTCTGTGCCATGGCAAAGCGCTATGTAACAGATGTTTGCTGGAAGGTTGCCAATGATTGTCTGCAACTCCATGGTGGGTACGGATACCTTGCAGATTACGGTATAGAAAAGACCGTGAGGGATCTCAGGGTCCATCAAATACTTGAAGGTACCAATGAGATCATGAGAATGGTTGTCTTTCGGGAACTTAAAAAAGAGCAATCCGGGTGAACGACCTCATAGTCAAAGAACAAGGGCATGTAGGCAGGATTACTTTAAATCGCCCCAAGGCTCTTAATGCCTTGACACATGATATGTGCAAGGCGATCGAAAAATATTTGAACCTTTGGCTTGCCGATGAAAAGATAAGGGTAATTGTATTTGATGCCGTTGGCGGAAAGGCATTTTGTGCAGGTGGAGATATCACTGAAATGTACATAAGAGGCAAGGCCGGGGATTTGGATTATGGCCATGCCTTTTGGCGTGATGAATACCGATTGAATGCAAAAATCTTCAATTATCCCAAACCCATTGCCAGTTTTTTGAATGGCTTTACCATGGGAGGAGGCGTTGGAATAGGTTGCCATGGGAAATACCGTATCGTAGGCGAATCGAGTAGAATTGCCATGCCAGAATGTACCATTGGTCTGGTTCCGGATGTTGGTGGTTCCTACATTTTGGCAAATTCATCAGGACATTTGGGTGAATTCCATGGATTGACAGGAACCCGTATGGGGCCCGCAGAAGCAATACTTATCGGATTTGCCGACCATTTCATATCCGAACAACATTGGGAACAAATCAAGGATAAACTTTCCTCATCAGGTGATATACAAGTTATCAACAATTTTATCACTGACCCTGAACCTAGCACCGATCTTTTGGACAAGAAGGAATTGATTGATCAGGTTTTTGGCCAGAGTACAATAGGAGAAATTGAAAGTGCTCTTTTGGCATTGGGTACCGAGTGGAGTAAAGACGTATTAAAAAAGATTTACAGGAATTCTCCATTATCATTGGCCTGTGCCTTGCAATTGATAAAGGATCAGAGACATTCCAGGTCGATTGAAGAAGCACTGGATCTGGAATTCAGATTCACTTTCCGATCAGCCAGGTACAGTGATTTTATAGAGGGAATAAGGGCACAAGTCATTGACAAGGATTTCAAGCCTGAGTGGAAACATTCCTCCTTGCGAGAGGTTGCTGGGAGTGAGGTGGAATTCATGCTTGGACCATTGGGGAATCAATCACTTAAGTGGAAGGAAGTAAAGTGAAAATCGGTTTTATTGGTTTGGGAAACATGGGATATCCCATGGTGGAAAATCTCATCAAGGCGAGTAAGGAAGCCCATGTGTTCGATGTAACGGGAAATTACCCGGACGGGGCAATCCCATGCTCTTCAGCAGGTGAAGTTTCCAAAGGAAAGGATATTGTCATTACGATGCTTCCTAGTGGAGCCATTTTAAGTGAAGTGGCAAATGAGATAATACCGATTATGGATGAGGGTTCCCTGTTTGCCGATTGTTCAACCATCGAAGTTGATACGGCTATTCAGGTCTCAAAAATGGCCAATGAGAGCGGATTGGGATTTATTGATGCACCCGTATCGGGTGGAAGTCTTGGAGCAAAGGCCGGTACATTGACATTTATGGTTGGGGGTGATGATACCGCATTTGCCAGGATCAAGCCATTGCTGGAAATAATGGGAGGAAAAATCATTCATTGTGGTCCTTCCGGTTCAGGCCAGGCAGCAAAAATGTGTAACAACATGATTTTGGGTGCGACCATGATAGTTACCTGTGAAGCATATGGCTTGGCTAGGAAGTTGAATCTTGATCATGAAGTTCTGTTCGAGGTGGTTTCACAATCATCGGGATATAGCTGGTCCAACAATGTGTATTGCCCTCTTCCGGGTATTGGGCCTCAATCGCCTGCCGATAATGATTATAAACCCGGGTTTTCCGCTGCTCTGATGTTGAAGGATCTGCTTTTGTCCCAAAAAGCTTCCGAAGCCGTTGGTTTCAGTACGGAAATGGGAGCCAAGGCCACTGACTACTACAGTAGGTTCTGTGATGAAGGCAACGGAGATAAGGATTTTTCCTCGGTAATCCTGCCCATGCTGGAAAAATAGCCCGCTGAAACAACCAATCACCAAACAGAAAGGTTCTACCTCATGAAATATTCAGATCTCCCGAAATGGTCAGGTGAAACTGCAAAATGGGCCGAGGAGTATTTTTCAAATCTTGATGATCAACCTGTCCGGTCTCAGGTGGAGCCAGGAGATATCAAGGCTCTTTTACCTGCAAATCCACCTGAAAATCCCGAGGACATGGAAATAATATTCAAGGACTTCAAGGAAATAATACCTCAGGGCATAACCCATTGGCAACATCCGAGGTTCTTTGCCTATTTTGTATCCAATGCCTCACCGGCATCAATTATTGCTGAACAGCTGGTCAATTACATGGCAACAAATTCCATGCTTTGGCAAACCTCTCCAGCTGCAACAGAGCTGGAAGAAAGAATGATTCAATGGTTTGGCCATGCTTTTGGGTTACAATCAGGATATTCCGGATTGATTCAGGATACTGCATCCTCGACAACTTTGGCAGCCGTATTGACCATGCGGGAAAAGGCCCTCAATTGGGAAGGTTTGGACCGTGGTTTGCGGCAATCACCCCAATTGCGCATATATGGCTCAAAGGAGAATCATTCCTCCATTGAAAAGGCGGTGAAACTTTCGGGTATTGGATTTGATAATCTGAGATTTCCAAATAACCTCCCAAACCGATCGATCGACCCTGAACACCTCAGGGAAATGATTTTGGAAGATATTGACGCAGGATACAAACCCGCAGGACTTGTTCTTTGTGTGGGTGGTACGGCCACTGGTGCCATCGACAACCTCGTTGAACCCATTCAAATTGCCAGGGAATTTGATTTATATACCCATGTTGATGCAGCCTGGGCTGGTTCAGCAATGGTTTGCCCTGAATTCAGGTATCTCTGGAAAGGAGTTGAGGGAGCCGATTCAATCGTGGTTAATCCCCACAAGTGGCTGGGAATGCAGTTGGAATGTTCCATCCAGTTTCTGGCCGATCCAGTATTACAATCCAAAACGGTTGGGTTGAGGCCAGATTACCTCAGGACCAAGGGCGAAGACAGAATTTCCAATTTGAGTGAGATGACAATTGCACTTGGCCGCAGATTCAGGGCCTTGAAAGTATGGTTTTCATTAAGGGCTTATGGATTGAGCGGTTTGAGGGAATTGATCCGTAATCATGTCAAATGGACCAAGGAATTGGAAAAGAAATTCTGTTCGGATAATGAATTTGAGTTGGCCTTCAGTTCACCCCTGGCGCTATTTGGTTTTCGTTTCAAGCCCCGGGGAATGGATTCCGAGGTGGTAACCAATCGGCTTTTTGAACGTATTAATGATGATGGAAGGATTTATCTGACCCAAGCAAAAATTGATGGTAAAACCACCATTAGATTTACCTGTGGCACCTATTCAACTACAAGAGATGATGTTTTAATGGCCTATGATGTTGTCAGGGAGTTGGGCGACCAGATAAAACATGAAATTAGCAATGGGTCCTCTTCCCAAGATTAACCTGGATTGCAAAAACCAACCGCGGTCGGAGTGTAAATGGACATAAAGGAAAAAATAACCCTTGTCACAGGAGGAGCTTCCGGCTTGGGCAAAGCTACCCTCATCTCACTTACTGCAAAGGGTGCCAGAACCATTCTGGCCGATTTACCCTCGGAAGAGTCAAAAATGGTGGCTGAAGAAATCGGGGCCTTTTTTATTCCGATGGATGTCACATCAACCGAAGAAGTCGAGGAAGGGCTAGAGAACATTAAGCAAAAAGTCGGGAATATTGATATCTGTGTTAACTGTGCTGGTATTGCTCCGGCTGCGATGACCCTGGGAAAAACCGGTCCTCATGATTTTGATGTTTATAACAAAACGATTGGGGTTAATCTTACCGGAATGTTCAATGTGGTGCGATTGGTCTCGGCACAAATGGCTTCCAACAAACCAAACGACGATGGTGAACGTGGTGTCATTATCAATACCTCTTCAATTGCTTCCACCGATGGTCAAAGGGGACAGGTCGCCTATGCATCATCCAAGGCAGGAGTGGCTGGCATGACACTGCCCCTGGCAAGGGATTTGGGCAGGTTCGGAATAAGGGTTGTCTCGATTTGTCCAGGTATTTTTGATACTCCAATGCTCAAGACAGTAAAGGAGGATGTAAGGCATCATCTTGCAGAGAGTGTCGTCTTTCCCAAGCGTTTGGGACAGCCTAAGGAATTCGCCCAGCTTGTTAACTTCCTGATTGAATGTCCCTATATCAATGGGGAGAACATCCGACTGGACGGTGGCTTGCGAATGGTCTGACACGACCGTATTTTCACATCAATTGGGTTGAATGACTTAAGGGACAGGCGAACATAGAATCATGAAGTTGAATACGAAACTTTCTCAAATCACTGAGGAAATTACCAACCGAAGCAGTGACTTACGAAGTGATTATCTGGCCAAGATAGATATTATGGTCGATAAAGAACCAAACAGGGCGCATTTGTCCTGTGGAAATCAGGCTCATGCCTATGCAGCAATGGGTTCAGAAAAACCCTTACTGGCCGAAGGAAGATCCCCCAATCTTGGTATAATCACCGCCTACAATGATATGCTATCTGCTCATCAGCCCTTTGCAGAATTCCCTGACCTGATAAAGCAGGCCGCCCTGAAGGCTGGAGCAACGGCACAGGTTGCAGGTGGCGTTCCAGCAATGTGTGATGGGGTAACTCAAGGTCAGCCGGGAATGGAGTTGTCCCTTTTTTCACGCGATGTCATAGCCCTTTCAACAGCCGTTGCTCTATCCCACGACACCTTCGATGCAGTAGCCTATCTGGGAGTATGCGATAAGATTGTACCTGGTCTCGTTATGGCAGCAGCAACTTTTGGGCATTTGCCGGGTATCTTTTTACCGGCCGGGCCTATGACATCCGGTTTGTCCAATGAAGAGAAGGCAATTACCCGACAAAAATACTCCAAGGGTGAAATAACCAGGGAAGAGTTGCTCAAATCGGAAATGCAGGCTTATCATGGTCCCGGAACCTGTACGTTCTACGGTACTGCCAATTCCAATCAGATGTTGATGGAATTCATGGGATTGCATTTGCCTGGATCCTCATTTGTCAATCCTGGAACTCCCTTGAGGAAAGCCTTGACCGAAGAAGGTACGAAAAGGGTCTTGTCCCTGACATCCCTAGGCAATGAATTTACCCCTGTCGGTCATATCCTCAATGAAAAGGCTTTTGTGAACGGTATCGTTGGTTTGATGGCAACCGGAGGTTCGACCAATCTGGTCATTCACATGATTGCCATGGCCAAGGCGGCAGGAGTTATACTTACCATTGAGGACTTCGACAGGATTTCAGCAATCGTACCCCTGATGGCAAGGGTATATCCCAACGGCTTGGCTGATGTAAACCATTTTCATGCCGCTGGGGGCTTAAGTTATATCATCGGCAATCTTCTTGAAGAGGGTTTGCTCCATGATGATGTTCGTACCGTTAATGGAAACAACCTCAGCAGTTATACTTCAGAGCCGATTCTAAAGGATGGTGAAATCATGTGGAAACCCGGGTTGGACTCCTCACTCAATGAAAAAATCCTGACTTCAGCTCGTAAACCCTTCAGCAAAACCGGTGGATTGAAATACCTCAAGGGTAACATCGGTGAAGGAATTATGAAAATTTCTGCCGTTGATCCAAAGCATCACCTGATTGAAGCACCTGCTATGGTCTTTACTGACCAGGAAGATGTCAAGAAGGCCTTCAAGGAAAACAAAATTGACAGCGATGCGGTAATCGTGGTTAGGAATCAGGGCCCAAAATCCAATGGCATGCCCGAACTTCACTCCCTGACCCCCATGCTATCGGTTCTGCTCGGACGCGGATTGCAAATTGCCTTGTTGACGGATGGCAGAATGTCTGGGGCTTCCGGCAAGGTACCATCCGTCATTCATACTTCTCCCGAAGTGCTGGACAACGGTCCCATAGGGAAAATCAGGGATGGGGATATAATTAGACTTGATGCAGTATCTGGTTCCATGGATGTGCTAACCGATGGCTTTGAAGACAGGCCGGATATTGAATATTCCGCACCTAAAAATGAAGGCTTGGGGCGGGAATTGTTCAGGAGTTTTCGAAACAATGTAGGTTCGGCATCAACCGGTGCATCATCAATCGTTTAGGTTTCAATAATGTCATATACCCATTCCATCAGCTCACGCATGATCAACCTTGTGGACAAAACAAGCATTATTCCGATAATCGAGATAGAGGATACAAGGCATGCGGTTCCACTGGCAGAAACCTTGATCAATGCAGGTATGTCAGTTATTGAAGTGGTATTGCGAACAGCCAATGCATTAGAGGCAATAAGAGAGATTGCCCAAAACACAACCTGTACTGTTGGTGCTGGCAGCCTCGTCTCGGTTGATGATGTGATCAAGTCTAGGGAAGCAGGAGCAAGTTTCGGGGTTTCTCCCGGTTCCACCCCTGCTTTGGTGGATGCATGCATGGACCTTGATTTTCCCTACCTTCCGGGAGCAGTAACGGCATCGGAAATGATGAATTTGGCTGAAAAGGGCATTACCATGCTCAAGTTCTTTCCGGCTGAACCAGCGGGAGGCATTCCCTATCTCAAATCCATAATGGGACCCCTTCCCCACTTGAGATTTTGCCCAACGGGAGGTGTCAATGAATCAAATTTCATAGACTATCTGAGTTTGGACAATGTTGCCTGTGTAGGAGGCTCCTGGATAGCCCCCTCCAAGAGTATTAACGATCAGGACTGGGAGACTATATCGTACAATGTCAAACGGAACCTGATAATTCGTGATGGAGTTTTGAAAATCAACTGAATTCTGGAAAACTAGCTTTTGAATTTAAGTTTGATTTAAATCAATTTCCTAAACGGCATTTCTGAAGGATTATCGGAAATTCTTCCCGAGTTTAGGCATTTATCAAATAATTGTGATAAAATTTACTTTTGGAGATTCATAACAGTTGATTATGCTATGAGGGTTCAATGGGTAGGGAATACCCCTTTTGTATGATTAAATAGCTTTTAATGAAACGGAATTGGTTTTTTCTTTCGTATAAACAACCAAAGCGAACTTTTGTCATAACCTTGACTATCATCAGGAGGAGCGAGGTTATCGCTAAAACAAGTCAAATTAATTTTAAGCTAGACTGGACAACATGCGTTTTCTGAAACGTAGTTTGCTGGGATTGTTTTTACTTGGCATGAGCCTTGGATTGCTCGTCATTGCAGGTGATATGCTCTATTCGTCAATCCAGGAAAGAATGGCCAATGGACAACCGCAAAGGCCTCAAGGGGAAAGAGCTTACACCGCTACAGTTCTAGTGGCTGAAAGAACAAGTATTCAGCCGGTAATCAGTACTTTTGGCGAGATTGTCAGTACCCATACACTTGAAGTTCGTGCCCCCATTGGAGGTACAATCGTGGGATTGTCACCGAATTTTGTCGAAGGGGGCAAGGTTGCAGAAGGGGAATTGATTTTGGAAATTGACCCTTCTGATGCAAAATCCACCCTAGATTTAGCCATTGCCGACATGAATGATGCCAAGGTGGGATTGGCTGATGCCGAAAGATTGCTTGATCTTGCGAGGGACGACCTTGTTGCCGCTGATCTACAGGTTAATTTGAGACAAAGGGCATATGAAAGAAGTGTTACGCTCTTGGAAAGAGGCGTTGGTACAAGTACCGACCTTGATAATGCTGAAATTGCCCTTTCTACAGCTCTGCAAGCGGTATTGACGAAAAAAAGGGCTCTGGCCCAGGCAGAAACCAGGCTAGAACAAGCAACAACAGCACTTGACCGGAGACAAATCAGTGTATCCGAAGCGGAGCGAAAATTATCTCAAACTCGTCTCTTTGCTGAATTTGACGGCATATTCACCAATGTTACTGCCATTGAAGGTGGATTGGTAACTCCCAATGAACGGCTTGCCAGATTGATTGATCCGGAAGCACTAGAAGTTTCTTTCAGGGTATCAAGCCTACAGTACTCACACCTTTTGGATGACAATGGATCACTGGTTTCAGCTGAAGTGGACATTGATCTTTCACTTGGTAATAATAGCCTATCAACTACCGGAGTAATTACCCGGGAAAGCCCTGCCGTTGGCGAGGGGCAGACGGGTAGATTGTTGATTGCGCATATCGAGGGCAGCGAAACAAATGCCCTGAGACCGGGTGATTTCGTGACAGTTTCAATACTTGAACCTGAAATGCAAAATGTTTTTGTGGTACCGGCCACGGCAGTTAATTCCGAGAGTGAAATTCTTGCTGTCAATGACCAGAACCGACTTGAAGAGTTGGAGGTCAGGGTATTGCGCAAACAGGGAGATGACGTAATTTTGGCAAGCCGTGGTCTTGATGGGCGTACCATCATTGCAGAAAGGTCCCCTACATTGGGTGAGGGTATTAGAATTGAAGCAAGAATGGCTGCCCCGGAAGGTGCAGAGCCTGCCTTTGAAGAACCTCAAATGGTTGCTTTGTCTGATGAGGAAAGAAACGAACTTATACAAAGGGTTGAGGCCAATCAATTTATACCGGCTGATGTAAAGCAAAGGATATTGAAACAACTCGAGGAAGATGAAATTCCAAAGGACATGCTCGAAAGATTAAGAGGACGCGGCTAAGATGTCAGATGATACTGACATGGGTCTGAAGGCGTCAATACTGAAGTATTTTACACGTCACAAGACCGCCGCAAACCTTTTGCTGATAATCATGATATTCAGTGGAGTAGTGGCCTTCCCCCAGATGAGGGCACAATTTTTTCCTGATGTCGTTTTTGATAGTGTGTCCGTCTCTGTTCGATGGGATTCTGCAGGGGCCGAAGACATTGATGCCGCAATCGCCCAGCGACTGGTTCCAATATTGCAGGAAATCGAGGGTGTAACAGGTACACTTGCCACCTCCAGGGAAAGTCAGACCAACATAGTACTTGAATTCGAGCCGGATTGGGACATAGACCGAGCTGTTGATGATGTCGAAAGTGCCTTGGGAAACGCCGATGAATTACCGGAGGATGCGGAAACCCCAACGGTAGTACGTAGAAGTTGGCGGGATCGGGTTACTGATGTCATCATTCATGGCCCCGTTTCCATAGACTTTTTGAGTCGCATGGCTGATGAATTTGTGTTCAAGCTTTTTGAAGAAGGCGTATCACAGGCCTCCATCCAGGGTGTTGAGGCTCCACGAACTGTTGTAACCGTGCCGGAAGTTGGACTTGTCAGACATAATATAACCCTTTCCGAAATTGCATCTGCGATTGGTGAAGAAGCCAATACCAATCCTACTGGCGAGGTAGGAGGAACAGCACGGGTTCGAACTGGAATAGAAAAACGTACCCCGGAAGAGATTTCCCAGATTTTTGTAAGGACATATCCCGACGGTTCGAAATTGCTGGTGGGTGACTTGGCAAGAATCACGATTGAAGGCATTGATCGCAAGCGCGCATATTTTGTTGGTGATGAACCAGCACTCTCCATCCGGGTAGAAAGGACAGGTGAGGGAGATTCGATCGAACTTCAGCGAAAGGTCGAAGAAATAGCCGAGGAGATGCGCCCTAATCTTCCGCAGGATGTTGCGATTGACCTGATTAGGACAAGGGCTGAGGCAATCACCAACAGGCTGAATCTTCTTTATAAAAATGGCTTGTTGGGTCTGGCTCTCGTGGTTGGTGCTCTTTTCCTGTTTCTTAATGCACGTACGGCATTCTGGGTTGCTGCCGGTGTTCCCACAGCCATGTTTGCTGCCGTTGCACTCATGTATGTATTCGGC
This sequence comes from Paracoccaceae bacterium, assembly GCA_009842205.1. GTDB lineage: Bacteria > Pseudomonadota > Alphaproteobacteria > Rhodobacterales > Rhodobacteraceae > MPNP01. The sequence continues at coordinate 35,205 of VYFX01000074.1, read as the reverse complement.
TTTACCCTTAACATGATATCAATGTTTGCCCTCATCATTACCCTTGGGCTGGTTGTTGATGATGCAATTGTTGTCGGGGAACATGCCGATTTCAGGTACAGAAGACTTGGAGAATCACCACTTGCGGCAGCCGAAAATGCAGCAACCCTGATGGCTGCACCGATTTTTGCGGCCAGTTTGACCACCATTATAGCCTTTTTTGGAATTATCACCATCGGTGGCAGATTTGGGTCCCTGTTGATTGATTTGCCATTCACGGTAATCGTTGTGTTGGCGGCATCCCTGCTTGAATGCTTCCTTATTCTCCCACATCACATGAAGAATGCCTTGACTCATTCCCAAAAGAACAAATGGTATGATATCCCGAGCAGGATAGTTGACAAGGGCTTTCAGTGGTTTCAAAAGTATGCTTTCAGACCTTTCATCAAAAGGGTAATCATCGGTAGATATGTTGTAATTGCGGCAGCTTTTCTGTTATTGGCATGGCAACTTGCCCTGTTCATTGATGGCAAGGTAAACTGGCGTTTTTTCAATGCTCCCGAGTTGGGTTCCGTCAGTGGGAATTTTGCCATGGTTCCCGGTGCTGCCAGAACAGACTCTCTTGAAATGATGAAGGAATTGCAAAGGGCAGCAGAAGTTGTCGGGCAGAAATTCGAGGAAGAACATGGACAAAATCCCATCACTTTCACCATTGCCGAAGTGGGAGGTTCAACCGGACGTGGCCTGTTCAGTGCTGACAGCAAGGACAGCAACCTGCTTGGTTCCATTGCCATTGAACTGATTGATGCCGATCTTCGTCCCTACTCGTCATTTGCTTTTGTTGCCGAACTTCAGGATGAAGTCAGGAAACACCCATTGCTTGAAACACTTTCATTCCGAGGGGGAAGACGAGGACCTGGTGGTGATGCTCTCGATGTCAAATTGTTTGGTAGCAATATATTTGTCCTGAAAGAGGCCGCAGAAAAATTGAAAACGGAGGTAAGTTCATTTCCTGAGGTATCAGCCGTGGAAGACGATTTGGCGTACGACAAGGAAGAACTGATACTGACGCTTACACCACAGGGTGAAGCCCTGGGCTTTACCATTGACGGGTTGGCCAGGGTGCTTCGGGACCGCTTGAGCGGTATTTCAGCAGCAACTTTTCCGATTGGCAGCAGGTCTGGCGAGATTTTTGTCCAGTTGCCCGATGAGGAAATGACGGCTGATTTTCTTGAAGGCACCATGATCAGGTCACCTGACAATACCTATATCCTGTTGGCTGATATCGTCCAGATTTCCTCCAAGATTGGATTCTCGACCATTCGCCGTGCCAATGGTGTCCGGGTTGTGTCCGTAACGGGAGACATTTCGGAAGACGACCCAAGCCAGGCAGCGGAAATTGTCAGAATTCTCAAGACTGACTTATTACCCCAGTTGGAAAGGGAATTTGGGGTTTCGTACACACTGTCGGGACTTGCCGAACAGGAACAGGACTTCCTGAATGACGCCAGGCTTGGTTTTTCACTGGTCATGCTGGGAATTTTTATCTGTCTGGTGTGGGTATTGTCGAGCTGGACAAAACCATTTGTGGTCTTGATTACGATTCCCTTTGGGCTTATCGGGGCAATTTGGGGGCATTATCTATGGAATATACCCCTGTCAATGTTTTCGGTCATAGGGCTCATTGGAATGAGCGGTATCATTATCAATGATTCCATTGTCCTGATTTCGACGATAAATATCTATTCTCGTACCCGAAACATGTTCGGTGCGATTGTTGATGCGACCTGTGATCGTTTACGGCCGGTCATGCTCACAACCCTGACGACAATCCTTGGTTTGCTCCCCTTATTGTACGAAACATCACAGCAGGCAAGTTTTCTCAAACCAACTGTAATAACGCTCACCTATGGTTTGGGATTCGGCTTCTTTCTGGTTCTTCTCCTGGTACCCTCCCTACTTTATGTTCACACTGATATCAGCCGATTGTTTGTCGCCTTGAGGCGTAGTCTTTCCTCGGGCAGGCGCAATCGCGGAATAAGAATTGGAATGGGGTTAACAGGCTTGGCAACCATATTTATTTTTTCATCAACTGTGGGCTTAACCATATTTACGGATCAGTTCCCCCTGTTGGAATTGCTTCCAACCGAGTGGGTAGGAGTTGTATCGGTGGCACCCGTATTTTTGGCCTATCTTCTATTCGTATTAGGAATGGCAGTCGTTTGTCTGATTGTCTATTTTCTTGCCCTTTACATTATGAGAAGAACATCTGGTGTATAACACAGCCCCTTGCGGTAATAAATCTATGCAAAACCCAATCATTATTTGAATAATCATATCCCCCTTGCAACCTGATAGAACAGAAAAAAAACTGATTTGACCTGAATACCCTCTACATCCCTGACACGTTTTTGCAGGTTTGTACTGCGACCAGACTCCCCAGTTGAGATTTGGTGAAATCCATCATTCGGTTTGGGTACAGTTTTGCCAAAAAACAGCTGGCTCAAGGCGTCTCAGCAAGAATAGAATAATTGGGATTTTTCGATTTCCCGGTGAACTTGTTCTGATCTTAAATTCCTTACTGTGCCTTTTCCGTGATTGATTGCCTGATTAGTCACCAATTTACAGGTATTACCTACTTTATTTTTCCAGTTAATCAGGGTAACATTAAAATTATATGACATTTAAAGAAAAATCGGTTGAAAATATGATCAAACAAGTTGCTACAGTTGGCTCAAGTACATATCAGAAAATCAAGCATGACATTATATTCGGAGTATTGACTCCAGGGTCCAAATTAAAGCTGGACTCACTGAAAGACCGTTACTCGGCAAGTCTTTCTACCCTTCGCGAGACACTGAATCGCCTTAGTAGCGAAGGTTTTGTCGAATCCCCCGAGCAGAGGGGCTTTTTTGTCAAACCCGTTTCACGCGAAGACCTTATTGAAGTTGCTGAATTAAGGGTTTTGCTGGAGTGCCATGCGATCGAAAAATCGGTGGTTAATGGTGATACCAATTGGGAGGGCAATCTTGTTGCAGCGCATCACAAGCTTCACTTGTTGGAAAAGCGTATGCTATCGGGAGATTATTCGGAGAGGGAACTCTGGAAGCGATATGACTGGGAGTTCCACTTGGCATTGATTGAAGCCTGTAATTCAATGAACCTATTAACACTACATTCGATACTTTATGACAAATATTTGCGTTATCAGATGTTGATGCTCTCTTATAGAGGTGAATCTGCAGTGGAAGAACACCGCGCGATTTTTAATGCTGCTCTTGAACGAGATGCAGAGAGCGCAAAACGATATCTTGAAGATCACATACGCAACGGACTTGTTCACACTCTTGAAGCAGTTTGAAAATCACCAATAACGTTTTGATTAGGGCAAAAACCTGTTTGCTGGAGGTTTCGGAAACTTAGGTCAAGGCCTTCTTATGAGTCATTACCAACTTTATCACAGTATATAACAACAAATATACAGCAGGTTCAAAGTTTTGGTATTTTGATTGTTCCAATGGCTTTTTGATCAGGTTTTATCAGGTTGCAACATGCGAAATAGACTTGTCGGGAGAGTATATATCCAAGATGTTCCAATGACCGGTTGTGGGCGTTGGATTGTTGATCATCGGAACGTCTATGACTGTCGGTTTGCCGCTGGAAATTGCGGCTGTCAAAATTGGCTGCAATTCATCCGATGATGTTATTCTTATCCCTTCAGCCCCATAGGCACGGGCGATTTCAGAATAGTTTGGCTTGATCTCTGCATTGGCCAGATCACCTGGAAAAGTGGTACCATAAGTCAATCCGTAATGGGCCTTTTGCAGGCCTGCAATGGTTCCAAAGGCATTGTTGTTCATAACCAGCCAAATAATTCCCAAATTCATTTCAACTGCTGTTGCAAGCATTGACGGGTTCTGACCAAACCCACCATCTCCAACCAAACTTATAACCACACGATCGGGAGCAGCCAGTTTGGCACCTATTGCTGCCGGGGGCCCGAAGCCCATGGTGGCGAAACCTCCCGGGGTTAAGATCGAACCCGGCTCAAGAATATCGAATTGTTGACCAACACCATTCTTGTTCCACCCGACATCAGTGGTGATTATTGCATTTTCGGGTAATACTCTTCGGGTTTCGGCCAATATCCGTTCGGGCATCATGGGAAATGCATTGCTTTCCTCCATCTCCCGGTTGCTTTCCTTGAAACCTTTACGGAATTCAGCAATTTTCCGTTTCAACGCATTGTTGGAAAAACCATTGGGATAAATTTGTCTGGCAACACGATTCAGTACACCTAGAGCAATCTTTGCATCAGCAATTACGCCTATCTCCACTGGATAGTTCCGGCCAATCTCCTGGGGTTCTATATCAATCTGGATTAACTTGGAATCGGGAATGTTAAAGGTATAGCCCTGATACCATGAGGAACAATCCGCTTCCTTGAACCTAGTACCTATGGCCAAAATACAATCGGCATTCAAGCAGGACTGGTTGACCAGTTCGGTTCCCCAAAAACCGGACATACCAAGTACCAAAGGATGATCATCACGCAATGCTCCCTTGCCCATGAGCGAATGAGCTACCGGCAATCCCATATGCTCGACAAATTGACCGAGTTCTTCGCTGGCACACGAAAGCAGTATACCTCCCCCGACATAAACCAGCGGCGATTTGGCTTTGGCCAATTGTTCAATAATTCGCTCGGCCGTATCATCATCAATTGAAGGTTTAACCAATGATCGGGTATTTGACTTGACCTTCTCGAAACTTTTTGCAGAGATGGTCTGTGAAAATATATCCATCGGGACATCAACCAATACTGGCCCCGGTTGACCACTCTCGGCAAGATGAAATGCCTTCTCAAGAATTTCTGCCATCAAATCAGCTCGTTCAACTCGCCATGCCCTTTTGACGAATGGTCGATAGATCTCCCATTGTGCCGCATCTGCATGCAGGTTCACCTCTTGGTGAGGGTGTTTACCGTAATAATGTGTTGGGATATCCCCGGCAATTACAACCATTGGTATGCAATCCAATGCCGCATTGGCTACCCCAGTGGCACAATTGGTCAAGCCCGGCGAAAGATGAGACAACACAACCGAGGCCTTGCCAGACACTCGTGCGTAGGCATCTGCCGCATGACTGGCGACCTGTTCATGACGTACGGAGACAAATTCGATTGGGCTATCGGCCATTGCTGCCAATACGGCAATATTGGTGTGACCGCAAAGACCGAATACATGCTTTATGTCTCGGTGTTCCAAATAGTCAACAAGATGTTCGGCGACAGTTTTATTCATTGTTTCTCAACCTTTTGTCCAAAAAATTCTCCAAAGAGCTCCCGTTCATCGGGCCTGTCCTCCGGGATGGGCCTACTGACCCAAGTGTAATTCATGAAATGCTTGAGATTGACATTTTCATTGGTGATGTTACCACCCCAGGTCCCACAGCCCAGGGAACTGGTCATTGGCATTCCATTGGTAAAACTGCCAGCATTTGCCTTCGATTGGGGTTGGCGTACCATAATACGGCTTACAGGAGCTACTAGGGCCAGGGCGTTAATGTTTTCATCATCATGGCTGTAAATTCCACATGAATGACCTTTACCACCATTTGCCAGAATCCTTTGGACGGTCGTCAAGGCTTCAGCAAAATCTTTGTATTGATAAAGAGCCATTACAGTAGTCAGCTTTTCACCTGAGAATGGGTATTCTTTACCAATCATTCCATGATTGTCGACCATCAGGAATTTGCTATTTTCTGGTATTGTAAACCCTGCTTCCCTTGCGGTTTGCTGTGGTGGGCAAGCGATGGTTGAAAATGTACGACGCCCTTTCTGGTCCCACATTACTTTTTGAAGAAGTATTTTTTCCTTCTCATTGCATAAATACCCTCCCTCGGCCACAAGTGCCTTGATCATTTCCTTGTAGATTGAACTTTGTATCAGGATGTTGCCATCAGCAGAACACCCTGAACCAAAATCGGAGGTTTTCGATATTCGAATATTTGTGGCAGCAATATCCAGATCAGCTGTTTCATCAATTATAATGGTAGAATTCCCTGCTCCCACGCCATAAGCAGGGCTTCCAGAACTGTAGGCAGCCTTTACCATGGGTTTCCCACCGGTAGCCATGACAAGGTCACATGTTTCCATCAGGTGTTGGGTAAGTGGGATCGAAGGATTGCGAATGACCTGAAACAAATCCTTTGGAGCTCCTACCGCATGACAGGCAGAACGAATCATTTCGACCATTTCACTTGTTGTACCTGCAGTTCGCGGATGTGGGGAAAAGATCACTGCATCACGTGCTTTTGCAGCAAAAATGGCTGTTACCGGTGGTGTGAGAGCCGGGTTTGTCATAGGTATGAGCGAGGCAATCACACCTGCAGGTTTGGCATATTTCACGATACCCTTCTCGGGGTCCTCTTCAACTATGCCGGTGGATTTCTGACGAAGCACATCTCGAAGGATACCCTGAATCTTGAATCTCTTGGCTGGACGCCCTTCCCGGTTACCAATACCACTCTCATCAACACCCATATATGCAAGACGGGTAAAGGTTTGTTCGTTGCCTGCGTACCACCCGATTGCTTGAACTAGGCGATCTAGCATTTCCTGAGACCAATCCTCGATTTCACCCATGGCATCACGGGAACGAGTCAGCATTTCTGCAATACTCAATTTATCTTTTTCAGTAAGTTGCCTGCTCATTTTTTTCCTCTTTGGACTTAGACATTGTTGAAGTTTGCAAACGGCGCTTTGATCGTGATTTTCCAAAGGAATTCTTAGCATGTACCAGACAACGGCGAGCATGTTCTTCGTATCCAAGTTCGGCTAGTCTAGTTCGGTTAGGCAATTCAATGGAATAGTTTACAGGTGGCATTCGTTCGATGATGCCATTGAAGTCAATCCAACCTTCTCCAGGGTAAAGTCTTGCGTCCCTGGCAAGTTGGATCATGCCGACCTGGGTATCAGCTATACCCGGCAAACAATCTGAGATATGAATCATATGGAGGAGTTCTGATGGTACATGCAGGAGTTCTCCAAGGTCAACACGACTTAGGTGCAGATATAGGGTATCAACCAATATTCCTCCATTTGGTCGGTCAGAAGCACGAACAATATCCAATGCCTCATCAAGTGTTCGTAACCGTGAAAAACTGGGAAATTCGAGTTCTACGGTCAGACCATATGGCATTGCAAGGTCACAGGTTTGGCTGTAAACATCGATAAGGTAATCGCGGTCGTCCCGGCTGTTGGTCCAGGCAGACATGATCATGTGCTTGGCACCTATCTCGCCACCTATCTCAAGTGCCGGTTCAAAACTACAAGGGTCGACATCCTCAGTGATTCTGGCCAACTCAATGTCGAGGACTTGAATACCTGTTGTTGCCAAGGCGGTTTTAAACGCCTGTACCTGTGCCTTGTCTAAGGGAGATTCTAAAAATTCGTCTGGTACTCTTATTGGTATAAAGCGAGGACTGACAGCATCATAACCTGCCCTAGCTGCTATGTAAACCAATTCAACCGGTGTTGCTCCTATCAACGTCAGATGAGACAGAGAAAAGATTGATTCTTCAGATGATAGGGTGGCAAACTTTGACATTTTGTTTGATTCAAATAATATCGGTAAATATTATTATAAACATATATGTTTAAAAATACCATATATTAATTAAAAAATATTTAATTTTAAATCATACTTCTGTCCATTTGCCTCCATTCCGGTTTGAACGAACTGATGCATCAATAAAACGTACACCTAATGCCCCTTCGGATACTTTAGGAAAATCACCCCAGCCCTCAGGTAAGTTCAGGCCGTCATGTCTCGCAGCCACTGCCAGGGCAAACTCGGAATATAGATTTGCCCAGGCTTCGATAATACCCTCAGGGAAACCGCGACCTGTACGAATCAGGCGCTCGGTATCCTTGCTTACACCGTGACCATGCCCACGAGTGATGATTTGGTCGGGTTTACCATAACAATAGTATTTGAGAGTTTCGGCGTTTTCCAAATCCCATTCAAGACCACCCCTGGAGCCAAATATCCGCAAGAGCAAACCACCGCGTTTACCAGGTGCAAGACGGGTTGCCATTAATGTACCAGGAATATTTCCGGTAAAGCGGGTAAACATGAACACCGTATCCTCCAATAATTTCGGCGTTCCGCATACATGAAATTCTGCCCTGATGTCTGTCAAAGACAATCCAGATACGAAACTAGCAAGATGAGCGGCATGAGTACCTATATCTCCCACACAACTCGTCTGTCCGGTAATTTCAGGATCCAATCGCCACTTGACGTGTGACGCTTCAACCACATTTTCTGGTATCATCCAGTCCTGGAGAAATTCAACGTGAATTTGGTTTATATTCCCTAGCCCACCCTTGGCAACGATTTCACGTGCCTGCCTGATCATCGGAAAACAGGACATGACATAGCCCACTCCGAACACGCACCCACTTTTGTCTGCTAATACTTCCAGCTGTTGGGCCTCATTGACAGTATTGGTTAGAGGCTTGTCGCATATTACGTTGATTCCTGTATCAAGAAATGCTTTGGAAGCCGGGAAATGCAAGTTGTTCGGCGTGGTAATCATGACTGCATCAACACCATCAACGAGGGAGCTTTCCATCTTGGCCATTTCCTTGAAAGATGAATAGCTGCGTTCAGGGGAGATAAGCCACTCCTTGCCACGTTCACGAGACCTTACAGGATCTGAAGAAAGAGCACCGGCAACTATTTCCCACAGCCCGGTCATTCTGGCAGCCATAGCCTGTGTTGCTGAAATACGGCCTCCGCCTACGACACCAAGCCGCAACCGGCGATTCAGTTTGGGATATGAATCCCTGAAGTCAAACTCTTTTGGGAACAAATTTCCCGACATTTCAATCTCCATCTTCAGGTAAGATTGCACCTTCCGGCAGGATTTCCACTGCAAGGAAAATACTTTGGGTTATGGTATCGTACTGATGCCAGGGATAGTTTCCAGAGGCATCATACATTGGTCTATGCGTGTTACCTGGAGCCATCATTTCTTCCAAATAAACCGTTGCTGGGTCCCGTTCCCTGCATTGCTGCATCTTGCCGTATCCGATGATTTGCGTGTGCACCTCCCGAAATCCCGGTACCGGACAGAATGGATGATCTTTATGTAAACCGACATTCAATGGTACAGATGCTGAATGATAAAAAGTAAGAGCCAGGTTATCAATAAACATTTTGGGAGACATGTAATGCTCTATGCCTCTTAATCTCTCCTCTCCCCTGACCTCGTACGCGGTTGGCCAGACCTGTCGTATTTTACTACAGAGAATCTCATCATTTTCATGGGCATCAAACCTGTCGACAATGATTGTTTGTTCTATGTCATGCAAGGTAATATTAGCCAAGATTGCTGATTGCAAATGATTCAGGCACTGCTCTTCTACCCTGACTGGTTTTGTCGATACGTTCAGAACGATGGATCGATTTTTGACTTCCAAGGTGGATTCGTCAGTCACATACCTCAATCCCAGAAAGGGGGTCGCAATTTCAATGTGTTCAATGGCCATTAATTTCAATCCACAGATAATAGGCTATAAAGGCAGGAATTTTCGGACAAAGGTTCAGGTCTCTGGCATGAACTCCTTATCTCTTGGTATTTTCCTTCTCGGGTAGCCTGGTTAATACTGTCCATAACTTCAAAAACATGGAAAGCCAAATCACCATTTGCTCGGACAGAGCGGTCATCACGAACCGCAATTGCCAGATCCACCAGCCCTATTCCCCGACTATCCCGGTTGAATCCATGTTTGTTTTCAATCAATTGCCACTCATCACGTCCACCTGGTGGTGGCTGATATGGCCAACGTGTCGTTTCTCGAGTCCGAACCCATACCGGACCGTGAAAAATATTGGCACCGTGAACTGGGTTGGGATCTGGAATCGTGATCACTCCTTCCGTTCCATAGATTTCAAATCGAGGGGCTTCACTATCCCATACATCAAAGCTTGCTGTCAAAGAGCCGATAGCACCACTAGAGAATTCCAACAGACTCAAGGTATGGGTATCAACCTCAACATTCATCCATTCCCCATTACGTGGACCATTCTCGATCTGACGCCGGTCGAAAGCCCTGTTGGAGATTCCTGAAACCCTTGAAATGGGGCCAAGGCAAAAAACCATTGCAGTCAGATAATAAGGACCCAAATCCAACAATGGTCCCCCACCGATCCCATAATAAAAATCAGGATTGGGGTGATGACGTTCGGTTCCATGTGTGCCCACATGAGCCATTATTCCGGTGGGGCGTCCAATCACGCCCTCATCAATAAGTCGTCGAACGGTCTGCCAGCGCCCTCCAAGAAAGGTATCTGGTGCAATTCCCAGTTTCAATCGTCGTGATTTGCTCAATTCCAGTAGTTCATACCCGTCTTTCAGTTCAGTAACAAAAGGTTTTTCCGAATAGACATGCTTACCGGCATTCAATGCCCTCCGGGTTATTTCAGCATGGGCAGTGGGTATAGTGAGGTTAAGGATACAATCTATGGTTTTGTCCTCAATTACCTCATTGACCTGGCATGCCCTTGGAATGCCATGTTGAGCGGCTTTGGCCCGGCTCTCGTCAATGTCAAGGCTGGAACAGGACACAACTTCAAGTCCGGGTACTCCAGCCAGAGTTTGCAGGTATATATCACTTATTCGGCCACATCCAATCAGACCGACCCTAAAATCCAATGCAGTATTATTTGACAATATTCTCCCCCTCATACAAAGGAAGGTATTTTGGAGGCATCGGTCCCTTGTTGCGACCGCCCTGTTCCATTTGTTCCCAAGCATGTGCAAGGATACCTACCGAGCGTGACAAGCAAAACAAGCCCCGAGACAAGGGTGGTGGAAAGCCGAGTTCACAAAAGATCACAGCCGTAGCACCATCAATGTTCATGGCAAGGGGGCGACCGATACGGCGGTGGAGTTCAGATTGTATGGCTTCGGCAATGTCAGCGAACTTTCCCGAGACTGTACCCTCCAATACAGCCTCTCGAACAATCGACATAAGTTTGGGCGCACGTGGGTCTATAGGTTTGTGAAATCGATGGCCGAACCCCGGTATTATCTTTCCGTTTTCCGTCTGCCAATCATCCAGGCCCTTGACAACGGCTTCCTCCAATGGGAATCCATTATTTATTGACATCTCAATACCGTAATAAAGTTCTGCACATGATTCTCCCGCACCACCATGGACATCCCCCAACATGTTGACCGCTGTCGCCATCACATTATTGATCCCAACACCACAAGTTGCTGCCATACGTGCTGCAGCAATGCTAGGGGCCTGCGGACCATGGTCCACACCAGCAACAAGCGCCGCTTCCAACAATTCAGCCTGTTTGATCTCAGGCAGGGAACCCCGTAACATCATCCAAATCATTTGGGATAAACTTACCTTGCCTATAAGGCTTTCGATCGTATGACCTTGAAGGGCTATGTGTCCGGGCTTCATGTCGATAATTGAGGTGCGCCACCAATACCGAAGTTCTTTTTCAGAAGTTGTTTGATTTGTCATGAAGTAGATACAATTCTTGATGATATCTGATGTGTTGGGAGTATTTCATGGCATCGAGTGATATGATTGCAAATAGCAGCCCTTTCGTCCAGTATTGGAAAGGGTGTAATCAATTTGCATGGAAGAGTTGACATAATTTAAACTCAATGAGCTGTTGAGAGGTTTCACCATTACTTATTCTGATCAGTGAATAGAATTGGTTGGCTTTTTCTGATGTATCTTTTGTGCGGCTAGCCTTACTGAAGCATTACGGGCACCATAACCGGAATATCCCCCGCTTCGCTGAACGATCTCGAAGAAAAAGCCTTGGAAAATCGGACGGCTGTAGATCTGGAAATACTCCCCTTTATCTTGTCGATCATAAAGAATGTTGCCGAACTTCAATCTATCAACCAAACCCTTTTCCAGACCAAAATGTGCCTGGACATGATCATAGTAATTTGACGAGATTTCAAGCCGTCTGAATCCACAATCGTCAAGCTGCTTTGAAGTCTCGAAGATATCATCCGTAAGGAAGGCGATATGCTGAACGCCAGCAGCATAGTGATCATGAAGAAACGAAGCTGCAAATGTATGCTGGCCTTCAACACCGTTTAGATTGAGTCGAACTTCACCTTCCGGGCTTTCAATGGCCTGGCTGTGAACAACTCCCGAAGGGTCGGCTACATCAAAGATTGGAGATTTGCTGGCCTCAAAGGTTGAAATATAATACAGCACCCAACTCTGCATTTCTTCATACCGCATGGTTTGGGACACATGGTCAACTCGGCGTATACCGGCTGGTTGGATGGCGCTGATATTTGCTACCGGATTGAATTCAATATCCCATACCCGGTGGAGGTTTGAATTCTCGTCGATGAAATGCACCACATTTCCACCTACCCCTCTGATGGCTGGTATATCCAACTCCCCGCTTCCAACAGGTTGAGAAAATCGTGGTGTTCCCAACCCACCAGCGCGATTTATAGTTTGTGATGCATTATCAACTCGAAGACCGATATCACACACTGTTGGGCCGTGGGCTTCGAATGCCTTATGTGCATACCCCTTGCTTTCAGTGTTGACAATGATGTTTACTGAACCCTGCCGCCAAAGTTCCACCGATTTTGTAATATGATGTCGTTCCAGCCTGAAACATGACGAAGATAACAGATTGGTTAGTTCAGAGGCACAATCCTTATCTACTGCGAATTCGATAAACTCGAAACCCGAAGCATGGACACGAGGGGGAAGATCTGGAATTTCGAAATTCAGATCAGGATTATTCCTTGATACATCGTCAAGCAGGTTGACCAGTGCACGATAACCATCACGTGCCAATGTACGGTTACCCGGACGTGGGCTGTTTTCATTGAACATGGCAATCGACCATGCACCCTTATACCCATTATGAGCAATTACCTTGACAAATCCTGCCAGGTTTAAATTACCCTGTCCTGGCAGCAAGACATTCGCATGATCATTTCTGCTGGCAATTGATCCAATCCTGGTAGTATCTGACAATTGAACGTGAAATATCCTGGCAGATGGAAGATGATTTAGCTGTGCCGGCTTGATGCCATCAACAAGTGATAGATTGCTGTTCAACAACAACCCCAGATTCGGATTATCAACCTCATTGATTAGGTCCAGTGCCTGATCATTCGATTTTATTTGCCCTGCCCATGGAACTGCCATGTAGGCCAGTCGGATACCTCGTTTGTTTGCTCTTTCTGCAGCCTCAGCCAAATCATGGACAATATTGCAATCATCATCGGGTACAGCACTGGAAGCCTCAATCGACAACATCGTGATATCAAGTTCCTCCATAAGGTCAAACTTGTGTTCCAATTGGTCGAAAGCCAGGGTTTTTCTTTTACCAGTCCACCCCTCCAGGTCATGAAAGGACTTTAACAGGAGGATTTTTAAATTCAGATCATTGACCAGTTTTCGCAGTTCAACTGATGTGGTGTGGAACCCCGTGAAATCAGGTTCATGAAGTTCCACACCGGAGAAACCAGCACTGGCTATTTCAATTAATTTGTCTCCTAGAATCCCGGGTATGGAAGCGGTTGAAATCGAAAGCATCTCAACCCTGATAGCCGAAAACCCTCGGTAGCCACAATACCACGTCGGGAACAAGTATCATCAAGAGAAGTGCTAATACTAGCACTGCAAGAAATGCCCAGATTTCCTTGATGATCTCTCGCAACGGTATGTCTGTTACAGCGTTGATCACAAACAAAAGTATACCATAAGGTGGGGTAATTAAACCGATCATGGAGTTAACCACCACAAGAATCCCAAAATGGACCAGATCAATGCCCAAGGCATTGCATGTTGGAATGAAAAGCGGAACTATGACCAAGATTATGGTAGTTGCGTCAAGCAGGCAGCCTAGAAACAAAATTAGAATGTTCACTGCGATCAGGAAAAAGATCGGGTGGATATGGGATTCTTCCAACACCGAAGAAATGGCTTGGGGAATTTGTTCCTGGATGACGATGAAATTAAGTATGAATGCACCACCAATAACCACACCTACTGACGCTGAAGATCGAGCACTGTCGACAAATACCTGGTAAAGTCTTTTGGCTGACAATGCCCGATAGAACAAGGCAGCAAGGAACAAGGCATAAAACGCAGCTACTGCCGCAGCTTCTGTTGGTGTGGTGACGCCACCATAGATGCCATAAAGCAGAATGGCAGGCATGAGAAGGGCTGGAAATGCATTTACCGTTTTATTCGGTAATTCCCGTAGTGGTATAGGTTCCTCAAGTGCAAATTTACGCTTTCTTGCAATGTAGTAGTTCATTGCCATCAAAACGATTCCCATGATCAGGCCAGGTAAAATTCCAGCCAGAAACAGTGAACCAATTGATGCCTTGGAAACCAGGGCATATAATACAATTGGAATTGAGGGTGGAATAATCGGACCAATAGTTGCGGATGCCGCTGTAATTGCAGCTGCATAACCACGGCTATAGCGGCCATCCTTGGTCATCATGCCGATAATAATCTTGCCGATACCCGCAGCATCGGCAACAGCGGAACCGGACATGCCTGAAAATATGAGGGAAGCAACGACATTTACATGTCCCAAGCCTCCCCGGAACCTTCCAACCGCGGCAACACAAAAACTTAGCAGTCGATCGGTTATGGTTCCTGCATTCATGATGTTGGCAGCGACAATAAACAATGGTACTGCCAATAGAATTGTACTCTTGTAAAATCCTTGGAGTATCTTTTCACCAGCAAGAGCAACATCAAGCCCGGCAAATCCTAAATATGCTACCGACCCCAAAAGGATGGAATATCCTATTGGGGTACCAATACCGGCCAGTGCAAATATGGTTACTAGGCAGATAAGAAGTTCAAAACTCATGATTTGGGCCCTTCTTCATCATCGTTTTCACTAGCCTCCAGTACAACCTCAAGCTCCGTCTTTGGAGGTCCATATTTCGTTATTGTTATCAATTGCCATGCATAACGTACGCTTACTGCGATCATGAATACCGAATAGATCACAAAGACATCTCGCATTGGTATCTTGTTACCAGTGAAAGGATTGCGTACTGTTGCAGTCTTGCGAATTTTCATCCAGTCGATGTATTCCCAAGTCGGCATAAACGCATAGACCATACCACCAATAATTGCGAGTGCCGCAATTATGGACATGATTTGACGAACCTTACGAGGTGCTGCCAGATAAAGGATGTCAAAACGTACTTGATCCTGTTCCCTGACGATAAATGCACAACTGAAAAAGATCACCCAAACCCATAAGATTCCAATGAACTCAAGCGTCCAACCGGCAGGTGTAAAGAAGTAACGCAGGACAATTTGCAACATGAATACGAGAAAGATTGCTGCCAACATACCGGCAGCAATCGCTTCAGTTAAGTTATTGAACCATTTTGTAAATTTAGTCAAAGTGGTTCTCCTATTCAGTCAATTAAACCTTGATCAATTACCAAGAGCATTAATTGCTTCCAGAACACCCTCTGGCCAAGATTCTGCAAATTCTGAACCAACATACTGTGCCTGGACATGGCTTCGGAATGCCTCAAGATCAGGTTCGTATACCTCCATTCCTTGCTCTTCAAGGAATGATACCAGATCCTCTTCAAGTTTTAACTGCTTTTGACGGCCACTCTCAGCTGCTGCATCTGCAGCCTCCTGCATGGTGGCTTGCTGTTCAGAAGTTAGATTATCCCAGAATTCCTTGGAAATGGCAATATAGTTCAAGTCAACCAGATGTGATGTCAGTATTATCTGATTGGTAACTTCGTAAAACTTGGCATCCACAACTGTTGGCAAGGGATTATCCTGGCCATCCACTGCGCCTGTTGATAATGCGGTATAGACTTCAGAAAAAGCCATTGGTGTCGGGGCTGCACCCAAGGCGCTTCCAAGGAACTGCCAGGCATCCGTACCAGGCATGCGCAGATTTACACCTTCCAGATCAGCTGGAGTCATCACGGTCAATTCTTCCTTGCTTTGACGAAGATTAACCTGTCTACGTCCCAGGTACATAACCGACAGCAACTTGACACCCAATTCGTTTTCAGTCGTTGCCTTGAATGAATCCATCAATGGATCATTGAATACTGCTACCTGGTGTGCTGCATCCTGATGCACATAGCCAGTTGCAAAAATTGAAAATTCCGGAAAAAACTGTGCCAGTTCCTGGGCAGACGCAATTGACATTTCAAGGTTACCCCTGGAAATTGCATCAAGTTCTGTACCCTGGGCAAAGATAGTGCCGTTGTAACTTGGCTTATAATCAATAAAGTCAGCAACCATTGGAGCAAATACTTCCAACATGGCAACAGATCGTTGATCAGTTTCGGACCCTGAAGTAGCCATTCGTAATTCAATCTTATCAGACCAACTGCTAGTAGCGGTTATGGAAAAAGCACCGGCAGCAACCACCATGGTTAACATCGCCTTGCGCATCAAATTATTTAGCATAATAATTCTCCCTCTAAAAATGAGTATTTCAAATCTTTATATCGTATAAAAATTATAATGCAAGATATTTTTTAAAATATATGAAATATTTCTTAAAGTAAGATTTATTCCTCTAATTTATATTTGGATATCATCAATCGATACGACTTTACCGTTGATGCAGGCTATCTGTATGGCTTCGATAACTTGCAATGCCCTTAAACCCTCTTGACCGGAAACCAGCGGGGAGGATGTTCCCCTAATTACGTCGGCAAAATGTGATATTTGGTTTACCAAAGGATCTGATGCTTCACGTGTCAGAGTTGTTGCAGAGATAGGTGTCCACCAGTCCCTAAGCCCATCTTTATGGGTCCAGAGCCGTAATTCCGGCAATGATAGCGAACCGTGTGATCCCCCAATGAGAATACTGCTTTCTCCTGTTGGAGGATAAATAGGATATTCACGTGATGTCAATTCCCAGCTCCAGGGTGCGACTATACTGTCGGAAACCGTAATTGTTCCAATTGCACCATTTCGAAATTTCAATACTGCAGCAGCGACATCCTCATTTTCATATCCCCGTACTGAAGGAGTGGATTGACCTTGTACGGTCTCAATTTCACCGCAAAGATAACGAATCAGGTCAACATCATGAACCAGATTGACCGAGATTGGTCCTGCTCCATTTCTTTTACGCCAAGGTGCATCCTCAAAATAATTGTCCGGTTTGTAGAACCATGTGTTTACGTGGACGGCACGTATGGTTCCAATTTCCTCTGCAACAATTACTTCCTTTGCTTTGCTGATGAGTGGATTATACCTCCGATGATGTCCCACCAATAAATTTACACCTGCTTCTTCAGCTGTCATGACCAGTTTGATAGAATCGCGGTAATTGGTACCCAAAGGTTTTTCAACCAATACAGGGCAACCATGCTTAATACATTCCAACCCCTGTTCAACATGTAACTTGGTCGGTGTCGCCAGTATCACACCATCCGGGGATAATTCTGCAAACAAATCTCCCAATGAATCGAGGCAAGGCAGATTGTGTTTGGTTGCATATTTTCGACCGGCTTCTTCAGGGTCAACTACGGCACAAAGAGAAATCCCCGGTAATCGATTGATTGCTTCAGCATGGCGTTTGCCAACCAACCCTATGCCCGCAATTGCGATTCGTAAATTTTCTGACAAGTCTTTATTCCTAATACTTTATGCGTGTTGGCTTCCAATTACTGGACAAGCCAGTTAATGAATGAAGCATACTATCAACTACCCTAAATATCAGATTTATTAAAAAATAACAGATAATATCAGATATTACATACATCAATTGTGTTGATCATAAAATGAGTAATCAAAATTTCCAGATCTCTTTTCAACGATCCTTACGATAAATTCGTTTCAGGTATGTTGATCAAATCCCGTCTCATGTAATTTTCTGGATCCCCGAAAATCCAAGTAGAACTATGTCCTCACGCAGCGATTACTGAAGATTTATAAATTTAGTATTTGTCAGTGAAATTTAATAAATGGCCGTACTTATGCTCTTATGTTTTGCTATTCCGTTTAGCCAAAATTATGAGGTTCAGAATCCGGTTGATACCAGAGGCCTACCAATTCTGGCATCCTGAATTGCCGAAACCAAATGGGCCATTCTGTTGCTGTTGCTCGGATGGGTTTGCAAAAAACTGACAGTATAAATGCCTAGATTGGCTTGTCGGGCGCTTTCTCGTGTCGCACGTACAAGAAAATCTTGCATTGCCTCAGGCCTGTAACCAGCATAAAGTAAAATATATACTGCTGCTCTGTCAGCCTCCAGTTCCATCTCAGGACTGTAGGCTGTTGCACCAATTCCGGCACCCAAATCTGCCCAGTATTGTTGACTTTCGGGAGTTGCACTATCAGAAACCAAGGCCAAGGCAATACTTTGTCCAATCAATGCACTCAAATATTTCTTTTCCACATGTACAAACATGACATGGGCAAACTCGTGGGCCAATACAGCAGCTACTTCATCATCAGAACCCGATATGTTTATCAAGCCACCAAATAAATGAATATCACTGTTCTCATCGGCTGCTGCATTGATTTGTGGATTATTTTGATGGATGTAAATTGTGGATCTCTGTACGAGGTCGCAATGATATTGTGGTCGTTGAAGGTCCAGGCAAACCCTGTAGCTTGCTGCTCTGATCCTTGGGGCTATTCTATTCACGGTTGCTTGCATCCGAAATGGATGTATGTCCCGAGGAGGTGTAAGGTAAGTTTCATTCAGTATTCTATTGGCTTCTACGTGCTGTGCCTGACTGGGTTCATTAATTTCAATGGCCTCCATACAACCTGAAATTGTTGACGCCATGATTACGAATAAAAGGATGGAAAATAATTTCTTCATTATTGACGATGCATTACAGATGTTCGATTAGGGTAAATTTCTGTTGAATTTAGATTTATTATTTTCTTATTTCAGATTTACAACCACAATTATCCAATAACCCTTTTATGATGGGAGTTTGATCATTTCCTAATCGATCGAAAGAGGTCTGTCAGAAAAGGCTTGGTAAAATTTAGGAATTAAGCCTAATGGCTTTCCTTTTCAGCCGCTCGTTCATTTGCTTATCCGCCTCCGCAGTTCCATCATGAAAGGTTCCAAACCACTTGTCAAAAGGAAAAATTCCATCCGAATAATTTACCTCAAAATACTTGTGATGGAGGTAATGTGCGAAACAATGTGTATCAATTGCACCCTTTCCTTCTATAACGATCTTGTCAAAACCAGTATGATCAGGTCCCGGAGACAAGCCTGCATGGAACAGCTGATTTATGACATGAATAGGATGGGATGGGATTATCCAGTGTATAAAGATACTCGAAAAGTAAATCAGGTGTTCGACCGGATGCATTGACAATCCCGACCATGGACCGGGATTTGAATTGGCATGATGTACCTTGTGGACTGTTCGGTACAAGGGAGGCCAGTGAATAAGTCGATGTATGCAATAGAAATGAAACTCCCTTATCATGGGAATCAATAACAGCATAACAATAAAAAGGATCGGGTTTTCACTGAAGTTCAAATGAGGGATATAGCCATTGGCCATCATCCAGAAGGTCAGAATTTCATATCCCGACCAAATAGGTAATCCGCTGGCAAAGCACCAAGTCAAATTATCCTTTATCTGGCTTCTGAACAAAAAGGCCGACCCATCTGTCTCAAGCCAGGAAGGATTGTATTTGAACTCCCTACCCTGACGTTTTTTTACATACAGATGAAGGTGGAAAGCACCAAACCAGGCAGCCATCAATCCGGCATTTCTAATTAATATCTGCAGCATCCAACCTGGTTCAAAGGTTTTCATGGTCTCAAGTGGAGGCAGAAATACCCACCATACAACCAAACTGAGCAAAAAATAGATGATGTTCCAAGGGTAAAGATATCCTGGGAATCCAAAGATCCACTTTATCAATTTGACAGGCTTAATGGGCCAAACGAAAAGGGGTGCGTACTCTATTTTTTCAAATGGCTTCCAATGCCCCCTTCTATCCCTTTGACCGTAGTTCTCTTCAGAAATTCCAGAATTTTTCATTTTTGAAATTCATCCACTATGTATTTGATTAGAATTTTTAGACTGTCAAAATTGCCAATTCAATTTAATTAACCTATTAAGATATATTGATAACAGAAAAAATCTATCTGGATACAAACCGGATATGGTGTGTCATTTATTTGGAGTTCATTTGCCCTTGAATTCAAGAGAAGAAAACAATCCTAACACGTTGGGAAATCTTACCAGAAGAAAGGTTTTGGGTAATTCCCATGTGGATTTGGCAAACAAATTGACGACCGACTTCGATGCACCCTTTCAGGAATTGATTACCAGTGCGGCATGGGAAAAAGTCTGGTCTCGTCCCCATCTGACCCTTCGTGAAAGGTCCATGATAACCCTTGCATTGTTGGCTGCCATGGGTCATGAGGAAGAATTTGCCATGCATTTGAAAGCTACCGCAAATACTGGCGCAACCAAGGAGGATATTTCTGAAGTACTACTGCATGTCGCTATATATGCTGGTGTTCCAGCTGCGAATTCGGTAATTAAAGTCGCCAAAAAGACTTATGAAGAAATGGAAGAAGGAAGTTGAAATTGACCAATAAACCACCTTCTTCAGGGGGATTTTTTCCACGAAATTTTAAGATCCATCCCCCTGCCTATGCACCTGATTACAAAAGCAGCATAGCACGATCACCCAAATTGGCCCTGGTTTCTATAGGCAATGGAATATCTGAAATAACCGGACCGGTCTTTGGGCATGAAGATCTGGGACCAACAGATAATGATTTGATTCTTAACTACTCGGCAAAAGACAAATCCCCCATTGGTGAACGAATAATTGTTTATGGCAGGTTGATGGATGAGAGGGGAAAAGGAATAGAGGGGGCCTTGATCGAAATTTGGCAGGCCAACTCGGCCGGACGATATCGACATACCAAAGATAAGTATATCGGACCCTTGGATCCCAATTTTGGCGGTTGTGGTCGAACAATAACCGGGGAAGATGGTAACTATGAATTCCGAACCATTAAACCTGGCCCCTACCCCTGGCCCAATGGGATAAATGATTGGCGCCCTTCACATATACATTTTTCCCTGTTTGGACCGGGATTTTCCCAAAGGCTCATTACCCAGATGTACTTTGAGGGTGATCCATTGATAAAGATATGTCCCATTGTAAATACCATCCCGGACAAGGAAGCAATTGACCTGTTGATTGCCCGTTTGGATATGGCTAACACCATACCCATGGATACCTTGGCCTATGAATTCAATCTTGTACTCAGAGGTCGTAGGTCCACACTGTTCGAAAACCGTCCTGAAGGAAATTAAATGACCCTGTCTCCCAAGATCTATCAGGAATTGCCCTCACAAACTGCAGGACCTTATGTACATATCGGATGTACTCCACAAACAGCTGGCCTGGAAACCATTTATGGTGGTAGTCATTTGGGATCAAAAATGATCAATGAAAAAACCCTTGGTACCAGGATTTCCATAAATGGCAAAATATTCGATGGTACGGGTACGCCGATCAAGGATGGCATTATTGAATTATGGCAAGCTGATGCTCAGGGTTTGTTCAATAGTCCAGCTGAAAATCGAGGTGAACCTGATCGGAATTTTCAAGGCTGGGGACGCCAACCCACCGACATACTCACGGGTGAATTTCATTTTGATACCATCAAGCCC
Organism: Paracoccaceae bacterium; assembly: GCA_009842205.1. Classification (GTDB taxonomy): domain Bacteria; phylum Pseudomonadota; class Alphaproteobacteria; order Rhodobacterales; family Rhodobacteraceae; genus MPNP01. The sequence goes on along the minus strand of VYFX01000074.1, from coordinate 13,494 downwards.
GGTAGAATCCCATATTTGTCCACCAGTAAATTGCAGGCTCCCTTTATCAGCATATGGGTTGCAGCCCGGGGCATAAATCTGGGTTTGCATACCAGAATGTACTTTCCGGAGGAGGTTGAAGCCAATTCTGAAGATCCGGTTCTCAACCGCCTTGAACATCAAAACAGAATAAATACATTGTTGGCGAAACCCATTACTGATGGCATGTATCAATTCGATATTGTCCTGCAGGGTGAAAACGAAACTGTATTTTTTGACATTTAACCCCTTCCCAGACACATGGCCAAATTCCAATCCTTGTCAACAGCAATCAATGAAAACCTGTTTTCCGGATCATTTGTGGTATTTGAAGGTTTTACCCATTTAATTCCCTATGCCGCAGCTCACGAGACAATTCGGAGTGGTATAACTGATCTTACACTGGCCCGCATGACGCCCGATGTAATTTATGACCAGATGATCGGGATGGGCATGGTCAGTAAATTGGTTTTTTCCTATGCCGGAAACCCTGGTGTGGGTTTGTTGAGGCGTTTGAGGGATGCCGTGGAAAATGACTGGCCCAGACCCTTGGCCATAGAAGAGCATTCTCATGCCGCAATGGCCAATTCCTATGAAGCCGGAGCCTCGAATTTGCCTCTAGCAATTTTGAGGGGATACCAGGGAGCGGGTCTCAAGGGAATAAATGCAAACATCAAATCCATTGAATGTCCATTTACGGGTGAAACATTGGCTGCGGTCCCTGCCCTGCGACCGGATGTGGCCGTAATTCATGCCCAAAAGGCGGATAGCAAAGGCAATGTTCTGGTTGAAGGAATAATCGGAGTCCAAAAGCAAGCAGCATTAAGTGCAAAAAAGGCAATTGTAACAGTTGAGGAAATTGTACCTGAATTGAATACTCATCCCAATGCATGCATTATCCCCTCTTGGGCGATAACTTCAATTTCGGTTGTTCCGGGTGGTGCCCATCCCTCCTATGCACAAGGTTACTATGAAAGGGACAATTCTTCCTATCTGGAGTGGGACAAGATTTCCAGTGACAGAAATGCCTTCAGGGATTGGATGCAGAAAAATGTCCTTGAACAGGGACCGGAGGTATTCAATGAGCGGGTGGAGCATCTGAGAGATTGACATGAATTATTCATCTTACGAAATCATGGTTGTTTCAGCTGCCAGGCTCCTGAAAAATGATGATGTCTGTTTTGTGGGTATCGGTGCTCCATCAGCGGCATGTAACCTGGCCAAATTAACAAATGCCCCTGATATCACATTGATCTACGAATCTGGTACCATTGGAACCGCACCTGATGTATTGCCTTTATCCATAGGTGATGGTGAACTTTGCAGTACGGCACTGACCACCGTATCAGGGGTCGAAATGTTCAATTACTGGCTTCAGGGGGGACGGATTACAGTCGGCTTTCTGGGGGCGGCCCAACTCGATCGTTTTGGCAACATCAACACCACGGTTATTGGAAATTACGAGAAACCCAAGGTCAGATTGCCAGGTGGTGGTGGTGCTCCCGAGATTGCTTCACATTCGAAACAGGTTTATATTATAATGAAGCAATCCCCCAGGAGTTTTGTCAACAAAATCGATTTCTTTACCTCGTACGGGTTTGGAAATGGCTTCAACGAAAGATCCGACAAGGGTATTCAAACCAAGGGACCGCAATTGCTCGTTACCGATATGGCCATTTGGAAGCCCGACCCGACAACCAAGGAATTTGAGGTTGTTGCCTTAAACCCAGGTGTTACCAGGGAAGCCATGCAGGAAAGTGTTGGCTGGCCAATCAGGTATTCTGAGACGCTTGATGAAAATATTCCTCCGACCAAGTTGGAGCTTGAAGTCCTCAGAGATTTGCAGGAGCGGACCAGAATTGCGCATTCAAAAACAGGAAATTCGGGCCAATGACTGAGGTATTCATTTGTTCCTACCATCGCACACCAATAGGCAGATTTGGTGGTTCATTATCCTCAATCCGGCCTGACGACCTTTGTGCTCTAACGCTTAAACAGATTTTGGAAAAAAATCCGGATCTGGATTATACCCGGGTGGATGAAGTCATAATCGGATGTGCAAATCAAGCAGGTGAAGATAATCGAAATGTTGCAAGAATGGGACTTTTGCTGGCAGGATATCCTCATACGGTTCCTGGTACGACAGTGAATAGGTTATGTGGTTCCGGGATGGATGCCATTCTTATAGGGGCAAGACAAATCAAGGCCAATGAAGCAGATCTTGTCGTAGCAGGTGGAACCGAAAGCATGTCCCGGGCACCGTTCGTTTTACCCAAATCTTCACAAGCCTTTGGGAGAAATGCCGAGATTTATGACACTACCATAGGATGGCGCTTTGTTAATCCTGTCATGAAGGAACTGTACGGAACCGATTCAATGCCTGAAACGGCTGAAAATGTTGCTGAGGATTTCAATATTTCCAGAGAGGATCAGGATAAATTTGCTCTTTGGTCCCAGCAAAAAGCCTCAAAATCAGGTGAAAAGGATTATCTCAAGGATGAAATTATCCCAGTTTCCGTTCCCCAAAGAAAAGGCGATCCACTGGTCATATCTTCTGATGAACACCCAAGGCAGACTTCCCTTGAGAAGTTATCATCCCTCCCGACTCCTTTTCGATCAGGCGGTACGGTAACAGCAGGTAACTCTTCCGGTGTAAATGATGGTGCGGCAGCACTTTTGCTTGCTTCGGAAAGAGCAATTGATGAATTCAAGTTAAATCCAATTGCCCGGATAGTTGGAGGCAGTACAATTGGGGTTGAACCCAGAATAATGGGTATAGGACCTGCTTACGCCATCAATAGGCTTTGCAGGAAATTTAAACTGGATCTTGAAAAATGTGATATTCTTGAGATCAATGAAGCATTTGCAAGTCAAAGTTTGGCTACCACACGATACCTGAATCTTGAAGATGATGATCCCAGAATCAATCCCAATGGCGGGGCCATTGCTTATGGTCATCCCTTAGGTATGTCCGGAACAAGAATAACGGGGATTGCTGCCCTGGAAATGTTTCATCAAAAGAAAAAGAATGCCATCGCAGCAATGTGCATAGGCGTTGGACAGGGTATCGCCATAGCCCTGAAGGCGGTCTAAGATGGTCCATAATCCTTACAATAAGGGATTGTTGAAGGCACTTCTGGGTGAGCCTGAAGCTGAAGCCCTTTTCTCGACCGACAGGTTGCTGGATAATTTCAACAAATTTGAAATAGCATTGACCAGGGCCTTGTATGAAACAGGTAAAATTACCAAGCCAAGCCATGACAAAATTCTATCAACGATCTCGAATTTTGTACCTGATATCGAGGACTTGATCAAGACAACCCAAGTGGATGGAATACCTGTCCCCGGATATGTTCGCCAACTCAAGAAGGAGATTGGTACACCCTATTCATCAGATTTTCATTTAGGCACGACCAGCCAAGACTTGATGGATACTTCATTGGTAATGATTTTACCTGAATTAAGTAGGATTTTTCATCGAAATCTGGAAGAAATTGTAGGTTACCTGCAAAGTCTGGAAAAAAAATTTGGCTCTGAACCACTTCAAGGGTACACGCGCATGCAGCCTGCCAAAATGATTACTGTCGGTGACCGAATTGCTTCTTGGCGAGAACCATTGGTAAAGTTGAAGTCTACTCTCACGATTGTGGATAAAAATTGTCAAATTCTCCAATTGGCAGGACCAGTTGGTAATAGGGGCGAATGGAGTGGAAAGGCAACAGAAATCGCATTGCTGGTAGGGAAAGAACTCGGTTTGGAAACAATCGAACATGGTTGGCAGACTGATCGTACTGTATTTTGCAACTATACTGATTGGTGTGGCAATCTGGTGGGTATTTTGGCCAAGATTGGCAAGGACTTAACCTTGATGGCTCAAATGGAACAGATTGAATTCACTGGAGGTGGGACGTCTTCAGCAATGCCACACAAGTCGAATCCGATCGACCCTGAACTATTGATAACCTTTGGTCATTATCTTCCCTTGCTAGCGGCAGGAATGCATCAGTCCCTGATGCATGAACAGGAAAGATCAGGTTCCATGTGGACTCTGGAATGGATTATCTTTCCCCAAATCTGTGCACTGACTTCAAAAAGCCTGAAAGTCACCGAAGGATTTCTGAAATCAATTACAAGCATCGGTTAAACACAAATCTCATGTTTTTACCCCGGATACAATTGTACTTTTGTATCTTTGAATTCAGACATTTAACTTGATTCCAAAAAAAATCGACACATTTCCTTTATCTCACCAATCCGACAGGCCTATTGTGGGTAAATCAAGAAGTAATAATGTGGTCAATAACATCTTGTCATTAATTTACATGACACCATTGGTAAGTATATCTATGGTATTACGTATTTTTCTCACAATAAACTGTCACCTAAATCCTTAATTTTTGTTACTATTCACAATTGGGAAAGAGTGACCGGGGAGCAAGAGGCCCGCATTGCTAGCCTCCTTCCCAGGGTTCTGTTAGGGTCTCCGGGTTGATACGGTTCGATTTGTGGAACCGGGGCTGCCTGAAAGAATTTTCTGCTTGGAAAGGAAATAGGGGATGATTCTCACATTAATTCGGATTCTCACTGATCCGGCATTAGATTAAAGTGAGAAAATCTAGGGGTTACGTGACAAAATAAAATGGGAAATAACATTTGTCTGACTCGGTGAGGAGAGAAATTCACCCGATACTGACCTTGGGCTTGCGGCGTGTCTTTTGTTTGTGTTTCATGTTCGCTTGTGATCCCAATGGGGCTGAAAGCTCTTCATACCGCATGAACAAATGCTCCACGCGTTCGCGTTCGGAAGTGAACCCACCCCGCCGGTAGAGACGGTCCACCGCACGGTCGAGTTTCTTATGCGCACGCTGAAGGTTCGGTGGCATCGAGTCAGGATCGTAAAGTTGGGCGAGCGTTGCGTTACAATGAATGGCGCGGGCATCAAGCACCGCCTGCGCCAGTGGCTCCAGTTTTGAAAGTTTCGTGCCATGAGGTGGAAGCGGGAAAGTGTTGTAGACGAGGCCGATGGAATAGCGGTAACGGCTCTCCAACCGCCCGCCGATATGGCGCAGCCACGCCATATGCATGGCTGAAGTAAGTAGTGCGAAGTCGGAAAGCGTGGCGTTCAGCAACACCTCCACGGCGTCACTGGGAATACATGGCGGTTCCAGCCAGCCTATGGGGACATAGTCGCGGCGCTCGGAACTAACTCGGGGTATAGCCAAAAACGGCTCGGTGGGAAGAACATTGACATGGTAGAGAGTCGGTATCGCAGCGAGATTCCGCGTTGTCGCACTCATACTAGCTTGGCGATAGGCCCGGACCGCGGCGATCCGATCCCTCACATGGGGCAACCGCGCCAGAACAGTCGGCGGTGTGTCGTGCAACGCCAGAATCCAACGCTCGCCGCCCTGCAAATATTCCCGTGCACCGATGAAAGGCCGAAGCCACGGCGCGGCTTCCGGTTCCGCCTCCAGAAACGCGTAACGTTCCGCCGCATCGAAAATTAAGTTGCCACCGTCGATGGGTTTGGATCCGATTATCAGTCTTCCCAAGCCGTTGATCGGTCTGATTTCCTTCCGTACCACTAGATGTGGGTCGGACAGCCCGGCCGCGGCGAACAGGTAGGGCGAAAGTGCCGGATGACCGCTCTCATCAGGGTCGCCATTAATGTCGGGATAGCTGTACAGCCGCTTCTCCGCCCGTGCGGCTTTGCGCTGGTCAAGACCGAGAATGACAACATGCACATACGCCTTCCCGCGTGCGTCGGATCCCCAGGCAAAAGTCCTGTGTGCGAAGGCGATCTCAAGCTTGCAGCGCCCGAACAGAACTGGCCAGAGCTGCGAGACCTGTTCACCCACCGTGATCGAGTTGGTCGCAACGAAGGCAATTCGGGCATCGCCGCCCTTGACATATTCCCCAGCCTTGATGAACCACGCGCAGACATAGTCGAGCGTCCCGCCGTCCCTGCCGAGTACCGCGATGCCGCGCACCTGTGCACGCTGGTATATCGTCTGTTTCTTCGCGCCCGCAAAGGGCGGGTTGCCTAGCACGAAGGAGCAGTCCTCTGGCGGCAGTAGATCGGACCACTCCATTTCTAGGGCATCACACTGGCGGATATGTGGCGATTTCTTAAGCGGGATGCGCACGAAAGTCTGGCCGAACTCAAGGCTCAGCCTATTGTTCATAATATGATCCATCATCCAAAGCGCGGTCTCTGCAATTCGGGCCGGGAATTCGCTAAGCTCGATCCCGTAGAACTGATCCACGTCCACCAATGATTCCCAGGTAGCGTCAAGCATGGCTTGGCCACCACGCTTGCTGACTTCCCTAATCTCTCGGATGACCTCGATCTCCAGCATACGCAATTCCCGGTAGGAAATGATGAGGAAGTTACCGCAGCCACAGGCCGGGTCAAGGAAGGTCAGATTGCCCAGCCTCTCCTGGAATTTATGGAGTGCAGTGAGGCGACCCCGGCGACGCTCGCATATCCGCTTGAACTCGGCGCGTAGGTCATCCATGAATAATGGCTCGATCACCTTGAGTATGTTTCTCTCGGTGGTATAATGTGCCCCCAACGCCCGGCGGGTCGTCGGGTCCATCACCGACTGGAACAGGGCACCGAAAATTGTCGGCGATATGTTCGACCAGTCAAAACGGCAGGCATTGAGCAGCGCCTCCCGCATTGTAGAATCAAAGGAAAACGTTTGCAGATGCTCTTTGAACAGATCGCCGTTTACGTAGGGAAACCGGATGAGGTCCTCGTCGAGTGTTGAGGCCCGTTGTCCTTCCGGTCTGTCGAGCACCTCAAAAAGTTGTGCCAGCCATGGCCCGAGATCGGCCCCGTCCTCGCTAGTGCGCGTCTCGATGAAGTCGAGGAAAATGTCTCGCGGCTCAAACACTCCTGTATCGTCGGCGAACATGCAGAACACGACGCGCACGAGGAAACGTTCCAGTTCATGACCCTGTTGTCCTGAATCCGCAAGCGCGTCGTGTAGCTGTCCCACCAATTCGGCGGCCTCAATGTTTGCCGGATCCTGATCGCGGAACGTCCGCCGCTGAACACCGAGAATGAAGCCGAAGGATTCTACATGGTTAGGCAAATCCGCCAGTGGGAAGTCTACGTGTGTGCGTTCGTCCAGATCGTGAAGCTCAAAAGTCTGGAAGTCGCTCACCAGTATGTAGCGAGGGCGGTCGCGTTCCGCCAGCGCGTCGAAATACTCCCCGGCCTGTTCGTAGGCTTTGCGGAGATCGCGCCCAGCGCTCTTCTGTTCGACGAGCAATACGCCCGGCCAGAACAGGTCGATGAAGCCCGACCGATTGTTCAGCTTGTCAACGTGCGCTTCGTAGCGCGCCACGCTCCTCCGCTGAACTCCGAATACATGGAAGAAATCGTTGTAGAAACTTTGCGTCTCACCCTTTTCATAAGCCGCGTTCTTCCAATCCTCGGCAAAAGCAGCGGCGCGCGGGCGGATTTCGTTCCACGACAGACGCATCAGGTGACTCCATCCGCTGAGGCACGAAGTCCAGCAGTGCTAGGGCCATGTTCGCCGACACACCCCTGCCGCTCAGGTGCGGTGAGTTTGGCATCGGGGCGTCGTGATATTGCTGACAGGCTTCTTGTCATGTGGTTATTCTCGGATTGACGACTAGGAATCAGGTGGAGTCGCTACAACGCCCGACCAATCATAAGCGCAGATGACAGCGAAACGAAACATTTTTCTGTGTCCAACAAATATATAATTCCCATGTTATTGACCACAATATATACCTCTTGATTTATCCACAATACGTCATTGCCGGATTTATGAAATACATGAAATGTGTCGATTTTTGTAAATATTCAGCCCCACCCTTTAATGAAGTAGCAGTTTAGGCAGGAATGCTAACAATTACAATTGCCATATGCATTTTTTGGGGCTTAATAGTGGTGTACTTTTAAATCGACAATATGGTGTATTTTAAATCGGTATTGACACATGCAATGCAATCAACCTTTTGAACATGGAGCAATGGTTGCCGTTGGGCAGTGCACCACTCCCATCACTCCAGCATGGGTGAAAGGATTCAAGCCGGATAGCAAACCGGAGTATCCGTTTTTGTCAGGGCGGGTTGCGACGAAGTCGCAAGGTGAGGCTTATACCCATCTACCGCAAAAAACTACCGGGGAAAGGAAAAATGGTGGAAGTGATGAAATTGTATGAAAAAATTGGAATTGTTATTTCTCACAATAAACTGTCACGTAACCCTTATTTTTTTTCAAATTATTTCAGTGCCGAATTACTGATAAACTGGATTAATTTGAAAAACCCCTCTTTTCTTTTCCAAGCAGACTATTCTTTCAAGCAGCCCCGGTTCCACTAATAGATCCGGATCAACCCGGCCGAGAATGTCTTCCAGTCCTCAAGGTCAATCATTTTGTCGATCGGGTATTTAAAACCGTTGATTACGTGAAGTCAATTGTCGGCAATATATGGGAGGAGTTTACAAGACAGTCTGAAAGGATAAAATTAATCGGTACCTGTTCATAGGCCAAACTGTAATGAAAAACTGAAAATCCGGAAGTTACTATGGAGTTGCCTATTGAAGGTTACTATTGAGAAATGGTATGATTGGGCACCAAAAATGGTATTTTATCAGAAATAATTAATCAGTTGCATTTTTTGACTTATGGAGCAGGTTCAATAATCAATTAACCGCCTGGGTTGGTTTTCAAGTTTTCATTCGACAATAATCATACTTGAACTTTGGTGGAGCCGGGGGGAATTGAACCCCCGACCTTGTCATTGCGAACGACACGCTCTCCCGACTGAGCTACGACCCCATAAATTCAATTCAAAGACTTTTGCTAGAAATTCCTTGTGCAAATCAGGTTTCTGTCTCCGAATACATTATCAACCCTGTTGACTGGCGACCAGTATCGATCCGGCCGGAATGCTCCTATCGGTAAACAGCCCTCTTCCCTGGTATAAGGTCTGTCCCAATCACCAACTAAATCATCTAAGGTATGAGGTGCGTTTGTCAATGGATTGTTCTCACTATCCATGGTCCCATCTTTTACCGCTTGGATTTCATCTGCTATGGCCAGCATGGCGTTGATAAAGCGGTCCAATTCTGCCTTTGGTTCCGACTCGGTTGGTTCGACCATCAATGTCCCTGCCACCGGGAAACTCATGGTTGGTGGATGGAAGCCATTATCAATTAATCTCTTGGCAATATCATCAATCACTAGATCGGTTCCCTCGATGGAAACCCTGGTATCAACAATACATTCATGGGCAACAAGACCTTCATTACCGGAATAACAAATATCGTATTTCTCCCGAAGTCTCTTGGTCACGTAATTGGCATTCAATATGGCAAGCTTTGTAGCCAAGGCCAAACCCTTGCCGGCCATCAATTTGATATACACCCAGGAAATTACCAATACCAGCGCTGAGCCAAATTCCGTTGAACTGACTGCCCCGGAACCGTTCCCGTTCATTGGATCCCCGGGCAGGAAGGGGATCAAATGTGATTTCACTCCTATCGGACCGACACCGGGACCACCTCCCCCATGAGGAATGCAAAAGGTTTTGTGCAGGTTCAAGTGGGAAACATCTGCACCAATATCGCCAGGTCTGAGGATGCCAACCATGGCATTGAAATTTGCACCATCAAGATAAACCTGCCCCCCAACCTCATGAATCAACCGACAAACCTCCGTGATGGAGCCTTCGAATACACCATGGGTAGAAGGGTATGTAATCATTGCCGCCGAAATACTGTCAGCATTTTCACTGATCAAGGATTGCATATGGTCGACATCAATGGTTCCATCCGCATTAGTGTCGATTTCAATGACTTTCAGGCCAGCTAGTACAGCCGAAGCCGCATTGGTTCCATGAGCTGACTTGGGAATAAGAACGATATCCCTTTGAACCTCACCAATGCTTTGGTGATAGCCCTTAATTGCCATCAAACCAGCGAACTCGCCTTGAGCCCCGGAGTTAGGTTGGACCGAAAACCCGTCAAAACCGGTAATCAAACAGAGTTTTTGACAAAGATCATCTATTAGATTCCTGTATCCTCCTACCTGCTCTTCTGGAGCATAAGGATGAATATTGGTAAATTGTGGCTGTGTGATTGGAGCCATTTCTGTAGTTGCATTCAATTTCATGGTACAGGAACCAAGAGGAATCATGGTTCTGTCCAAGGCCAGGTCACGATCTGCCAATTGCCGGATATATCTCGTCATGGCAGCTTCGGAACGGTTCATGTTGAATACCTGGTTTTGCATGAATTCCGAAGTTCTGGCAAATTCAGCCGATATGGCATTAAGGCTTGTCGGGTCCAAAGTTAGCATTTCTGCCGGATTGACTTCTATGCCGAATGATGAGCAAACCCTTTGCAAGACCTCCGCAGTGGTTGTTTCATCAAGTGAAATTCCAATGGTGTTTTCATCGATTTTTCTGAAATTGATCCCGTTGGTCAAACCTTGAAGCATGATTGATGAAGAATTTCCAACCTGAACCGACAAGGTATCAAAAAATGCTTCATGATTTACCTTGTAGCCATTATCTTCAAGTTTTTGCCCAAGCCAAACAGTACGTCCATGAATCCCACGTGCAATCGCCTTCAAACCGATTGGACCATGAAGAACACCGTACAAACTCGCTACAACTGCGGGAAGTACCTGTGCGGTACATATATTGGATGTGGCCTTTTGCCTCCGGATGTGTTGCTCCCTGGTCTGGAGAGCTAGTCTCAAGGCGGTATTACCACGTGAATCCTTTGATACCCCCACAATCCGTCCAGGCAATTGCCGGACATATTTCATGGTTGTTGAAATGAAAGCAGCATGTGGGCCCCCAAATCCTAGGGGCATTCCAAACCGTTGGGTCGATCCGATACAAATATCAGCCCCAAAGGCTGCAGGTTCTTTCAAGAGTGTCAGGGCCATGAGGTCTGTTGCAAAAATTGCAATGGCCTTGGATTTCTTCAATTTCTCTACCAAGCCTGAATAATCAGACAAGTTACCGAATGTATTGGGATATTGGAAAATGGCACCAAACACTTCATTGGGCTTCAAATCCACAAATGGACATCCTTCGATAATTTCAATTCCCAAGGGTTTGGCCCTGGTCTTGATAACCTCCTTGGTTTGGGGATGGCACCAGGAACCAACAAAAAACTTGTTACTTTTCGAGCGGGAAATCCTGTAAGCCATTGCCATGGCTTCAGCTCCAGCACTTGCTTCATCAAGCAAGGATGCGTTGGCACAGCCAAGACCTGTCAAATCACTTACAATTGTTTGATAATTTAAAAGAACTTCCAAGCGACCCTGACTGATCTCGGGTTGATACGGCGTATATGCAGTATACCAAGCCGGGTTTTCCAAAATGTTCCTTACAAGTACGGGTGGAGTAATCGTACCATAGAAGCCCATCCCGATCAGCGAGGTAAAGGTTTGATTTTCACCGATAAGTTTTTGAAGCACTTCCGGGAGTTCGGCTTCCGTTAATGGATTCCCCAATTCCAGGAGAGGTTCATCTCCCAGATGAAGTTCCCTTAATCTTTTTGGCAATACCGCTTCAATCAAGTGGTCAAGGCTTTTATAGCCGACCACTTCGAGCATCTCGTCTATTTCCTTTGCCGAAGGACCAACATGTCTTAGTTTGGCAAAGTCATAGGGGTCATAGGCTTGTTTTGATTTCATGAAATCAATTCCTGATATTCTTTTTCCGACATCAGGTTATCATATTCACCCGGATCAGCCGCCTCGATTTTGAAAAACCAACCCTTTTCAATTGGGTCCTCGTTGACCAAAGCAGGATTATCTACCAACTCCTCGTTGATTTCGACAATCGTACCGGCCATGGGAGCAATGATTTCAGATGCTGCCTTGACACTCTCTATAACAGCAACATCATCCCCGGTTGAAAAATCGTCACCTTCTTCCGGGAGGTCCACATAAACCACATCACCCAATTCTTCAGACGCATACTCGGTTATACCGATGGTGAATATATCTCCCTCCTTACGAACCCATTCGTGATCCTCGGTGTATTTCATCTTTTCCTCCTTAACTAACGCTTAAACCTGTTACCCACAAAATTTCTCAAATGAATATCAATGGGAATTCTTGATCTTCTACCCTCACAGTACAGAACGGAATTTTTCCTTACCTCATCAGTATTAACATAACCCATTGCAACGGGACCCTGGATTGTTGCTCCATATCCACCTGAAGTTACCCACCCCGCTTCCTGACCATCAGTCTCATGATTATAAATTTTGTTTCCTGCCCTTACCGGTAACCGACCACGAGGTTTCAGGCCAACCAACATTCTTTCAACACCATCCCTGAGTTGGGTTTTGAGATAATCATAGCCCGGAAAACCTCCCTCCTTGTCGTTCCCTGGTCTTCTTGCCTTGGAAACTGACCACCATAAACCAGCCTCGATTACCGAAGTGGATTTGTCGATATCATTTCCATGAAGGCATAATCCAGCTTCAAGCCTTAATGTATCCCGAGCTGCCAAGCCGATAAATTGAACTTCTCCCATCGACAAAAGCTTTTCCGAAAAATCAACTGCTGTTTCCCCGGGAATGGATATTTCGTAACCATCCTCACCAGTATAGCCGGACCTTGAAATCGACAAATTGCCGAACTCCGATTCCATCTCCAATACATCAAGGAATCTCATTTCATAAATTTCAGGCAGGATTCGGGAGGTAATCTCCGCCGCCTTGGGACCCTGTATTGCCAAAAGTGCCCTATCCTTCAATTCAACTATTTCACATTTTGATCCGATACTGGAATGGAGATAGTCCAGATCTTCCTGCTTGTTGGCTGCATTGACAATGAGGAAAATATAATCCTTCTTCTTGGTTATCATTACATCATCAATAATACCCCCGTTTTCTGTAGTAAGGAGGGCATATTTTTGTTTTTCAAATCCAAAATTCTCCAAGTCTATGGGTAGAATGGATTCAAGGTATTTCACAATATCGTTTATGGATTCCCTGCCTTTAGAATAAATGGCAATCTGTCCCATGTGGCTGACGTCAAATAGTCCTACCTTGGTACGGGTATGAATATGTTCCTTAATGGTCCCCATGGGGTATTGAACAGGCATTTCGAACCCGGCAAAGGGAACCATCTTGGCACCCTGGAGTTTGTGGAATTCATTTAGAGGGGTTCTATTCAGGTCCATAAACTGCTTGTAAAATTTTATCTTCTAACTTCTCAAATGAGACTTGGAAAGTAATAACTTTTTTAAAGTTATATCAATCAATAAATATCCACAAAACAATGAATTGTACCTTAAGCAATCTGCGGATATATTACGTTATAAATCCCAAAAAGGATTGAGGTGCAACTTTCATTAGATATGTTTTACTAGATTCCATGGGCTATCAACTTTTCCCAAAGTGAAACTTGATAATGATAACAAAAATTAAACTTAAAATCTTATTCCAAGCAAACTACCAGAT